>NZ_JBEZZN010000020.1:0-91323 GCF_040639195.1 Micromonospora sp. NPDC023956
AGTTTGGCGGGTGAGCCGTTGCGGGGGGAGTTGGTGCGGGGGTTGCGTCGGGTGGCGCCGGGGGCGCGGGTGTTCAACCTCTACGGCCCCACCGAGTACGCCCCCGCGTGCAGCGGCGAGGTGACCGACGACCGGCACGTCACCATCGGCGCTCCCGGGCGTACCCAGCTGATGGTCCTCGACGCGCGGCTGCGTCCCGTGCCCGACGGGGTGGTCGGCGAGATCTGCCTGGCCGGCGACGCGCTCGCCCGGGGTTACCTCAATCGGCCGGGGTTGACGGCGGAACGGTTCGTGCCGAACCCTTTCGGTGCGGCGGGTTCCCGGATGTACCGGACCGGCGACCTGGGGAGGTTCCTGTCCTCGGGTGAGGTGGAGTTCCACGGTCGGATGGACTTCCAGGTGAAGGTGCGCGGTTTCCGGGTGGAGCTGGGGGAGGTGGAGGCGGCGCTGCTCGGGTGCACGGGGGTGTCCGAGGTGGTGGTGACGGCGGTACGCCACGGCGCGGAGGCCGATCCCCGGCTGGTGGCCTATGTGGTGGGGGACCGTGACGGTGAGGAGGGCATCCGCCGGCGGCTGGCGGCCGAACTACCGCACTTCATGATCCCCTCGGCCTTCCTCTTCCTCGACGCCCTCCCGCTCACCCCCAACGGAAAGGTCGACCGGAGTCGCCTGCCCGAGCCCGACCTCGCCGACACCGCGCTCACCGACGCGTACCTCGCACCCCGTACCCCACTGGAGCGACGGGTCGCGGACATCTGGCGCGGCACGCTCGGCGTCGAACGGGTGGGGGTGCACGACAACTTCTTCGCGCTGGGCGGACACAGTCTCCTGGTCGTCGAGGTGGTCAACCGGATGAGCCGGGAACTGGGCGTCGAGCCCACCCCACGGACGCTCTTCGCGCACCCGACCGTCGCGGAGATCGCCGACTACGTCGAGAGCCGATCCACCGGCTCGCTCTAGGCAGCCGTACCGGGGCCGGTGTGGGTACGGTGCCCCGGTGAAGGTCACCAAGTTCACCCACGCCTGCGTCCGCCTCGAACACGAGGGGCGGGTGCTGGTCGTCGATCCGGGCACCTGGAGCGAACCCCGCGCCCTGGCCGGCGCGGACGCCGTCCTGGTCACCCACGAGCACACCGACCACGTGGACGTGCTCCGCCTGGCCGGGCTCGGCGTACCGGTGCACGTGCCGGCGGAGGCGCGGCTGGGTGACCTCGCCCCGCTGCCGGTGATCCGGGTGCACCCCGGGGAACGCTTCACCGCCGCCGGGTTCACGGTGACCGCCCTCGGTGGCCGGCACGCCACCATCCACGACGGACAACCCGAGTGCGCCAACCTCGGCTACCTCGTCGACGACCGGCTCTACCATCCGGGCGACTCGCTGCACGTTCCGGACGTCCCGGTGGAGACCCTGCTCGTGCCGGCGCAGGCCTCCTGGCTGAAACTGACCGAGGCGATCGACTTCGCCCGCGCGGTGGACCCGGCACGGATCTTCCCGATCCACGACGCGCAACTCAACGCGCGCGGCATGGCCAGCGTCAACGGCTGGTTCGGCGAAACCCTGGGCGGACGGTACCGGCATCTCGCGCCCGGCGAGACCGCCTGACCGGCCGGCCACCGTGCATCACCGGGCGGTGACGGGGCGTGCCCGCGGGCGTTGACCCGTCCGTCCGTGCTGGTTACTGTCCGGTAGTGCCGGTCGGTCGACCGGTGGTGACGCGGCGTGGGAACGGAGCGGGCATGGCAGTGGACCACGTCGACGTACTCATCGTCGGAGCCGGCCTCTCCGGGATCGGTGCCGCCTGCCACCTGCGCCGCAGCACTCCGGAGAAGACCGTCGCCATCCTCGAGGGCCGGGACGCCGTCGGTGGCACCTGGGACCTCTTCCGCTATCCCGGCGTCCGGTCCGACTCCGACATGTTCACCCTCGGCTACTCGTTCCGTCCCTGGACCGACCCGAAGGCCATCGCCGACGGCGAATCGATCCGCCGCTACGTGCGCGAGACCGCCCGCGAGTACGGCGTCGACACGCTGATCCGGTTCCGGCACCGGGTGGTGGCCGCCGAGTGGTCCAGCGCCGACGCCCGCTGGACGGTCCGGGCACACCGTACCGACACCGGCGAAACCGTCGTCCTCACCTGCCGCTTCCTCTACGCGTGCGCCGGCTACTACCGGTACGACGAGGGCTGGACCCCACCCCTGCCGGGCGCCGACCGGTTCACCGGCCGGATCGTGCACCCGCAGCACTGGCCAGCGGACCTCGACCACACCGGGCGCCGGGTGGTGGTGATCGGCAGCGGCGCGACCGCGGTCACCCTCGTGCCGGCGCTGGCCGAACGCGCCGCCCACGTCACCATGCTGCAACGCTCGCCCGGCTACGTGGTGTCGCTGCCGTCCCGGGACCGGCTCGCCGACGCCCTGCGCCGCCGGCTGCCCGCCCACCTCGCCTATCCGCTGGTCCGGTGGAAGAACGTCCTGGTCACGATGGCGATGTTCCAGTTCAGCCGCCGCGCGCCCCGGCTGGCCCGCTCCGTGCTGCGGCGCGGCGTGCGCCGGGAACTACCCGCCGGCTACGACGTCGACCGGCACTTCTCGCCCCGGTACGACCCCTGGGACCAGCGCCTCTGCGTGGTCCCCGACGGCGACCTCTTCGCCGCCGTCCGGTCCGGCCGGGCCGAGGTGGTCACCGACACCGTCGAGACGTTCACCGCGACCGGCATCCGTCTCACCTCCGGTCGGGACCTGCCGGCCGACGTGGTCGTCACCGCCACCGGACTGAACCTGCTCGCCGTCGGCGGCATCGAGCTGACCGTCGACGGTGACCGGGTCGACCTGGCCCGCACCGTCGCCTACAAGGGCATGATGCTCTCCGGTGTGCCGAACTTCGCGATGACCCTCGGCTACACCAACGCCTCCTGGACGCTCAAGGCCGACCTCGTCGCCGGGTACGTCTGCCGGCTGCTGCGCCACCTCGACCGGCACGGTCACCAGGTCTGCACCCCGCTCGCCCCGGACACCGACCGGCTGGAGCCCATCATCGACCTGCGCGCCGGCTACGTGCTGCGCAGCGTCGACGCCCTGCCCAAACAGGGCCCCGACACGCCGTGGCGGCTGCACCAGAACTACCCCCGCGACGTGTGGACGATGCGCCACGGTCCGGTCGACGACGGCGTGCGGTTCTCCCGGGCCACCGCGTCGGTCGCCACCGGGGGAGCGCCCCGTGCGTGACCTGGTCTTCGCCGACGGCACCGCGGTGGTCACCGGCGCGGCCGGCGGCATCGGCGCGGCCCTCGCCCACGGTCTGGCCCGCCGGGGCAGCCATCTCGTCCTGCTCGACCGGGACGCCGACCGGCTCGCCGGGGTGGCCGCCGCCGTACGGACCGCGCACCCCGCCCGCCGCGTCGACACCCACGTCGTCGACCTGGCCGACGCCGGGGCCACCGCCCAGGTCGCCGAGACGGTACGCGCCACCCACCCGGCGATCCGGTTGCTGGTCAACAACGCCGGGGTCGCCCTCGGCGGCCGGTTCGACGAGGTGACCCTGGAGGAGTTCTCCTGGGTGATCGACATCAACTTCCGGGCGGTGGTGCAACTGACCCACGCCCTGCTGCCCGCGTTGAAGGCCGAACCCGGCGCCCACCTGGTCAACCTCTCCAGCCTCTTCGGCCTGATCGCCCCACCCGGGCAGGCCGCCTACTCGGCCAGCAAGTTCGCCGTCCGGGGCTTCACCGAGGCGCTGCGGCACGAGCTGGCCCCCGACGGCGTCGGCGTGACCTGCGTGCACCCGGGCGGCATCCGTACCCGGATCGCCGAGAGCGCCCGGGTCGGCAGTGGCGTCGACCCCGACGAGTACGAGGCCGGCCGCCGCCAGTTCGAGAAGCTGCTCACCATCGACCCCGCCCGCGCCGCCGAGGTCATCCTCGACGGCGCGCGCCGCCGCCGGGGCCGGGTGCTGATCGGCTGGTCGGCGACCCTGCCCGATCTGCTCGCCCGGCTCCTGCCCGGCTCCTACGGCCGACTGTTCGCCCTCGGTGGCCGGCGTTCCGCCCCGCCCCGGCGGGACCGGGCATGACCGCCACCTGGCTCACCGTCGACGGTCGTCGGGTCCGCTACCGGGTCGACGGGGCCGGGCCGCCGGTGGTGCTGCTGCACGGCATCAGCCGCAGCCTCGACGACTGGACCGAGCAGCACGACCTGCTCCGTGACCGGTACCGGGTCCACTCCCTCGACCTTCCCGGCTACGGCCACAGCGCGCCGCTGCCCGTACCGCACACCCTGCCGGCGCTGGCCGACGCGGTGGCGCGGTTCTGCGACGCGGTCGGCATCACCGGCCCGGCGCACCTGGCCGGCAACTCCCTCGGCGGGGCCGTCGCCATGCAACTGGCCGTCCGCGACCCGGCCCGGGTGGCCAGCCTGGTACTGGTCAACAGCGCCGGCTTCGGTCGGGAGGTGACCCTGGCGCTGCGGATCCTGGCCATCCGCCCCCTCGGGCGGATGCTGCTGCGACCCAGCCGGCTCGCGGCCCGCCGGGTGACCCGGTCGCTGTTCCACGACCCGGCCCACGTCACCGAGGCCCGGGTCGCGCACGCCCTCGCCCTGGCCCGCGAGCCGCACGCCGCCCGGGTGATGCTGGAGACCCTGCGCAGCCTCGGCGGGGTGCGCGGCGTCCACCCGCAGTGGCGGTCCGCCCTGCTCGACGCGGTGGCCGCGTTGCCGCTGCCCGTGCTGGTCACCTGGGGCGACCGGGACCTGATCCTGCCCGTCACGCACCTCGCGGCGGCCCGCGCCCGGCTGCCCCACGCCGTCACGCACCTCTTCACCGGCTGCGGCCACCTGCCCCAGGTGGAGTGCGCCGAGGACTTCAGCCGGGTGGTCGCCGACTTCTGGGCCACCCCCGGCTGACCGGCCGGCGGCTGCCCCGTCGCCCGCCCGGCTGGGCTCGCCCGTCCCGCTCTCGGCGGAGGCCCCCGGGTGTCGTCCCCGGGTGATCGGGGCGCGGGGCGGGGATACCGGAGTAGGTTTCCAGTTGGACATGATCCACGACCCGTGGCGCCCCGGCGCGGCGGAGAACGAGGGGGAGCGCGTGAGCCAGGAAGTCCGGGGAGTGATCTCCCGACGCAAGGGCGCACCGGTCGAGGTCGCCACGATCGTCGTGCCGGACCCGGGACCGGGCGAGGCTGTCGTCCGCGTCCAGTCCTGCGGGGTGTGCCACACCGACCTGCACTACCGGGAGGGTGGCATCAACGACGACTACCCGTTCCTGCTCGGCCACGAGGCCGCCGGCATCGTCGAACAGGTGGGGGAGGGGGTCACCGGGGTCGCCCCCGGCGACTTCGTGGTGCTCAACTGGCGGGCGGTCTGCGGTGACTGCCGCGCCTGCCGCCGGGGCCGCCCGTGGTACTGCTTCGCCACCCACAACGCGACCCGGAAGATGACCCTCACCGACGGCACCGAACTCACCCCGGCGCTGGGCATCGGCGCGTTCGCCGAGAAGACCCTGGTCCACGCCGGGCAGTGCACGAAGGTCGACCCGGCGGCCCGACCGGCCGCCGTGGGCCTGCTCGGCTGCGGCGTGATGGCCGGGCTCGGCGCGGCGATGAACACCGGCGCGGTCGGCCGGGGCGACTCGGTGGCGGTGATCGGCTGCGGTGGCGTCGGCGACGCGGCGGTCGCCGGTGCGGTGCTGGCCGGAGCGACGACGATCGTCGCCGTCGACCGCGACGCCCGCAAGCTCGACTGGGCCCGCAAGTTCGGGGCCACGCACACCGTCGACGCGTCCGCCGAGGACCCGGTCGAGGCGATCCGCGCGGCCACCGGCGGCTTCGGCGCCGACGTCGTGATCGACGCGGTGGGCCGCCCGGAAACCTGGAAGCAGGCCTTCTACGCCCGCGACCTCGCCGGCACGGTCGTCCTGGTGGGGGTGCCCACTCCCGAGATGACCGTCGACCTGCCGCTGCTGGACGTCTTCGGTCGGGGTGGCGCGCTCAAGTCGAGCTGGTACGGCGACTGCCTGCCCAGCCGGGACTTCCCGCTGCTGACCGAGCTGTACCTCCAGGGACGGCTCGACCTCGACGCCTTCGTCACCGAGGAGATCGGCCTGGACCAGGTCGAGGAGGCCTTCGGCCGGATGCACGCCGGCGACGTGCTCCGCTCGGTGGTGGTCCTCTGATGCCGGCCCGCATCGACCACGCCGTCACCAGCGGCACGTTCTCCCTCGACGGTCAGACCTTCGACGTGGACAACAACGTCTGGGTCATCGGCGACGACACCGAGTGCGTCGTGCTCGACGCCCCGCACGACGTCGAGGCGATCCTGCGGACCGTCGCCGGTCGGCGGGTCCGGGCGATCCTGGCCACCCACGCCCACGACGACCACGTCCGGGTGGCCCCCGAGCTGAGCCGGGCGACGGGCGCGCCGGTGCTGCTGCACCCCGCCGACCGGGTGCTCTGGGACATGGTCCACCCGGACGTGCCGCCCGACGGCGAGCTGCGCGACGGCGAGACCATCGAGGTCGCCGGCATCACCCTGCGCGTGCTGCACACCCCCGGCCACAGCCCGGGCGCGTGCAGCTTCCACGCCCCCGACCTCACCGCGGTCTTCACCGGCGACACCCTCTTCGCCGGTGGTCCCGGCGCGACGGGGCGGTCGTTCAGCGACTTCGGCACGATCGTCGAGTCGATCCGCGAGCGGCTGCTGACCCTCCCGCCGGAGACGACCGTGCACACCGGCCACGGCGACAGCTCCAGCATCGGCGCCGAGGCCCCCCACCTGCCCGACTGGCTCGCCCGCGGCCACTGATCCCCGGCCCACCCGACTGGCAGCCTTCCCGCCCCACGCCTGGGTGGACTCGGTGAAGCGTTCCCGGCGGCGGCCTCGGCCGCCGCCGGGTAGACCGGTCTCGACGCGGTGGCGATGGCGTCCCAGCGCTGGCCTGTCCGGCATAGCACAACGACGCCCGCACAGGTGGATCACAGGTTGCGCGACCGCCTCGGACCACATCTGTCCGACGCGTCGGACAGGCCCCTGATCTGCCGATGAGCGGGTGCGTCGGAAGCGGTCGACGAGCGTGCGGCTGGCATGCCGACGGATAGCTGAAGGCGGGTCGTTCTCGGGCGTTCCAGTCGTCAGCGCTCCGCCTGTCACGCAAGCGCCGCCGGCGAACGGACAGGGCTGTCGTTCACTGCCCGAGGGCGGTAGCGGAGGTGTACGACGCCGTTTCGGAATCGGCGCTCATCGAGGAGATCGAGCTCTGCGCGCATGCCGGCCGGAAGCCCTGGCTTACCCCCGCCGATGACAACGGGCAGGACGAACAGCTGGCACTCGTCGACCAGCCCGGCCTTGAAAGCCTGCGCCGCCAGGTTGGCACCTCCGATGGTGAGATCGCTGCCGGCCGTGACCTTCAGCTCGTGTACTGCGGCGGGGTCGAAACGGCGTTCGAGTCGGGTGTCGGCCGTTGACACCGTAGCGAGGGTCGTGGAGTACACGACTTTGCTCGCCGCCTGCCAGGCGCTCGCGAAGTCAGCCATGAGGTCGGACTGCGCGGCCAGAGCGGCGTCGGTCTCCCAGACGGCCATCGCCTCGTACAGGCGCCGCCCGTAGAGAAACGTGCCCACGGACCGCAGGAGCTCGGTGGTGAACGCGAATACCTCGTCGCCGGTGGGGAACCAGTCGAACGCGCCCCGTTCGTCCTCGATGTAGCCGTCAAGCGACACGTTCGTCACGTAGATGAGCTTGCCCACGCCGTTACCTCTCCACTGTCGATCGAACTAGATCAAGTTTCGGGCCGTCTGACGACTCCCTTGTCCTGGGAGGCCAAAACCGACTGCCCTCACCTGTTCTACGAACGACCGCCGGCAGATCCGACACCGTGCCGGAAACGTCCTCAGACTCCCGCCGCTCGGTGCCCGCGATCGGGAATCACCCGTGCACGTTCTATGGCGAACGACCGGCCGAGAACACCACCAGCGCTGGCGACGTGGGCGGACGTTGACCCCGCGCGAAACCCGTTCGACCCGACCGAGGTGCCAGCTCTGGTTCGGACAATGGTGCCCGCGCCGCCAGCCGTGCCGGTATGGCGCGAGGGTCGGTGGATCGGGGAATCCGAAGCCTGGGCATGGGTCGAAGCCGTCAGCATGGCACTGTCCGACCGTTACGGATCGTGGGCTTACCGCTGGCACTGGGGGCCTGGCGAGGGCGAGCGGCTGGGCTGCGTCACCGACCGCATCCCCACAGCAGCCGAGGCGCCGGCCTTTGTCGCCGAATCGCTCCTGGTCTGGCGGCGGTGGTTGGACAGCCTGGCCGAGCGGTTCGACCGGTTCCTGCCGTTGCTCGATCCGGCACAAGCGGGGCCGGGCGACATCGTGGCCACCTGGGAGGCCGCCGCCGCGCACCTGCTGAGGACCGTCGTTGCCCCTGTCGTGGATAACGACGGCTGGCAGGGTTGGTGCCGCCTGGTCCTCCAGTGGCTTCTCACTGCCGCCGACGTGCCGGCGGAACACGCGGAGGCGCTGGTCAACGGCGTAGTCGACAAGCGCTTCGACCACTGGGTGCCGCTGACCGCCGCCGATATCGACGACATCGCCGAACGGCTCACCCGAGACGTGCTCAGCCGTACCCGGATCGTGCCGGCAGCCCCGTACGACAACTGGCCAGACACCTGGCCCCAGGACTGGCCGGCATGGCGGGCGACAAATACGGCAGGCTGCGGGCTGAGGTGACCGGACAACTGTCAGCAAGCCAGTAGCGGCGTCCGGACATGCCGCAATCCGATCGCTGCACGGCGAGTCATGCCCTCGTGATCGGGCATGCAATCGCGGTGAGGTCCTCGTGCATCCTGGCAACGGTTCCTTCCGGGGTTACAGCCTGCACAACGTCGTCAGTGAGTGGGCGGTGCGCGACGACGTGCTCGATCACCGTCGGGTCCACCTCGATCTCTCGGTAGTCCTCGGCGAACGTGACGTACCGGTCGACGATGTCGTCGAGCAGGATTTGGCGGGCCGGGACAGTCAACCAAGCGCCGGGGCCTCCATCGAGTACTGACAGATGGCAGAAGAAGGTACCGGGACGCGGCTGGCCGTGGACCGTGTTTTCGACGGGGCGTTCATCGGCTGGTGCAGTCTGACTCGGTGGAATCCGGACTACCGCAGCGCGTCGCTGGGCTACTGCTTCGACGACGCCGCATGGGGCCACGGCTACGCGACGGAGGCCGCGCGCGTCTTGCTGCACTGGGCATTCGACACGCTTGACCTGAATCGAGTCCAGGCCGATACCGACACGCGCAACGCGCCATCTGCCCGCGACCTGGAGAAGCTCGGATTCGTGCGTGAAGGGCAGCACCGTGCGGACGGTCCCGACCCACCTGCCTGGCGGCACCGTGACCGGTTCGCACCTGTCAGAGTCGGCGAACTCCGTCTGCCCCAGTAGTAGGGCGATCACGCGACTCTGCCGGACGGGTCGGCTCGTCTGACACCTCCTCGTGCGCTCGCGAGGCGGCCCTGACACGCGCTGTCCGGTTCCGTGGGGCGTGACGCGGGCCGCAGTCGAGCAGCGGGCGACATTTCTGGAATGCCCGGCCAGTCAAGCTGGTTGTGTCCCCCGTACCCCCGGAGCCAAACCCTCGGGGTACGTCCCGCACCGTCCATCGATCGAAAGGGCAACCATCGTGAAGTCGCACTTCACTCGATGGCTCCCCGCCATCGTGAAGACCTCGAACCGCATCGTGCAGACCCCGAACCGCCGGACCGCCCTCAGCATCGCCGGTGTGGTCGCCCTGGGCGGGCTGGCCCTCGCGCCGGCCGCGTACGCCGACCCCCTCACCGGCGGGCCGCACCCGGACGCGGTGGCCGCCATCGACCTGGCCACCGGCAAGAACCGTGGCGCGGCGAACCCGGGCACCGCCGCCCCGACCGAAACGCTCCGCGCCGACACGGCCGAATCGGACAGCCGGTCGGAGAAGCCCGACCTCGACCGCCTCGTCCCGCACGGCGTGCAGGGCGCGCAGTCGCGCATCCCGCTCGACGACGCGCAGCTGGCCAACGCCGAGGCCATCGTCGAGACCGCCAAGGAGACCGGCGTCGGCGAGCGGGGCGCCGTGATCGGCGTGGCCACCGCGTTGCAGGAGTCGAAGCTCTACAACCTCGGCCACCTCGGCGCGGTCAACGACCACGACTCGCAGGGCCTGTTCCAGCAGCGTCCGTCGACCGGGTGGGGCACACCCGAGCAGATCACCGACCCCGAGTACGCCTCGACCGCGTTCTTCGAGACGCTCAAGGGCGTCCGTGGTTGGCAGGAGGCCCCGCTGACCGTGGCCGCGCAGACCGTGCAGGTCTCGGCCTACCCGTTCGCGTACGCGCAGTGGGAGGAGCAGGCCGCGGACATCGTCCAGCAGGTGTGGTGACCTGACACCCCGCTCCGGCCGGGCCCTGTCCTCCCAGGGGCCCGGCCGCAGACGTCAGCAGGACAGCGGCCCGTACTCCTGACGGTCGCCTCTAGGGTTGACGGATGCTCCTCGGTCGCGGATTCAGCGCTCTCTGGAGCACGAATGCCCTGTCTAATCTGGCCGACGGGATCGCCTTCGTGTCGATGCCGCTTCTCGCGGCCTCGATGACCGACGACCCGCGTCTCGTGGCGGGGCTGGCCACGCTCTATGCCCTCGTCCGTCTCCTGGTCGCCCTACCGGTCGGTGTCTGGGTCGACCGGATCGACCGCCGAACCCTGATCGTGACGGCCAACCTGCTGCGGGGTGGCGCGCTGCTGGGCCTGGCGCTCACGATCCAGCTCGGCGTCTCCTCCTTGGGAGTGCTGTACGCGGCGATGGCCGTCGTCGGGACGTTGGAGAGCACGGCCGACAGCGCGGCCGTGGCTATCGTGCCCTCGCTGGTCGACCGCGACCGACTCGATACCGCCAACGGACGGATCGCGGCTGCTCAGCTTGTCGCCGACGAGTTCGCCGGACCTCCGCTCGGCGGCTTCCTCTTCGCGCTGGCGGCGGCCGCGCCCGTCTTCGCGATGGGAGGGCTGTGGGCGGTGGCGGGCGTGGTCGCCCTCGCCCTGCCGATCCGCAGCTCGTCGAGGTCAGCTGCCCGCGCGGCCGCCGCGATCCGACCATCGATCTACACCGAGGCGCGCGAAGGGATCACCTGGCTCGCGCGCCACCGGGTCGTGGGCAGCCTGGCACTCTTCGGCGCACTCGCCAGCGTCGGCTACATGCTGCCGTTCTCGATCCTCGTCCTCTTCGCTCAGGAGCGTCTCGAACTGGACGGTGCCGGTTACGGGCTCCTGCTCGCCTTCTCCGCTCTCGGTGGGCTGCTGGGCTCCTTCCTCGCGCCCCGATTGCGGCCACGTCTGGGATATCGGTGGACGATCGTGGCCAGCCTGGCTCTAGGGGCGCTGACTCTGGCAGGGCTCGCCCTCACGACGAACCCGTTCGTCGCCGGCGTGCTCCTGGCGCTGTACATCCTGCACGCGGTCGTCTGGAGCATCTGCGCTGTCTCGTTGCGCCAGCGGCTCATCCCTGACGATCTGCTCGGGCGCGTCGGCGGCGCCGCACGCGTGCTCGGGCTCCTGGGGCTTGCCGCCGGGTCAGCGCTCGGCGGAATCCTGGGCACAGTCGACCTGGTCGTTCCGGTCTTCGCCGGGGCCGTCGTCTTCGCGGCCTGCTGCCTCGTCGCGGGTGTCACGCTGCGGGGCGACCTGACACCTGAGGACGAGGACCACGGCCGGGACTGAAGCACGGTCAGCGCCGGTTGCGTCGGTGCCGGTGCACGTCGAGCAGGGCAACCAGCAGAGCCAGGCAGATGACGCCGACGGCGAGCAGCAACGAGTGGCGGAACGCCACCGACCAGTCCCCGTCGCTGTCGGCCAGCGAGGAGAACAGCACCGCCCCGACGGCGGCGATACCGGCCGCCGCGCCGATCCGCTGCCCGGTCTGGAGCATGCCGGCGGCGCTGCCCGCTTCCGGTACCGGCACCTCGGCGAGGGTGAGGGTCTGGTTGGGCGTGATCACCAGTCCACTGCCGATCCCGGCGACCAGCAACGGCAGCGCGGTCACCAGCGGTGCCGGGGCGTCGGGCAGGAACCGCAGGGCGAGCACCACCGCGCCCAGCCCGACGACGACGGTGAGCAGGCCGATGGTGACCAGCGGGCGTCCGTACCGGTTGACCACCCGGCCGCCGAGCGCGGACGCGGCGGCCGACCCCAGCGCGAACGGCGTGATCGCCAGACCGGCCAGCAGCGCCGAGTAGCCGAGCCCGTTCTGGAGGAAGAGCGTGAAGATGAAGAACAGCGCCGTGAAACCGCCGAAGTAGACCAGCGCGATCACCGACCCGAGGGTGTACGAGCGCAGCCGGAACAACCCCAGGTCGAACAGGGGCTCACCACGGCTGGCGTACCAGCGTTCCCAGAACCCGAACGCGCCCAGGGTGGCGAGCCCGGCGGCCACCAGCAGCCACCGGCTCAGGCCGTGCCACTGCTCCCGCTGTACGAGCGGGAGCAACACCAGCACCACGCCGACGCCGAGCAGCAGCACCCCCACCGGGTCGAGCTGTCGTGCCCCGGTTCCCTGCCGGCGGACGGGGGCCGGCAGCAGCCGCCAGCCCAGCACCACCGCGGCGATCCCCACCGGCACGTTGACGAAGAACACCCACCGCCAACCGTGCTCCTCGCCGCCGACGGCGATGAGCAGCCCACCCAGCAGCGGACCGATCGCGGTGGAGATGCCGATCGTCGCGCCGAGCAGCCCGAACGGACGGCCCCGCTCCGGACCGTGGAACAGCTCCTGGATCAGGCCGGTGACCTGCGGATTGACCAGTCCCGCCGCAGCTCCCTGCACCAACCGGGCAGCGATCAGCCAGGCCGGCGAGGTGGCGAACCCGGCCAGCGCGCTGGTCAGCGTGAACAGCGCGATACCGACGACGAACGCGGTGCGTCGGCCCCGGGCGTCCCCGAGCCGTCCGGCCGGCACCAGGACCAGTCCGAAGGTCAGCGCGTACCCGGAGAGGACCCACTGGAGGTCGCTGGGGCTCGCGCCCAGGGTCCGGTCGATCGACGGAACGGCGACGTTGACGATGCTGACGTCGAGCAGGGTCATGAACGCCGCGACCAGGCCGACCGCGACCGCCTGCCAGCGGCGGCGGTCCTCGCTCGGGGTGACCGCCGCGGCCGGGTTCACGCCCGGACCGGACGAGGAACGATCACGCACCCTCGACCGCTACCCGGCACCGGCCTGCGCAAACAGCCACCGGTCCGGTCACGCCATCTGTCGCGCACACCAGCGGGGCCCGAAGTCCAGCCCGGCCATCGGCGAGTCCTCCCGATGCAGCAGGTTCTTCTCCGACAGCATCCGCAACGGGGCGACGATCTCCTCCTCGGTCAGCCCGGCCTCCTCGGCGATGACCGCCGGGTACGGCACCTGTCCCTGCACCTCCAGGGCGTAGACCGCCTGGTAGACCCGTTCCTCCAGCTCCGAGAGCGGGACCTGCTGCATGACGTCCTCCTTCGGCCGCCGCCCGGCGGGCGGTGTGACACCGCCGGTTACCCGTCCCGCCGGGGACGATGCCCACCGTCCGGGCGGTTCCTTGAGCGGCTCCGGCCCGGCCGTGGCCTAGGCTGCGTGGCGTGACCGTCTGGGACTGTGCTGTGATCGGAGCCGGCCCGGCCGGGCTCACCGCCGCGTACGCCGCCGCCCGCGCCGGCCTCCGGACGGTCGTCGTCGAGCGGGCCGCCCACCCCCGCTACAAGACCTGTGGTGGTGGCCTGATCGGCACCTCGCTCGCCGCCGTCGCCGACCGGATCGACGTCCCCGCCGACGACCGGGTCGACCGGATCACCTTCACCCGCGACGGTCGACGCGGGTTCACCCGACGACACACCGCACCGCTGGTGACGATGGTCCGCCGGGAGGAGTTCGACCTGCGGCTGCGCGACGCCGCCGTCGCCGCCGGGGCCGAGATGCGGGAACGCGCCCCGGTCCGCGCCCTGGAGCAGGACCCCGACCAGGTCCGCGTCCGCCTGGCCGACGGCGACACCGTCACCGCCCGGTACGTCGTCGGCGCGGACGGCTCGTCGGGCGTGACCGCCCGCCACGTCGACGTCCGGTACCGGCAGGTCGACCTGGGGCTGGAACAGGAGCTGCCGGTACCGGAGGCCGTCGCGGCCCGCTGGCGCGGCCGGGTGCTGCTGGACTGGGGGCCGGTGCCCGGCTCGTACGGCTGGGTCTTCCCGAAGGGCGACGTGTTGACCGTCGGTGTCATCGCCTCCCGTGGCGAGGGGGAGCGGACCCGCGCCTACCTGCGGTCGTTCCTCGAGCGGCTCGGCCTGACCGGCCTGGAGCCGGCGCACGACTCGGGTCACCTGACCCGCTGCCGCGCCGACGACGCCCCGCTGCGGCGGGGCCGGGTGCTGGTCGCCGGGGACGCCGCAGGTCTCCTGGAACCCTGGAGCCGGGAGGGCATCAGCTACGCGCTGCGCTCCGGCGCGCTGGCCGGCGAGGCGGTGGCCGCCGGCGACCTCGACCGGTACCCGCGTGCGGTGCACACCGACCTGGTGCCGTCGATGCGGGCCGGTCACCGGCTGCTGGACGTCTTCGCCCGCCGCCCGGAGGTGTTCCACGCGCTGCTCGCCACCCCACCCGGCTGGCGGATGTTCGTCCGCTTCTGCCAGGGCCGGACCAGCTTCGACGAGACCCTGAACCGGGCGCCGGTGCGGGCCGCGTTGGCCCTGCTGGACCGGCTCCCCGCCGCCCGGACCCCGGCCCGCGTCGGCTGACCCACCGCCCGCCACCACGGGCAGGCGGCTCCCCGTCGCCGGGAGGCGCCACAAGCCGCCTGTTTCCGCGCGCCGACGCAGGGTACGGCAGTCGTAGAACCACCAGCGACGTGCCCGAGGAGACGGAAGTGAGCGAAGACCAGTACACCCCGCAGGACCCCACCAGCCAGTACGGCCAGGGGCAGCCGCAGCAGCAGCAGTCTCCGCCGGGAACCACGCGGCAGATGCGGCCGAAGCCCGACCACGGCGAGGATTCGTACCGGGGCAGCGGACGGCTCGAGGGCAAGCGGGCGCTGATCACGGGTGGTGACTCGGGTATCGGCCGGGCGGTCGCCATCGCCTTCGCCCGCGAGGGCGCCGACGTGCTGATCTCCTACCTCGGCGAGGAGGAGGACGCGGACGCCCGCGACACGGTGCGGCTGATCGAGGAGGCCGGGCGGCGCGGCATCGCGGTGCGGGGCGACATCACCGACGAGAGCCACTGTCAGTCCCTGGTCGACCGGGCCGTGAGCGACCTCGGCGGACTGGACATCCTGATCAACAACGCCGCCTACCAGATGGCCCAGGAGAAGGGCATCGCCGGGATCAGCACCGAGCAGTTCGACCGGGTGCTCAAGACGAACCTGTACGCGATGTTCTGGCTCTGCAAGGCCGCCGTACCGCACCTGCCGGAGGGCGGGGCGATCATCAACACGACCTCGATCCAGGCGTACCAGCCGTCGCCGGAACTGCTGGACTACGCGACGACCAAGGCGGGGATCGCCAACTTCACCAAGGCGCTCGCCGATGACCTCGCGGACCAGGGCATCCGGGTGAACGCGGTGGCCCCCGGGCCGATCTGGACCCCGCTGATCCCGGCCACCATGCCCGAGGAGAAGGTCGAGTCCTTCGGCGAGGACACCCCGATCGGCCGGGCCGGCCAGCCCGCCGAGCTGGCGCCCGCGTACGTCTTCTTCGCCTCGCAGGAGTCCAGCTACATCACCGGCGAGGTGCTCGGCGTCACCGGCGGCAAGCCGATCTCCTGACCCGACGTCCCGGCGACCGTCGGGTGGCCGCCGTCACCTCAGCGCGGCCACCCGGCGAGGCGTTCCCGGAGTCGGCGGACCTGCTCGGCGTCCAACCCGTACCGGGCGAACCGTCGCTCGGGCAGCCGGTCCAGGTAGCGGCCGGCAGCGGCGACGTCCTCCGGGTCCAACGCCGGGTCGAGTTGCCGGGCCAGCTCCAGCAGGTCCGCCACCGGGTAGTGGTCCAGCGCGGCGGCGACGTCGATGTAGTCGCGGACCTCCCGGCGGTTGACCAGCGCCGCGGTCTTGCTCGCGACCAGGTCACGGACGTCCATCACCGGCCCCAGGTCCATCACCACCGGGCTGCGGTACCGGTCGAGACGGGCCAGGGTCAGCCGGAGCTGACGACCGTCCCGGGTGACCACGAAGTCCTTCATGTCCTGGTCGAACCCGGCGAACAGGTCGGCCAGCTCGCTGTCCGGGTCGGCGTCGGCGACCGCGAAACCGGCCCGTTCCAGCGCCGTCCGGACCTCGGTCGCCGCCGCGGCTGCCGCACCCTCGACGTCGGCGAACAGGTCGACGTCCTCGGTCGGCCGGTCGACCAGGCCGTACGCCGCCCAGGCGACCCCGCCGCCGAGCACGAACCGGTGCGGCCCGGCTGCGGTGAGGGCCACCCGGGCGACCTCCCGGTAGAACTCGTTCAGGTGGGTGGTGCTCACGCGGTACGCAGACTGCGGTGCCGGCTCTCCCACGCCTGCCGGACCCCCCGGGGGAGGTTGAGCCGGCGCCAGACCAGCCTCAGTGTCCGGCCGTTGATGAGCTGCCGCAGGTCCTCGCAGCGGGTGGTCTCGCGCAGCACGTTCTCGTACATCCAGAGCAGGTCGTCCGGGTCACCGAGGTCGAAGGTGCGTTCGGTGTTCCACATCAGCCGGACCGGTAGCTCGACCAGGCCCTGACTCGGGCCGGTCAACTCGGCGAGACTGCGCGCGACCACGGCCGGGCGTCCCGGGCGGGCCAGGAACGCCACGCCGGCCGAGGTGGGGGAGAGGCCCTGCATGGAGTCAGGGTAACCCCCGTTCCCGCCGGTACGGGTCGTCCGGCGGCAGCCGGCGTCCGATCCGCCGCCCGGATGCGCCGCCACGTCCCGCTCCGAGCGGCGGAGCATCCCTGTTACCTATCTTCCTAGGATGCCGTAGCGGTGGTGTGGCCGCTCACCACGGGAGAACTCCCGCGCACCCACTCGCACGGACCACCGCGTTGGCCTAGGGTCAGCAGAAGAACGCGGCGAGGGGAGGAGGCGGTCGGTGGGACTGCGGACCTTCCTCCAGGGCTGGCCGGTGTACCGGCAGCTCACCGGCACCGACCCGCTCGGTCGGGGAGCCGCCGCGCAGTCCGCCCGTTCGCGGGCGCTCACCCCGCGTACCGAGACCGCCGACCGGGTGGCCCGCTCGGTGTGTCCGTACTGCGCGGTGGGGTGCGGGCAGCGGGTGTTCGTCAAGGACGAGCGGGTGACCCAGATCGAGGGCGACCCGGACAGCCCGATCTCGCGGGGCCGGTTGTGCCCGAAGGGGTCGGCCAGCAAGTCCCTGGTGACCAGTCCGCTGCGGCAGACGAAGGTCCGGTACCGGCGTCCGTACGGCACCCAGTGGGAGGACCTGGAGCTCGACACGGCGCTGGACATGATCGCCGACCGGATCCTCGCCGCGCGGGAGGAGACCTGGGAGGACGTCGACGTCGAGGGACGCCCGCTGAACCGGACGCTGGGAATCTCCAGCCTGGGCGGGGCGACGCTGGACAACGAGGAGAACTACCTCATCAAGAAGTTGTTCACCGCGATGGGGGCGCTCCAGATCGAGAACCAGGCGCGGATTTGACACTCCGCCACCGTCCCCGGTCTGGGGGCCAGCTTCGGTCGCGGTGGTGCGACGGACTTCCAGCAGGACGTCGCCAACGCTGACGTCATCGTCATCCAGGGCTCGAACATGGCCGAGGCCCACCCGGTGGGGTTCCAGTGGGTGATGGAGGCGAAGCGGCGCGGCGCCAGGGTGTTCCACGTCGATCCCCGGTTCACCCGGACCAGCGCGCTCGCGGACACGTACCTGCCGATCCGGGCGGGCACGGACATCGCGCTGCTCGGCGGGGTGGTCCGGTACATCCTGGAGAACGAGCTGGACTTCCGGGAGTACGTGTTGGCGTACACCAACGCGGCGACGATCGTGAGCGAGGACTTCGCCGACACCGAGGACGGTGACGGGTTCTTCTCCGGGTTCGACCCGGAGACCGGTGCGTACGTCCAGGACAGCTGGCAGTACGCCGGGCACGAGGGTGACTCGGGTGCCGGGCACACCGCCGGTGAGCGGGACCATGCGGCGGGTATGGAGCACGAGTCGCACGGTGCGCCGGTGCACGGTCAGGTGCAGCGGGACGAGACGTTGCAGCATCCGCGCTGTGTGTACCAGATCCTGCGGCGGCACTTCGCGCGGTACACCCCGGAGATGGTGGAGCGGGTCTGTGGCATTCCGCAGGAGAAGTTCCTGGAGTTGGCGCGGGCGTGGACGGAGAACTCGGGTCGGGAGCGGACCGGGTGTCTGATCTATTCGGTGGGGTGGACGCAGCACAGCGTGGGGGTGCAGTACATCCGGACCGGGGCGATCATCCAGTTGTTGCTGGGGAACGTGGGTCGGCCGGGTGGTGGGGTGCTGGCGCTGCGGGGGCACGCGAGTATCCAGGGGTCGACGGACATTCCGACGTTGTTCAATCTGCTGCCGGGCTACCTGCCGATGCCGAGACACGACGCGCACGTGACGTTCGACGACTGGGTGGGGAGCATCTCGCATCCGGGGCAGAAGGGGTTCTGGGGTAACGCGCGGGCGTACGCGGCGAGTCTGTTGAAGGCGTACTGGGGGGACGCGGCGACGCCGGAGAACGACTTCTGTTACGGGTACCTGCCGCGGCTGACCGGTGACCACGGGACGTACCAGCAGGTGTTGAACATGATCGACGGGAAGGTGAAGGGGTACTTCCTGTTGGGTCAGAATCCGGCGGTGGGTTCGGCGCACGGTCGGGCGCAGCGGTTGGGGATGGCGAACCTGGACTGGTTGGTGGTCCGGGACCTTTTCCTGATCGAGAGTGCGACGTTCTGGCGGAATTCGCCGGAGGTGGAGACCGGGGAGATCGTGCCGGAGGAGTGCCGGACGGAGGTGTTCTTCCTGCCGGCGGCGTCGCACGTGGAGAAGGAGGGCACGTTCACCCAGACGCAGCGGTTGTTGCAGTGGCGGGAGAAGGCGGTGGATCCGCCGGGTGACTGCCGGTCGGAGTTGTGGTTCTTCTACCACCTGGGGTTGCGGCTGCGGGAGCGGCTGGCGGCGTCGACGTTGCCCCGGGATCGGGCGTTGTTGGATCTGACCTGGGACTATCCGACGCATGGCCGGTTCGCGGAGCCGAGTGCGGAGGCGGTGCTGCGGGAGATCAACGGGTTCGAGGTGGGGTCGGGTCGGTTGTTGTCGTCGTTCGCGGAGGCGGCGGACGACGGGTCGACGGCGGTGGGGTGCTGGATCTACAGCGGGGTGTTCGCCGACGGGGTGAACCAGGCGGCGCGGCGTCGGTCGCGGCACGAGCAGGACTGGGTGGCGGCGGAGTGGGGTTGGGCGTGGCCGGCGAACCGGCGGACGTTGTACAACCGGGCTTCGGCGGATCCGGAGGGTCGGCCGTGGAGTGAGCGGAAACGGTACGTGTGGTGGGACTCCGACGCGGGGGAGTGGACGGGGTACGACGTGCCGGACTTCGAGCGGACGAAGCCGCCGTCGTATCGGCCTCCGGAGGGGGCGAGTGGCACGGCGGGGATCGCGGGTGACGATCCGTTCGTGATGCAGAGTGACGGCAAGGGTTGGTTGTACGCGCCGAGTGGGGTGTTGGACGGGCCGTTGCCGACGCATTTCGAGCCGGCGGAGTCGCCGGTGCGGAATCCGTTGTACGGGCAGCAGGCGAATCCGACGCGGAAGGTGTACGGGCATCGGGTGAACTCGGTGAATCCGTCGCCGCCGCAGGCGCATTCCGAGGTGTTTCCGTTCGTGTTCACGGTGAGTCGGTTGACGGAGCATCACACGGCGGGTGGCATGAGCCGGACGGTGGGGCCGTTGGCGGAGTTGCAGCCGGAGATGTTCGTGGAGGTGTCGCCGGAGTTGGCGGCCGAGCGGGGGTTGGCGCATCTGGGGTGGGCGCATCTGGTTTCGGGTCGGGCGGTGATCGAGGCGCGGGTGTTGGTGACGGACCGGTTGACGCCGTTGCGGGTGGAGGGCCGGGTGGTGCACCAGGTGTGGTTGCCGTACCACTTCGGGTCCGAGGGTCTGGTGACGGGTGATTCGGCGAACGACCTGTTCGGGATCACGTTGGATCCGAATGTGTTGATCCAGGAGAGCAAGGTCGGTACGTGCGACGTGCGGGTGGGTCGGCGGCCGAGGGGTGCGGCGTTGCGGGGGCTGGTGGCGGAGTATCGGCGGCGGGCGGGGTTGCCGCCGGAGGCGGTGGGCGCGGACGGGGAGGGTGATGGTGGTTGACGGGGACAGCCTGTTCGGGCCGGTGGATCCGGTGTCGGACGCGGGTTGGTCGGATGCGCCGCCGCGGATGGGTTTCTTCACCGACACGAGCGTGTGTATCGGGTGCAAGGCGTGTGAGGTGGCGTGCAAGGAGTGGAACGGGGTGCCCGGGTCGGGTCTGGACCTGTTGGGCATGTCGTATGACAACACGGGGGCGTTGACGGCGAATTCGTGGCGGCATGTGGCGTTCGTGGAGCAGCCGCGGCGGGTGGGGTCGTCGGGTTCGGGGGCGTTCGCGGGTGCGCCGACGGGTGGGTCGGCGGGTGCGGTGAGTGCCGGGGTGGCGGCGGGGTCGTCGCATGATTCGGGTACGCGGCCGGGGTTGTCGACGGGTTCGTCGGAGGCGGCGGGTCGGATGGCCGGTGGGGGGCCGCAGTTTCTGGGGATGCCGGGTTCGCAGCCGCCGGGGCGGGCGGGTGACGGTGGGGGCCGGTCGGATTTCCGCTGGTTGATGATGTCGGACGTGTGTAAGCACTGCACGCATGCGGCGTGTCTGGACGTGTGTCCGACGGGGTCGTTGTTCCGGACGGAGTTCGGGACGGTGGTGGTGCAGGAGGACATCTGCAACGGGTGTGGGTACTGCGTTCCGGCGTGTCCGTACGGGGTGATCGACCAGCGGCGCGGTGATGGTCGGGTGTGGAAGTGCACGTTGTGTTACGACCGGATCGGTGCGGGGGCGATGCCGGCGTGTGCGCAGGCGTGTCCGACGGAGTCGATCCAGTACGGGCCGTTGGAGGAGTTGCGGGAGCGGGCGGCGGCGCGGGTGGCGGTGCTGCACGAGCAGGGGGTGCCGGAGGCGCGGTTGTACGGTCACGATCCGGGTGACGGGGTGGGTGGGGATGGTGCGTTCTTCCTGTTGCTGGATGAGCCGGAGGTGTACGGGTTGCCGCCGGATCCGGTGGTGACGACGCGGGATCTGCCGCGGATGTGGCGGCGGGCGGGGGTGGCGGCGTTGGCGATGGCGGCGGCGGCGGTGGCGGCGTTCGTGGGGGGTTCGTCGTGACGGGGCCGGTGGGGCGTCGCCGGGGTGGTCGTGGTGAGGAGGTGGCGGTTCCGCCGGTGGAGTTCACCTCGTACTACGGGCGGCCGGTGGTGAAGGCGCCGGTGTGGCGGTGGGACATTCCGGCGTACCTGTTCACCGGGGGGCTGGCGGCGGGGTCGTCGTTGCTGGCGGTGGGGGGTCAGGTGACGGGTCGGCCGGTGTTGCGGCGGGCGGGTCGGCTGGTGGCGTTGGGTGCGGTGGGGGCGAGCACGGTTTTCCTGGTGCACGATCTGGGGCGGCCGGCGCGGTTCCATCACATGTTGCGGGTGGCGAAGGTGACCTCGCCGATGTCGGTGGGGACGTGGATTCTGGCGGTGTTCGGGCCGGCGGCGGGGGTGGCGGCGGTGGCGGAGGCCGCGCCGTGGTTGCCGCGCCGTGGGGTGTGGGGTGTGGCGGGTCGGGTGTTGCCGCCGGTGGGGCGGGGTGCCGGGTGGGTGGCGGCGGTGGCGGCGCCGGCGTTGGCGACGTACACGGGGGTGTTGTTGGCGGACACGGCGGTGCCGTCGTGGCATGAGGCGTGGCCGGAGTTGCCGGTGGTGTTCGCGGGGAGCGCGTTGGCCAGTGGTGCGGGGGTGGGCCTGGTGGTGGCGCCGGTGGGGCAGGCGGGGCCGGCGCGGCGGATGGCGGTGGCGGGTGCGGCGATGGAGTTGGTCGGCGCGCATCGGGTGGAGACCCGGTTGGGGTTGTTGAGTGAGCCGTACCGGGCGGGGTTGGCGGGTGGCTTGTTGCGGGCGGGTCGGGTGTTGACGGCGGCCGGGGTGGTGGGGGCGCTGCTGGGGCGGCGGAGTCGGGTGGTGTCGGCGGTGTCGGGGGTGGCGTTGCTGGCGGCGTCGGTGGCGACGCGGTTCGGGATCTTCCATGGTGGGGTGGCGTCGGCGCGGGATCCGAAGTACACGGTGGTGCCGCAGCGGCAGCGGTTGGATCGGCGGGCGGGGGGCCGGTAGGCGACCTTGTCGCGTGGGTGGTCCGTTGGTGTGGTTTAGTGCGGGTGGAGGCGTTCAGGCGGCTGGTGCCCCTCCCGGTCTTCAAAACCGGTGTGGCCCGGGATCCGGGTCAGGCGGGTTCGATTCCCGTCCGTCTCCGCCAGCGTGCGCAGGGTCGGGTGGTGGGTGTGGGGGCGGATGATCCGCGGCGGCGGGTGCCGCGTACGGATGTGGTGCTGGCGGATCCTCGGCTTGTCGCGGCGGTCGGGGTGTGGGGCCGGGAGCGGGTCAAGGCGGCGGTCGTCGGGGCGCAGCGGCGGGCGCGGGCCGGGGAGATCGGTCCGGAGGAGGTGCCGGCGGCGGCGGTGGCGTCGTTGCCGGCGGTGTTGCCGCGGCGGGTGGTGAACGCGACCGGGGTGGTGTTGCACACGAACCTGGGTCGGGCGGCGTTGGGTGTGCCGGCGGTGGAGGCGGTGGTGGCCGCGGCGGGGCACACGGACGTGGAGTTGGATCTGCGGACGGGGCGGCGGGCGCGGCGGGGCCGGGACGCGGTGGAGGCGTTGGCGGCGGCGGTGCCGGCGGCCGGTGCGGCGCATGTGGTGAACAACGGTGCGGCGGCGTTGGTGTTGGCGGCGACGGCGTTGGCGGCGGGCCGGGAGATCGTGGTCAGCCGGGGTGAGCTGGTGGAGATCGGTGACGGGTTCCGGTTGCCGGATCTGCTGGTGAGTACGGGGGCGCGGTTGCGGGAGGTGGGCACCACCAACCGGACGTCGGTGGCGGACTACGCGGCGGCGGTGGGTCCGCAGACGGGTTTCGTGTTGAAGGTGCATCCGTCGAATTTCGTGGTGTCGGGGTTCACCGCGTCGGTGTCGGTGGCGGAGCTGGTGCCGTTGGGGGCGCCGGTGGTGGTGGACATCGGGTCGGGGTTGTTGGCGCCGGATCCGGTGTTGCCGGGGGAGCCGGATGCGGCGAGTGCGTTGCGGGCGGGGGCGGCGTTGGTGACGGCCAGTGGGGACAAGTTGTTGGGTGGTCCGCAGGCCGGGTTGTTGTGGGGTGCGGTGGAGGTGGTGGAGCGGCTGCGGCGGCATCCGCTGGCGCGGGCGTTGCGGGTGGACAAGTTGACCCTGGCGGCGTTGGCGGCGACGGTGCGGGATCCGGCGACGCCGACGTGGCGGGCGTTGCGGGCGGATGCGGCGGGGCTGCGGGTGCGGGCGGACCGGTTGCGGGACGCGCTGGTCGTCCAGGGGTGTCCGGCCGAGGTGGTGGAGTGCGTGTCGGTGGTCGGTGGGGGTGGTGCTCCGGGGGTGGAGTTGCCGTCGTGGGCGGTGGCGTTGCCGGAGCGGTTCGCGGAGCCGTTGCGGGTGGGGGATCCGCCGGTGCTGGGTCGGGTGGTGCGGGGTCGGCTGGTGCTGGATCTGCGGTGTGTGCCGGATTCGGTGGACGAGGTGGTGCGCGCGGCGGTGCTGCGGGTGGCGGGTTGAGCATGTGGGTGGTGGCGACCGCCGGGCATGTGGATCACGGCAAGTCGACGTTGGTGCGGGCGTTGACGGGGATGGAGCCGGACCGGTGGGCCGAGGAGCGGCGCCGGGGCATGACGATCGATCTGGGGTTCGGGTGGACGTCGTTGCCGTCGGGGGCGACGGTGGCGTTCGTGGACGTGCCGGGGCATGAGCGGTTCGTGCCGAACATGTTGGCCGGGGTGGGGCCGGTGCCGGCGGCGTTGCTGGTGGTGGCGGCGGATGAGGGGTGGATGCCGCAGTCGGCGGAGCACCTGGCGGTGTTGGACGCGCTCGGGGTGGCGTACGGGTTGGTGGCGGTGACCCGGGCTGATCTGGCGGATCCGGGGCCGGTGGTGGCGCGGGCGCGGGCGGAGGTGGCCGGGACGTCGTTGGGGTCGGTGGAGGTGGTGCCGGTCAGTGCGGTGACGGGGGCGGGTCTGCCGGCGTTGCGGGCGGCGTTGGACCGGTTGGGGGCGCGGTTGCCGGCGCCGGTGGTGGACGCGCCGGTGCGGTTGTGGGTGGATCGGTGTTTCACGGTGCGGGGCAGCGGCACGGTGGTCACGGGCACGCTCGGGGCGGGGCGGCTGCGGGTCGGCGACGAGGTGGAGGTGGCTGCCGACGGGACGCGGGTGCGGGTGCGGGGTCTGCACCGGCTGGGGGTGGCCCGGGACGAGGTGTCGGCGGTGGCGCGGGTGGCGGTGAATCTGCGGGGGGTGGCGCGGGAGCGGGTGGCGCGGGGGGACGCGCTGGTGACGCCGGACGGGTTCGGTCGGTCGGATCTGGTGGACGTGCGGGTGTCGGGGGAGCCGGTGGCGGACCTGCCGGGGTCGGTGATGCTGCATGTCGGGTCGGCGGCGGTGCCGGTGCGGGTGCGGCCGTTGGGGGCGGACACGGCCCGGTTGCGGTTGGCGCGGCCGTTGCCGTTGCTGGTGGGGGATCGGGCGGTGCTGCGGGATCCGGGGCGGCGGTTGGTGGCCGGTGGGGTGACGGTGTTGGATGTGGCGCCGCCGCCGTTGGCGCGTCGGGGTGCGGCGGTGGCGCGGGCGCGGGTGCTGGCGGGGTTGGACGGGCGGGCCGACGCGGTGGGGGAGGTGCGGCGTCGGCGGTTGGTGCGGGCGTCGGATCTGGTGCGGATGGGGGTACCGGTGACGGCGGCGCCGGTGGTGGGGGACTGGCTGGTCGATCCGGAGCACTGGGCGTGGTTGGGGGCGCGGCTGGTGGCGGAGGTGTCCCGGTACGGCGGGGAGCATCCGTTGGAGCCGGGGGTGCCGGTGGAGGTGCTGCGGCAGCGGTTGGGGTTGCCGGAGCGGTCGTTGGTGGAGGCGCTGGTGCGGGCTCCGCTGCGGGTGCGGGGTGGTCGGGTGGTTGCGGGGCCGGTGGCGGGGTTGCCGGAGCCGGTGGCGCGGGCGGTGGACGGGTTGCGGGCGCAGTTGCGGTCGCGGCCGTTCCGGGCGCCGGAGGCGGACCGGCTCGTCGAGTTGGGGTTGGGGCCGCGGGAGGTCGCGGCGGCGGTGCGGGCGGGGCTGCTGGTGCGGTTGGCGGGCGGTGTGGTGCTGCTGCCGGGGGCGGTGGAGGAGGCGGCGGCGGTGTTGGCGGGGTTGCCGCAGCCGTTCACGCTCAGCGCGGCGCGGCAGGCGTTGGACACGACCCGTCGGGTGGCGGTGCCGTTGTTGGAGCTGCTGGACGGTCGGGGGGTGACCCGCCGGTTGCCGGGGGACGTGCGCACGGTGGTGGCGCGCTGACCGTCCGGGCCGGTTGCGTGGTTCGGGGCGGGGCGGGGTGGGCCGGTGGTTACGGTGGGCGCATGGACCCTTCGGCGGTCTGGCGGGACCGGCTGCACCGGTGGCGGATCGAGGCGTACCGGGCTCCTGATCTGCGGTTCGCGATCGTCGCGACGAACGGGACGACGGAGTCCGCGCCGGTCTGGTTGTTCGGGATGTCGGCGTTGGCGCGGTGGTTGATGACCCATTCGATCGAGTTGGGTGACCTGGAGCGGGGCTGACCGGCGGCGCGGACCGGGGGGTTGCGGTGGGGGGTCTGCTGGGGCAGGTGGCGCTGGTCGTGGTGCTGGTGCTGGTCAACGGCGCGTTGGCGGGCAGTGAGATGGCGCTGGTGTCGTTGCGGGAGGGGCAGGTGCGGCGGCTGGCGCAGGCGGGTGGTCGCGGCGCCCGGCTGGCGCGGTTGGCTCACGATCCGAACCGGTACCTGGCGACGATCCAGTTGGGCATCACGTTGGCGGGGTTCCTGGCGTCGGCGGCGGCGGCGGTGTCGTTGGCGCGTCCGCTGGTGGGGCCGTTGGGGTTTCTGGGGCGGGCGGCGCAGCCGGCGGCGGTGCTGGCGGTGACGGTGGTGTTGACGTTCGTCACGCTGGTGGTGGGGGAGTTGGCGCCCAAGCGGCTGGCGATGCAGCGGTCGGAGCGGTGGGGGCTGCGGGCCGCGGTGGCGTTGGACGCGGTGGCGTGGGTGGCGCGACCGGCGGTGTGGTTGTTGAGCGTGGCCACCGACGCGGTGGTGCGGGTGGTGGGTGGTAATCCGCGGGCGCGGCGGGAGGAGGTGACCGAGGAGGAGCTGCGGGAGATGCTGGTCGGTCAGCGGGGCCTGTCGACGCAGCAGCGGGAGATCCTGACCGGCGCGTTCGACATCGCCGGTCGGACGGTGCGGCAGGTGCTGGTGGCCCGGCGGGACGTGCTGGTGTTGCCGGCGGACGTGTCGCCGGGGGAGGGGATGCGGCGGCTGGCGCAGGCGGGCCGGTCGCGGGCGCCGGTGACCGGTGGCGGCGGGTTGGACGACGTGGTGGGCGTGGTGCACATCCGGGACCTGGTGGGGGCGGGCGCGTCGACGGTGGCGGGTCGGGCCCGGCCGCCGTTGCTGCTGCCGGGGTCGGTGCCGGTGGCGGAGGCGATGCGCCGGTTGCGGGTGGAGCGGGAACGGCTGGCGCTGGTGGTCGACGAGTGGGGCGGGGTCGACGGGATCGTCACCATGGAGGACCTGCTGGAGGAGGTCGTCGGGGAGTTGTACGACGAGACGGACCGGGACGTGCGGGCGGTGGTGCGGGAGCCGGACGGGGCGTTGCTGCTGCCGGGTGACTTTCCGTTGCACGATCTGCCGGACGTGGGAGTGCCGTTGGGGTTCGCGGTGCCGGGGGAGTACACGACGGTGGCGGGTCTGGTGTTGGCGGGTCTGGGTCACGTGCCTCGGGGGGTGGGTGAGACGGTCTGTCTGCCGGGGTTGACGGTGCAGGTGGTGCGGGTGGTCGACCGGGCGGTGTGTCGGGTGCGGGTGCGGGTGGCGGCGGACGGGTCGCCGGGCTGCCGGGACGGTGCCGGCGCGCCCCGGCGGCCGTCGCCGGGCTCGTCGGCTGCGTCGGGGGGTGCGTCGTCGGGTTGACCGGTGGGCCGCGCCACCCGGTCGGGTGACCCCCGGCATTGTTTCCTTTTCGCTGCTTTTGTGGCGTTTACTGTCGGTGGGGTGAAGGATCGAGGACTACGCACGTTCGTCACCGTGCTGGCCGGCCTGGTGGTGCTGTACTTCGGTAGCACGGGACGGGATCCGGGCCAGGAGGGCCGGGTCTCCAACGGGGTGATCGTCCTGGCGCTGGTGGCCGCGCTGCTGGTGTGGAACCTGACCAGGCCGGGCGGCTCGGCGGCCAAGTAGACGTCCCGGCGCGGCCGGTGGGTCAGCCCGCCGAGGCCGCGGCGGTGACCTCGGCGGCGGACTGCTCACCCAGGGCCACCCGCACCAGCGCGGCGGTGAGCCGGCCGACATCGGCCGGGTCGACCAGGGCCGCCAGGTCCGTGGCCGAGGCGGGCAGACCCAGCCGGGTCGCGCCCGCCAGGGCCCGCCGGTCGGCGAAGGGCCGGACGTCCGCCCAGACCGTCTGCACCTCGCGCAGGAAGATGTCCGCGCCGGTGGGACCGATTCCCGGGAACTCGGTGAGCAGCCGCCGTAGCGTCGTCGGGTCACCGTCGGTGGCGGCGTGCAGCCGCCGCAGGTCGCCGCGCCACCGGTCCAGGCACAGCCGCGCTCCGGTGCCGAGCATCGTGGCGGTCCGTTCGTCGTAGCGGCGGTAGTGGCCGCGTCCCAACGCGTCGACCCGCTCCTGCCAGGTGGCGGCCTCCATCCGCTGCGGGGTGCGCCAGCCGGCGGCGAACAGCGCCCGCGCGGCGGACACCGCCACCCGCGCCCGGATCCGGGTGCTCAGCAGGGTGGCCAGGACCAGCAGCTGGTACAGGGCGGCGGGCCGGTCGGCCAGCCGGATCCCGGCCTGGTCGGCGTAGGTGTGGGGCTGGCGGCGCAGCAGGGCCCGCGCCACCGCGCGGTGGTCGCTCACCGCTGGGATGTACCCGGGCCGCGGCCGATCAGCCCCGCCGGGCGCCGACGATTCCCCGTCCCCGTCGGGCCGGTGCCCGACGGTCGTGGGGAGCCGGCCCCGCCCGGTGCGATGCCGCATGGGCCCGTCCGGCCCGGGTAACCGGTGCGCGGCGGCGCACCGCCGCGCACCATCCCGACGGAAGGAGACCCCGTGTCGAACCCACAGCAGCCGGAGTTGCGGCGCAACGCCCGTAACGACGCCGTGCAGGACGCCAAGGGACCCGGTGTCGCGGGGCATCCGCTCGGCGGTTCCCGCACCGGCGACCGGGGTCGGCCGGTACCGCGCGGGCAGACCTCACCGTACGGGCCGGCCGACGAGCAGGTCGCCGACGACGACAGCGAGGGCCGGGGCTAACACCGGCGGGGCGGCCGCAGCCGGTACCAGGTGGCGGCGGCCGCCCCGCCGTACGCCAGGTGCGGCACGACGTCGGCCAGCCAGTCCGCGCGGCTCCACCGGCGGGGGTCGGTCACCCGCAGGGCCGTCATCGACCCGCCGGAGAGCGCCATCACCCCCGCGCCGAGCAGCCCCACGGCCACCGGCGGTGTCGGCGTACGGCGGACGGCGGCCACCGCGAACAGCACGCCGACCCCCACCCCCAGGCCGTAGCCGAGCAGGGGCCCGAGGCCGGCGCGCCGGTTGGCGGCCCGCTGCCCGCCGCCCAGGCCGACGTGCGCGGCGTCGGCCAGCCGGCCGGCGGTCTCGTCCGGGGTGCTGCTGGCCGGACGGCCCCGCAGCACCATGTCCAGGTAGCTGACCGCGTTCAGCGCGGCACTGCCGACCGCGCCCGCGATCATCCCGTCGGTGGCCACCCGCCTCATCGCGGATCACCCGGCTCCCGTTCGCCCTTCGGGCCGAAGGTCCGCTCGCCGCGCACCACGCCCCGTCGGCCCTGCTCCTTGCGCAGGATCCGGTTGGCGACCTCGTTGGCGTCGTCGTCGGCGGCCTGTCCGGTGTTCTCGACGAGCGTGCGTAGTCGGGCCCGTTCCTTGTCGTACGCGTTGCTGCCCGGTCGTGGTCCCGCCATGCCCCCGCCTCCCTTGCGAGTCGTCGTGGCCGTTGGCGTACGCCGTGTACCCGCCGCGCACCCGCCCATGCCGTGCGTACGGGTGGCAGGCCGGTCAGTGCGGGGCGCGGACCACGGCCACCGGGCAGTGGCTGTGGTGCAGCACCGACTGGCTCACCGACCCGAGCAGCAGGCCGGTCAGTTCACCGCGTCCCCGCGCCCCCACCACGAGCAGCTGCGCCTGCCGGGACGCCTCGGTCAGCGCCGGGCCGGGCCGGGCGTGGACCACCTGCGGGGTCACCGGCACCTGCGGATACCGTTCGGGCAGCCCGGCCAGGGCATCGGTGAGTACCCGTTCCTCGTCGTCGCGCAGCGCCCCCCGCTCGTGCACCAGGGGTTGCATGTCCCCGGGGCCGGTGGAGGCCGGATGCCGGTAGGCGTGTACCGCCCGCAGTTCGGTGCCCCGCCACGCCGCCTGTTCGGCGGCGACCTGCACGGCGAGCCGGGACAGCTCGGAGCCGTCCACCCCGACGACCACCGGACCGGTCGTCCGGTCGGCGCCCCGGGCCACCAGCACCGGGCAGTCGGCGTACGCGGCGACCTGGATCGCCACCGATCCGACCAGCAGCGAGGTGAACCCGCCCAGGCCCCGGTCGCCGACGACGAGCATGGTGGCGGTGAGGGACTCGCCGAGCAGCACGGCGGCGGCGCCACCGTCGATGATCTCCCCGGTTACCGGGAGGTCCGGCACGGTCGTGCGGGCCGCGTCGACGGCCTCCCCGACGATCCGGTGGGCCTGCTGCCGCAGGCCGCTGCCGGGTGGTCCGCCGGCCGGTGGGGCGCCGCTGACGTGCAGCAGCGGCCAGATGAACGCGTGCACCACGCGCAGTGGCCGGCGTCGCCGGTCGGCCTCCACGGCGGCCAGGCGCACCGCGCGTAGCCCCTGCGGCGACCCGTCCACCCCGACCACCACCGCCGCGCCGTCCGCCGCGTTCACCGTGCCTCCCTCCGCGCGCCGTCCTGTCCCGTCCCGCCCGGCGGGCGGGCGGGATCGTCCGGGCCCAGTATCAGGGCCGGGGGCGGCGTGCCGTGGCGATACCGGCCAGGACGCCGGTCGGTACGCTGTCGGCGACCACTGTGGAGGGGGACGAGACGACGATGGCCGAGCCGACCGCACCGAGCACCGCCCGGATGATCGACTTCTGGCTCGGTGGGAGCGACCACTTCCCGGTCGACGTGGCCGCCGCGGGCGCCTTCGAGCAGGCCTACGGGCCGTGTGCGCCGGTGTTCCGGTCGCTGCGGGCGTTCCTCGGCCGGGCGGTGCGGCACATCGCCGACGCCGGGGTGGACTCCTTCCTGGTCTTCGGCGCAGGTGTGCCGACCTGCGGCAACGTGCACGAGGTGGTGCCCGAGGCGACCGTCCTCTACACCGACGTGGATCCGGTGGCGGTCGAGGTCGGCCGGCGGCTGCTCGCCGGCCACGAGCGGGTGGGCTACGCCCTGGCCGACGCGACCGACGTGGGCGGCGTCGACCCGGCGTTGTGGGCGCGGTACCTGCCCGGCTGGGGGGAGCGGCCGGTGGGGCTGGTCTTCCTCGGGCTGGCCGCGTTCCTCGACGACGACACCCTGGCCCGCACCCTCGACGGCCTGTACGAGGCGGTGGCGCCGGGCAGCCGGCTGGCTGTCGACTTCGACACCGAGGAACTCGCCGGCTACCCGCAGGCGCTGGCGATGATGGGTCCGGCGTTCCGGATGCGAGCGCCGGAGTCGTTCCCCCGGCTGCTGGGGCGCTGGCAGCCCACCGCCGACGGGATCGTGCCGGTGGCCCGGTGGCGGCCGTCGGGCACCCCGGAGGCGGTGCCCGACGCGTTCCACGGGGCGGTGGCGGTGAAACCCGTCGGGTGACCGCGGGCGAGGGGCCCGCGACGTCCTCCGTATGCTTGCTTGCCGTAGGGCAACAGTTTCTCGGAGGAATCCATGCCGCAGGCGCCCGCGTCGGTGTCGCGCGCGTTACGTCAGGCCCCACCCGACCGGTTGGTGGAGGTCGCCGACCGGCTCATCCGCTCGTCGACCGGCGCCCTGCGGACAGACGTCTTCATCGCCGACTACCGGATCACCGGCCTGTGGCCGGTGCTCGACCCGATGCTGTCCGACGCCGGGCCGCTGCCCGGCAACGGCGGTGCCCCCCGGTGCTTCCGTGGCCAGCAGCCGGTCCTCGACGACTCGGGGGACGGGCACTGCCGGCTGTGGCTGCCGCTGACGGTGTGGGGGGAACGCCTCGGCGTGCTGCTGGTCGAGCTGGCCGCGTCGCCGGGTGAGGACCTGCTCGCCTGGCTCGGGGAGGTCGCCGGGGACCTGGCGGTGGCGTTGCGCGCCGCCGACCGGGAAACCGACCGGTACCGCCGGGTACGGCGGCGGGAACGGCTGACCCTGGCCGCCGAGATGCAGTGGGACCTGCTGCCCGGACGCAGCCTGACCCATCCCGCGTTCCTGCTGGCCGGGCAGCTCGAACCGGCCTACTCCGTCGGCGGGGACCACTTCGACTGGTCGCTGGACGCCGACCGGCTGACCGTGACGGTGCTCAACGGCACCGGCAGTGGGCTGCCGGCCGCCCTGCTGACCTCGGTGACCGTCAACGCGATGCGCAACGCCCGCCGTTCCGGCGGGAGCCTCGTGGAGCAGGCCGAGCTGGCCTCCGACACGCTCTTCTACCAGCATCGCGGTACCCGGCACGTGGCCACCCTGCTGCTGGAGGTGGACGTGTCCACCGGGCGGGTACGGGCGGTCGACGCCGGCTCCCCGCACCTGATGCGCGCCCGCGCCGCCGTGGTGCAGCGGATCCCGCTGGAACAGCAGCTGCCCCTGGGCATGTTCGCCGACACCCGCTACGACGTGCAGGAGTTCGACCTGGAGCCGGGGGACCGGCTGTTCGTGGTCAGCGACGGGGTCTACGCGGCGGACCCGGTCGGCGCGGAGCCGTACGGGCAGCGGGCGATGGCTCGGGCCATGCGGTCGACACGGCTGCAACCGGCGGCCGAGGCGGTTGGTACGGTGATGCGCGAACTGCACGCCTACCACGCTGACGCCGATCTGCGCGATGATGCGGTGGTCGTGTGCCTCGACTGGCGGGGAAGTCCGCGCCAGGACGGGCGGGAGCAGTAGCCGAACGTGCGGGGACGACCCGCACGGGACAAATCGCAGGGGACATCGGGTGGAGCGACCTCCGAATCTGGCCGCGGCGGTCGAGGCTGCGGCCGGGGCTCTCGTCGGTGTGCTGGAGTCGGCCGCCTCCCGGCACAGTGTGTCGGTGCCGCCGACCCAGCTGCGCGTGCTGTCGATCATCACCGAACGGCCGGGCACCAACGTCAACCGGTTGGCCGAGCTGCTGGACGTCGTACCGTCGTCGGCGAGTCGGCTCTGCGACCGGCTGGAGGCGACCGGGCTGGTGCGTCGGGTCGCCGATCCCCGGGACCGGCGTGAGGTGCACCTGATGCCGACGCCGGCGGCGGAGAACCTGCTGCGGGAGATCAAGGAACGCCGGTACCGGGCCGTGCAGGCGGTGCTGGACCGGATGCCGAACCGGGCGCAGCACGAGCTGCTGCTGGCCCTGCTGGCCTTCGGGCAGGCGGCGGCGCTCGGCGAACCGGTGCCCGCGCAACGCGACCCGGCGGCCCGGACCGCCTGACGCTCTCCCGTCACCCCGAACATCCTAGGACGGATTAGTGGTGGTGTACGCCACCACAGCACCGGACGTACCAGGTCACACCCACCCGTCTCCAACGACCGTCGGCACAGGCGGGCGACGGGAGCCGGATATAGTGGCACCGCGAATCGGCGGCCCATGATCGTCAGGACCACGGGCCGGGGGTTCACGTCAGCGCCCCCGAGACGGGGCAGAGGGTGCCGGCGACCGCCGGCCGGCAACGCGCACGTCCCTCCGCAGCGCCCCGACCATCGGCCGGGCGTCGGACCGTGTCGCGAGGGGAGGCTCGGTGTCGCGTCGGCAGGCTCGGACGGGGCACGTCCAGCCCTCCGCGGACACCGTCGACCCGTCGACGGACGCGGGCTCACGGGTGTGGACCGTGCCGAACCTGATCAGCTTCGTCCGGCTGCTCGGGGTGCCGCTCTTCCTCTACCTGTTCCTCGCCGTCGAGGCCGACGTCGCCGCGATCGTGGTGCTGGCCATCGGCGGCACCACCGACTGGGTCGACGGCTGGGTGGCCCGGCGGCTGCGCCAGGTCAGCCGGCTGGGGGAGCTGCTCGACCCGTTCGCCGACCGCCTCTACATCCTCGCCACGCTGCTCGCGTTCACCGCGCGGGAGGTGGTGCCGTGGCAGTTCACCGCCGCGCTGCTCGGCCGGGAACTGCTGCTGCTCGGCGCGCTCGCCGTGCTGCGCCGCCACGGTTACGGCCCCCCGCCGGTGCACTACGTCGGCAAGACGGCCACGTTCGTGCTGCTGGCCGCCTTCCCGATCCTGCTGCTGGCGGCGACCACCCCGGCCGTGGCGACGGCCGCCGCGGCGATCGGCTGGGGCCTGGCCTGGTGGGGTCTGGTGCTCTACTGGGTGGCCGGCGCGTTCTACGTGGTGCAGGCCGGCCAGTTGGTGCGCCGCCGCGGCGGCGGAGCGGCGGCATGACCGACACCCCACGTGCCGGGGACGACCCCGGCCCCCGCGACGGCGGCGGCCGGGGCGACCGGGTCTTCGCGCCGGACTTCCTCACCGAGCTGTTCCGCAACCCCCTCGACCAGGGGTACGCCGACGCGGCGGCCCGCCGGCGGACGCACCCGCCGTCGCCGGGACGCCTGCGGTCGGGCCGGGCGGTCAGCGCGGTGGTGCTGGTGGCGCTGGGGTTCCTGTTCGCGGTGGCGTACCGGCAGACCGTGGCGGAGGAACCCGACCGCAGTCAGGCCCGCTCCGGGCTGGTGAGCCAGATCCGGGACCGGCAGGAGGAGACCGACCGGTTGACCCGCCGTGCGGAGCAGCTGCGCGAGGAGGTCACCCGGCAGCGGGACGCGGCGTTGACCCGCAGTGCCGCGGCCCGGCTGCGGGACCTGGAGGCGACGACCGGGCTGGGTCGGGTGCGGGGCGACGGCGTGGTGGTGCAGCTCGCCGACGCCCCCGGTAACCAGGACGCGGTCACCGGCGCCGGTGGTCCCGGCCCGGGGAGGGTGCTGTACCGGGACCTGCAACTGGTGGCGAACGCGTTGTGGGCGGCGGGCGCGGAGGCGATCGCGGTCAACGACCAGCGGCTGACCTCGACGTCGACGATCCGTTCGGCCGGTGAGGCGATCCTGGTGGACTTCCGGCCGGTGACGGGTCCGTACCGGGTCTCGGCGATCGGGCCGGACGGGATGCGCCGCCAGTTCGAGGCGAGCACCGCCGCGGCGCTGCTGCGGCGGGTCGCCGACCAGACCGGCCTGTCGTTCGGTTCCCGGCAGGCCGAGGGCCTGACGTTGCCGGAGGCGGCCACCAACTCGCAGTTGCGCTACGCCCGCCCACCGGTGACGGAGTCGCCGTCGCCGTCCCCGTCGTCGCCGGCGGCGGCGGGTTCTTCCAGTGTTCCCCGGCCGTCCGGGTCGGGAACCTCGTCCCCCAGCCCTTCCGGAGGTGGCCGATGATCGCGGTGTTGGCGTTGATCGCCGGTGTGGTGCTCGGGGTGTACCTGGATCCCACCGTTCCCGCCGGCTTGCAGCCGTACCTGCCGATCGCCGTGGTCGCGGCGCTGGACGCGGTCTTCGGCGGGGTACGCGCGAAGTTGGACCGGATCTTCGACGACAAGCAGTTCGTCGTGTCGTTCATCTCGAACGTGCTGGTCGCCGGGCTGATCGTGTACCTGGGCGACCAGCTGGGTGTGGGTGGGCAGCTCTCCACGGGGGTGGTGGTCGTGCTGGGCGTGCGGATCTTCGGGAACGTGGCGGCGATCCGCCGGCACCTGTTCCGGGCGTAGGTTGGTCAGTGATGAGCGACGAGCAGAGTGACACCGGCACCGGGTGGCCCGAGCCGACCGGGCCGTCCCGGCCCACCGGGCCGGCGGCCGAGCCGGACCCGCGTCCCGACGCACCCGACCCGGACGAGACCGCACCGCTGCGGGCTACCCCGTCGCGGGAGGGGGCCGGTTCCGACGACGACCGGTCCGACGGCGCCGAGGCCACCGTCGACCTGACCCGGGCGGCGGGCGGGGCCGGGCCGGCGAAGCGGATGAGTTCCGCGTCGGTGATGATCGCGGTGCTGCTGGCGTTGCTGGGTTTCACCCTGGTGGTGCAGTTGAAGACCACCTCGACCGATCCGACCCTGTCGGCGGCCCGGCAGGAGGACCTGGTGCGGATCCTCTCGGATCTCGATGCCCGGGAGAACCGGTTGCGGCAGGACATCGCCGAGTTGGAGGAGAGCCAGCGGCAGTTGGCCTCCGGCGCGCAGGGGCGGGAGGCGGCGCTGGAGGAGGCGGCGCGCCGCGCCGACGAGCTGGGGATCCTGGCGGGTACGTTGCCGGCGACCGGTCCGGGGCTGACGATCCGGATCAGTGGCAGTGGCAAGTCGGTCCCGGCGAGTCGGGTCCTCGACGCGGTGCAGGAGCTGCGGGGCGCGGGCGCGGAGGCGATGCAGATCTCCGGTGGGGTCGGGTCGCCGGCACGGATCATCGCGTCGACGTATTTCCTGGACGGCGAGGGTGGTGGCCTGGTCGTCGACGGCCGGCGGATGACCGGGCCGTATTCGATCACGGTGATCGGTGATCCGGCGACGATGCGAACCGCCTTGAACATTCCCGGCGGGGTGGCCGCATCGATCAAGGGTGACGGCGGTAACGTGAGCTTTGAGGATCGTGAGGTCGCCGAGGTTTCGGCACTGCACGAACCGATCACGTTGGAACACGCCCGTCCGGTCTCCTGACCGGTGGGCGGCGCCGGGTTCGTCCCGGCGCGCCGTTTGGTCAGCACGAGGACGAAGGACGCGTCTGGTGATTCCTGAGGACCTGCGATACACCGCCGAGCACGAGTGGGTGGCGGGTGACGGCAGCGGCCCGGTGCGGGTCGGCATCACCCACTACGCCCAGGACGCGTTGGGTGACATCGTGTACGTCCAGTTGCCGGACGAGGGTGTGGTGGTGGCGGCCGGTGAGCCGCTGGGCGAGATCGAGTCGACCAAGAGCGTGTCGGAGATCTACGCACCGGTGGGCGGGACGGTGGCGGCGCGCAACGATGCGCTCGGCGACACGCCCGAGGTGATCAACACGGATCCGTACGGTGCGGGTTGGTTGTTGGAGATCCGACCGGACGATCCGGGTGCGGTGGCGGGTCTGCTGACCCCGGCCGCGTACCGGGACGTCATCGGGGGCTGAGTCCTCCGGTCCGGATCGTGCGGTGTCTCCGCGCGTCCGGTTGCCCTGCATTTCGGCGCTGGCTAGGCTCGCCCAGTCGACCGAGAAACCAAATAGTTGCGCGTCGTGGAAAATTGCCTTCCCGGGCCCGGGGAGCCAGCCGCCGGGTGGTCCTGAGCCCGGCGGCCAAGACCGGTCTTTACCCGACGCCGACCGAACAGATCCGTGAGGTGGTCCCATGACGCGCCCAGACGACGAGTTCCCCCCGCTCGACGTCACGTCGACGCTCAATCTCGGTTCGCTCGACGACGTTCTCGAGGGTCCTGACACCGACGTGGTGCCGACCCGGATGTCCGGTTCGCTGCCGCCGGGCATGGCGTTGCTGGTGGTCCGTCGCGGGCCGAACGCCGGTGCCCGGTTCCTGCTGGACCACGACGTGACGACCAGTGGCCGGCATCCGGACAGTGACATCTTCCTCGACGACGTGACGGTGTCCCGGCGGCACGCCGAGTTCCACCGGGACAGCGGCACGTTCACCGTGCGGGACGTGGGGAGCCTCAACGGCACGTACGTCAACCGGGAGCGGGTGGAGGCGGCGACGCTGAGCAACGGTGACGAGGTCCAGATCGGTAAGTTCCGGGTCGTGTTCATCGCCGGTCCGCGCCCGGAGGAGGAGGCCGGCCGGGGGTGAACGAGCCTGCGGCCTCCATGCCGCCCGGGGCGGCCCGCTCCCAACCGCTGATGAGTATCGGCGAGGTGCTGGCCCAGTTGCGGGTGGAGTTTCCGGACACCACGATTTCGAAGCTGCGTTTCCTCGAGGCCGAGGGCCTGGTGGAGCCGCAGCGCACACCGGCGGGTTACCGGAAGTACAGCTGGGACGACGTGGCCCGGCTGCGGTTCGTGCTGACGGCGCAGCGGGATCAGTACCTGCCCCTGCGGGTGATCCGTGAGCAGTTGGCCGAGTGGGACTCCTCGCCGGACGGTGCGGGCCGGCCGCGGCCGACGTTGGTCGCGGTGGGTCCGGGCGGTGAGGTTCCCGGCCGGGCGCCGGCGGAGCCGGATCCGGTCGAGTCGACGTCGGCGCGGATGAGCCGTACGGACCTGGTGGCCCGTAGCGGGATCGAGGAGTCCACCCTCGGCGAGCTGGAACGGCTCGGCGTGGTGGTGTCGAGTCCGCCGGGCTGGTACGACGGGGACGCCCTGGTCATCGCGCGGGCGGTGGCGGGGCTGGCGGCGTACGGGCTGGAGCCCCGGCATCTGCGGGCCTTCCGGACGGCGGCGGACCGGGAGGCGGGCCTGTTCGCGCAGCTGTTGTTGCCGTTGGCGCGGCAGAGCGACCCGGCGGCGCGGGCCCGGGCGGCGGAGACCGCCCGGGAGTTGGTGGCGTTGTCGCAGCAGTTGCACGCGGCGTTGGTCCGGGTGGGGCTGCGGTCGACGTTGGGTCGCTGAGACGGCGGTGGAGATCTGCTCCAGGGAGCGTGCCGTAGGCTTCCTGGGGTAATCCCTCCCCGGCGTGGGGTGCGGCGGGCGTGGTGCGCGCGGGCCGGGGAGTTCCGGGGTCCGTGTACCGTGCAGGCAAGGGCGCGGTGCGGCGTAGGTGACAACGACACGGAGGCGGCGGTGCGCGAGCTGAGCGTGGTCGGAGTTCGGGTGGAGCTGCCCACCAATCAGCCGATCGTCCTGCTCAGGGAGGTTGAGGGGGACCGCTATCTGCCGATCTGGATCGGCGCGGTCGAGGCGACGGCGATCGCCTACGAGCAGCAGGGTGTGAAGACGGCCCGCCCGTTGACCCACGACCTGCTGCGGGACGTGCTGTCGGCGCTGAAGGCGCCGTTGCGGGCGGTGGAGATCACCGAGTTGAAGGAGAACGTCTTCTACGCCGATCTGCTCATCGGTGACGGGCTGCGGGTGTCGGCGCGCCCGAGCGACTCGATCGCGTTGGCGTTGCGGGTCGGTGCGCCGATTCGTTGTGCCGAGCAGGTCCTCAGCGAGGCGGGGATCGTGATCCCCGACGAGCAGGAGGACGAGGTGGAGAAGTTCCGGGAGTTCCTGGAGCAGGTCCGTCCGGAGGACTTCGCCGGCTGAGCCGGCCGCTCCGCGCTCCGTTCCGGTGCCCACGGAGTTCACCTGTCGTCACGGTGCGTGATATGTGGGTGATCGTTCGGCGTGTCGCGTCGGCGCCTGCCCGGCAACTCCGGAACCCGGCTATATGGTTGCCGTGTCGAGGGGTACACGTCCCGGAAACGACGTGTCACCGCAGAGGCGGGGAGGTGGTCGGGATGCACGGGCCGCGAGACTCAGATCCGGGTACGGCGCCGCAGGGCCTCGGCGAGGTGTCGCCATCGCTGGCGACGGAGGGTGACGACTCGGTGGGCTACCGGGGTGTGACCGCCTGCGCGGCGGTGGGCATCAGCTACCGGCAGTTGGACTACTGGGCCCGCACGACGCTGGTGGTGCCGAGTGTGCGGGACGCCTCGGGTTCGGGGACCCAGCGGCTGTACTCCTTTCGCGACCTGGTGGTGTTGAAGGTCGTGAAGCGTCTGCTGGACGCGGGGGTGTCCCTGCAGAACATCCGTAAGGCGATCGAGGCGTTACGGTCGCGTGGGGTCGGTGACCTGGCGGGTATCACGTTGATCTCCGACGGCACGACGGTCTACGAGTGCCGTTCCCCGGAGGAGGTGGTCGACCTGTTGCAGGGCGGCCAGGGGGTGTTCGGTATCGCCATCGGCGGCGCCTTCAAGGAGATCCAGGGTTCCCTGTCGCACCTGCCGGCGGAGCCGGCCGTGCCGGGGACCGAGGAGCCGGCGGAACCGGCGGCCGGTGACGAGCTGGCGGCGCGGCGGGCCCGCCGTCGGGCGGGCTGAAGGGCCGGGAGCGGCACGACCGTCCGTGACGGTCGGGAGACGGGAAGCCGACAGGGCGGGCGCGGGTCGTCCGGGCGGACACGCTATGGTCCGTCACACGGTCAGCCGGTGGGATCCGAACGGGTCATGCCAGCTGGCCGCCCGTTGACCCGCGCTGTCCTTCGCGCGGTTCCCCTCCCTTTTGGAAGGATTGACCGTGACGGTTACCGAGCAGTCCATTCCCTCACACTACGACCGCATCGGCGGGGCGGCAGCCGTCAAGGCAGCCGTCGATGTGTTCTACGGTCGGGTGCTCGACGATCCGGAACTGGTCGGCTACTTCGCCGACATCGACATGGTGGGACAGCGCCGGCACCTGGCATTGATGCTGACCGTGGTGCTGGGCGGCCCGAACGAGTACGCCGGCCGAGGGCTGGCCGAGGCGCACCAGCCGCTGGCCATCCCCCCGGCGCACTACGAGCTCGTCGGCGCTCACCTGCTGGCCACGTTGACGCAGTTGGGTGTGCCGGTGGACGTGCAGGACCACGTGCGTGCGGTGTTGGTTCAGGTACGCGACCAGGTGGTGGCCAGCGGCCGTCCGGACGCCTGAGCGTGGACGTCGCACGGCTCAAGACCAGCTGGAACCTGGTCGCCGCGCACGGCGACCAGGTTCCGCTCTACTTCTACTCGGCGTTGTTCCTGTCCCACCCCGAGACCCGGCAGATGTTCCCGACGAACATGGCCGGCCAGCGGGACCGGCTGGTCACCGCGTTGGGCCACATCGTGTCCAACGTGGACCAGGTGGACCGGTTGACCGGGTTCCTGCGGGACCTGGGCGCGGACCACCGGAAGTTCGCGGTCCGTCCGGAGCACTATCCGGCGGTGGGGGAGGCGCTGCTGACCACCCTGCGGCACTTCCTCGGTGACCAGTGGACCGAGGAACTGGCCCGGGACTGGGCGGGCGCGTACGGCCTGGTGTCGCAGGTGATGATCGAGGCGGCGCAGGCGGCGGAGCAGGTCCACCCGCCGTGGTGGGTGGCGGAGATCGTCGGCCACGAGCGGCGCACCTTCGACGTGGCGGTGCTGACGTTGCGTCCGCAGTACCTGCTGCCGTTCACGCCGGGCCAGTCGATCGGGGTGTCGCATCCGGCGGTGCGGGCCTGGCGGTACTACTCCCCGGCGAACGCGCCCCGCCCGGACGGCACCATCGAGCTGCACGTGCGGGCCGCTCCGGGTGGCGCGGTGAGTTCCCGGCTGGTGTACGGGTGCGCGGTGGGTGACCACATCCACCTGGCCGCCCCGGTGGGGGACGCCCTGACGTTGCGGGCGGCGGGTGGGGCCGACCTGCTGCTGTTGGCCTCCGGTACCGGCTGGGCGCCGGTCAAGGCCCTGGTGGAGCAGGTCGCCGCGGAGGGTTCCCACCGACGGGTGGGCCTGTACGTGGGGGCGCGGTCGCGGCCGGAGTTCTACGACACCGACACGGTCGACTCGCTCGCCGCCGCGTACCCGTGGTTGACGGTGACGCCCGTGGTGGGATTGGACCCGCGTCGGCCGGGGGAGCCGACGTATCCGGTGGACCGGGCGCTGGCCGACGGTGACTGGCGGTCCCGGCACGTGTACGTGTGTGGTTCGGACGAGATGGTGGGGCGTGCGGTGCAGACGCTGTCGCGGGCCGGCTACCACGCCGGTCAGGTGCACCACGAGGGGCTGGGCCGACACTGGTACGGCCCGGCGTGGCGCACGGCGGTGGAGTCGCCGCCCCAGGACGATTCCGGAGGTGCCCGGTGAACGCGACCCCGATCGGCCGGTACGAGGGGGTGCCGGTGCCCGCGAGCGGGCCACAGGTGCGGTTGACGGCGGACCGGGTACGGCGGTGGGAGTTCACGACCGCGTCGTTCACCCGCCGCGGCTACGACCACCAGGACGTGGACCGGTTCCGGGTGCAGGTCGCCGACGAGTTGGACCTGCTGGCCGCGCAGCTCGCGCACCTGCGCGCGGAGAACGAGCGGCTCACCGACCGGGTGGAGCTGCACCGGCACGGGGTGATCCCGAGCGCCGGTCCGGCGACACCGGCGGCGAAGGAGGTGAACCTGCTCTCCGCCGCGCAGCGCGAGGCGGAGCAGATCATCGCCCAGGCGCACGACTATGCCCGGCGGGTCGCCGAGTACGCGCGCATGCAGTACGACAGCTACGTGCAGGCCGCCGCGGAGGAGGCCCGGCAGGAGGCGGAGCGGGCGGTGCAGGACTACCGTCGCGCGGCCGGGTCGGAGTTCGACGACTCGGTGGCCACCCGGGAGGCACTGCGCATCTACGGCGAGATGATGATCTCCCACATGCAGGCGGCGGCCCGTCAGCTCGATGACGGCAGCACCCAACTGGCCCGGACGATGGACCGGCTGGTCGGGGCGGCCGGCGCCGGGCCGGCGGTGTCCGCCGCGGCTGCGGCCCCGGCGTTGCCGCGCCAGCAGCCGCCCTCCGCGCCGCAGCGGTGACGCGCGGGGGCCGGTCCACCACGCGGACCGGCCCCCGACGGCTCGCCGCCGGCGGGGCGGCTGAGGCAGCATGGACGGGTGACGGAGCGGGTCGAGGCGGTGGCGCGGCGGGTCGCCGCTGGTGGTGTGGTGGTGCTCAGCGGCGCGGGGCTGTCCACCGAGTCGGGTATTCCCGACTACCGGGGTCCCAGCGGGGTGGCGCGCCGGCACACCCCGATGACGTACCAGACGTTCACCGGTGACGCCGCCGCGCGGCGGCGCTACTGGGCGCGCAGCCACCTGGGGTGGCGGCTGATGGCGCGGGCCGCGCCGAACGACGGGCACCGGGCGGTGGCCCGGTTGCAGCACGCGGGTCTGGTGGACGCGGTGATCACCCAGAACGTCGACGGCCTGCACACCACGGCGGGCAGCCCCCGGGTGGTGGAGCTGCACGGCCGGCTCGACGAGGTGGTCTGCCTGGACTGCGGGAACCTCACCTCGCGGGAGGAACTGGACCGGCGGCTGCGGGAGGCGAATCCGGGGTTCACGGCGGCGGTCACGGCGGTCAACCCGGACGGTGACGTGGAGCTGCCCGACGCGGCGGTGGCCGCGTTCCGGGTGGTGGACTGCGGTTTCTGCCGGGGCGGCATGCTCAAGCCCGACGTGGTGTTCTTCGGCGAGACGGTGCCCGCGCCCCGGGTGGCCCGCTGCTTCGACCTGGTGGAACGGGCCCGGCTGCTGCTGGTGCTCGGGTCGTCGTTGACGGTGATGTCGGGCCGCCGGTTCGTGCTGCGGGCGGCGAAACGGGACGTTCCGGTCGTGATCGTCAACCAGGGGCCCACCCGGGGCGACGGGTACGCCGCGCTGACCGTCGACGCGCCGCTGGGGCGGTTCCTGCCCGCCCTGGCCGACCGGCTGGTGGCCGCGCCGCTCGACGTGCTGTCCTGAGCTGCCGGGGTGGGGTACGCCACCGCCGGGAAACACCGACGCTGGTAGCGTGGAACGTGCCGTACCACCCACGGGGGAGAGACCGCGCGGGGCAGGTGCCCCCGGGCGGCGCCGAAGGGGCAACCCCTCCCCGGAACCTCTCAGGCAAAAGGACCTCGTGGGCAGGCACTGTGGAGCGCTGTGCGGGCGCGACAGAGGGGGAGGCCGATCCGTCGACCTGGCCCCCGGGGAGCACAGCGCATGACCGTAGAGCAGTTCGCCGCCCGTCACATCGGTCCCGATGCGGACAGTGAGCGCCGGATGTTGAAAACGGTGGGATACGGCTCCGTCGAGGAGTTGATGGACGCGGCGATCCCCGAGGTGATCCGCTGGCACGGCACCCTGGACCTGCCGCCGGCGGCCAGCGAGCGGGAGGCGATCGCCGAGCTGCGGGCCCTCGCCGCCCGCAACACCGTCGCGGTGTCGATGATCGGGCTGGGCTACCACGGCACGCACACCCCGGCGGTGATCCGCCGCAACGTGCTGGAGAACCCGGCCTGGTACACCGCCTACACCCCGTACCAGCCGGAGATCAGCCAGGGCCGTCTCGAGGCGCTGCTGAACTTCCAGACCATGGTGACCGACCTGACCGGCCTGGCCACCGCGAACGCCTCGATGCTCGACGAGGGCACCGCCGCGGCGGAGGCGATGACCCTGGCCCGCCGCGCCACGAAGACGAAGAGCAACGTGTACGTGGTCGACGCGGACACCCTGCCGCAGACCGTCGCGGTGATCGCCGGCCGGGCCGAGCCGCTCGGCATCGAGGTGCGGGTCGTCGACGTCGACGCCGAGCCGCTGCCGGCGGAGTTCTTCGGCCTGCACCTGCAGTATCCGGGCGCGTCCGGCACGGTGCGGGACCACGCCCCGCTGGTGGCGGCGGCGCACGCGGCCGGCGCGCTGGTGACGGTCGCGGCGGACCTGCTGGCGTTGACGCTGCTGCGCGCGCCGGGTGAGATCGGCGCGGACATCGCCGCCGGCACCACCCAACGGTTCGGGGTGCCGATGGGTTTCGGCGGCCCGCACGCCGGCTACCTGGCGGTCCGCGCGGGCCTGGAGCGGATGCTGCCGGGTCGCCTCGTCGGGGTGTCCCGGGACGCCGCCGGGAACCCGGCGTACCGGCTGGCGTTGCAGACCCGTGAGCAGCACATCCGCCGGGAGAAGGCGACCAGCAACATCTGCACCGCGCAGGTGCTGCTGGCGGTGATGGCCGGCATGTACGCCGTCTACCACGGTCCGGACGGGCTGCGGCAGATCGCCACGCGCACTCACGACATGGCGGCGCGGCTGGCGGCCGGGCTGCGTGCCGGTGGGGTGACCGTCGCGGACGTGCCGTTCTTCGACACGGTGTGCGCGCACGTGCCGGGCCGGGCCGTCGAGGTCGTGGACGCGGCGGCCGCGCGGGGCGTGAACCTGCGGCTGGTCGACGCCGACCGGGTGGGGATCTCCTGCGACGAGACGACCACCGTCGGGCACCTGGAGACGGTGTGGGCGGCGTTCGGGGTGGCGCCGTTCTCCGGCGACGTGGACGCGGCGCTGCCGTCCGCGCTGGCCCGTACCGGCGCCGTCCTCAGCCACCCGGTGTTCCACCGGCACCACTCGGAGACGGCGATGCTGCGGTACCTGCGTCGCCTCGCCGACTTCGACTACGCCCTGGACCGGGGCATGATCCCGCTGGGGTCGTGCACGATGAAGCTGAACGCCACCACCGAGATGGAGCCGGTGAGCTGGCCGGAGTTCGCCCACCTGCACCCGTTCGCGCCGGCGGCGCAGACCGCCGGGTACCGCGACCTGGTCGCCCAGTTGGAGGGATGGCTGGCGGAGGTGACCGGCTACGACGCGGTGAGCGTGCAGCCCAACGCCGGTTCGCAGGGGGAACTGGCGGGGCTGCTGGCGATCCGCTCGTACCACCGCAGCCGTGGTGAGGGACACCGGGACGTGTGCCTGATCCCGTCGTCGGCGCACGGCACGAACGCGGCGAGCGCGGTGATGGCCGGGATGCGCGTGGTGGTGGTCGGTTGTGACGTCGACGGCAACGTGGACCTGGTCGACCTCGACGCGAAGGTCGACAAGCACCGGGACGTCCTCGCGGCGATCATGGTGACGTACCCGTCGACGCACGGGGTGTACGAGACCGGCATCGCGCAGCTGTGCGCGAGGGTCCACGACGCCGGGGGCCAGGTGTACGTCGACGGGGCGAACCTCAACGCCCTGGTCGGGTACGCCAAGCCGGGCCGGTTCGGGGCGGACGTGTCGCACCTGAACCTGCACAAGACGTTCTGCATCCCGCACGGCGGGGGCGGCCCGGGGGTGGGTCCGGTGGCGGTGCGGTCGCACCTGGCGCCGTTCCTGCCGGGGGATCCGGTCGGCGGGCACGACGTGGACCGGCCGGCGGTGTCGGCGGCCCGGTACGGGTCGGCGGGGATCCTGCCGATCCCGTGGGCGTACCTGCGGATGATGGGCGCGGAGGGGCTGACCCGGGCGACCGGCGTGGCGGTCCTCGCGGCGAACTACGTGGCGGCGCGGCTGCGCGCCCACTACCCGGTGCTGTACGCCGGCAACGAGGGCCTGGTGGCGCACGAGTGCATCCTGGACCTGCGGCCGTTGACGAAGACGACCGGGGTGAGCGTGGACGACGTGGCCAAGCGGCTGGTCGACTACGGGTTCCACGCGCCGACGATGTCGTTCCCGGTGGCGGGGACGCTGATGGTGGAGCCCACCGAGAGCGAGGACCTGGCCGAGTTGGACCGGTTCTGTGACGCGATGATCGCGATCCGGGCGGAGATCGACCGGGTGGGGTCGGGGGAGTGGCCGGCGGGGGACAACCCGCTGTCGAACGCCCCGCACACCGCGGCGATGGTGTCGGCCGACGAGTGGCCGCACCCGTACCCGCGGTCGGTGGGCGCCTACCCGGCCGGGGTGGACCGGATGGGCCGGTACTGGCCGCCGGTGCGGCGCATCGACGGCGCGTACGGTGACCGGAACCTGGTGTGCTCGTGTCCGGCGCCGGAGGCGTTCGCCGAGTGAGTCGGGTCGCGCCGGGGCGGCACCGCCGCCCCGGCCGGCGTGGCGCGTGGTCCGGGGTTTAGCCTGGACCTGCGCGGACGCCGCCGGGCAGATCGACGGGTGTCGTCGTCAGGCGGCGAGCGCGTGGCGGGCGGGCCCGCGGTGCGGGGCGATGGTACGGCCGTCGGGGAGCAGTTCGCCGGTGTCCTCGAAGACGATCACCCCGTTGCAGAGCAGGCTCCAGCCCTGCTCGGGGAAGCAGGCGAGAATCCGGGCGGCCTCCCGGTCGGTCGCCTCAGCGGAGGGGCAGGTGGGTTGGTGCTGACACATCGGGTTCTCCGGACTGTGGGGGCACTGTGTCATGGTTCACATGACCAGTGACGCACAGTACCAAGCGGAAGCGCACGACATCGAGCAGCTACCCGTCGGCCGCCCCGGAAATCCGCTGAACGGATGATCCCCCATGGCCCGGACGTCGTGGAAACGCTCCCACGGCGGTGGAACACCCCACCAGCCGCCCCACCAGCCTGCCGACACACCCTCACCGAACACGCCCGCCTCGAATGGCGCACCACCGACGGCGGCGACCCCGCCACCACCATCCAGGACTTCCTCACCACCCACGGGCTACCCGTCACCGACCTCACCCGACCCGCCCACCACGACCCCACCGGCATCTGCGGCGCCTCCCTCTACGTCTCCGCCGCCGCCGGCGCCCTCATCACCGGCGCCCCACCCGGCCCACCCACCCCCGCCCCCGCCCTACCCGACATCGCCGTCGTCATCCACACCCACACCGACCACCCCACCCCACCGGCACCACCCACCACCGCACCCTGGTGGCTCGGCCCCTGGCAGCCCAGCTGGACCCCCGACCAACACGCCACCGCCGTCGACACCGTCCGCGCCGCCATCGCCCGCGGCGACGTCTACCAGGTCAACCTCGTCGGCCACGCCGCCGCCCCCTACACCGGCGACCCCCTCCCCGCCCTCGCCCGCCTCGGCACCCTCCCCGGCGCCCGCTACGGCGGCACCCTCCACGGCCACGGCTGGGCCCTCGGCTGCGCCTCCCCGGAAACCCTCGTCGAAGTCACCGCCGGCCGCATCCACACCCGCCCCATCAAAGGCACCCGCCCCGCCACCACCCAGGGCCACCGCGAACTGCTCGACTCCGCCAAGGAACGCGCCGAACACGTCATGATCGTCGACCTGGAACGCAACGACCTCGCCCGCATCGCCCGCACCGGCAGCGTCCAGGTCGACGAGCTGTTCACCGTCCGCCGCTGGTGCGACCTGTGGCAGGCCGAATCCACCATCTCCGCCACCGCCGCCGACGGCCTCGGCCTCGCCGACCTGCTCCGCGCCGTCTGCCCCGGCGGCTCCGTCACCGGCGCCCCCAAACACGCCGCCCTCACCCACATCGCCACCACCGAACCCGTCGGCCGGGGCGCCAGCATGGGCGCACTCGGCTGGGTCGGCCCCGGCCACCTCGACCTCGGCCTCACCATCCGCACCGCCGCCGCCGACCCCCACCGACTGCACCTGTGGGCCGGGGGAGGGATCACCTGGGACAGCGACCCGCAGGCCGAAGTCGCCGAAGCCGCCGCCAAGGCCGCCCCCCTGCGCGCCGCCCTCGCCCACCCCTGACCCCGGCCCGACAACTCAGCCGGTCTCCCACCCCCACCCCACCGGTAGGGTGAACCCCGATGACCACCGAGTACCCCGGCACCGGCGACCCCGCCCGCAGCCTCGCCCTGCTCTGGCGCACCCGCGACCGCCCCACCCGACGCGGCCGACCCGACCTCACCGTCGACCGCATCGTCCGCGCCGCCATCGACCTCGCCGACACCGACGGACTCCCCGCCCTCTCCATGCGCCGCGTCGCCGAACACCTCGGCGTCGGCACCATGAGCCTCTACACCCACATCCCCGGCAAGGGCGAACTCCTCGACGTCATGGTCGACACCGTCTACGGCGAACCCACCGACCCACCGCACCCACCCGACAGCCACTGGCGCACCCGCCTGGCCCACATCGCCCACACCAACTGGAACCGCTACCTACGCCACCCCTGGCTGCTCCACGTCGCCACCACCCGCCCCCCACTCGGCCCCCACGCCATCGCGAAATACGACACCGAACTCCGCGCCGTCGAGGGCATCGGCCTCACCGACCTCGAAATGGACGCCGTCGTCACCCTCGTCAACGGCTACGTCCACGGCGCCGTACGCGGCGCCGTCGAAGCCACCCAGGCCCCCGGACACACCGGCATGACCGACGAACAATGGTGGTACGCCCACGCCCCCTACCTGGAAAGAGCCCTCGACCCGCGCCGCTACCCGACCGCCGCCCGCGTCGGCACCACCGCCGGCGAAGAATACGGCGGCACCACCGACCCCACCCGCGCCTTCACCTTCGGCCTCGACCGCATCCTCGACGGCATCGCCGTCCTCGTCGCCAACCGACCGGACACCACACCCGCCGCAGCCGGACGCTAACCTTCCGCCATGACCATGCGCCCCATCCGCATCATCGGCGACCCCGTCCTGCGCACCCCCTGCGAACCCGTCACCACCTTCGACGCCGACCTACGCGCCCTGGTCACCGACCTGATGGACACCCTCCTCGGCGAACCCGGCCGCGCCGGCGTCGCCGCCCCCCAGATCGGCGTCAGCGCCCAGGTGTTCGTCTACGACGCCGACGGCCACCGCGGCCACCTCGTCAACCCCACCCTCGACCTGTCCACCGAACTCCAGGACGACGACGAAGGCTGCCTCTCCATCCCCGGCCACTACTTCCCGACCCCCCGCGCCCTCCACGCCACCGCCCACGGCTTCGACCAACACGGCCAACCACTCACCATCACCGGCAGCGGCTTCCTCGCCCGCGCCCTCCAACACGAAACCGACCACCTCGCCGGCACCCTCTACGTCGACACCCTCCGCGGCGACACCCGCCGCCGCGCCCTCCGCGAGATCCGCGCCGGCCGCTACGACTCACCCCGCCGCCGCTGACCCCACGCCACGCGCCAACACCCGCGCTGCCGCGACACCCCCGTCGTGCTCGACCCGACCGGCGGGGCCGCGACACCCGCCCCGGCGCCGGGCCCGCAGACCCAGCCGGGCTACCGGCGCCGACTACCGCGGCCCTCCCGCTCCGCGCTCCGGGACCGCGCCTGGGCCACCAGCCGCGTCACCTCATCCGCAGAGGCCGGACCCGGATTGACCACACTCACCCAGCCCTGCACCGCATAGACCGGATGCGGCATCAACCGATCCGCCTCCGCGAAGTCGAGACCGTCGCGGTGCACGTCGAACTCCTCCGGACCGTAGCCGAACAGGTTCCGGAACTCGGCGCGCCCCACCTCGATGTTGAGCCGGTACCGCCCACGCTCGGACAGACGAGACCGCTCGTCGAAGCCCGGCACGTCATGCAGGACGATCGTGGCGAACGGCCGCACCCGATCCACGCCCGCGAAGAAGAACCGGTCGCCCCAGGTGTAGGAAGGCATCTCCGAGCCCGGCGGGATCCGGGTCTCGGTCACCCCGTGAAGGCCGAAGATCCGAGCCGCGTCGGCCGCACCAGGCTCCGAGCCGACGTGCAGGATCGCGTCGCAGGTCTCCACCGTGCCCACGTCCAACGGAAAATACCCGAGCAGGTCCACCACGCGCTCCCGCAGATCCCCACCCACCGGCGGCGGAAAGATCCCCGTCTCCGGACCGAGCCGCTCCTCGAAGGTGCCGGGCTCCGGCTGCCCCAGACCGACCGGCCCGCTCGCCCCGAGACTGCCGGCCACGTACACGTACCGGTCCCCGAGCAACGGCGACACGATCGAACCGGCACCGTTCCACTGCGCTGCCAGATCCTGACCATCCCAACGGGTGGCCCACCGACTCGGATGCCGTTGCAGATGGGCGTTGTTGCCGGAAACGAGAACAGGCCCCCGCTCCCGCTCCACGGCAAGGATGTCCAGCAGATTCTGCGCCATCAACGCGTCACGCACCGCGAGCAGGCGGCCGATCCGCCACGACTGAGAGCCCGGCTCCGCCATCGCGGCATGGTAGGCCAACAGGCCGACAGCGGTACCCGCGAGCACCCTGGCCCGGTTCCAGGCCTCCGCCGAGGTGTCCCTGACCAGCCGGGGCGCATCGGCGTACAGAAGCGTACGCAGATCCTCGGCGAGGCCACGCAACGCCGCAGCCTCCGATGACCGACCGGGCGACCGAGCCGCATCGAACATGATCTCCGGAGCGGTCCAGCGACCCTCGTCACCGACCAGACGGTCCAGGTCAGGCGCCGGCACGCCGAGGTAATCGCGCAACTCCCGCAGGAGAGGCCCAGGGCTGGGAGCACCCGTGATCTCCGTCGGAGCATCGAAACCGTGAAAGGCGATACGTTCCCCGGCCGGCACCTTCTCGTTGTACGCCCGCAGCCATTCGATCAGTTCGCGGGTGGCGGGATGGGCACCCCAGCCATGACTGATGCCCGTCGACAGATCCACCTCGTCCCGTCGACCCTGCACATAGTCGTCGACAGCGAGACCGGCCGCCCGGTCCGACTCGATCGCGATCGACCGGAAGCCGAACCCGGCGAGTCTCTCGAGGATCCGATTGCGCAGATGCGGAAACGCCGGCTCCCCGTGGTAGGGCTCGCCGATCGCGAGCAGATGCGGCCGGCGCACGGCGATACGGGACAACAACTCGGAGTCGAAAGCCATGACCTCAACCGTATCGTTGAACCAGCGGTTGAAACTTTGCCCGAACCGACCCGGAGCTCAACCCAATGAAGTCTAAAAACCGGACGTACCGACCCGTGGATCTGGCCCGGACCCACGGGCTCTCCGCCCAGGCAGTCCGCAACTACGAGCAGGCCGGAGTGATCCCATCGGCCGCCCGCACACCGAGCGGCTACCGGACCTACACCGACGACCATGCCGGCGCGCTCGACGCCTACGTCGCACTCGTCACGGGATACGGCCACCGCACAGCCGGCGACATCATGAGATCAGTTCTCCGCGACGACCTACCGACAGCCCTGGCCCTGCTCGACACCGCCCACGTCCAGCTGCACCGCGACCGGGAAACCCTCGACCGCGTCGCCTCGACCGCTGTCCTGCTCGCAACCCCCACACCGACCACGCCCGGACCGGACCGGCCCATCCCGGTCGGTGTCCTCGCCCACCGGCTCGGCGTCACCCCAGCCACCCTGCGCAAATGGGAACGCGCCGGCATCCTGACCCCGGCCCGGTCCCGGACCGCGCGAATCTACTCACCCGAAGACGTACGCGACGCCGAACTCGCCCATCTGCTGCGCCGCGGCGGTCACCCACTCGACCGCATCGCAGCCGTCATCGAGCAGGTCCACGCCGCCGGTGGACCCGGCCCCCTGGCAGCCTCGATCGACCAGTGGCGGCAGCGAATCACAGCCCGCAGCCGCGCGATGCTCACCGGATCCGCCCGCCTCGCGGACTACCTCTCCTTCCGCGACACCACGCCCCACCCACCTCAACCGGCCAACCACTGGTCGTAACCCAACTTCGCCAGCAACGCCAACACCACCACCAGCAACACCACCCGCACGAACCCCGCCCCACGCCGCAACGCCATCCGCGCACCCACCACCGCACCCGCCACGTTGCACACCGCCATGGCCAACCCCAGCCACCACCACACATGCCCGGCCAGCCCGAACACCACCAGCGCACCCAGATTCGTACCAGCATTGACGATCTTCGCCATCGCCGAACCGTGCAGGAAATCCGCCCCCACCAGCAACGTGAACGCCACCACCAGAAACGTCCCCGTACCCGGCCCGATCAACCCGTCGTACAACGCGATCCCACCACCGGCCACCACCACCGCGACCACCACCCGCCCCCGGGTCCGCCGCTCCGGCAACGCCACCACCCCCAACCGGGGCCGCACCGCCACGAACACCGCCACCGCCACCAACACCACCAACACCACCGGCCGGTACGCCTCCGCCGGCACCACCCCCGCCAACGCCGCACCCACCCCGGCGCACCCCACCGCCAACCCCGCCGCCGGCCCCGCCACCCGCCAATCGATCCTCGTATGCCGCGCATACGTCACCGCCGCCGTCGACGTCCCCGCGATCGCCGCCAACTTGTTCGTCCCCAACGCCGTCGCCACCGGCAACCCCGGCGCCGCCACCAACAACGCCGGCAACAACAACAACCCACCCCCACCCACCACGGCATCCACCCAACCCGCCAGGGCCGCCGCAGTCAGCAGGGTCGTCAACGACAGAGCATCCACGGGCCGCCATTCTTCCCAGCGCCACCCACCCCACGAGACCCCCTGTGGGCAGCCTCACCGGCCACGACGACGACGCACCCACAACCCCACGACACCAACCACCACGAACACCAACACCGAACACACCAGCGCTCTCACCACCCGGCAACCCTCCCATCACCACGTATCGTGCATAACGTGCGCCTGGCCACCTTCAACCTGCTGCACGGCCGATCCCCGGCCGACGGACTCGTCGACCCCGACCGCCTCACCGCCGCCGTCACCAGCCTCGACGCCGACATCCTCGCCCTCCAGGAAGTCGACCGCGACCAGACCCGCAGCGGAAACCTCGACCTCACCGCCATCGCCGCCCGCGCCCTCGACGCCCCCGAACACCGATTCGCCGCCGCCGTCGTCGGCACCCCCGGCGAACGATTCCGCCCCCTCACCCACGACGACGACGGCCACGGCGAACCCTGCTACGGCATCGGACTCATCACCCGCTACCCCGTCCGCACCTGGCAGATCACCCGACTACGACCCGCACCCGTACGATCCCCCGTCTACGTACCCGGCCCCGGCGGCGGACTACTCCTCCTCCACGACGAACCACGAGTCCTCCTCGCCGCCGTCCTCGACACCCCACACGGCCCCCTCACCGCCGCCGCCACCCACCTCTCCTTCGTCCCCGGCTGGAACGCCCACCAACTCCGCCAGGTCGTCCGCGCACTCCGCACCCTCCCCGCACCACGCGTCCTCCTCGGCGACCTGAACCTCCCCACCACCGCCACCCGAATCGTCTCCGGCTGGCGCCCCCTCGGCCGCCGACCCACCTACCCCGCCACCCGCCCCCGCGTCCAACTCGACCACATCCTCGTCGACCGGCACGACGCCCACCGGCTCCCACCCGTCACCGCCGTCACCACCCCCGCCTCCACCATCTCCGACCACCGCCCCCTCGTCGTCGACCTCGGCTGACCACCACGACACACCCCGCCCGTCACCCCGCCGACACCAGACCCACCAACACCCGATGCGTACGGTTCGACCGCACCGCCGCCCGCTGCTGACCCGCCGTCACCTCGATGTACGTCTGCGACGACGCCAACGACGCATGCCCCAGCAGCCGCATGATCTCCGCCGCACTCGCCCCGTCCTCGGCCAACCGCGTCGCGAACGTGTGCCGCAACGCGTGCAACCGCGCACCCCGCGGCACCCGGTCCGTGATCCCCGCCCGCCGGTAACAGGAATCCACCAGGTACTGCAGACCACCCCGCCGCAACGGCTCACCCCGCCGATCCACCAGCAACGCCGAGTCCGGCCGCACCGAACGCGTACCGAACCGCCGCACCCGACTCTCCCGGTACGCCACCAGCACCCCGTCCAACTCCGGCTCGACCGGCACCACCCGCGGACGACCACCCTTGCCCGCCACGTCCAGCCGGCGCTCACCCGCACGACCCGCCACCGACCCGACCCGCAACGCCAACAGCTCCGACAACCGCAGGCCGGTGCAGAGCGCCAACGCCACCACCGCCAGATCGCGTTCCGGCCACGGATCGTGCTGGCGTCCCACCGCCCGGGCCACCGCGTCGAGCAGCTGCTCCGGGGTGTCCTCGCCGCGCAGCGGCTTGGGCTGGGGGAGTGGGGCACGGGGACGGTCGACCGCCGGCATCGGATTGCCCGCCACCACACCCTCGGCGACCAGGAACGTGAAGAAGTTGTTCCAGGTGGACCAGGCCCGGTGCACCGACGCCGCCGCCCGGGGAGCGGCGAACGCGGCGAAGGCCGCCCGCAGCGACCGGGGGGAGAGGGCGGTGACCGGCAGGGTGTCGGGCGACAGGGGAGGGGTGGCCTGCTCGGCGGCCAGGCGGGCGACGCCCAGCAGGTCCCGCCGGTACGCCTGGAGGGTGTGTGGTGAGGGCTTCCGGGTGGCCCGGGCGGTCAGGAACTCCTCGATCAACACCCTGACACTTCCGTCCACTTTGTCATGCATAAGGGTAATTATGCATGATTTTCAGGTTGGCGCCATGAACGGGGGGAGCGGAGCCGGCTCGCGCACCACGTCCGTCCGGCCGGCGCCGGTGACGGGATGAACCGGGCACGGGGCAGGGAGCCCCGCAGCCCTGACGGGAAGGTCGGCCGGCGGGGGCGCCGAAGCGGTAGGACGGCGGCCGGCCCAGGGCGTGGGCGGTGATCCGTCGACTGGCCGGTCCGGTTGCCGGGTGACCGCACCGACGGGGCAGTTCCACAGTGTCCGTGGCGCGTCGTGTCCGCACCGGGCGCCACGACGTCGGCGACGGTGAGCGGCGATGCGGGCGGGAACGGTTGCGCTCGTGGTCACCTCGGCGCGATGGGCGGTCGACCGGGCTGTCGGAGCCCCGCTCGGGTGGGTCCACGCCCGGGTGGTTCCGATTCGATAATGTACATTATGTCAAGTTGAACGGTTCGGGCCCTCCTCCGCTCCGCTGCCGGCGGTGGGTCAGAGGCCGCCGGAGACGCGCAGGACCGTACCGGTGGTGTAGGAGGCTTCCGGGCCGAGCAGCCAGGCGATAGCGGCGGCGACCTCGTCGGGTTCGCCGGCCCGGCCGAGTGGGATCCGCTCCGCCGCGCGCTCCGGCCGGTCGGGCACGCCGGAGAGGGCGTGGATCTCGGTACGGACGATGCCGGGCGCGACGGCGTTGACCCGGATGCCGCGTGGGGCGAGTTCCTTGGCCAGGCCGACGGTGAGGGTGTCGGTGGCGGCCTTGCTGGCGGCGTAGTGGATGTACTCCCCCGGGCTGCCGAGGGTCGCGGCGACCGAGGAGACGTTGACGATGGCGGATCCGGCGGTCATCCGGCGGGCGGCCTGTTGGGCGCAGAGGAGGTAGCCGACGATGTTGACGTCGACGACGTCACGGATGTCGTCGACGGCGAGGTCGACGAAGGGGCCGATCGGGCTGGTGACACCGGCGTTGTTGACCAGGCCGGTGATCGGGCCGAGGGCGTCGGCGGCGGTGTCGAACAGGTGGGTGACCTGGTCGGGTTCGCGGGTGTCGGTGGGTACGGCGATGGCGCGGCGGCCGGTGGCGCGCACGTCGGCCAGGACGGCGGTGGCGGCGGCGTGGTCGCGGCGGTAGCACAGGGCGATGTCGTGGCCGGCGTGGGCGAGGCGGCGGGCGGTGGCGGCGCCGATGCCGCGTCCGCCGCCGGTGATGAGGGTGACCGGTGTCGTCACGGTGCCCCTCTCCCCCGCCGTGGTGCTGTCGGCCGAGGTTACCGTGGCGCGCGTCCGTCGGTCGTGGTCGGTGGTGCCCCGGCGGGGCTGGTGTCGGTGGCGGCTGGTATCAAAGGCAGGAAATTCCGACAGTTGTCCGAAAAGAGGGTGGTTGGTGATGGGGGCGGCGGGCCAGGGGTTGTCCACTGACGAGGTGCAGGGCATCCGCGAGGCGTTGGCGGCGGGTCGTAAGCCGAAGGTGGTGTTCACGGCTGCGGCGGGGCAGATCGCCGGGCAGGTGGGTCAGGTGGTGGAGCTGACCGATCCGGCGGTGTCGGACGAGTTCGTGGTGGTGCGGTTCGGGCGGGACGAGTTGCCGTTCTCCCCCGCTGACGTGGCGGTGGCGCCGCGTGGTGCGGGGCGGCGGGTGGTGGAACCGAAGCCGGAGGCGGAGGTCGTCGTGGAGCCGGTGGTGGCGGAGCCGGAGTTCGTGTTGGAGCGTGCGCCGGTGCCGGAGCAGTCGCGTGGTGACGGGTCGCGGGATGAGCGGCGGGAGGAGCCGAAGGTGGATGTGGTGGAGGCGAAGCCGGCGAAGCGGGCGGTGAAGGTGGCGAAGCCGAAGGCGCCGGCGGGGTTGACGGTGACGTTGCAGTACGCGGAGGGCGAGTGGACGGTGGCGGCGCAGCAGGGCAGCAAGTCGTTGGCGAAGCCGTACGTGGTGAAGCCGGCGGAGGCGTTGCGGATGGTGGCGTTGGTGGACGTGCCGGGTGTGCAGGAGGCGGTGGAGCAGATCCTGGGGGCGGAGCGGGCTGAGGCGGAGCAGCAGGCGGAGCGGTTGCGGGCGGAGTTGGCGGAGATCGAGGCGCGGTTGGCGGAGTTGCGCGAGGCGGGGTGAGGTGTGGTGGTCGGGGGCGCCGGTGGGTGTCGCTGATCGTGGTGGGTGTGGCGTGGCGTGGGGTTGCCGGGGGCGGCTCCGCGCCGCGTGTCGTTTCCGGCCCCCGGGTGGGATGCCCGGGGGCCGGTTGGGTGGTGGGGGTCAGTGGGTGGGGATGTGGGTGACGCCGATGCGTTTGCGGAAGACCCAGTAGGTCCAGCCCTGGTAGGCCAGGACGACGGGGGTGAAGACGGCGGCGACCCAGGTCATGATCTCGAGGGTGTAGGGGGTGCTGGCGGCGTTGGTGGCGGTGAGGGTGCCGGCGGGGTCGCCGGTGGAGGGCAGGACGTTGGGGAAGAGGGCGGTGAAGAGGGTGGCGACGGTGAGGGCGATGGCGGTGGCGGTGCCGGTGAAGGCCCAGCCTTCGCGGCGGTGGTGGGCGGCGGTGAGGCCGGCGAGCAGGGCGGCGGTGGCGGTGGTGGCGAGGATGACGGCGGTGGTGTTGCCGCGGATGGTGAGGGTCCAGGTGAGGAAGGTGGTGGTGAGGGCGGCGGCGAGGGTGCCGAGGCGGGTGGCGAGGGTGCGGGCGCGGTGGCGGATGTCGCCGGTGGTCTTGAGGGCGGTGAAGACGGCGCCGTGGGTGAGGAAGAGGGCGGTGGTGGTGAGGCCGCCGAGGAGGGCGTAGGGGTTGAGGAGGTCGAGGAGGCCGCCGGTGTACTCGTGGTCGGCGTCCAGGGGGACGCCGCGGAGGATGTTGGCGAAGGCGACGCCCCAGAGGAGGGCGGGGATGAGGCTGCCGAGGGTGATGGCGGTGTCCCAGCGGCGTTTCCAGGTGGCTTCGGGGCGTTTGTGGCGGTATTCGAAGGCGACGCCGCGGACGATGAGGGCGAGGAGGATGAGCAGCAGGGGTAGGTAGAAGCCGGAGAAGAGGGTGGCGTACCACTCGGGGAAGGCGGCGAACATGGCGCCGCCGGCGGTGATGAGCCAGACCTCGTTGCCGTCCCAGACGGGTCCGATGGTGTTGATCATGACGCGGCGTTCGCGGTCGTCGCGGGCGAGGACGGGTAGGAGTGCGCCGACGCCGAAGTCGAAGCCTTCGAGGATGAAGTAGCCGGTGAAGAGGACGGCGATGAGGACGAACCAGACGGTGGTGAGGTCCACGGCGGGGCTCCGGGGTCAGTAGGCGAAGGCGAGGGGGCGGTCGGTGTCGTCGGTGTCGTCGTCGGTTGTGGGGGGCTCGGTGTCGGGGAGTCCGTTTCTGGCGTAGCGGATGAGGAGGCGGACCTCGATGACGGCGAGGGTGGCGTAGACGATGGTGAAGGCGGTGAAGCTGGTGAGGACCTCGGTGAGGCTGACGCTGCGGGAGACGCCGTCGCGGGTGAGCATTTCGCCGAAGACGATCCAGGGTTGCCGGCCCATCTCGGTGAAGATCCAGCCGAAGCTGTTGGCGGCGAGTGGGAGCAGGGGCATGGCGAGGCCGGCGCGGAGGAGCCATTTTCCGGTGGGGGTGCGGCCCTTGCGGTGGGCCCAGAGGACCCAGAGGGCGATGGCGGCGGCGGCGAGTCCGAAGCCGATCATCATGCGGAAGCTCCAGTAGGTGACCGGGATGATCGGGGTGTAGCTGCCGGGGCCGTACTGGGCGGTGTATTGGGCCTGGAGGTCGTTGATGCCCTGGACGGTGCCGTGGGGGTCGCCGGTGCCGAGGAAGCTGAGCAGGTAGGGGATCTTGAGGGCGAAGATCTCGCGGCTGCCGTCGAGGCTGCCGACGGTGAGGATGCTGAAGGCGGCGGGGCTCTCGGTGGTGTAGAGGCCTTCGGCGGCGGCCATTTTCATGGGCTGCACGTCGGTCATGATCTTGCCTTGGATGTCGCCGGTGATGAGGACGCCGGCGGTGGCGGCGAGGGTGACGAGCGCGCCGAAGCGGGCGGCGAAGCGGTAGGTGGGGGTGTCGGCGTGCTCGGGGTGGCGGATGAGGTGCCAGAGGGCGACGGCGACGATGAGGCTGCCGGCGACGAGGAAGCAGCCGGCGATGGTGTGCGGGAAGGTGATGAGGGCGACCTTGTTGGTGAGGACGGCGAGGAAGTCGGTGAGTTCGGCGCGTCCGGTGTCGGGGTTGATGTGGTATCCGACGGGGTTCTGCATCCAGGAGTTGGCGGCGAGGATGAAGTAGGCGCTGAAGGTGGAGCCGATGGCGGCGGCCCAGATGGTGGCGAGGTGGATGCGTTTGGGGAGGCGGTCCCAGCCGAAGATCCAGAGTCCGAGGAAGGTGGATTCGAGGAAGAAGGCGACGAGGGCTTCGATGGCCAGGGGGGCGCCGAAGATGTCGCCGACGAAGCGGGAGTAGTCGCTCCAGTTCATGCCGAACTGGAATTCCTGGACGATGCCGGTGACGATGCCCATGGCGAAGTTGATGAGGAAGAGCTTGCCGTAGAACTTGGTGAGTTTGAGGTAGCGCTGGTCGCCGGTGCGGTGCCACATGGTCTGGAGGACGGCGACGAGGACGGACAGGCCGATGGTGAGTGGTACGAAGAGAAAGTGGTAGACGGTGGTGACACCGAACTGCCAGCGGGCGACGTCCAACGCGTCCACCAGGAACCCCCCAGGTCGTACTACGAGACGTAGTAAATACTACCGGGCGTCGTAGAGTTGTCGGCAGGGTCGGACGGCCCGAACCGTCCCGGGACCGATGACCCTGCTCACCCCGGCCGGTCGCCCCCGCCGCCGTCCCGCGCCGCCGCCCGGCGGTCGGCCGCTGGCGCGTCCGTGCGACCATCGGTCGCTGATGGAGACACCCCACTCCCCCTGGCGGGCGCCGTCGCTGTGGCGCGCCGCGCAACTGGCCGCCCGCCTGGCGGTCGGCGCCCTGGCCCGTTTCGAGGTCAGCGGCGACGTACCCGACCGGCTGCGGGCCGGTCCGTTGATCCTGGCCGCCAACCACATCAGCCCGTTCGACCCGATCGTGCTGGCCGCCGCTTGCCGGACCCGGGCGGTGTCCCCCCGGTTCATGGCCACCGGCGGGTTGTTCCGGGCACCCGTCCTGGGCGCGGCGATGCGCCACGCCGGGCACATCCGCGTCGACCGGGGCACCGCGGCGGTGGGCCGGGCGCTGCACGACGCCGCCGAGGCGGTCGCCGCCGGGTCGGTGATCCTGGTCTACCCGGAGGGTCGCATCGGCCTGGACCCCGGCATGTGGCCCGAGCGCGGCAAGACCGGCACCGCCCGGCTGGCCTTCGCCAGTGGCGCGCCGGTGGTGCCGGTCGCCCAGTGGGGTTCCCACGAGGTGCTGCCCTACCGGGCGCCGAAGGGCATGGTGGGCGCGGTGTGGCGGGCGCTGTGGCGGCGGCCGGTGATCCGGGTGCACTTCGGTCCGCCGGTCGACCTGGCCGACGTGGACCCGGCGGCGCCGGGTGCGGCGCGGCGGGCCACCGACCGGATCATCGACGCGGTCACCGACGCGCTGGTGCCGTTGCGTCCGGACGAACCCGACCGGCCCCGGCACGTCGATCCCGGTCGGCCGGCCGACACGAGCCGGCTGCACCGGCGACGTCCGGCGCGTCCCTGAACCGGGGACTACCGCACCGGTAGCCGGGTTGACCTGCCCCGCTCCGCTACGATCATGACCGGGCGGCCGCCCGTCGCCCCGGTCGCGTCCCGCCCTGGGCCGACGGTGAGCGGTTCCGGCTGCCGGCCGTACCCGGCGGCGGATCCGGTCCGCGCCGAACCGTGGAGGCACCCATGGCCGCTTCGACCGAGCCGACCCGCTTTCCCGCCCTGGCGCCGGCGACGGTGGTGCCGCTGCTGGCCGTGGTCACCCTGGCCGCGGTCTGGGGCCGCAGCCTGCCGCCGGCGCTGGAAGTCGTCGTCGTGGTGTTGCTGGCCGGCGCGGTCCTGGCCGCCGTGCACCACGCGGAGGTCGTCGCGCACCGGGTCGGGGAGCCGTTCGGGTCGTTGATCCTCGCCGTCGCGGTGACCGTGATCGAGGTCGGACTGATCATCACGTTGGTGGTCTCCGGTGGCCCGGACACCGCCACGCTGGCCCGGGACACCGTCTTCGCCGCCGTCATGATCACCTGCAACGGGATCGTCGGGCTGTCGTTGCTGCTGGCGGCGGTGCGTCGCCGGGTGGTGGTGTTCAACCCGGAGGGCACCGGCGCGGCCCTGGCGACGGTGCTGACCCTGGCGACCCTGAGCCTGGTCCTGCCCACGTTCACCATCGGCAGCCCGGGGTCGGCGTTCACCGGACCGCAGTTGGCGTTCGCGGCGGTGTCGTCGCTGTTCCTGTACGCGACCTTCGTCTTCGTGCAGAACGTGCGGCACCGCGACTACTTCCTCCCGCCGCCGCGTGAGGTCCGCGCGCCGGCGCGCCAGGGCGACGACGGCACCGCCGTGGGCGACGACGAACACGCCCCGGTGCCGCCCATGAACACCGCCCTGGTCAGTTTCGCGCTGCTGATCGTCGCGCTGGTCGCCGTGGTGGGGCTGGCGAAGGTCGAGTCGCCGACCATCGAGGCGGTGGTGGCCGACGCGGGGCTGCCCCGACCGGTCGTGGGCGTGGTCATCGCCCTGCTCGTGCTGCTGCCGGAGACCCTCGCCGCGGCCCGCAACGCCCGCCGGGACCGTACCCAGATCAGCCTCAACCTGGCCCTCGGGTCGGCGATGGCCAGCATCGGACTGACCATCCCGGCGATCGCGATCGCCTCGCTCTGGCTCGACGGGCCGCTGGTGCTGGGGCTCGGGGCCACCCAGATCGTGCTGCTCGGCCTGACCGCCGTGGTGGGGATCCTGACCGTGATGCCCGGCCGGGCGACGCTGTTGCAGGCCTGGGTGCACCTGTCGCTGTGCGCGAGCTACCTGTTCCTCGCCACGAACCCGTGACCCCGGGCGCCGTGCACCCCGGCCGTGCTCAGCCGGGGTGGACCACCTTCAGCAGCTCGGTGACGGCGGCGGTGATCGGCGCGACCGGCGCGGCCAGCACCGCGAGGCGCTCCAGCAGGCCCCGGACCCGGGCCGGGTCGGCGTCCGGGACAGTGAGCACGTCACGGACGGCGACGGCGGTGGGTCGCGCCGGCTCCGGCACCTCGTCGCGGTGGGTGTCGAGGGCCTCGACCAGCCGCCGCACCAACGTGTCCACGTCGGCCGACGAGGTGGACAGGCGGCCACCGACGGCGTACGCCCCGGGGCCCACCGCCTGGTTGCCGACCTGGCTGACGCCGCCGGACTGCTGGATGCCGTAGTTGACCGACTCGGGCATGGGTTTCCTTTCCGGGTGGTTCAGGGGGTGCCGGGGCGGGGGGCGGGGGCGGCGGTACCGACCCGCTGCCCGGCGGTGGCGCCGGGCCCGACCGCCTGGTTGGTCACCACGCTCAACCCGCCGGTCTGGACCACCCCGTGATTGAGGATGGTCGTCTGCCGGCTGCGGAACTCGGTGGTGTCCACACCCCGGGCGTCGAGGAGGTCGAGGATGGCGGCGAGGACGTGCCGCTCGACGACCTTCAGGTGCTTCGCGGCGTCGAGCACCTGGAAGTAGTTGTGGTAGGTGGCGCCGGCGGCCAGCTCCCGGACGCCGGTGTGGGCGCCGTAGTCGTGGCCCAGGTCCTCCCGGACGGCCTGCCGGTTGCGGGCCCGTCGCCGGTCGCGCCGCAGCCGGTGCACCGCTGCGGCGAGCAGCCGCACCGGCGCGCCGAGGGCCGTCGGCAGCAGCCGCTGCGCGGCGGTGGCGAGGATCTGCACCAGCTGCCCGGCCGGCAGCCACTCGGTGAGCCGGTCCACGTCGTGGTAGCCCTGCCGGGGCGGCTCCAGGACCGCCCGCGCGCACTCCAGGTAGAGCAGCCGGCCATCGGTGGAGAAGTGCAGGAAGGTGCTGGCCACCACCTCCCCGCCCCAGGACGGCACCAGCGCGCACAGATAGTGACGGGCCGCGCCGTGCGGGTGCGCGGCCACCGCGTGGATCTCCGGCCCGGTCATCCGCTGCCGGGGTGCGTCCTGCCGGTTCGGCAGGAAACGGGAGTCGCCGGTGAGCGCCTCCCCGCTGACGAAGACCCGGTCCTGTAGGCGCAGGCCGGCCAGCCGGTCGGTGCCGTCACCGTCGGCGGTCAACGCGGCCAGCCGTTGCCGGACGTGGTCGATCAGCTCGACCACGGTGAACGGCACGTCCCCGGCGGTGGAGCCGTCCGCCGCGACCGGACGGGCGGCGCCGTCGGCGGTACGGATCGGCAGCGCGAACGACCAGCCGGCCACCGGGGTGCCGTGCCCCACGAACGGGGCGTACCCGCCGTAGACGGTGACGTTGCCGTGCTGGGCGCGGGCGATGACCCGCCGGCGTGGCGCCGACCAACTGTCGGCCTCTCCCGGCACGGGCCGCTCCGGATGGAACCGTTCCCGGCGCAGCCGCCCCACGAGGATCCGGCGGGTGCCCAACAGGTGTGCCGCGAGCACGGCGTACGCGGCGAGACCGGCCAGCAGCGCCGGCACCGGCCGGCCGGCCAGCGACAGCCCGCCGTCCGCGGAGGCGGGCATGTCGAGCTGGACGATCAGCAGCACGCTGGTCAGCCCGACGGCGAGCATCGACAGCACCGGCAGCGCGGGGCCGTTCCGGGTCGGGCGCGACGGTGCCAGGGAGGTGCCGACCAGCATGGTGACCCCGGCCAGCAGGGTCCAGACCGGGGCGAGCAGCACCGCGGCCAGTCCCGTGACGGTCAGGGCGGCGTCGCGGCGCAGTCGCCGCCGGCGGGCGGCCAGGCAGTGTCGCACCACCGGGTCGAGGTCGAAGCCCACCGACGGCGCGACCGCCCGCAGATCGTCGTCGAGTACCTCGGCCAGCACCCGGTCGGCGAACCCGTCGTCGGTGTGCGCGGCGACGCAGAGGTAGCGGGTGGCGTCGCTGCCGGCGTCGACGTCGGTGTCGTCAGCGACGTCGGGGTCGGCGTTCACGTCGGGGTCGGCGGGCCGCCGGGGGCCCGGTCCCGGGCTCACCGCCACCGTCGCAGGTCGACCGCGTCGGAGCGGTCCTCCGTCGGGGGGCGCCGACGACGGGTACCGGCCCAGGCCACGATGACGCCGATGGCGAACCCGCCGACGATCGCCCGGTTCACCTGGTTCATCACGTCCACGGCATCGGCCCCGCTGGTGGCGAACAGGGCGTGGGCGGCGACCGCGGTGACGGTGCCCAGCACCGCGGACACCGTCACCGCGCCGAGCATGCCCACCGCGCGCACCGGGCCGGAGGGGACAGTCTCCGCGACCCGGCGCAGCAGGCCGGCGGCCACCGCCACGAACAGCACCACCCGGCCGGTCTCGACCAGCCAGAACCCCGCCCCGAGATCGGCGGAGGGCAGCAGCCACCACGGCCAGGACAGCCAGTCGGCGACGAGGTACGCCAGGAGGCTCGGCAGTTCCAGCAGCCCGTCGCCGCCGGGTAGCGCCTGCGCCCAGTCACGGGCCCTCGGTACCGTCCACTCGTTGCCGGCCAGCAGCACCACCGCGACCAGCGCGACCACCTCGGGTCGCCGGCGTGTCCCGGCCGGCGCGGTCGGCGTCGCAACGGTCAGCCGGGCGGGCAGCGGGTCCAGCGGGGACGCGGCCAGGGGGACGTCCGGTGGCGTGACCCGCCAGCGGTGTCCGTGCCGGACGTCGTTACGAAGGTCCACCCGGCCAGTGTGGTGCGGTCGACAGCCGGACGAGCACGGACTGTCCGATGTCCGGCACCGGACGTGGCGGCCTCCGGCCGGTCGTCCGCCGGCCACCGGTGGGAGGCATACTGCCGGCGTGTCCCACCCCTACCTCGACGCGCCCGCTCCGCTGGCCTTCGCCCACCGGGGTGGCGCCGCGCAGGGCGACGAGAACACCGTCGCGGCGTTCGCCCGGGCCGTCGCGCTCGGCTACCGGTATCTCGAGACCGACGTGCACGCCACCGCCGACGACGTCCCGGTGGTCTTCCACGACGCCACGCTCGACCGGCTGACCGGGGAACGCGGACGCATCGCCGCGCTGCGCTGGGCGGACCTGGCCACCGTGCGGGTCGGTGGGGCTGCCGTGGTGCCCCGCCTCGACGAGGTCCTCGCGGCGTGGCCGGAGATCCGCTTCAACATCGACGTCAAGGCCGACGGCGGGGCGCGGCCGACGGTGGCGACGGTGGACCGCACCGGGGCCGGTGACCGGGTGCTGCTCGCCTCGTTCAACGACGCCCGACTGGCCCGGCTGCGGGTCCTCGCGGGTCCGAAGATCGCCACCTCGCTCGGTATGCGGGGGGTGGCCCGCCTGCGGTGGGCGTCGCTGACCGGGCAGCGGCTGCGGTTGCCGCCGTCGGTGGTCGCCGCGCAGGTTCCGGTCCGCTACGGGCGGATGCCGGTGGTCGACCGGCGGCTGCTGCGGTACGCCCACCGACTCGGTCTGCACGTGCATGTCTGGACGATCGACGAACCTGACGAGATGCACGAGTTACTGGACCTGGGTGTGGATGGCATCATGACCGATCACGTCGGCGCGCTGCGCGACGTCTACCGCAGCCGCGGCCACTGGGCCGCCTGAACCATCCGAGGACCTGATGGCCGAGACCCTCGCCGCCCCGGCGGAGCGCACCCCACCGTCGAGTACCCGCCGGGAACGCACCGGCTGGTACTTCTACGACTGGGCGATGTCGGCGTTCTCCACCACGGTCATCACCGTGTTCCTGGGACCGTTCCTGACCAGCATCACCAAGGTGGCCGCCGGCTGCGAGCTCGGCGCGGACAACTGCTCCGGGTACGTGTACCCGCTGGGCGTGAAGGTGGCCGCCGGGTCGTACTTCCCGTACCTGGTGTCGCTGTCGGTGTTCCTGACGGTGTTCGTCCTGCCGGTCACCGGGGCGGTCGCCGACCGGTCCCGGCACAAGAAGCCGCTGCTGGCCGGGTTCGCGTTCCTGGGTGCGGGGGCGACCACCGCGATGCTCTTCGTCACCGGGGACCGCTACCTGCTCGGTGGGGCGCTGTTCGTGGTGGCGAACATCGCCTTCGGCGCCGGGGTGGTGGTGTACAACTCGTTCCTGCCGCAGCTGGGTGGCCCGGACGACCGTGACGCGATCTCCAGCCGGGGCTGGGCGCTGGGCTACCTCGGTGGCGGGCTGCTGCTGGCGGTGAACCTGGTGGTGGTGAACTCCCTGGGCGACGGCACCGCCCAGCGCACGCTGGACCTGGCCCGCTGGTCGATCGTGTCGGCGGGGCTGTGGTGGGCGCTGTTCACCCTGGTGCCGTTGCGGTGGCTGCGGGAACACCCGTCGGTGGCGGCGACCGTCGCCGGGGGCAACGTGCTCGTCGACGGGTTCCGCCAGTTGGGGCGGACCCTGCGGGAGGTCAAGGCGTACCCGCTGACGTTGTTCTTCCTGCTGGCGTTCCTGGTCTACAACGACGGCATCCAGACGGTGATCGCCCTGGCCAGCCAGTACGGCACCGAGGAGCTGCGGTTGGGGCAGACCACGCTGATCGTGACGATCCTGCTGGTGCAGTTCCTCGCCTTCGGTGGGGCGCTGCTGCTCGGCGCGCTCGCCCGCCGGATCGGGGCGTGGAAGACGGTGCTGCTGTCGCTGGTGCTGTGGACGGTGGTGATCCTCGCCGCGTTCCGGCTGCCCGCCGAGGCGCCGGTGCCGTTCATGGCGCTCGGCGCCGGCATCGGTCTGGTGCTCGGTGGCAGCCAGGCGTTGAGCCGGTCGCTGTTCAGTCAGCTGATCCCCGCCGGCCGGGAGGGCGAGTACTACGGCTTCTACGAGATCAGCGACAAGGGCACCAGCTGGCTCGGACCCCTCGCGTTCGGGCTGGTGTTCCAGCTGACCAACTCCTACCGGGTCGGACTGGTCTCCCTGTTGATCTTCTTCGTGGTCGGGTTCCTGCTCCTCGCGGCGGTGCCGGTACGCCGGGCCATCATCGCCGCCGGGAACACCCCGCCGCGCGTCCTCTGACCAAACCGATCGGCGTGGGTCGATGGGATAGGCTGCCCGACCGTGACCGACCTCGACCCCGCCGCCCCCACCTGCCTGGCCCGCCCCCTGCCGGGCGAGCAGGACACCCCCGTCTGCGCCGCCGCGCGCGGGGCCGACGGGCGGCCGCTGCACGCCGCGGCGCTGAAGTTCTTCTGGGGGCCGATGGACTGCGGCAAGTCCACGATGGCCCTGCAGATGAACTACAACCACGCCCGGCAGGGCCGCCGGGGTCTGGTCACCACCCGCATCGACCGGTCCCTGGGCCCACGGGTCACCACCCGCATCGGCCTCGCCCACGACGCCATCGAGGTCACCGACGACCTGGACCTGCGGGCCCTGGTGCGCCAGCGGTGGGCCGACGGGGAACGCATCGACTACCTGATCTGCGACGAGGCGTCCTTCTACAGCGTCGCCCACGTCGAGCAGATGGCCGAACTGGTCGACCACGACGACGTCGACGTGTTCGCCTTCGGCCTGGCCACCGACTTCCGGTCGTGCTTCTTCCCCGCCGCGCAGCGGCTGTTCGAACTCGCCGACTCCGTGGCCCGCATCCAGGTCGAGGTGCTCTGCTGGTGCGGCCGGGAAGGCCTGCTCAACGCCCGGGTCGTCGGCGGACGGGTGGTGCGCGAAGGCGAACAGGTCGTCATCGGCGACACCGTCCCCGACGCGCGGGTGCGCTACCAGGTGCTCTGCCGCCGGCACCACCGCACCGGAGACCTCGGCCCCCGCGACTGACCCGACACCCGCCCCGCGCGGGCACCGTGACCAGAACGTGATCGAGGGATCCGTTCGCCGCGCCAACCTTTCCGCGCGCCTGGCCGCTCTCCACCGACACGCGTGACGGCACCGGGCCGTCCCGCTGCGGCGATCCGGGGGGACACCACACATGCGGCTGGCGCTTCGACGGGCCCCGGGGGTGAAGGGCCTGCTCCTGGCGGCGGTGGGTGCCACCCTGGTGGCGACGGTCGCCCTCACCGGCCTCGCCGGCTACCACCGCGACGTCGTCAGCTCCGGGGTGCGCGCGGTGCTGACCGCCGCCACCGCCGAGGAACGCAGCATCCTGGTCCGGGGCGCGGCCGGCCGAACCCCGGACACCCTCGCCCAGCGCGACACCGCGCTGCGCGCCGGCGCCGCCGACGTCCTCGACGGCTGGCCCGGCACCGTCGAGGCGGCCGGCTACGCCGCCGGGCGCCAACTACGCGGCGACGTCGGTGGTGCCGTCGCCGACGACGACGGCACCGTCTACGCCAGCGTGATGTTCCTCGACGACCTCGCCGCGCACGCCGACCTGACCGCCGGCACCTGGCCGGCCGCCGGGGGCAGCCCGGTGCAGACCACCCTCGCCGAACCCGTCGCCGCGACCCTCGGCGTCGGCGTCGGCGACCGCATCCCGGTCACCGACGGGTTCACCGGCCGGACCACCGACCTCACCGTCGTCGGCCTGTGGCGGCCCCGCGCCGCCGACGACCCGTACTGGCGGCTCGCCCCCGAGACCACCACCGGGGTGCAGCCCGGCACCGCCACCTACGGGCCACTGACCGTCGACCGCGCCGACTTCCTGCGCCACTTCCTCACCAACGCCTCCGCCGGCTGGCTGATCACCCCCGACGTCGGCGCGGCCACCGGCACCGCCGACCTGCACCGGCTCGCCGACGCCGCCGACGCCGCCACCGGGCTGGCCGGCGCCGCCGGACTCGGCGACTCCGGCACCACCGTCACCGCCCTCGCCGACCTGGTCGAGCGGATCCAACGCGCCGCCCTGGTCGGCCGGTCCGCCCTGGTCACCCCGATGCTGCTGGTGGCCGTCCTCGGCGGGTACACGCTGCTGCTGGTGGCCGCGCTGCTCACCGAGCAGCGTCGCGCCGAGACCGCGCTGCTGCGCGCCCGCGGCGCCGCCCGGTGGCAGATCGCCGGCCTCGCCGGCCGGGAAGCGGCACTGGTCGTCGCCCCGGCCGTCCTGCTGGCCCCACCGCTGGCCACCGAACTGCTCCGGCACGCCGGCCGGATACCGGCACTGGCCGAGGTGTCGCTGCGCCTGCAACCCCGCCTGGACACCCTCACCTGGACCGCCGGCCTGCTCGTCGCCGCCGGCTGTGCCCTCGCCATGCTCGGACCGAACCTGCGTCGGGGCGGCAGTTACGTCGCCGACCTGGCCGCCCGGTCCCGGCCCGGCCGGCGGGGCGCGGTGCAACGCGCCGGCGTCGACGTCGTCCTCGTCGTGGTCGCCGTGCTCGGCTGGTACCAGCTGCGGTCGTACTCGTCGCCGCTGTCCGGCGCCGACGGCGGCCTGGCCATCGACCCGCTGCTCGCCGCCGCGCCCACCATCGGGGTACTCGCCGGCGCGGTCCTGGCCCTGCGGATCCTGCCGCCGCTGACCCGCCTCGCCGAGCGGTTCGTCGACCGCACCCGCGCGACCGCGGCGATGCTCGGCATGTGGCAGGCCGGCCGCCGCCCCCACGCCGGCCCGGTGCTGCTGGTCGCGCTCGCCGTCGCGACCAGCGCCCTCGCCTGGTCCCTGGCCGGCACCACCGGACGGTCCCTGACCGACCAGGCCGACCACCGCGTCGGCGCCGACCTGCGGCTGACCGAGACCGACGGCAGCGCACCGCAGGACCGGGCCGCGCAGCTCGCCCGGCTGCCCGGCGTGACCGCCGCGCTGCCCGCCTGGCGGGCCACCCTCAGCCTCGGCGCGACCGGGCAACCCGCGTCCCTGGTCGCCGCCGACGCCGGCGGTGCGTCGGCCGTCATGCGCCTGCGCCCCGATCTGGCCGACGGCTCCCCCGCCGACACGTTCGAGCAGGTCACCGCCGCCCGCGTCGACGCCCCGCACACCCTGCTGCCGGCCGGGGCCCGCCGGCTGACCGGCCGGTTCACCGGGTCGGTCACCGCCGGCGCCGGCCCGGTCCGGGCCTTCGCGGTGTTCACCGAACCCGCCGGCACCCACCGGCGGGTGCCGCTGGGCGTCAGCCGGGACGCACGACCGGTCGAGTTCACCGTCGACCTGCCCACCACCCCGGCCCGGCTGGCCGGCTTCACCGTCGACACCACCGGCCCCGCCGACCTGGTCGTCGACTGGCGGCTGCGGGACCTGCGCGCCGACGGCCACCCGGTCGACCTGACCGACGACGGCCCCTGGCACACCGTCGACCACAGCGGCACCCCCCGCGACGGCGTCACGGCGACCGCGGCCCGCGACACCCTCACCGCCCGGTACGTCCGGGACGACGGCCCGTACCGTGGCCGGGGCAACTCCGCCGTGCACCTGACCGTCACCCGCCCGGCGACCGGACGGGTGCCGCTGCTGGTCACCCCACCGGCCCTGTCCGCCCTGCGGTTGACCGTCGGCGACGACACCCGGCTGCTGCTCGGCGCCGCCGAGGTCGACGTCCGGGTCGTCGGCACCGTCGACGCGTTCCCCGGCGACACCGCCGCCGCGACCGTCTTCGCCGACCTGCCGTCGCTGCGCGACCGGATCTTCCACGACCGGGGCCTGACCCGCGACGTGCAGGAGTGGTGGCTGTCGGTGGGCGCCGACCGGCACGACGAGGCGGTGACCGCCGCCGCCGCGCTGACCGGCGTGGACGTGCTCGACCGGCAGGCGGTGGCCCGGGACCTGGCCGGCGACCCGTTCGGTGTCGGCGCGCGCGGCGCCCTGTTCGCCGCCGCCCTCGGCGCGGTACTGCTCGCCGCGGTCGGCATCGCCGTCGACGTCAGCGCCACCGCCCGCCGCCGCGCCACCGAACTGGCCGTGCTGCGTACCCTCGGTGCGACCCACCGCACCGTCACCCGTTCCCTGGTGACCGAGCAGGCGTTCCTTGCCGGCACCGGCGTGGCGGTCGGCCTGACCGTCGGCGTCGCGGTGGCCGCGACCATGGCGCCGCTGGTCATCCTCACCCCGTCGGCGGACCGGCCGACACCCCCACCCACCCTGCTCATCGACTGGCCGCCGCTGCTGGCCACCGCCACCTGCGTGCTGCTGCTCGCCGTCGTCGCGACCACCGTCGCGGCGGCCCGGGCGGGCGGACGTTCCGAGGCCGGCCACCTGCGCGGCGGGGAGGACCGGTGACCGGCACCATGACCACCCGGCACACCACCGACCGACCGCGACGCAGCGGCGGACCCGCGGCCCGGCTGCGGACCTTCGCCGGCCCCGCCGTCCTGCTGGCCCTGCTCGGCCTGGTCGCCGCGGTGCTGGTCACCGGCGCGCCGAGGCTGACCAATCACCTCGCCGACCGGAGCCTGCACGCCGACCTGGCCCCCCTGCCCCACCAGGTGCGGGACCTGACCATCGAGGTGGACGGTGGCGCCGACGGGGCCGCGCCGGCCGGGTCGGCCGGCGCCCTGGAACGGTTCCACGCCGCCCTGCCGCCGCCCCTGCCCGCCCTGGTCGACCAGCGGTGGCAGGCCGGCGCCGTCGCCCCCGACGAGGTGAGCACCTCCGGTGACGTCGGCCCGCTCGCCGAGGGCGGCACCGTGCAGCTCGGCCTGCGCACCCAGACCGGCCTGCCGGAGGCGACCCGGCTGACCGCCGGGACCTGGCCCGACACCGGCCCCGGCCAGCCCGTACAGGTCGCCGTGTCGCAGGCCGTCGCCGACACGCTCGCCCTGCGTCCCGGAACCCGCCTCGGCGTCACCGCACCCGGCCGCGGCACCACCACGCTGCTCGTCACCGGCGTGTTCACGCCGGTACGCCCCGCCGACCCGCTGTGGGCGGCCATGCCGCAGGCGGTGGAGCCGGTGCTGCCGGTCAACGACGGCGACCCGTTCGTGGCCGTCGCGGTCACCGACCCCGCCGGCCTGGCCGCCGCCGGGCGGGCCGGACTGCCCGTCACCCACTCCTGGCGGTACCGGTTCGACCACCACCGCCTCGACTCCTCCACGGTCGAACCGGTCGCCGCCGCCGTCGGCGCGGCCCGACGCACCCAGTGGCTGCCCGGCGCGACCGTGCAGACCTCCCTGGACACCCAGCTGGTGCGCTTCGGTGAGCAGCTCACCTCGGTCCGCAACCTGCTGGCCGTGGTGCAGGCCGGACTGCTGGCCAGCCTGCTCGGGCTGATCCTGCTCGCCGCCCGGGTGGCCGTGCAGACCCGCCGCGCCGAACTGACCCTGCTGCGGTCGCGGGGGGCGTCGCTGGCCGCCATCGGTCGGCACACCCTCGCCGAGGCGGCCCTGCCGCAGCCGGCCGCGGTGGCCGCCGGGGCGCTGCTCGCGTTGCTGGTCCCCGGACGTGACGGTGGCACCTGGTGGGCGCTGCCGCTGATCGCCGCCGTGACCACCGCCGCGGTGCCGGTGTTCGCCGTGGCCGGGCAGCGGCACGTCGCCGTGGTCGCCGGGCGGCAGGACCTCGTCCGGGCCCGCCCGTCGGCGCGCCGCCTCACCGCCGAGGTGACCGTGCTGCTGGTGGCCGTCCTCGGCGTGGTGCTGCTGCGTCGTCGCGGCCTGGACCGCGGCGGTGACGTCGACGGGTACCTGGTGGCGGTGCCGGTGCTGCTCGCCGCCGCGGTGGCCCTGCTCACCCTGCGGGCCCTGCCCTGGCCACTGCGGCTGCTCGACCGGGCCGCCGCCCGCGCCCGGGGTGCGCTGCTGTTCCTCGGCGTGGCCCGCGCCGGCCGGGGCACCCCGGTGACCACCGGCCCCCTCGCGGTGCTGGTCGTCGCGGTCAGCACCGGCGTGTTCAGCGCGGTCGTCACGGACACCGTCGGACGGGCCCGGGACACCGCCGCCGACCTGAGCGTGCCCGCCGACGCCTGGCTCACCGGGTACGCGTTCACCCCCGACACCGCCGCCCGCCTCGCCGACCTGCCCGGGGTGCGGCAGGTCGCACCGGTGCGCGTCGACTCGAACCGGCCGCTGCACTCCGGCACCGACCCGCAGGCCCGGACCCTCGGCACCGCCCGGATCATGGTGGTCGACGCGCCCGCGTTCGCCCGGGTCGCCGCCGCCAGTGGCGTCGACGTGGACGTGCCGGAAGCGCTACGCGCCGCCGTACGGGGCGACGGGCCGGTGCCGGCCGTGGTGTCCCCGAGCGTCGCCGCCGCCGTGGACGGCACCGCCGCCGCCGACGTGCAGAGCCGCCTGTACCCGTTCCGGGTGGCCGGGACCGTGGACGCCTTCCCCGGCGTGGACCTGGGCACCGACCGGTTCGTGGTGCTGCCCTGGCAGGCGTTGACGGAGTACGAGCACACCCCGGTCATCCCCAACCGGTTTCTGCTGGCCACCGACGGCCACGATCCGGCGGCCCTGCTGCGGGCCGCCGACGACGGGCAACGGCGGTGGCAGTCGGCGGTGCTGGGCACCGAGGTCGACGCGCCCGAGGTGCCGGCGGAGCTGCTGACCCGGCGCGCCTACCGGGACAGCCTGGACCGCACCGGCGCCAACGACGTGCTCGTCCTCGCGTTCACCATCGGCGCGGCGGGCGGCAGCGCGCTGGCCGTCCTCGCCGTCGGGTTCGCGGTGCTCGCCGACTCCCGGGCCCGCGCCCGGCTGCTGTCCCGGCTGCGTACCCTCGGCTTCTCCGAGGGGCAGGGCCGTCGGCTGCTGCTGACCGAACTCGTGCCGCTGGTGGGGGTCGCCGCGCTGGCCGGGGCCGCCGTCGGGGTGGCCCTGCCGGGGCTGCTCGGCCCGGCGCTCGGGCTGTCCGCCTTCACCCCCGGCGTCAGCGCCGGCTGGCACCTGGACCCGCTGGTCGTCGGCGCGGTGCTCGGGCTGGTCGGGGCGGGCCTGGCCGCCGGGCTGGGCGTGGAGATTCTGGTGAACCGACGGACGCGTCCCGCCGAGGCGCTCCGGCTGGGAGAGGAGAACCCGTGACCGCCGTCCACACCGTCCCGGACCTGGTGTCGTTGCAGCAGCGGGCCGCCGACCGGGCCGCCGCCCGCGCCGGGGGCGCCGACCGGCTGCGCGGCCACATCGTCTGCGACGGCCTGGTGCGCATCTTCAAGACCGACGGGGTGGAGGTCGTCGCGTTGCAGGGCCTCGACCTCGTCGTCGACCGGGGCGAGCTGCTGGCCATCGTCGGGGCGTCCGGCTCCGGCAAGTCGACCGTGCTGAACATCCTCTCCGGGCTGGACGTGCCCACCGCCGGGATCGCCCGGGTCGCCGGGTACGACCTGCTGACCATGTCGGCGCGCAAACGCCTCGCCTACCGCCGGCAGACCGTGGGCTTCGTCTGGCAGCAGACCGCCCGGAACCTGCTGCCGTACCTGAGCGCGGCGGAGAACGTCGCGTTGCCGATGCGGCTCGCCGGCCGGCGGGGACGCGCCGCCCGGCGGCGGGCGGCGGAGCTGCTGGACCTGGTCGGGGTGGGGCACTGCGCCGACCGGCGGCCCGCCGGGATGAGCGGCGGTGAGCAGCAACGCTGTGCGGTGGCGGTGGCGGTGGCCAACGAACCGGAGGTGATCTTCGCCGACGAACCGACCGGCGAGCTGGACGAGAACACCGCCGCCGAGGTGTTCGCGGCGCTGCGCACCATCAACGCGGAACTGGGCGTCACCGTCGTGGTGGTCACCCACGACCACGCCGTCGCCAGCCAGGTCCGCCGGACCGTCGCGATCCGCGACGGCCGCACCGCCAGCGAGGTACGCCGCTCCGCGCGCCTGCGCGCCGACGGCGTGGAGGAACTGGTCACCGAGGAGTACGCGGTGCTCGACCGCACCGGCCGGATGCAGCTGCCCGCCGCGTTCGTCGACACCCTCGACCTGCGCGACCGGGTCCGGCTCACCCTGGAACCCGACCATGTGCAGGTGCACCCGGGCAGCGAACGGAAGGAGCGGCCGTGAACGAGGACCTGGTCACCGTCGAGGGCGTCAGCCGGGAGTTCCCCGGCGCCGGGCAGCGGGTGCACGCCCTGCGGGACGTGTCGTTCACCGCCGGCCGGGGCGAGCTGGTGGCCGTCCGGGGCCGTTCGGGTGCCGGCAAGACGACCCTGCTGAACCTGGTCGGCGGCCTGGACCGGCCCACCGCCGGGCGGATCCGGGTGGCCGGGCGGGAGGTGAGCGCCGCGAACCGCCGGGAGCTGCTGGCGTTGCGACGCGACACCATCGGGTTCGTGTTCCAGTCGTTCGGGCTGATCCCGATTCTGTCCGCGGCGGAGAACGTGGGCCTGCCGCTGCGGTTGGCGAAGGTACCCGCCGCCGAACGGGAGCAGCGGGTGGCGGTGCTGCTGGAACTGGTCGGTCTCGGCGGGCACGCCCGGCAACGCCCGTACGAGCTCTCCGGCGGCCAGCAGCAGCGGGTGGCCGTGGCGCGGGCCCTGGCCAACGACCCGGCGCTGCTGATCGCCGACGAGCCGACCGGCCAGCTGGACTCCGAGACCGGCCGGGCGGTGATGGACCTGCTGCGGGCGGTGGTCCGGGCCCGGGGTATGACCGCGCTGGTGGCCACGCACGACCCGGCGCTGGTGGAGGCCGCCGACCGGGTGGTGACGTTGCGCGACGGCCGGCGGGTCGACGACCTCGTGCCGGCCTGACCGGGACGGGTCAGAACGGGTCGCCGCAGACCCGCCAGTCGTCGTCCTCCCGCACCACCGGCAGGTCCCGCTGCTCACTGTGTCCCCCGTCGCGGACGAGCCGCACGGTCACCGTGCCGGTGGGTCGACCGTCGCGGGTGCTCACCGACACGTCGGTGACCTGGTGGCCGGTCACCACCGGCGGGGTACGCACCCAGGCGGCGAACCCCACCGGACTCCACCGGCTGCGGGCCGGCGCGCAGAGCCGCCGGTAGGCCCGGTCGGCGTCACCGGCGGCCACCTCCGTCAGGAACGCCTCGGCGGTGTCCCGGACCGGCGCGTCGGCCTGCCGGACCGCCTGCACGTTCCACGCCCCCAGCCCGGCCACCCCGACACAGCACAGGCCCAGCACCGCGCCGGCCACCACCAGCCCGACCCGCGCGGGCCGGTGCGGACGGTGCGGACGGGACCACTGCGCCGAGGCCATGATGACCAACCGTAGAGAATCCGACACCCACCGCGCAGGAACTCACGCCTGTCGCCGCACGCGGGGATCGTCTACCGTCGACGCGAACCCCGGTCCCCCTCGCCAGGAGTGACGCATGGCCCGTTTCGTGCAGCCGGTGCCGGCCCCCGCCGACCCGTACACCGGTGACCCGCTGCTGCGGTCGTGGCTGGAGCGGCAGCTCGGCCCGGCCGGGCACGCCGCCGCCCGGGGGCGTCTGACCGCGCTGGCCGCCGACGTGACCGGGCCGCTGCGCGCCGCGCACGCCGACGCCGAGGCGCATCCACCCACCCTGGTCCGCTACGACCCGTGGGGCGCCCGGATCGACCGGGTCGACACGTCCGCCGGCTGGCGGGCGCAGCGGGCCGCCGCCGCCCGGCACGCCGTGGTCGCCCTGCCCTACCTGGCGTCGGCGCGCGGCGAGTGGGGTGCGGCGGCCCGGGTCGTGCAGCACGCCCTGCTGCACCTGTACGGGGCCGAGTCGGCGACGTTCTCCTGCCCGGTGGCGATGGCCGACGGCGCGGCGGCGCTGCTGTCGCGCCCCGAGGTCGACAGCGACGTGCGGGACGCCTGGCTGCCCCGGCTCACCGCCACCGACCCCGACGTGGCGGTGACCAGCGGCCAGTGGATGACCGAGGCGCAGGGCGGCTCCGACCTGTCCGGCTCCGACACGGTGGCCCGTCCCGCCGGGGACGGCTCGTGGCGGCTGACCGGCGAGAAGTGGTTCTGCTCGGCGGTCGACTCGGCGATGGCGGTGGCCCTGGCCCGACCGGCCGGCGCCGGTGCGGGCAGTCGGGTCCTCGCCCCGTTCCTGGTGCCCCGCTACGCGGCGGACTCGCCGCTGGCCGACGGCGGTGACCCGACCGCCGGCGCGCCGGGGGTGCGGATCCACCGGCTCAAGGACAAGCTCGGCACCCGGGCGCTGCCCACCGCCGAGGTCGGCCTGCGGGAGGCGTACGCGCTGCCGCTGGGTGACCCCGCGCAACCCGGCCTGGTCCGGGCGATGACCCTGGTGGTGGTCACCCGGCTGCACAACGCGGCCGCCGCCGCCTCCGGCGTGCGGCGGGGCCTGGCGTACGCGCGGGCCTACGCCGACGTCCGGCGCGTCGCCGGGGGCCGCCTGGTCGACTCGCCGCTGCACCGGGCCACCCTCGGCACCCTCGGCGTCGACACGGCCGGCGCGTTCGTCCTGGCCGGACACGCGTTCGCGTTGTTTGGGCGGGTGGAGGTGGGGGCCGACCCGGACGCCGCAGCCGAACTGCGGGTGGTCGCGCCGCTGGCGAAGCTCGCCACCGGGCGGCTCGCGGTCGCCTGCGCCAGCGAGTACGTCGAGGCGTTCGGCGGGGCCGGCTACGTGGAGGACACCGGGGTGCCCCGGCTGCTGCGCGACGCGCAGGTCCTGCCGATCTGGGAGGGCACCACCAACGTGCTCGCCCTGGACGTGCTGCGCGCGGTCACCCGGGAGGACGCCGCCCGGCCGTTGCTGCGTCGCCTCGCTGCCGCCGCCGACACCGCCCGCGGCCTGTCCCCCGCCCTGGCGCACACCCTGACGGCGGTCACCGAGGAACTGCGGGACACCTTCGTCGCGGTCACCGCCGACCCGGGCGGGCTGGAGGCGGTCGCCGGGGCCCGCGCGGTGGCGTTACGGGCCGCGTACGCCCTGACGGCGGCGCTGCTGGTCGAGCAGGCCGCCTGGGGTGACGAGGCCGCCGACGTGGCGGCCCGGCTGTGGGCGCGGCGCTGGCTGCGGCACGAGGAGATCGCCCTCGACGCCCACCAGCACCTGGACCTGCTCTGCTGACACCCGGCCGCCCTCGACGGGTCCGCCCCGGCGGCCGCGCCGGTCAGCCGGGGGACCGCCGGGACCGGGCCGCCCAGATCACGTACGCCGGGTCCCGGTCGAGGTTGTGCCGGTCCCGGTCGTAGCGGCGGGTGGTACGCGGGTCGGCGTGACCCATCGCGTCCTGCACGTCTTCGAGGGGGACACCCTCGGCGCGGGCGGTGGTGGCGAACGAGTGCCGCAGCGAGTGCGGGGACAGTCTCGCCCAGGCGGCGATCCCGGCGTCCCGGGCCAGCCGGCGTACCAGCCGGAACACCGAGTGCCGGTCGAGCCGGCCCCCGGTCGCGGTCACCAGCAGCGGCCCGGTCAGCTCGTGCACCGCCACGCCCTGCGTGCGCGCCCGCGCCGCCAGGTACGCGTCCAGCACCTGCCCGGTGCCCGGGGCCAACGCCCGCCGCCGGTACCGGCCGCCCTTGCCGACGAACCGCACGCTGCGGTGACCGCGTTCCACCCCGAGGTCGTCGAGGTCCAGCGACACCAGTTCCCCGACCCGCAGTCCCAGGTCGGCCAGGAGCGCCACCACGGCCCGGTTGCGGTCGGCGGTCGGGCCGGTGTCGGCCCGCGCGGCGGCGAGCAGCGCGTCGACCTCCTGCGGGGTGAGTCCGACCGTGGCCGAATGGTCCCGGTCGACGTGCGGGCGGTCGGCGCCGGAGACCGGGTTCGCGTCGACGGCACGCAGCTTGACCAGGAAGTCGTACCAGCTGGACAGCGCGGAGAGCTTGCGGGCCACGGTGGCCGGGGTGAGCGGGCGGCCGGTCCGGGCGGCCGGTGTCGCCTCCAGCTCCCGGCCGTAGGCGTTGACGTGCAGGAAGGTGGCCCGCAGCGGGTCGAGGTCGCGGCGGGCGCACCAGGTCAGCCAGGCGGTGACGTCGCGCCGGTAGGCGTCGCGGGTGTGCACGGACATCCGCCGGTTGGCCAGCCACGCCTCGGTGACGTCGAGCGGGCCGTCGGGCAGGGCGGGCGTCGGGGTGGTGCCCGCGCGTACCGGCAGGTCGGATGGCCACATGGCGGAAAGGCTCTCAGGTTCGGGCCGGGATCGCGACGAGGCGCGCCCGTACCGCGCCTGCTCGTCCGGTGACCGCACGCATTTGTCAGGCCCCTTCCCGGTCAACATAATCGGGGTACGGAACGCTGCGTGACCGGTTTGGGCCGTTGCGTCGGTGGACGCCGTACGGGAACGACCGCACCCGAGACGACGGAAGGGGACGGAGCGACGCGCCGGCAGGCCGTGGCTCCACATCAGCTATGGGAATTGACCACCACGGCCGTACGCATCGTCTGGACTGGGAGGATGCCACGCTTCGGGAGTGGGACTGCACCGTGGTGTGGTCGGATCCCGCGGATCCCGAACAGGGCATCGTGCTGGACCGTTCCGCCTTCTACCCGGGCGGGGGCGGACAGCCACCGGACCACGGCGTGCTCATCTGGCAGGGCGTGCAGACCAGGATCGTCGGCACCCGCAAGGGCGACGACCTCTACCTGCTGCCCGCGCCCGGTGACCCGGTACCGCCGCCCGGGACGACGGTCGCGGGGGCGATCGACGACACCCGCCGTTCCGCCCTGATGCGGACCCACTCCGGGCTGCACGTGCTCTGCGGTGCGGTCTTCCGTGACTTCAACGCCCTGGTGACCGGCGGCAACATGGAACCCGGCGAGGCCCGGATGGACTTCAACCTGCCGGAGGTGCCGCCGGGGTTCAAGCAGAGCCTCGAAGACGCCGTGAACGCCGAGATCGCCGCCGACCGCAAGATCGTCGTCCGGTTGATCTCCCCGGCGGAGGCCGCCGCGATCCCCGACCTGGTCCGCACCCAGTTCGTGGCCCCGCCGACCATGCCCGAGGTCCGCGTCGTCGACATCGTCGGTCTCGACGTACAGGCCGACGGGGGCACCCACGTCGCCTCCACCGGACAGATCGGCCGGGTGGTCGTCACCAAGGTGGAGAGCAAGGGCCGACAGAACCGGCGGGTCCGGATCAAGCTGGTGTCCTGAGTCCTCCGCGTCCCGCGGGCACGGCACCCACGGGACGCGTACCGACGCCCTGCTCAGGAACTGATCTCCCGGCGGCCGTTGCCGGTGCGCCCGATGGCGACCCGGCGCGGCTTGGCCCGCTCGGCCACCGGGATCCGCAGGGTGAGGACCCCGTTGTCGTAGCCGGCCTCCAGCTTCTCGGTGTCGAGGGTGTCGCCGAGGAACAACCGTCGGGTGAAGGTCCCCATCGGGCGCTCGGCGGCCACGAGTTCCACCGTGTCCCCGACGGGCCGGCGGCGCTCGGCCCGGACGGTGAGCACGTTGCGCTCCACGGTGCAGTCGATGCTGTCCGGGTCGACGCCGGGCAGGTCGAACGCGGCGTAGAAGTGGTCGCCGTCGCGGTAGGCGTCCAGGTGCATCACCGCCGGGCGGGTGGCGGTGCCGAAGACCTGGTCGGCGAGCCGGTCGATCTCCCGGAACGGGTCGGTACGCATGAGCATGGTGTGCCTCCTCGGTTCTCCTGGGCCGAAGGTCCCAAGTTGAGCCCGGTCGGCTCAACTTCTCTTCTTTGATAGCGCGTGCTCGCGACGTCGTCAAGTCGGTCCGACCACCACGCCCGTCGTGGAACCCCGGCCCCGGCGTTGACCCTCCCCCTCGGTCAGACCCCAGGCTGGTCCGTGCCGGTCACCGGGACCGGCCCGAGGAGGATGGCGACGTGAGGCTGCTGACCATCGGGGCATTCGCCCGGGCGGCACGGCTGACGCCGAAGGCGTTACGCCTGTACGACGAACTGGGCCTGCTGCCACCGGCGGCGGTGCACCCCGAGTCCGGCTACCGGCTCTACGACCCGACGCAACTCGAACGGGCCCGGCTGATCGCCCGGCTACGGCGCATCGGCATGCCGCTGGCCGACATCCGGACGGTGTGCGGCCTCGACTGCCACGCGGCGGCCGAGGCCGTCACCGCCTACTGGCGGCAGGTCACCGCCGACACCGCGACCCGCGCCCGACTGGCCACCCTCCTCGTCCAGGACCTCTCCGGAAGGGACACCACCATGTCCGACCCGACCCCCACCGTCGCCGTCCGCTGCGCCGCCGGCTGCGACCCCGGCACCGTCCGGGACAGCAACGAGGACGCCGCGTACGCCGGCGACCGGCTGCTCGCCGTCGCCGACGGCATGCGTGGCCCCGGTGGCGCCACGGCCAGCGCCGCCGCCATCGACGCCCTCAAACCGCTGGAGCTGACCGACGCGCCCGCCGCCGACCTGCTGACCATGCTGGCCGGGGCGGTCGCCGACGCCCACCGCCTCGTCCGTGACGCGGGAACCGCCGACCACCAGCCGGTCACCACCCTGACCGCGCTGCTGCGGCACGGAACCCGACTGGCCCTGGTGCACGTCGGCGACACCCGGGCCTACCTGCTGCGCGGCGGCGACCTGTTCCGCCTCACCCAGGACCACACCTGGGTACAGACCCAGGTCGACCAGGGCCGGCTCGGACCGCACGAGGCCGCCACCCACCCCCGGCGGGCGCTGCTGGTACGCGCCCTCGGCGCCGGACACGACGTCGAGGCGGACCTGGCCCTGCGCACCGCCCTGCCCGGCGACCGCTACCTGCTCTGCTCCGACGGCCTGTCGGCCGTGGTGGACCAGGCGTCCCTGCACGCCGCGCTGAAGGACACGACGACCCCGGAACGGACCGTGCAACGGCTGATCGGCCTCGCCCACGACCACGGCGCGCCGGACAACATCGCCTGCGTCGTCGCCGACATCGTCGCGGTCTGAGCCCGCCCGCCGGCCGGACCCGGCTCAGGACAGCGGGAAGTCGGCCAACTCACGGACCGCCGTGTCCAGCGACGCGTCGACCCCCTGCGCCACCATGCGCGCAAAGACAGCGTCACCCGCCGCCGCGTTGCGCCGGATACCGTCCGCCGACGCGGTCACCCGCTCCCGCACCACCGCCAGGAACCGGTCGAGCGGCCCGTCCCAGCCGTACCGGTCGAGGAAGAGCCGCAGCCGGGCCGGCCGGTCCGCGAACGCGGTGAAACCCTCCGCCGTCACCACGTGCCGGGCGTGCAGCGGCACCCAGGCGAACGCGGTGAACGCCACGTCCCACTCCACCGTCACCGGTCCCGCGAAGTCCCAGTCGAAGAACCCGACCAACCGTCCACCCGACCACGCCGCGTTGTACGGCGCGGCGTCGTTGTGCCCGACGACCAGCCCCGGCCGCCACCGGCCGCCCTCCCGCCAGACGGCGTCCGACGGCGGAACGAAGTCGGCGACCGCCGCGTGGAAGTCCCGCAGCCAGCCGGCGACCTGGCGCAGCGCGTCCGCGCCGTGCACCCAGGACGGCCACGGCCGGCGATCCCCGACCACCTCACCGGGCAGGTACGTCAACACCTCCCGGCCCTGCCCGTCGACGCCGCGCGCCCGGGGTGCCCCGGCGAACCCGACCGCCTCCAGGTGCGCGAGCAGGGCGTGCACCGCCGGCGTCCACGGCCCGGGGGCGCGGCGTACCGTGTCGCCGATCCGCACCGCCCCACCGGTGTTCCCACCGGACAGCCGCTCCTCCATGTGGCCAGGGCTCCCTTCCCCGTGGACGTACCACGGCGGCGCCACCACCGGCGGACGCGATCGTCTCGTCGCCACCGGGCCCGCCGACCCGTAACGTGGAGCCCATGCTCTCCCGCGTCACCGGCCTGTCGGGACACTTCACCCCGGACAGTCTGCGCGAGTACCTCCTCGCCCGCTGTGTCCGGGCCGACACCGGCTGCCTGATCGTCCACGGCTACGGCAGCCGGCGCGGGATCCACCAGAAGGTCGCCGGCCGGGCCTGGGCGCACATCGCCGCGTACGCCGTGTTCGTCGGCGACTACGACCCGGCTCTCGAGGTCGACCACACGTGCGGGGTCGCGGACTGCATCGAGCCCACCCACCTGCGGCAGGTCACCCGCGCGGAGAACTGCCGGGACCGGGTCCGCCCGCCACGGTGCCGCAACGGGCACGAGCGCGACATCGACCCGACCACCGCCACGTACCGCCGGGTGTGTCGGGTCTGCAACCGGGAAGCCCAACGCCGCTGGCGGGAACGGCAGGCCGCCGAGGTGGCCGCTGCCCGCACGGCGTACCACCGCCCCGAATAGCCCGCCGCCCGGATCCGGGCCGACGACCCGACCGGGCGGCTGTCCCGGACCCGAGCATTCATCGCCCGCTGGCCTGATGACGACGGGTGCTACGTCTCGTCCGTGCCGGGCTTCCCGCAGATCGACTTCTGGTAGCGGTCCGCGTAGGTGGGTGAGTCCTTGACCAGGTCGTCGCAGAACGCGGCGACATCGTTGCCGATGAGTTCCAGGACCCCCTTGCCGGCCGCGGCGCCCTCGGCGAAGAAGTCGACGATCCCCGGCAACAGACCCCCGTCGGGCAGCTGGACCGGTCCGACCTTGAACAGGTACTTCTGCATCTCCTGGTAGACGATCCGGTAATCGGGCGGGAGCGCCTTGACCCGAGCCACGTGCGCCCGCCACTGCTTCTTGCCCTCGATGATGTCCTGGATGCCCACGTCAGCCTCCCAGCCGGCCCAGCTTTGTCGCGACGTTCCTGTTCAACTGCTCGCGCCACCGGTCGCGATAGGTCCGGGCGCCCGCTCCGCCGGCCAACGCCGTGCAGAAGCCGCGGATGTCGTCGCCGAGCACCTCGTGGACGCTCTGCCCGTCCGCCGCCGATTCTTCGAGCAGCCCCAGGGCGGCGTCGAGAATCGGCATCAGGTTGCGGCCCGTGAAGGTGCCGTAAGGGGAGAGGTGGCCCTTGATCTGTCCCCACGCTGCCTGGTGGTCGGCGGGCAGGGCCTTTGCCCGGGCCTCGAAGGCCGTCCATTCTCTCGTGAGATCGCTGCCGGTGACGGTCTCCCAGAAGCTCATTTCCCGCCCTCCCTGAGCCTGTCGATACGTGATGAGACGTACTGCCATTTCGCCCAGAACGTCGCCAGTTCCTGACGCCCGGCGTCGTTGAGCGCGTAGAACTTGCGCGGCGGGCCCACCTCGGACGGTCGTCTCGTCACCCGGACGAGGCCGTTCCGCTCCAGCCGTAGCAGGATCGTGTACACCGTCCCCTCGATGACGTCGGCGAAGCCCAGCTCGTTCAGCCGGCGGGTGATGGCGTATCCGTACGTCTCCTCGCGGCCGATGATCTCGAGCACGCAGCCCTCGAGCGTGCCCTTCAGCATCTCCGTCAGATCGTCCATCGCGGCTTCCCTCCGACCGGTACCTCGTAGCACCGAGTACCACTACACGGTATCACCGAGTAGCGCGCGGAGCAGCTCCCCCGGGTCTGAATTCGGCAGGGGTGGCACCACGCGTCGGTCGACGGCTCCGGCGCACGGAACGATCACACCAGTGCAAACCCTTACGCACCTTAACTGACATTATGATGCAGTGACCTTATGCCCGTTTTGCCGGGTCAGATTAATGGATTACCAGTAATAGCAATACGTTAATCAGGTCGGGCGGCTGCCGCCGAGACGTCGGTCCTCGGCAGCAGCCGCCCGGGTTGAAAGGACGCACCTCGCCGTTCGCGGCGAGCGAGCGAGCGGGCGAGCGGGCTACCGACCGCCGGCCTCCAGGCGCGGCCAGTCGGCGAGGTCCCGCACCAGCTGCCGGTCGTGGGTGGCGACCACCACGGCGGCGCTCGTGCGGCGGATCGCGTCGGTCAGCTCGTCCACCAACGCCGACGACAGATGGTTGGTCGGCTCGTCGAGCAGGATCACGCCGGGCCGCCCGGCCAGCGCCAACGCCAGGTCGAGGCGCCGCCGCTGCCCCTGTGACAGCCGCCCGACCGGCGTACGCGACGCCTCGGCGTCCAGCAATCCGAGTGTCCCGAGCGCGACGGCCCCGGTGTCCCGGAGCGCCCCGCCGGCCACCAGCCGCCCCACCTGCTGGTCGTACACCTCGCGGGCGGTGCGGCCGGGGTCCTGCTCGGTCGTCTCCTGACCGATCAGGGCAACCCGTACCCCCGTCGCCGTCCGGACGTGCCCCTGCGTGGGCGGAAGCGCGCCGGCCAGTACCGCGAGCAGCGTGGACTTGCCGGCACCGTTCGCCCCGGTGACGAGCAGCCGGTCGCCACCGTCGAGGGTGAGGTGGACCGGACCGGCCAGCCGTCCCTCCACGGCGACACCGTGCGCCCGCACCTGCGGTGCACCCGGCCGGACCCCCAGGTCGGGCCAGCGCAACGTCGGCGGCGGCTCCGGCACGTCGATCCGGTACGCCGCCAGGGCATCCTGCTGGCGGTGCAGCGCCTGCACGACGCCCGGCGCCCGGGACTGGCGCTGGTGCTTACCGGTCCCCTTGTCCGGCCGCCAGCCGGTGGAGAGCCGGTCCCGGGCCCGGGACACCGCGTCCCGCAACCGCCGCTGCTCGCCCTGCTGGTCCTCGTGGTCCTGCTGCCAGCGCTCACGTTCCCGACGGCGGGCGTCCTGCCAGGCGTCGTAGCCCCCGGCGTACAGGCGCGGTCTGCCGTCCCGGGTCGGGTCGAGGTCGAGGAACCGGTCGGCGACGTCGCGCAGCAGCGCCCGGTCGTGGCTGACGACGGCGAGGCCGCCGTCGTGCTCGCGCAACCTGCGGGTCAGGAAGTCCAGCCCGCCGACGTCGAGATGGTTGGTGGGCTCGTCGAGCAGCAGCAGGTCGTGCCGCGCGCCGAGCAGGCATGCCAGCCGCACCCGGTAGCGCTGTCCCACCGACAGCGTCGACAACGGGCGGTCGCGATCCGGGCAGGCGCCGAGGGCCTCCAGCGCCACATCGACACGACGCTCGGCGTCCCAGGCATCGAGCCGGGTGGCGGCGTCGAGCGCGGCGGCGTAGCGGTCGTCGGCCGTGGGATCGCCGGCGGCCACGGCCACGGTCGCCTCGTCCAGCGCGGCGAGGGCCGCGAGCGACGCGGCCAACGCCTCGGAGGTCAGGGTGCCGACGGTCTGACCATCGCGCGCGGTCAGTTCCTGGCGGGCCAGGCCGATCGTGCCGGCCCGGTGCACGGTGCCCTCGTCGGGCGGGACGAGACCGGCGAGAACGTGCAGCAGCGTCGTCTTGCCACGGCCGTTCTCGCCGACGACGGCGAGACGGGACCGGGCGGAGACGGTGACCGACACGTCGTGCAGGACACGCCGGGACCCCCGGACGACGGTGACGCCGGTGGCGCGCAGGTGTGCGCTACCGCCCGCCTCGACGGGCAGGGACATGGTTTCGGGGTTCGGGGTGAGGTTCAACGGTGCTCCGCAGCTCGCAGGGGAGCCGGGCAGCGTCAATCGACCGCCCGGCGGGAACCGGGACGGCGAGCGCGGATGTCACCCAGACAGGACGCGCCGCCGTCAGCGGGCGGAGCGGACCTTCTGCGACCAGATTCCTCGTGCCACGACGGTGACGTTAGCAGCGTCGTGGCCGCCGGGGCGGTGACTTTTTCTCGTCCGAGGGGCGAGGCCCTCCCGGCCGGTCGACCCGTGCCGGGAGGGCCGGAGGTGCGGGGCGGCGCCTCAGCGCCGGCGGGCCGCTCGGGTGCGGCCGTACTCGGCGAGGGCGTGGAACGCGGCTTTCGGCTCCCACGGCAGTCCCGGGTACGTCGCCCCGCTCCGACCGGGTCCGAGGGCGGTGACGATGCCGAAGCTCGCGGCGTCGAAGTCCCGTTCGGGGTCGTCGGAGGTGGTCAGGTCCCGCCGGACGAAGGTGTTGACGAACGCGCTGTCCACCCCGTCCGCGTCGTAGATGTCGAGCAGCTCCCGCAGGTAGTCGGCCTGTTCCCGTTCGTCGCGGACGACCGGGCGGGTCAACCGGACCGGGCGGGCGTGCGCGTCCCACTCGAGCATCGAGTCCCCGCGTCCGCCGAGGTCCGCCGCGCCCCGGTGGGTGGTGCAGCCGAACTCGGTGACGGCGAACGGCTTCGGTCGGGCGGTCTGCGCGCGCAGTTGTTCGCGGAAGTCCACCGGGGTCGTGGCGTCGCGGTAGGCGGCGTCCGTGGCGACGATGTCGAACGCGGTCCAGTCGACATCCTCGAACGGCAGGGAGGCGTAGCTGACCCGCCCGGCGAAGCGGTCCCGCACGGCGGGGAGCACGTCGGCGAGGAAGGTGGCCACCCCGGCACGGGCGGCGGGGAGCACGGCCCGCAGCCGGGCAGGGTCGCGGAGCACGGCGAGTCGGGTGTCCAGGGTGTCTCCGGGCAGGAATCCGTGGGTGAAGAGGCTGATCTCGGAGCCGGTGAGGAAGACGACCTCCGCGCCGTCGCGGCGTAGGCGTTCGGCGCGCTCGGCGCCGTCGAGGAGGAACGCCCGCAGTTCCGCTCGGGTGAGGTCGTTGGTGAACGGGCAGTACCAGACCTCCAGTCCGGCGGCGGCCGCGTGCCGGGCGGCGGTCTCCAGGCGGTCCTGGTGTCCGCCGGTGATCCGGACCGCGTCGCAGTGCAGGTCGTCGCGGATGATCCGCATCTCGCGACGGACGATGTCCGGGTCGAACGGCTCGTGGGTGGTGGTGCCGGCATTGGAGAATCCGGTGTCGTAGGTGAGGCCGTAGGCGCGCATCGGGAACCTCCGGGCAGGCTTGCGCGGCGGGGCAGGGACGCCCATCGCTAGGGTACTCAACGTACCTTATTTGCGGTGGTCGTGGATCCCGCGCCTGTCGTCCCAGCCTGGCAACATCACGGCCGAGCGCGCCGGCACGCGCTGGCGGTACCATCCGTACCCTGGACGACACGGGAGCAGGATGACGACGCAGAAACCGACGGCGGAACAGGGCGAGGCACCGGCACGGCGACGGCGCGGTGCGGCGCTCGACGAGGCGATCCTGCGGGCCGCGGCGGCGGAACTGCGCGAGTCCGGCTACGCGGGCCTCACCATGGACCGGGTGGCCCGCCGCGCCGGCACCAACAAGAACGCCCTCTACCGCCGCTGGCCGCACCGCGCGGCGCTGGGCGTCGCCGCGTACGGGTACCTCGCCGACGCGAGCCTGCCGGCGACGGACACCGGCGCCCTGCGCGGTGACGCGTTGGCATTACTCCGCCAGGCGAACGCCACCTGGTCCTCGCCGCAGGGCGCCGTCCTGCGGGAACTGCTCGCCGCCACCGCCGAGGACCCGCACCTGCTCGCGTCGCTGCGGGAACAGGCCGGCGGCAGCACCCTGAACGCGGCCTGGCTGAACCTGCTCAGCCGGGCCGTCGCGCGCGGTGAGGCCCCGGTGGAGGCCGTCCACCCACGGGTGGCGACCCTGCCGATGGTCCTGCTGCGCGGCGAGTACGCCCTGCGGGGAACCCCCACCGTGCCGGACCCGGTGCTGGTCGAGATCGTGGACGAGGTGTTCCTCCCGCTGGTGCGGGGCCGCGCCCCGAACAGGTGAGGCGCACGGCCTCCGGCGTGGACGGGTCGCGTCCTCGCCGGCGCGTTCAGGACGCGAAGACCGTGCTCGCCAGGACGACGTGGACGGCGGTGCCGCCGAGGACGGAGAACAGGACGTTGCGCCGCCACAGGTGCAGGGCGACGGTCGCGGCGAGCGCCAGCACCGTCGGCCACGCCCGCTCGGGCTCCGCCGGACTGAGCGTCCGCACGGTGTACACGGCGAGGATGACCAGCACGCCGAGCGGCATCACCCGCCCCAGGTGGGTGACCAGCGGACTGGACCGCAGGGGCGCGAGGGCGACGAAGGGCAGCGCCCGCAACGCCCAGGTGACCGCGGCGGCGACCGCGACCGCGGCGATCAGGTAGCCGGCGTGGGGCACGGCCGCTCCCTCCGCGTCCGGGCGTACCGGGCGAGCAGGGCCACGGTGAACAGGAGGAAGGCGACCGGCAGCAACTGGTCGGGCAGGACCGCCCGGCCGGCCAGCGCGCAGCCGACGGCCAGCACAGCGGTGGTGACGTCGCGGCGGGCCCGGAAGGCGTCGATGGCCAGCACGGTGAACAGGGCGGTCACCGCGAAGTCCAGGCCGGTGATCCGGGCCGGGACGACCGCGCCGAGCAGCGCCCCCGTGCTCGCCCCGCCGGCCCAGTAGGCGTGGATGAACACCTGTAGCCAGAGGATCCGCCGGCCGGGGAACATCCGGGCGGCGTCGGTGGCGGTCACCGCGTACGCCTCGTCGGAGAGGGCGAAGGTGCTGTACGCCCGGCCGAGGCGCCCGCCCACCCGGTGCAGGGGGAAGGACAGGGCGTAGAAGACGTGCCGGAGGTTGACCAGCAGCGCCGTCACCGCCACCGTGGCCAGTGGGGCGGCGGCCAGGACGAGGCCGAGGAGGAGGAACTCGAGGGAACCGGCGTAGATGACGCCGGAGAAGACGCTCGCCCACCACCACGGCAGGCCGGACTGGACGACCAGCAGGCCGAAGGTGACTCCCATCGGGAACGCGCCCAGGCCGACGGAGCCGGAGTCGCGCAGGGCCCGCGCCAGGTCCGCGCGCAGGGTGTCGCCGGGTACGGGTCGGTCCGGGGGTGTCGGGGAAGACGGATCCACCCGGACAATTCTAGGAAAATGTCGTGCTCATATGGTTGCGGATTGTGACCGTATGATCGGCGCGTGGGCAACGAACGGGAACTCGACGCGCTTGATCACGACATTTTGTTCCATCTGCAACGGGACGGTCGGCTGACGAACGTGGAACTGGCCCGACGGGTCGGGTTGACTCCCCCGCCGTGCCTGCGCCGGGTGCGGCGCCTGGAGGAGACGGGGATCATCACCGGCTACCGCGCCCGGGTCGATCCCGACGCCGTCGGCCGGGGACTGGAGGTGATGGTCTCCATCGAGGTCTCGGTCAGCGACCTGCGGACCCTGGAGGGGCTGGAGGCCACCATCGCCGCCTACGAGGAGGTCGTCGAGTTCCGGCGGGTGTTCGGCACCCCGGACTACTACCTGCGCGTCCTGGTCGCCGACTACGCGGCGTACGAGACCTTCCAGACCAAGAAGATCATCGGGATTCCCGGGGTGGCGCGGGTGATCTCCCAACCCACGATGAAGAAGATCAAGGTGACCGACTGACCGGCACGGACGCTCCGGTCACCGGAGGCTAGGGTCGGGGCGTCCGGCGCCACCAGCGGCGACGACGCGCGGGCCGGTCGGACAGCGTCCCGGCACGCGGGTCCTGCGGTGTCGGCACCGGCCCGGAGCGGGCCCTGCGCCACTGCCGGACCAGCTCGTCGACGTCCACCGGCCGGACCACCACCCGGGGCCCCGTCGGGGTACGCAGCCAGGCCACGATCTGCGCGTTCAACTCCTGCGCGCACACCCGCACCGCCGCCTCGGTGGGCAGGTCCCGAACCTCGTCGGGCAGCCGCTCGACGCGTTTGCGCAGCAGCAGGGGGGTGGGCAGGAGCGCCTCGCTGGGGATCCTCTCCCGTTCCAGGAGTCCCTTGAGCCACCACTGCTCGCCGTACGGCAGGTCCCGGCCGGGAAGGGGCCGACCCGCGCCGGGCAGGTTGTCGAACTCGCCGCGCTCCACGGCGGCGCGGATCTGCGCCTCGACCGCCGCCTCCCACGCGTGGGCCATGCCGGACCCCTCCCCCCGTGTCGTCGACCCCTCACCAGGATGCCCGACCGCAGGGGTGCGTTCCCACCCCGGGCGGACCGGCCGGCCGGTGGCCTAGACTTCGCCCTCGATGGACGAGCAGGCCACCCCCGTCGACACCCGCCCCTGCGGCCACTGCGGACGTGACGTGCCGCAGCGCGCCGGTGCCGGCCGCCCGTTCCGGTACTGCCGGGACAACGACGGCGCCTGCCAGCGGGCGTCGCGCAACAGTCGGATGCGGCACCGCACCGCCCCCGGTCTGGCCGGACAGGTGGCGCGGACCTGGGAGACCGTGGAGCGCCTCGACCAGCTCGTCGAGTCCCTGACCGAGGCGCTGCACGCCGAACTGTCCCCGGTCGGCGTGGAACGGCAGCTCGCCGAGGTCCGCGCGGAGGCCGCCGGTCAGGTGGCGCAGGCCCACACCGAGCGGGACGAGGCCCGCCGTACCGCCGAGGACGCGCGGGCCGCCGAGGTGGCCGCCCGCCGGGCCGCCGAGGACGCCGCCGCCGAGCGGGACGCCGCCCGCGCGGACGCCACCCGGCACGCCGAGGACGCCGCCCGCGCGGACGCGCGGGCGGCGGAGGCGCTGACGGCCCGGGACACCGCGCAACGGACCGCCAGCGCCGCCGAGGCGCTGCGGGTGCAGGCCGAACGGGACCGCGACGCGGCCCGCCACGACCTGCGGACCGTCCGCGCGGAACGGGACACCGAACGGCGTCGGGTCGCCGAGCTGACCGCCGAGCGGGACACCGCCCGCGCCGCCGCCGACCGGGCCGGCACGGACGCCGCCGACGCGTCGGCCCGCGCCGACCGGGCACAGGCCGACGCCGACGCCGCCCGCCGGGACGCCGACACGCACCGCGCCGCCGCCGAGGCGGCCCGCGCCGACGCGGCAACCGCCCGCCGGGAGGCCGTCGACGCGGCCCGGTCGGCCGACGCGGCCCGGGTCGACGCCGACGCCGCCCGCGCCGAGAACGCCGCCACGGCCCGACGGGCCGGCGAGGAGATCGCCGCCCTGACCGCCCACCGGGACCGGCTCACCACCGAGGTGGCCGACGCCCGGCAGGCGGCGGCCACCGCCGAGGCCCGCCTGGCGGAGCTGACCGGGCGGCTGCGCGCGGCCGAAACCGACCGGGACGCGGCGGGGACCCGCGCCGCCCAGCTGGCCGACCAGGTCAGCGACCTGGCCACGGCACTGGCCCGGCTGGCGTCGGCGCCCCCGCGGTGACCCGCGCCGCCGGCATCCGCGTCGGTCACCGTCGAGGGGGACCGGCGTGGGCCGGGTACCATACAGGTGACAGCCAGCACACTCCACCGTCTCCCACCCGGCCGGGACGTCCCGCCGGGTGACCGGCGTGGTCCGGCCAGGCCCACCCGCCGGGCGGGGCCGCGTCACCCACCGCCACGGGGAATGCTCCGGCGGCGGCGGGCCGTTTCACCGAGAAGACCAGCACCACCAACGAGGGGAAGTCGAACATGGGCGAGCGTATGCTGCGCGGTAGCCGTCTGGGCGCGGTCAGCTACGAGTCCGACCGCAACACGGAGCTCGCGCCGCGGCAGACCCGCGAGTACCTCTGCGCCAAGGGCCACCAGTTCGAGGTGCCGTTCGCCGTCGACGCCGAGGTCCCGACGACCTGGGAGTGCAAGTTCGACGGCAGCGTCGCGCGGCTGGTCGACGGCAACGAGCCGGAGCAGAAGAAGGCCAAGCCGCCGCGTACCCACTGGGACATGCTGCTGGAGCGCCGGTCGATCGCCGAGCTGGAGGACATCCTCGCCGAGCGGCTCCAGGAGGTCCGCACCCGCCGCGGTCGCGGCTGACACCCACCCGACCGACCACGTCGAGCCCCCGGGACGGATCCGTCCCCGGGGGGCGGCGCCCCGCACCGGGGCACCCGCCCCGGTGGACGATCTCCCCCCCGCTGGCGGCGGCCCGGGCGGCGGGGGGGCCGGGGAGAT
>NZ_JBEZZN010000021.1:0-80848 GCF_040639195.1 Micromonospora sp. NPDC023956
GACCCCGTCGCCGGCGGTGAAGGGCGTGCGCAGCCACTCGCGCCGCACCACCCGCCAGCACAGGGGGGACTCCCGCGCCCCCACGCCGGGCGGGCCGGAGCGGTACCCCGGTCCACCCGGCGGGGAGCCGGCACTGCCCGGCCGGCTCCCCGCCGACCACCGCCGGTCGTCCCGCCGGCCCGCGACGCCGTCCGGATCTCCGCTCGACCTATGCTGCGATCGAAGCGGTGGGGGCATGCAGCCGTGTGCCGGCACACCGCCGGAGTCAGGGCGGCCCGCGCGCCGCCGGAGCAGGGAGCACGACAGGTGGAGGCGAAGCGAGCGACCGTGCGGGACATCCGACGGCGCAACCGCGCGGTCCTGCTGTCCAGCATCTACTTCGACGGGCCGCTCAGCCAGCAGGAGCTGGTCCGCGGCACGGGACTCAGCGGAGGTACCGTCAGCAACCTCGTCGGCGAGATGAGCGAGGAGGGCCTGATCGAGGAGGCGGGCTCGGCCGACTCGGACGGCGGCCGTCCGCGCACCCTGCTCCGGGTACGACCGACCTACGGCTACCTGGTGGGGGTGGACGTCGGCGAGACCCGGGTGCAGGTCGAACTCTTCGACCTGGCCATGGGACCGCTGGCCAAGGCGGACTTCCCGCTCGACCCGCAGGACCGGCGCGGTCGCGAGCCCGGGACGATCGCGCGGCACATCCTCGCCGGACTGGACCAGGTGATCGAGGCGGCCGGGGTGAGCCGACGGTCCCTGTTCGGCGTCGGCATCGGGGTGCCGGGAGTGGTGGAGCAGGGCCGCGAGGCGGTGGTGCACGCCCAGACCCTCGGTTGGACGGCCGTCCCGCTGGAGGCCATGCTGCGCGACGGCGTCGACGCCACCATCCACATCGACAACGGGGCCAAGACGCTGGGCCGGGCCGAACTGTGGTTCGGCGCCGACCGCAGCGTCCGGCACGCGGTGGTCGCCCTGGTCGGGTCCGGGGTGGGCGCCGCCGTCATGACCAACGGCGTGAGCTACCGCGGGGCCAGCAGCAGCGCCGGCGAGTGGGGGCACACCACGCTCGTCTACGGTGGCCGGGCCTGCCGGTGCGGGGCCCGGGGCTGCCTGGAGGCCTATGTCGGGGCCGAGGGCGTGCTGGACCGGTGGCGGCAGGCGGGACGCGGGCCCGGTGCCCCCGGGGCGGACGAGGAGTCCGAGATCGCTGCCCTGCTCGCGGCGGCCGACACCTCGGAGGTCGCGGCGCGCGTGCTCCAGGAGACCGCCGGTTACCTGGGGGCGGGCATCGCCAACCTGATCAACCTGTTCAACCCGGAGCGGATCGTGCTCGGCGGCTGGGCGGGACTGGCGCTGGGCGGCCGGCTGCTGCCGGAGATCCGCGCCGCCGCGGCGGCCCACGCGCTGCACCACCCGTACGCGCAGACCACGATCGACCTGTGCCGCCTGGGCCCGGACGCGGTGTCGGTCGGTGCCGCGACCCTGCCGGTGGCCTCCCTGCTGGAGCGCGGCGGCACCCGCCCGGCCCCGCGCGTCACCCCATGAGACCGGGGCAGCCGCGGACCCGCCATTGCCCGGCCAGCCACTCCGAACGCCCGCCGCTGCGAGGGCCCGGTCCAGCCCCGTCCGAACGCCCGCCGTCGTGGGGCGTAAGGCTCAGTCGTCCTCCCGGACGTACGCCGCGTCGACCTGCCCGTCCTCGGGCTCGTCGACGTTGTCCTCGGGTGCAGGCTCGGGAGCGACGCGGGGCCGGTGCGACGTCGCGGCGGCCCGGGTCCTGGCCGCCACCCGCCGGTCGGTCTCGCCCGGCGGGGCTTGCGGTGTGGGGCCCTCACCGGCGCGGCCACCATCGGCAGGTGTGTCCACCCGGCGCGAATCCACCCGCCGTCGCGGTGGTTGCGCACCCAGACGTGCGTCAAGTCGTAGGGGGCGTTGCGGACCTCCCACGAACCCTGCTTATCACCAGAACTCTCGTCACGTGGCTGGTCCCGATGCGGCCCGTGCTGCGGATCAGGACTGGGGCGCCGCAGTGAGCTTCGCGAAGTCGGGGGCGTAGACGGTCATCCAGTGCGGATGTAGCCGGTAGTAGACCACGTCGTTTTCCCAGTCGAAGAAGTCGTCGCCGTCGCCGTAGAAGTCCTTGAAGTACGCGAGCAGGTCGGGCCAGTCCGCGGCCGGCTCGCCGTCCTGGGGGTTGAGGATCTCCACCTTGCCGTGCGTGAACACGCCTAGGTCCTCACCGCGCATATGCGCGGCGCTGACGGCGGGCCGCGCCGCGAGATGGCGCGCCTTGGCGGCGTTGCGCGCCGTGCCAAAGTGCCACTTCCCGTGCAGGAAGTGCCCGTCCACACCGCTGATCCGTGGCTCGCCCTTCGCCGTCACGGTGGACAGGGCGAGGGTGCGCATGCCGGTGAGGACCTGGGTGAGCTGCTCCGCGGTCAGTGTGCTCTCAGCCTTGATGATCGAGCGGAGGTGCGAGGTGGAGCGGGAGAGGGAGGCGTCAAGGAGGGCCTGAAGCTCTTGGAGATCTTCTGGAGTTTCGAACATGGAGGTCCTTGTCTATCCCATGTGTATCCGTGGTGCCCAGTCCGCGCCATCGACGCCGACCGGTGAAGCCATACTCGACCCGAAGTCTGACACCTTGTGTCATATTTCCTCCTCTGTCTTGCGGACATCACCGCCCCGGTAATCATCGGCAGGGTGCCCGGCCATGGATCCCCTAACGGGACGCCAGCACAGACGCCGATGGCCGAGCCCACACCACCTACCAAGATCCACTATTTGGCCCCTGGTGTCGCCGTACCTACCAACACCCCAGTAACGCCCGTAGTGCCGCCGCCAGCCCACGCTCCACGTCGTTACCCGCCGCCGCCTCCAGACGGTCAACATCGGCGTCGAGCTGCGGCAGATCACAGACACGTCGAGCAGCAAACCGCGTTCCTTCGCCGCGTCCCACTCTTCGGCGTCAGCGCGGTGGCGCTCACGCCGCTGCGTCCGGGTGGCACGGCAGGATCTTCGGACGCGGCTGCGGAGGGCGCAGCACCAACAGCAGACCCATCCCGGTGCCGCTTCGGCATCACTTTCACCGAGCCGGCGTCAGATCCACTGATCCGAGGCGCCAACTCTCCCGACCCGCATCAGTTGCGCCGAGCCAGGACATCGACTGGGGAGGGCTTCCGGTACCGGTCGGTGTGCGTCGTGGCGATAATCGAGATCAACACGAGGGACATCGAAAGGACGCGAGTGATACGTCGACTTGTGCACGTGATGGCGGCGATGACCGTCGTTCTCGCCGGTTCGGCCGTGGTGGCCGCCCCGGCCTCGGCGAGTGACCGGTTCGGCTTCGTGTGCAACCTGAGGGACAACACCTGGTTGCGGTCCGCGCCGCACGGCTCGGTGCTGCGGACCCTGACCGCCGGGCGCGGGTTCCGGTGGCACGGCGAGGTCTGGGCCATCGACAACGACACCTGGATCTACGGCCACGGCGCCGAGTACCCGGACGTCGACGGCTGGGTCCCGGCCGGCAACACCACCTGCTGAGTGCCGTCCCGGTTCGTCCGGGTGGCCGAAGGCGGCAGAGGACCACAGTGGAAAGGACTCGAGTGAAGCGCAAACTTCTGCACATCACGACGGCCGCAGCCGTCGTTGTCGCCGGTTCGGCCGTGGTGGCCGCACCCGCCTCGGCGAGTGACGCGCCCGGCACCGTCTGCAACCTGAGGGAGAACACCTGGCTGCGGTCCGCGCCGCACGGCTCGGTGCTGCTCACCCTGACGGCCGGACGCGGCTTCCGCTACCACGGCCAGGGCTGGTCCGACGGCACCGACTGGATCTACGGCCACGGCGCCGAGTACCCGTCGATCGACGGCTGGGTGCTGGTCGGCAACACCACCTGCTGAACGGCGGCTGCACCGGGGACGACCGCCGGCGACGGCGGTCGTCCCCGCGCTCGACGCTCCCGTCGCCGTCCCGTCCGGACCGTGCAACCCCGGACGGGACGGCGACGAGGGTCAGTCGCCGTCCTCCAGGTCGCCCTCGACCTCCAGGTACGCCTGGCGCAGTGCGTCCATCAGCTCCGGGTCCGGCTTGGCCCACAGCCCCCGGTCGGCGGCCTCGGTGAGCCGCTCGACGATGCCGCGCAGCGCCCACGGGTTCGACCGGCGCAGGAAGCGCTGGTTCTCCTCGTCCAGCACGTAGCTCTGGGCGAGCTGCTCGTACATCCAGTCGGTGACCACCCCGGCGGTCGCGTCGTAGCCGAAGAGGTAGTCGACGGTGGCGGCCATCTCGAACGCGCCCTTGTACCCGTGCCGGCGCATCGCCGCCATCCAGCGCGGGTTGACCACCCGGGCCCGGAAGACCCGCGCGGTCTCCTCGGTCAGCGAGCGGGTCCGCACCGCGTCCGGCGTGGTGCTGTCACCGATGTACGCCCGGGGAGCCTGACCGGTCAGCGCCCGTACCGTGGCGATCATGCCGCCGTGGTACTGGAAGTAGTCGTCGGAGTCGGCGATGTCGTGCTCGCGGGTGTCGGTGTTCTTCGCCGCCACCGCGATCCGCCGGTACGCCGACTCCATGTCCTGCCGGGCCGGTCGGCCCTCCAGGCCGCGCCCGTAGGCGAAGCCACCCCAGACGGTGTACACCTCGGCCAGGTCGGCGTCGTCGCGCCAGTTCCCGCTGTCGATCAGCGGCAGCAGCCCCGCCCCGTACGCCCCCGGCTGGGAGCCGAAGATCCGGGTGGTGGCCCGCCGTTCGTCACCGTGCTCACCAAGGTCGGCGCGGGCGTGCGCGGCGAGGTAGTTCTCCTCGTCCGGCTCGTCCAGGGCCGCCACCGCCCGGATCGCGTCGTCGAGCAGGAGCACCACGTGCGGGAAGGCGTCCCGGAAGAACCCGCTGATCCGCACGGTCACGTCGATGCGTGGCCGGCCCAGGTCAGCCAGCGGGACGACCTCGAAGCCGGTGACCCGCCGGGACATCTCGTCCCAGGTCGGCTGCACGCCGATCAGGGCCAGCACCTCGGCGATGTCGTCGCCGGCGGTGCGCATCGCCGAGGTGCCCCAGACCGACAGCCCCACCGACCGGGGCCACTCACCGGTGTCCCGGCGGTACCGCTCCGCCAGCGAGGTGGCCATCGCCTGCCCGGTCTCCCAGGCCAGCCGGCTCGGGATCGCCTTCGGGTCGACGGTGTAGAAGTTCCGGCCGGTGGGCAGCACGTTGACCAGGCCCCGCAGCGGGGAACCGCTCGGCCCGGCCGGGACGTACCCGCCGTCGAGGGCGTGCAGCACCGCGTCGATCTCACCGGTGGTACCCGCCAGCCGGGGCGCGACCTCGGTCGCGGCGAACGTCAGCACCGTCCGGACCGCCTCGGCCTGCGGCGCGTCGTCGCCGAGCACCTCGGCGCAGACGCCGGCCACCGCCTCCGCAGCCCAGTCGTGCCGCTCCATCGCCTCGGCGAGCCGCCGCGCGACGGCCTCGACCCGGTCCACCTCGGCGGTCTGCTCCGCCGCCGTCTCGTCCAGCCCGAGCACGGTCCGCAGCCCCGGTACCGCACCGACCTGCCCGCCGAAGACCTGTCGGGCGCGCAGGATCGCCAGGATCAGGTTGACCCGCGCCTCGCCGGTCGGCGCCTGCCCGAGCACGTGCAGCCCGTCGCGGATCTGGGCGTCCTTGATCTCGCAGAGCCAGCCGTCGACGTGCAGCAGGAACTCGTCGAACTCGGCGTCGTGCGGGCGCTGGTCCAGACCGAGGTCGTGGTCGAGGCGGGCGGCCTGGATCAGCGTCCAGATCTGCTGGCGGATCGCTGGCAGCTTGGCCGGGTCCATGGTGGAGATGTTGGCGTACTCGTCGAGCAGCTGCTCCAGTCGGGCGATGTCGCCGTAGCTCTCCGCCCGTGCCATCGGCGGGACGAGGTGGTCGACGATGGTGGCGTGCGCGCGTCGCTTGGCCTGCGCGCCCTCGCCCGGGTCGTTGACCAGGAACGGGTAGATCAGCGGAAGCTCACCGAGGACGGCGTCCGGGCCGCAGGAGGCGGAGAGGCCGACGTTCTTGCCGGGCAGCCACTCCAGCGAGCCGTGCTTGCCCAGGTGCACCACCGCGTGCGCGCCGAACTCCTCGTCCAGCCAGCGGTAGGCGGCGAGGTAGTGGTGCGTGGGTGGGAGGTCCGGGTCGTGGTAGATGGCCACCGGGTTCTCGCCGAACCCGCGCGGTGGCTGGATCATCAGCAGCACGTTCCCGGCCCGCAGGCCGGCCAGCACGATGTCCCCGTCGGGGTTGGCCGACCGGTCGACGAACAGCTCGCCCGGGGCCGGACCCCAGTGCTCGGTCATCGCCTCCCGCAGGTCCTCCGGCAGCGCGTCGAACCAGCGGCGGTAGGTGGCCGCCGGCACCCGGACCGGGTTGCCGGCCAGCTTCTCCTCGGTGAGCCACTCCGGATCCTGCCCACCGGCGGCGATCAGGGCGTGGATGAAGCGGTCACCGTCGGTGTCGTCGCCCTCTCCACCGGGCACCAGGCCGGGCAGCGCGTCCGGACCGTCGAGCGGGCCGACGTCGTAGCCACGGTCGCGCAGCTCGCGCAGCAGACGGACCGCGCTGGCCGGGGTGTCCAGGCCGACCGCGTTGCCGACCCGCGCGTGCTTGGTCGGGTACGCCGAGAGCACCACCGCGATCCGTCGCTGCGCCGGCGGGACGTGCCGCAGCCGGGCGTGCCGCACGGCGATGCCGGCCACCCGTCGGGCCCGCTCCGGGTCGGCCACGTAGTGCGGCAGCCCGTCGGCGTCGGTCTCCTTGAACGAGAACGGCACGGTGATCAGGCGTCCGTCGAACTCCGGCACCGCGACCTGGGTGGCGGCGTCCAGCGGGCTCAGCCCGTCGTCGCTCTCCGCCCACGTCCGCCGGTCGCTGGTCAGCGCGAGCGCCTGGATGATCGGTACGTCCAGCGCGGCCAGCGCGCCCACGTCCCAGGCGTCGTCGTCGCCCCCGGCGGACGCCTCCGCCGGCCGGGTACCACCGGCCGCGAGCACCGTGACCAACAGCGCGTCCGCCCGGCCGAGGGTGCGCAGCAGCTCGGTGTCGGCGGTACGCAGGCTCGCGCAGTACACCGGCAGCGGCACCCCACCGGCGTCCTCGATCGCCGCGCAGAGCCCCTCGACGAAGGCGGTGTTCCCGCTGAGCTGGTGCGCCCGGTAGTAGAGGACCGCCACGGTCGGCCCGTCGACCTGCCGCCCCGTGCGCTCCAGCGAGCCCCAGGTGGGCTGCTCGGCCGGCGGGGCGAAGCCCTGCCCGGTCAGCAGCACCGTGTCGCTGAGGAAGGCGTGCAGTTCGCGGAGATTGTCCGGTCCGCCCTGCGCGAGGTAGGCGTGTGCCTCGGTGGCGATGCCCCGGGGCACGGTCGAGCGGGCCATCAGGTCCGCGTCGGGCAGCGCCTCGCCGCCGAGCGCCACCACCGGGACGTCCCCGGCGAGCAGGGTGTCCAGCCCCTGCTGCCACATCCGGTAACCACCGAGGATCCGGACCACCACCAGGTGGACGCCGTCGAGCAGCGCGGTCAGTTCGGCCGGGTCGTCGCCGAGTCGGGCCGGGTTCGCCAGGCGGTAGTCCGCAGCGCTGGCCCGGGCACTCAGCAGGTCGGTGTCCGAGGTGGACAAGAGCAGGATCATGGCGTCACTCGGCCAGACAAGGCTGACTCCTCCCCGGGTCCGCGCCCGTGGTCGTCGGTCGCGGCCAGCCGAAGTGTCTGGCTCCCGGCCCGGCGTTGCCGCCGACCCGGTGACAGTGGCGGGACCGCCCCGGACTCGCACCGGGTTCCTCCGCGCCGACCGCGTGATGCTGATCTCGGCGCGGATCCGCGCCCAGAACCACGACTCTACGATGACGAGGTGCCTGATGTCTCCTCCCCGTCCGGTCGTCCTGCCGACGACCGGTGCCCGGGAGCGCTCCGCGCCCACCAGGCCGCCGACGGGGCACTGGTCCGTGTCCGGATCCCGGGGGGCCGGCTCGCCCCCGCGCAACTGCGGTGTCTGGCCACCGCGACCCGCCACGACGGCGACGGCACGCTGGAGCTGACCTCCCGGGGCAACGTGCAGGTGCGCGGCATCACCGACCCGGACGGCGTCGACCGGATCGCGGACGCGCTGGCCGGGGTGGGCCTGCTGCCCAGCGCCACCCACGAGCGGGTCCGCAACATCGTCGCCTCGCCGCTGAGCGGCCTGGACGCCGCCGGCCGGGCCGACGTACGACCCCTGGTGGACGCGGTGGACGCCGCGCTCTGCGCCGCCGCCGACCTCGCCGGGCTCAGCGGCCGGTTTTTGATCGCGATCGACGACGGCCGGGGCGACGTCACCGGCCTCGGCGCGGATCTGTGCTGGACGGCCGGCACCGGCGCGCTGCTGCTCGACGGCACCGACGTCGGCCTGCGGGTGACCACCGACGTGCCCGGCGCGCTGGTCGCCGCCGCCCGGGTGTTCCATCGGCTCTGCGCCGGACGCACCGGACTGTGGCGGATCGCCGACCTGCCGGACGCGCCGTCGGCGATCACCGCCGCGCTCGGCGGCCCGCACGCCACGCCGGTGCCGCCACCGCACTGCGCGCCGCCCCCGGTCGGCGTCCACCCTGCGGGCCTGGCCGTGGTCGCGGTCCCGCTCGGTCGGCTCACCGCCGACCAGGCCGACACGGTCGCCGCCGTCGCCGACGACGCCACGCTGGTGGTCACGCCGTGGCGCACCGTGGTCGTCCCGTCCGCCGCGCCCACCTCGGTCCGCACCCTGGTCGCCGCCGGACTGGTCGTCGACCCGGCCTCGCCGTGGGTCGGGGTGACCTCCTGCACCGGCCGGCCCGGCTGCGAGAAGGCCCTGGCCGACGTCCGCGCCGACGCCACCGCCGCCCTCGCCGCCGCCGGTCCCCGCGACCCGGCGGCGTTGCCGCTGCACTGGGCCGGGTGCGACCGGTGCTGCGGACGGCCGGCGGGCCCGGCGGCCCTGGCGGTGGCCACCGGCTCGGGATACCGTGTCGCGGGCCCGATGGGGGAACACCATGGGCCGATCGGCGTCCGACTGGCACAGGCACGGAGACCACAGTGAGCTACGACTACGTCCGCGAGGGCGCCGAGATCTACCGGCGTTCCTTCGCCACCATCCGGGCCGAGGCCGACCTGTCCCGGCTCCCCGGTGACGTCGGCCAGGTGGTCGTCCGGATGATCCATGCCTGCGGCATGGTCGACCTCGTCGACGACGTGCAGGCCCATCCGGACGTGGTCTCCGCCGGTCGGGCCGCCCTGGCCGCCGGCGCGCCGATCCTCTGCGACGCGGCCATGGTCGCCGCCGGGATCACCCGGGCCCGGCTGCCCGTCGACAACGAGGTGGTCTGCACGCTGCGCGACCCGTCCGTGCCGGAGCTGGCCCGGCAGCTCGGCACCACCCGCAGCGCCGCCGCCATGGAGCTGTGGCGGGACCGGCTCGGCGGCGCGGTCGTCGCCATCGGCAACGCCCCGACCGCGCTGTTCCGACTGTTGGAGATGATCGACGAGGGCGCGGCCCGGCCCGCCGCGATCATCGGGGTGCCGGTCGGGTTCATCGGCGCCGTCGAGTCCAAGCAGGCCCTGGCGGCACACCCGGCGGGCATCCCGTACCTGGTCGTGCACGGTCGCCGGGGCGGCAGCGCGGTCACCGCCGCGGCTGTCAACGGCATCGCGAACGAGGTGGAGTGAACGTGTCCCCAACCGGCAAACTCTACGGCGTCGGTGTCGGCCCCGGTGACCCCGAGCTGCTCACCGTCAAGGCGGCCCGGCTGATCGGCGAGGCCGACGTGGTCGCCTACTACTCCGCCCGGCACGGCCGCAGCATCGCCCGGTCCATCGCCGAGGGCCTGCTGCGCGAACACCACGTGCACGAGCCGCTGGTCTACCCGGTGACCACCGAGGACACCGACGATCCGGCCGGCTACGAGGGCGTCATCCGGCAGTTCTACGACGACAGCGCCGAACGGCTCGCCGTCCACCTCGCCGCCGGGCGTGCCGTCGTGGTCCTCTGCGCCGGTGACCCGATGTTCTACGGCTCCTACATGTACCTGCACGAGCGCCTCGCCCACCGCTTCCCGGCCGAGGTGGTGCCCGGCGTGACCTCGGTCAGCGCCGCGTCGGCGGTGCTCGGGCGGCCCCTGGTCGAACGGGACGAGGTGCTGACCATCCTGCCGGGCACCCTGCCCGCCGAGGAACTGTCCCGCCGGCTCGCCGACACCGACGCCGCCGCCGTGCTCAAGCTCGGCCGCACCTTCGACAACGTCCGCGCCGCCCTCGACGACGCCGGCCGCCTGCCGGAAACCTGGTACGTCGAGCGGGCCACCTCGTCCCGGAGCCGGCACGCCCCGCTGGCCGACGTCCCCGCCGACGAGGTGCCGTACTTCTCGCTGGCGATGCTGCCCAGCCCCACCAGCGCGGCGGCCCGCGACGACCTGCCCGCCCCGGCGCCGGCGACCGGTCGTGGGGAGGTCACCGTAGTCGGCCTCGGTCCGGCCGGGCCCCGCTGGCTCACCCCGGAGGTGGGTCGGGCCCTCCGGGAGGCCGAACACCTGGTCGGCTACGGCCCCTACGTCGACCGGGTGCCGGTGCGTCCCGGCCAGGAGCGGCACACCTCCGGCAACCAGGTGGAGACCGAACGGGCCGCGCACGCCCTCGAACTGGCGCTCGGCGGAGCCCGGGTGGTGGTCGTCTCCTCCGGTGACCCCGGGGTGTTCGCGATGGCCAGCGCCGTCTACGAGGTGGCCACCGGTCAGCCCCGGTTCGCCGGGGTGCCGGTCCGGGTCCTGCCCGGCCTGACCGCCGCGCAGGCCGCCGCGAGCCGCATCGGCGCGCCCCTCGGGCACGACTTCGCGGTGATGTCGCTCTCCGACCGGCTCAAGCCGTGGCCGGTCATCGAGTCCCGCCTCGCCGCCGCGGCCTCGGCCGACCTGGTGCTCGCCCTCTACAACCCCGCCTCGGCCAGCCGCCGTTGGCAGGTCGGCGCGGCCAGGGACGTCCTGCTGCGGCACCGCGACCCGAAGACCCCGGTGGTCGTCGCGCGGGACGTGGGCCGTCCGGGTGAGGCGATCACCGTGGTGACGCTGGGCGACCTCGACCCGGACACGGTCGACATGAAGTGCCTGCTGATCATCGGCTCGTCCACCACCCAGGTCAGCACCCGGGGGGACGACTCGGTGGTGGTCTGGACGCCGCGTACCTACCCCGAGTGACCGACGCCGTGTCCCGGCGGGCGGTTCAGCCCGCCGGGCGGCGCGGATGGGCGGGTCCGCCGCTGGTCCGGCGCGGGTGGGCCGCTCAGCCCGTCGGGCGACCCGGGCCGGTGGTCCGGCCCGGGTCCGCCGCTCAGCCCGTCGGCAGGCGCCGGTCCAGCCAGCGCACGGCCTCGTCGACCGTCGTCACGGTGGCGGGTGGGGTGGCCGGCGCGGGCCGGTCGATCATCAGCACCGGCAGGCCGAGCCGGCGGGCGGCGGTCAGCTTCGCCTCGGTGAGCGCGCCGCCGCTGTCCTTGGTGACCAGCACGTCGATGCGGTGCTCGCGGATCAACGCGGTCTCTCCGTCGACGGTGTACGGGCCGCGACTGCGCAGCAGCCGCACGTGCGCCGGCACCGGATCGTCCGGGGCGTCCACCACCCGGGCCAGGAACCACAGCCCGGTCAGCGGGACGAACGCGGCCAGGCTCTGCCGGCCGGTGGTCAGCAGCACCCGCCGGCCCAGCGTCGGCACTGCGGCCACCGCGGCGGCCAGATCCGGCACCCGGTGCCAGCGGTCACCCGGCTGCGCCGTCCAGCCCGGCCGCTCCAGCCGCAGGTGCGGCACGCCCGCCTGCGCCGCCGCCTCGATGCCGGAGACCCGCATCCGCGCCGCGTAGGGGTGGGTGGCGTCGACCACCGCGTCGATCCGGTGCGCGGCCAGCCACCGGGCCAGACCGGTCGCGCCGCCGAAGCCGCCGATGCGCACCTCGCCGACCGGCAGCCGGGGATCGGCGACCCGCCCGGCCAGCGAGGAGACCACCGCGACGTCCGGCCGGGCGGTGACCGCCGCCGCGAGGGCGCGGGCCTCGGCGGTGCCGCCGAGGACGAGCAGCCGCCACCTCGGCTCCGGGGACGTCCGGTCGGGGTGGTCGTCGATGGTCATGCGGTGCCCTCCTCGGCGGTCGCCAGCAGGCTGGCCAGTTCGGCGGCGGAGCGGGGGCGGGCCCCGGCCAGGTGGGGAAACCGGTCGATCAGCCGGTGCACCAGGGGAGCCCAGGCGGGGGTGAGCCGCGCCTCCGTGAGCAGGTCGGGGTCGGCCAGCGCCTCGGTGGTGGGCACCCGGCGCACCCCGCCGCCGGCCACGACCACCACCTCGTCCGCCCACCGGAACGCCAGGTCGACGTCGTGGGTGGAGACCAGCACGGTGGTCCCGGCGGCGTGCAGGTCGTCGAGGGTACGCAGCAGCGCCTCCACGCCCGCCGGGTCGAGTCCGGCGGTCGGCTCGTCGAGGATCAGCAACTCCGGCCGCAGCGCCACCGCCCCGGCGATGGCGACCCGCTTGCGTTGACCGTACGAGAGCAGGTGGGTGGGGCGGTCCGCCAGCGCGGTGATCTGCAACGCGGCCAGCGCCTCGTCGCACCGCTGCCGCACCTGTTCGGGACGGAGGCCGAGGTTCACCGGTCCGAACGAGACGTCCTGCCGGACGCTGGCGGAGAACAACTGGTCGTCGGGATCCTGGAGCACCAGTTGCACCCGTTGCCGCAGCTCCAGCAGGCCCGACCGGGTGCGCCGCACCGGCGTCCCGGCCACCTCGATCCGCCCGGCGTCCGGGGCGAGGGCGCCGACCGCCAGCCGGAACAGGGTGGTCTTCCCACCGCCGTTGGGCCCCAGCACGGCCAGCCGCTGACCGGGCAGGACGGTCAGCTCGACCCCGGTGAGCACGGGCTGGCGGGGCTGGTAGGCGAAGTCCACCCCGGACATCCGCAGCAGCGGTCCGGTCACCGCCACGGTTCCCCGGTGACGGCCGTCAGCGCCACGATCGTCGCCAGCAGCGCGACGGACGCGGCCACGAAGGCCGGGGAGAGCCGCCGGGGCTCCACCTGCACCGCCAGCGAACCGGTGTAGCCGCGCATCGCCAGCCCCTCCTCGAGGCGGCGGGCCCGGGTGAAGGCGCGGACGAAGATCGCCCCCGCCTGTCCGGCCAGCGACCGGTACGCCGTGCGCCAGGTCCGGTAGCCCAGCCGCGCCGCCTGCGCCTCCCGTACCGCACGCACGCTGTCGACCAGCAGGAACAGCATCCGGTACGTCAGGGCGGCGACCTCGGTCACCGCCGCCGGCACCCCGAGCCGGACCAGCCTCGGCAGGACGTCGGACAGCGGAGTGGTGGCGCTGAACAGCAACAGGCAGAGCAGGGCCGCCGCCGCTCGTCCGGTGGTCGTCGCCGCCACCCCGAACCCGGCCGGGTTCCAGCCCAGCCGGGTCGGGGAGTGCACGGAAACCAGCAGTGGCAGCGCGGAGGTGGCGATGAACAGCGCCGGCACCCGGGCCGCCCGCAGCAGCACCGGCACCGGAACCCGGGCCGGACCGACCAGCAGCAGTGCGGCGGCGGTGCCCGACAACGCCGCCCCCGGCCAGGTGGGCAGGACCACCGCGCACCCCAGCAGACCCAAGGCCAGCAGGGCCTTCTCGCCCGGGTGCCGGAGCCGCCAGGGACCGGTGTGCGCGGCGACGTCGAGGGCGAACACTAGCCGGCGGAGGCGTCGGCGTCGCGCATCCGCTGCCGGGTGCGGGCGACCCCGAAGTAGTAGCCGAGGAACCCGGCTCCCACCGCTGCCTGGAGGGCGAACAGCCCCGACTCGATCTCACCGGAGGGCGGCTCGTAGATGGAGGAGAACCACGGCTCGTAGTCCGGGTGGTCGGCGACGATCGCCTCCTCGGCCTGGGCGTCCGCCCCGGTGAACGGCTCCTCCGCGGAGCCGCCGAGCCCGAGCACCAGCGGGGCCACCGCCAGGGCGACCACCGCCAGCAGCAGGAGCAGGTTGATGCGTCCGAAGCGCTTCACGCGGGCACCTCCTGGGGCTTGCGCAGCACGCCGAGGCGCCGCAGTTCGTCGCCGCTGACGCGGGTGAGCAGTCGCACCACCAGCACCGACAGCAGCCCCTCGCTGATCGCCAGGGGGATCTGGGTGACGGCGAAGATGCTGCCGAACTTCGCCACCGCGCCGAGGAAGCCGGACGTCGGGTCGGGGAACGCCAGGGCGAGCTGCACGCTGGTGACGCAGTAGGTCGCCAGGCCGCCCAGCGCGGCGGCCAGGAACACCGCCACGTCGAGTCCACCGCCGAGGCGGCGGGTGAGCAGGTAGACGGCGTAGGCGACCCAGGGGCCGACGATCGCCATCGAGAAGATGTTGGCGCCCAGGGTGCTCAGCCCGCCGTGGGCCAGCAGGACCGCCTGGAACAGCAGCACGATGCCGCCGAGGACGCTCATCACCGGTGGTCGGAACAGCACCGCGCCGAGGCCGGTGCCGGTGGGGTGGGAACAGGACCCGGTCACCGACGGGATCTTCAGGGCCGAGAGCGCGAAGGTGAAGGCACCCGCCGCTCCCAGCAACAACTTCGACTCGGGGTCCTGCCGGACCTGCCGGACCAGGGCCCGGCTGCCGTGGACGACGAAGGGTGCGGACACCGCGAACCATGCCGCTGCCTGCACCGGGGGTAGGTACCCCTCGGCGATGTGCATCGAAGACCTTCCTCTCCAGCACCTCGTGGACGAGATCACACCGTCAAGGCCGGTCTCCTGGCTCCCGGATCGATGCTTCCTCCGGCCTTCCCAGGCCGTCGGCCTAGTGGCGCAAGTCGGAGGTCACTCCCCGGTCACAGTGGCGAGGGCCGCGCCGGTCTTCCACCGGCTTCCCGAGCACCTTGACGGCGAGAGGCTATCGACCGGCGACCGGCGGGGCAAGAGTGGTGATCCAGCAGGGTCGGAACCCGGCCGCCGCCACCCGCTCCGGTGCGGCACGAGACGCAGGTCAGCGGGGTCCGGCGGTGTGACCGTCGGACCACTATTGCCAACTGTTGGCAACTACGTAAGGATTGCCCCTGCGGTGCGCTCGCCACCGTCCCGACCGGTTCCCGGCCGGAACGGTGGGGCCACGTCCGGTACGGCGACGATCGGTTCCTGTGCCGAAGTGGCCGCCACCGCGCCACGTCGTCGACCAGGAAAGAGGAAGTCGTTGCGGTCTGCGCGGATGGTGGCGCTGCTCGCCACCGGTCTTCTCGCCCTGTCCGCCTGTTCGTCCCCGACGGACACCTCCACCGCTGACGGCGGCGCCCCGCTCGTGGTGGCGACGGCGGGCGAGCCGGACACGCTCAACCCGGTGCTCAACTACGGTGTCGACGGCGGCTCGCTGATCTTCGACGGCCTCGTCGCCCGCGACGACCGCAACCAGCTGGTGCCGGCCCTGGCCCGCGAACTGCCGACCGTGTCCGCCGACGGGAGGACCGTCACGGCGACGCTGCGCGACGGGGTGGTCTTCCACGACGGCAGCCCGCTGACCGCGCAGGACGTGGTCTTCACCTATCAGGCGGTGCTGGACCCGAAGGTCGACTCGACGCTCCGGTCCGACCTGGACATGCTCGCCTCCGTCGCCGCGCCCGACGCGTCGACCGTGGTCTTCACCCTGGAGTACGCCTACGCGCCGTTCCTCCAGCGCCTCGCCCTGGGCATCGTGCCGGCGAAGGCACTGGCCGGGCAGGACGTCAACAAGGCCGCGTTCAACCGCAAGCCGGTGGGCACCGGCCCGTACCGGGTGACCTCCTGGACCCCCGGCGACCGGTTGGTGCTGGCCGCCAACGAGCGGTACTGGGGTGGCAAGCCGGCCAACTCCGGCGTGGTGGTGGCGTTCGTCCCCGACGACAACGTCCGTGCGCAGCGCACGCGGGCCGGCGAGTTCGACGCGGCGGAGCTGGCCCCGAAGCTCGCCGCCGGGTTCGACGGACGGTCCGGCCACCAGGTGCAGCGGGTGCCCACCGCCGACTACCGGGGCATCATGCTGCCGATGGGCGGGCCGGTCACCGGCGACCCGGCGGTGCGCAGGGCGTTGCACGCGGCGGTGGACCGCTCGGCGATGGTGGCCGGCGTGCTCGGCGGGGCGGGGGAGCCGGCGTTCGGGCCGATCCCGCCGACGTCGGAGTTCGCCGAGCCGTCGATCGCCGGCAAGCCGTTCGCCGACCCGGCCGCGGCCACCGCCGCCCTCGACGCGGCCGGCTGGAAGCCGGGGCCGGACGGCGTCCGGGTCAGGGACGGCCGCCCGGCCGCCTTCTCCCTGATGTACCCGGCCACCGACAGCCTGCGCAAGGAACTCGCCCTCGCGGTCACCGCCGACGCGCGGAAGGTCGGCATCAAGATCACTCCCGAGGGCCTGACCTGGGACGCGATCACCCCACGGATGAAGACCGACGCGGTGGTCATGGGCTTCGGCACGCCGTACGACCCGGACTTCGTCTCCTTCAAGCTGTTCACGTCGACCTTCGCCGGCCAGGGCTTCTTCAACCCCGGCTCGTACCGGTCGGCCGTGGTCGACCAGGCCCTGCGGGACGCGCGGGCCACCGCCGACCCGGCGGTCCGCAAGGCCGCGTACGCCACCTTCCAGAAGCAGCTCGTCGCCGACCTGCCCTGGGTGTTCCTGACCTACCTCGAGCACACCTACGTGGTCGCCGACGGCGTCACCGGCGTGACGCCCCGGGTGGAGCCGCACGAGCACGACGTGGCGAACAGCATCTGGTGGAACATCCACACCTGGACGAAGACGTCGTGACCCCGTCCACTCCGGTGCCGGCTCCCACCGGCCGGCGTACCCGTCGGCTGGCGGGGGCCGGTACGGTCATCGGCCGCCGGTTGCTGGTCGCGGTGCCGATCCTCGCCGTCACCAGTGCCGGCATGTTCGCCCTCGGCGCGGCCTCGCCGATCGACCCGGCCCAGCAGTACGCCGGGGCCGCCGCGTTCACCACCAGTGAGGAGAACCTCGCCCAGATCCGGGCCAACTGGGGCGTCGACGATCCGCTGCCCGTGCAGTACGCCCGCTGGGTGGGCAACCTGCTCCAGGGTGACCTCGGCTGGTCGACCAGCCGGCACGAGCCGGTCGCCTCGGTGCTCGCCGCCCGCGCCGGCTGGACCCTGCTGCTGGTCGGTCTCGCCCTCGCCCTGGTCCTCGTGGCGAGCCTGCTGCTGGGCACCCTCGCCGCCTACCGGCGTGGCGGGTGGTTCGACCGCGCGCTGCGTGCCACCGCGTACGCGGTGCAGTCGATGCCGGTGTTCTGGGTCGGGCTGGCCGCGATCGCGCTGTTCGCGCTCACCCTCGGTTGGCTGCCCGCCGGTGGCCTCACCGACGTCGCCGCCACCGGCACCGACCCCGTCGACGTGGCGCACCACCTGGTCCTGCCGGTGACGGTGCTGGCGCTGTCCCAGGCACCCTGGTTCGTGCTGTTCATCCGGGACGCGGTCGCCGACAGCCTCCGCGACGACCACGTGCTGGCGGCCCGTGCCCGGGGCCTGCCCGGCCGGACGGTGCTCTTCGGTCACGCGCTGCGCACCGCGCTGCTGCCGTTCCTCACCCTGGTCGGTACCCACCTGCCGGAGATCGTCGGTGGCGCCGTGCTGGTGGAGACGGTGTTCTCCCTGCCCGGCCTGGGCGCGGTCACCGTGCAGGGCGCCCTGGGCAGTGACTTCCCGCTGCTGGCCGCGATCACCCTGACCACCACCGTCGTGGTGCTGGCCGCGAACCTGGTGACCGACCTCGCCTACGCCGCCGCCGACCCCCGGGTGCGTCTCGATGACTGACCTCGCGACGCGGATCCGCGCCGTCCGGGTCCGCAGGCCGGTACGTCCCGGCCGGACCGGCGTGCTCGTCGCCGCCGCCGTGCTGGGTGTCGCGGTCCTCGCCTGCCTGTTCGCTCCCGTCGTCTGGCCGCTGGACGAGAGCGCGGTGGACCTGTCCCGCACCCGGCTCGCCCCCTCGGCCGCTCACCCGGCCGGCACCGACGACCTGGGCCGGGACGTGCTGCACCGCAGTCTCTACGGACTGCGCGTCTCGCTGCTCGTCGGCGCGGTCGCCGCCCTGGTCGCCGCCGTCATCGGCGGCCTGGTCGGCGCGGTCGCCGGCAGTCTCGGCGGCTGGGTCGACCGGGTGCTGATGCGGATCGTCGACACCGTCGCCGCGCTGCCGCACCTGCTGCTGGGCATCTTCATCGTGGCGATGCTGCGTCCCAGCCTCGGTGCGGTGATCCTCTCCATCGGGCTGACGCACTGGCTCTCCACCGCCCGCATCGTCCGGTCCGAACTACTCAGCCTGCGGAACCGGCCGTTCGTCGACGCCGCCGTCGCCGGCGGGGCCAGCCGCACCCGGGTACTCACCCGGCACCTGCTGCCGCACGTGCTGCCCCGGCTGGCGTTGGCGACCACGCTGATGGTGCCGCATGCCGTCTGGCACGAGACCGCCCTGTCCTTCCTCGGGCTCGGTCTGCCCCCGCACCTGGCCTCCCTGGGCAACATGATCAACGACGGTCAGCGGTCCCTGCTCACCGGCGCCTGGTGGGCCAGCCTCGTCCCCGGGCTGCTCCTGGTCGTCGTCACCCTGGCCCTGGCCGCCCTCACCGGCCACTGGCGCGACCGTCTCGACCCCCGCGTACGAGCGGAGCTGAACCTGTGACCGCCACCCGCGACACCGCCGCTCCCGACCTCGCCACCTCCGTCGGTACGGCCGGTCCCGCCCTGCTGGAGATCGACGGGCTGACCGTCCGGTTCCGGCTCCGCGACGCCGTGGTGCACGCCGTCACCGACCTGAGCCTGACCGTCCACCCGGGTGAGCTGCTCGCCGTGGTGGGGGAGTCCGGCTGCGGCAAGTCCGTGCTCGCCCACGCCCTGCTGGGCCTGTTGCCCGGCAACGCGTCGGTCACCGGGCGGGCCCGGCTGCGTCCGCCCGGCGGGGCCCAGGTCGACCTGGTCGGCTGCGCCGAGCGTCGCCTCGCCCGGACCGTGCGGGGCCGGGCCGTCGGTCTCGTGCCGCAGAGTCCCGCCACCGCGCTCACCCCGGTCCGCACCGGACGGGACCTGCTGGTGGAGACGTTGCGCGCCCACGGCCACACCCGGCGGGACGCGCCGGCCGCCGCCGTCCGGGTCGCCGCCGACGTCGGCCTGATCCCCGACGACCTGGACCGCTACCCGCACGAGCTCTCCGGCGGCATGGCCCAACGCCTGGCCACCGCGCTCGCCCTCGCTCCCGACCCGCCGCTGCTGCTGGCCGACGAACCCACCACCGGCCTCGACCGCCCCCTGGTCGACCACACCCTCGACCTGCTGCGTCGCCGCTGCGACGCCGGCGCGGCCGTCCTGCTCATCACCCACGACCTCGCCGCCGCCCGCCGGGTCGCCGACACGGTGGCGGTGATGTACGCCAGCCGCATCGTCGAGCACCGGCCCACCGAGGCGCTCTTCGCCACCCCCGCCCACCCCTACACCGCCGGTCTCCTCGACGCCCTGCCCGACCGGGCCTTCCGTCCCGTGCCGGGGCACCCGCCGATGCTCACCGACCTCCCCGCCGGCTGCGCGTTCGCGCCGCGTTGCGACCGGGCCACCGACAGCTGTGCCACCCCGCCCACCGTCGACCCGGTGACCGGCTCCGGTCGGGTCGCCTGCCACCACCCGCTGACCGTCGGAGTCACCGCATGAATCCCGCCGGCCTCGCCGCCTGCCAGGTCACCGTCTCCTACGGCCGGCAGCGCGTCCTCGACCGGGTCGACCTGCACGTCGCTCCGGGGGAGACGGTCGGCCTGCGGGGCCCGTCGGGGAGCGGCAAGTCCACCCTCGCCCGGGTTCTCGCCCTGCTGCACGCCCCCGACGCCGGGCACGTCACCCTCGACGGGCACCCCGTCGCCGGGGCCCGGCACCGGTTGCCCGCCGCGGTGCGTACCCGGGTCGCGGTGCTCTTCCAGAGCCCGCGCGCCGCGACGGACCCCCGGCTGAGTCTCACCGACATCATCGCCGAGCCGCTGCGTGCCACCGGCACCCCGCCCGCGGGGGCCCGAGCCCGCGCGGGCGAACTGGCCAACCTGGTCGGGCTCACGCCGGACCTGCTCACCCGCCGCCCGCACGCGGTCAGCGACGGGCAGCTGCAACGCGCCTGCCTCGCCCGCGCCCTGGTGCACCGGCCGGACTACCTGCTCTGCGACGAGGCCACCGCCATGCTCGACGCCTCCACCCAGGCCCACCTCGCCGGGGTGGTCACCGACCACCAACGGGAGCACGGCACCGGCGTCCTGGTGATCACCCACGACCCGGCCCTGATGGCCCGCTGGGCCACCCGGGTGGTCGACCTGCCGGCCACGGGCGGGGCCCGGCCGACGGCGGGGCGCGGCGCGCTGGTCGGGTAGGCGCACCCGTCACCGGGGCCGGGCGACCGGTCGATCCGGCCCGGGGGCGGCCACCGTGTCGGTACCTCAAGGTGATCATGTCGTGCGGGTGCTGGGCTGCGCGACGTCGCGACGGCCCGGTGGTCTACGCCTTGAGCAGCACCTTGACGCAGTCCTCCTGCTTGTTCTTGAAGATGTCGTAGCCGCGCGGCGCGTCGTCGAGCTTCATGACGTGGGTGATCACGAAGCTCGGATCGATCTCGCCCCGGCGGATCCGTTCCAGCAGGGGCCGCATGTACCGCTGCACGTGGGCCTGACCGGAGCGCATGGTCAGGGAGCGGTTCATGAACGAGCCCATCGGGAACTTGTCGATGAAGCCGCCGTACGCCCCGACCACCGAGACCGTGCCGCCGTTGCGGCAGCTGAGCACCGCCTCGCGCAGGGCGGGCGGCCGGTCCGTCTCCACCCGGACGGCCTGCTTGGCCCGGTCGTAGGCGTGCAGCGCCGCCGAGGCGTGGTGCCCCTCCATGCCGACGGCCTCGATGCAGGCGTCCGGCCCGCGTCCCGCCGTCCGGTCCCGCAGGGCCTCCAGGACGTCGGTCTCCTCGTAGTTGATGGTCTCCGCGCCGGTGTGCTCCTCGGCCATCCGCAGCCGGTTCGGGAACCGGTCGATGACGATCACCCGGTCCGCGCCGAGCAGGAAGGCGCTGAGGGCGGCGAACTGTCCGACCGGTCCGGCGCCCCAGACGGCGACGGTGTCGCCGGGGGTGATGTCGCACATGTCGGCGGCCTGGTAGCCGGTGGGGAGCACGTCGGAGAGGAACAGCAGCTTCTCGTCGGGCAGGTCGTCGTCGACCTTGAGCGCGCCGACGTCGGCGTAGGGGACGCGTACGTACTCGGCCTGCCCGCCGGCGTAACCGCCGAGCAGGTGCGAGTAGCCGAAGATCCCGGCGGGGGAGTGGCCCATCGCCAGTTCGGCGGTGGCGGCGTTGGGGTTGGAGTTCTCGCACACCGAGTAGAGGCCGCGCCGGCAGGAGAAACAGTCGCCGCACGAGATCGGGAAGGCGACCACCACGCGGTCACCGACCCGCAGGCCGTCGCGAACACCCGGCCCCAGTTCGACGACCTCGCCCATGAACTCGTGGCCCAGGATGTCGCCCTTCTTCATGGCCGGGATGTAGCCGTCGAGCAGATGCAGGTCCGAGCCGCAGATCGCCGACGAGGTGATCCGTACGACGGCGTCTCGGGGGTTGAGGATCCGGGGGTCCGGTACGTCCCGCATCGCCACCCGGTTCGGGGCGATCCAGCAGTTGGCTCTCATCGGTGATCCCGTCTCTCGCCGCCGGTCAGCGCACCCGCGTCGGCTGCGCCGCGTGTTGCATCATCTGCTGATGGACGCTCGTTCCCTCCGGGACGGCGTCCGAGCGCGTGATCTCGCCCGTCTCGATGACCTGCTTGAACCGTCGCAGGTCGTCGCGGGCCTGTTGCTGCGGGTTCTCGCCGAACACCCGGGCGGCCAACCGGCCGAGGCGCCCGCCCGGTGCGGCGTACCCGAGTTCGACCCACACCTCCGTGCCCTGCCCCTCGGCCACCGGGACGAAGCGCACGCAACCGGAGTTGGGCACCCGCGTCCGGCCGACCGACCGCCAGGTGATCAGCTCGTTGGGCAGGTCCGACATGACCTCCGCATGCCACCGGACGGTCCTCCCGGCGGGCGCCTTCGCCTCCCAGTGGGACCGCCGGGGGCCGGTGACCCGGACCGACCGCAGGTGCTGCATGAACCGGGGCAGGTTCTCGAAGTCGTGCCAGAACCGGTAGGTCTCCTCCGGGGTGCGGTTGACCGTCACCGACGCCTCCACCCGGCTGTCGCCGGGCAGCCGCCGACCCCGGGTCGCCCGGATCGCCGTGGTGAGGTCCACCGCCGTGATCGCGGCGAGCACCCAGGTCGTGGTGGTCGCCCGCCGGCGTCGCTCGCCGCGGCGTCGCCCTGCCGCGCTGCCGCAGGCCGCGAGGTCCACCAGGTCACCCGCGACCCTGGTCCACACCGCCCAGCCGGGCCTTCTCGGGATCAGCAGGGCCGCCGCGTGGCCGACCTCGCGCAGCCCCACGATCCGCAGTACGGTCCGCGCGGTGGGGGAGTCGTCGACGCCACAGAGGCGACCGACGCCGTCCGGGGCGCGCAGGAGTGCCGCCCCGAGACCGAGGCTCAGCCATCCGAGGGCTCGGGCCGTGCCCTCGCCCCCACGATCCCGCCGCCCGCGCTCGATACCCAGCGCGTCGGTCACCGACCGTACGCCCATGGTGTTGGCGCGGCTCCTGGCCACCTGCCCACCCCCGTCCGGACCCGTCTGCTGTGAGGCCCCGGTCTTCCCGGCAGGAGGGCGCTCACACCTCGACGCGCCGACGAAGTCAGCAGCCGGCGATGTCGATCACCACGGTCTTGGGCTCGGTGAAGAAGTCCCGACTGAACAGCCCGCCCTCCCGGCCGACTCCCGAGGCACCGACCCCGCCGAAGGGGGCGCGCAGATCCCGGACGAAGAAGCAGTTGACCCACACGGTGCCGGCGCGCAGCCGCGCGGCGACCCGGTGGGCGCGGGACAGGTCGGTGGTGCACACCGTCGCGCTGAGGCCGAAGGGCGTGTCGTTGGCGAGCCGGACCGCGTCCTCCTCGTGGTCGAACGGGGTCACCGTGGCCACCGGCCCGAAGACCTCCCGGGTCTGCACCGGGGCGTGCCGGGGCACGTCGGTGAGCACCGTCGGCCGGACGAGCCAGCCGGAACCGTCGCCGCCGTACACCCGGCACCCGTCCGCGCGGGCGCGGGTCAGGTGGTCGGTGACCTTGCGGTGGTGCGCCGCGGAGGCGAGCGGTCCGATCTCGGTGGCCGGGTCGCCGGGGTCGCCGGCGGTCATCGCCCGGCCGGCGGCGTGCAGCCGCTCGACGAACTCCCCGTGCACCGGGCGTTCCACGTAGATCCGGCTACCGGAGAGGCACATCTGGCCGGCGTTGCCGAAGGCCGCCGCGGCGGCCGTCCGTACGGCGACGTCCAGGTCGGCGTCGGCGAAGACCAGCGCGGCGTTCTTGCCGCCCAGTTCCAGGCTCACCGGTACGTGGTGGCGGGCGGCGGCGGTGGAGACCGCCCGTCCGGTGGCCGACTCCCCGGTGAAGGTGATCCGGTCGATGCCCGGGTGTTCGGTGAGCGCCTGGCCGACACCGTCGGCCCCGGGGCCGTGCACGACGTTGAGCACCCCGGGCGGTATCCCGGCCTCCAGGGCCAGCCGGGCGAGGAGCGTCGCCGACGCCGGGCTCTGCTCGGCGGGCTTGAGTACCACGGTGTTTCCCCAGGCCAGGGCAGGGGCGATCTTCCAGGAGGAGAGCATCAGCGGGAGGTTCCACGGCGCGATCGCGGCGACCACACCGGCCGGTTCGTAGCGGGTGTAGGCGTGGTGTCCGTGGTCGGAGGGGAGCGCCTCGGCCGGGGTGAGGCGGGCGTGGTCGGCGAAGAACCGGAAGTTCGCCGCCGCCCGGGGGACGTCCCGGCCGACGGTGGAGGTGACCGGCCGCCCCATGTCGGTGGTGTCGGTGCGCGCGAGCAGGTCGCCGTTGGCGACGATCAGGTCGGCCAGCCGGTGCAGCAGTCGGCCGCGTTCGGTGTGTCCCATCCGTGGCCAGGGGCCCTGGTCGGCGGCGGCGCGGGCCGCCCGGACGGCCCGGTCGACGTCGGTCCGGTCACCGAGGGCGACCTCGGTCCACGGGGCGCGGGTCCACGGGTCCACCGACTCGAAGCGGTTCCCACGGACCGACTCCACCAGTTCCCCGTCGATGACGTGTGCGACGAAGCCGGTTGCCACGATGTCTCCTTCCCGTCGGGTGTACGCGGTGCTCGTCGGTGTTCAGCTCCCGGGCCTTCGGCCCAGCACCGCGCCGTCCGTCCCGCTGCCGTCCCCGGGGGGCCGGTCGAACGCGGCGAGCAGCACGGACTCCTCCACCGGATCGAGGAAGTGCCCGCCGGGCAGCGGGGTGAGGTCGAACGCCACGTCGGTGTGCGCGTGCCACCGGGCCGCCGCCTCCGGCGTGACCAGCGGGTCGCGTCGGCCGTGGAAGACGTGGATCGGCACCGGCAGGGCGGGGCGGGGGGTCCACCGGTAGGTCTCGGCGACCTCCAGGTCGGCCCGGAGGGTGGGCAGCAGCAGCCGCAGGAGGTCCCGGTTGGCCAGCAGGGCCGGCGGGGTGCCGCCGAGTTCGGCGGCCCGGTCGATCAGCACGTCGTCGGGCAGGTGGTGCAGGAGATGACCGGCGCGGCGGCCGACGTCCGGCGCCTCCGCACCGGAGACGACCAGCCGGTCGGGCAGCCGTCCGCCCGACCCGCGCAGGTGCTGGAGCAGTTCGTAGCCGACCAGCGCGCCGAGGCTGTGCCCGTAGAGCACGTAGCGGCCGTCGAGCAGGGGGCGCAGCGCCGTGGCGAGGTCGGCCACGAGTGGTCCGATGCGGGTGTACGGGGGCTCGGCGTAGCGGGCCTCCCGACCCGGTGGCCGCACCAGCACCACCTCCATGCCGGTGACCTGTCCCGCCCAGTGCGCGTAGCCGGCCGGTCCGCCGCCGGCGTGTGGCAGGCAGATCAGCCGGGCCCGCGCGTCGGGCCGGGCCACCGGGATCTGCCACCAGCGGTCGCCGGTCATGACTCTCGGTCGGCGAGGATGACGCCACCGGCGATGACCTCGGCCGGGTCGACCTCGACGATCCACGCGCGGACCGCCTCCCGGGGGGCGCCGATGGTGGCGCTGACCGCGTCGGCCAGCGCGGCGAGCAGGTCCCGCTTCTGCTGGGCGGTCCGGCCGGTGGACATGGTGACCTGGATGAACGGCATGGGTGACCTCCGGTCAGGGTTGGATCGCGACGGTGAGGGTGCGCCCGCCACCGTGCACCACCAGCGAGCCCGCGCGGGCCGGCACCGAGGCGGCCGGGGAGCCGAGCAGCACCCGACTGCCGGCGGCCAGGCCACCGACCTGACCGGCCAGCCAGGCGAGTTGGGGGGCGGGCGGGGCCAGGTCGGCCAGGTCGCCCTCGGCCAGCGTGGTGCCGTCCAGGGTGAGTCGCAGGACCCCCGTACGGTGGTCGACGGGTTCGGCGGCCAGGACCACCGCGCCGCCGGAGGAGTTGTCGGCGACCACCTCGGCGGCACAGAACCGGTAGTCCCGCCAGGCGCTGTCCAGGACGTCGAGGGCCAGCACCAGGTGGCTGACCGCCTCCTCGGCCTGCGCCGGGGTGGCGTCCGCCGGAAGGTCCGCGCCGAGCACCGCCGCCAACTCCGGTTCGACCCGGGGCTGGAGGAAATCGGCCAGTCGGACCGGGCCGGTTCGCAGCTGGGGCGCGGGAACCCGTCCGTAGATGGGTTCGGTCAGCCCCATCTGCCGCTGCTTGGCCGGGCTGAGCAGGCCGAGTTTCCAGGCGGCGGGGGCACCGAAGAGGTCGGCCTGGATCCGGTAGGCGTCGGCCAGCGGCACGGTGCCGAACCGGTTGCCGGCGGTGGGCCGGCGGTCGGCGCGGGCGGCGCGGACCGTGTCCCGCAGGGCCCGGACGGCGACGTCGGTCACCTCGATGCTCCCTTCCGGGCCAGCATCAGCAGGCTGCCGGGCATCCGGGGATGGACCGCGCGCACCAGCTCGAAGCCACCGGCGGCGAAGGTTTCCCGCCAGCCTGCCTCGTCCATCAGCCGTTGCCGCATCATCGCGTGCACCAGCGTGAACTCGGGATTGAACAGGTGGCCGCCGGTGGGCCGGGCCGGGTCGGGCGAGACCTCGGCGACCAGCAGGTGCGCGCCGTCGGGTAGCCGGTCGGCCAGGTCCCGCAGGTAGCCGACGAGCGCCGGACGCCCGTCGGCGAGGATCTCGTGCAGCAGGAAGAACGCGATGACCAGGTCGGTGCGGGCCAGTTCCGGGATGCCGTCGAGCGATCCGGCGTCGGCGCAGCGGACCGCGATCCGGTCGCCGACGCCGGCCGCGTCGATCTCACGGCGGGCCTCGGCGCAGGCGTCGGCGTTCACGTCGAGGCCGAGTCCGGCGGCGTCCGTGGCCCGGCAGACCGACAGCAGGAACCGCGCGTTGCCGCAGCCGAGGTCGACGACGTGGTCGACGCCGACGCCGTCCAGCAACTCCCGGGCCGGTGGGACGAGGTCCCGCGCGCCGACGATGGCCGAACCCACGGCGACCCCGCGCCCGTCCCGCCGGATGTCCGTGCCGTAGCGGACCGCGCCGGTGAGGAGATCCCCGACGGAACGCAGCGGGACGCCGTAGCCCCCGCAGAGCCAGACCAGGTAGCCGACGTCCGCGCGGACGGCCTCGGCCAGCGGGGTCAGCGCGTACCGGCCGTCGTGCCGGTGCACCATGCCCCGTTCGGTGAGGTAGCGCAGCAGTTCGGCGGCGAGCAGTTCCTCGCCGTCGGCGGCGAGACCGTTCCAGTCGCCGTCGCGGACGAGAACGTCCAGCGCGCCGGTGGTCTCCAGCGACGCCAGGACGGCGCACAACGCAAAACCCTGGAACACGTCGAACGCGGGACGGGCATGCGGGGTTGAGGTGGGTGCCAGGTTGCCAAGGACCATTATCGGCCTCCGGAAAATCGGTTGCGGCCTACGGGCATGGTGTGGCCGGTGCCGTTGCGGCCAAGAGCAGAAGCTATCACCGTCATCAATCTATCGACAATCTCTGTCCACTGCACACCGCGTGCTGTGCCAGTAAACGCAGCCAGTGTCGGCCCGGGGCCGGTCAGGGGGTCGTGCGGAGCTTCGCCAGCGGTCGCCGAAGCGCTTTCCGGCCCCTGGTGCCCCGGTGCCGACCGGTACGTCGTAAACCCCCATCGCCCGGTGTGGCGATGGGGGTAAGGCCTGGTCGTCGTGGCTGGAAGGGGGGGTGTCCGGATGGCTGGTGGTGTGCTCGCCGCCCGGATCGCCGATGGCCGACGAGGGGGCTTAACTAAATTTCAACGAGCCATTTAGTAAAGGTGAATATCAATGTTAGGGAATCGTACCAGTGGGGTTGACAAAAGTCAATGCTGTTTTCGTGCCGAATCTGCGTGTACCAATGGAGGGGGTCAGCCTTAATTGTCACTCGCGTGTTTGGGGACTACCTTGTCACTCGAATTGGACGAGCAAGTCGCCGGTCAGTACGACCCGGAGCCGATCATCCGTGACTACCTCGAAACGGAATTCGGCGACCGGCGCCTCGGTCGCACGGACGACATCTTCGCCCTGGGCTACGTCAACTCCCTGTTCGCCCTCGAACTGGTGACGTTCATCGAACGCACCTTCGCGGTCGTCCTCGAAATCGAGGACCTCGACCTGGCCAACTTCCGCAGCATCGCCAGCATGACCGACCTGGTCGACGCCAAGCGGGGTGGCCGCGCCGGCGCGCCGGAGCCACGTCCGTGACCGGCGACGTCCGCGTCCGGCCCGCCCCCGCCGGCACGGAACCCGTGTCGGGGCTGGCCGGGTTCCGTCAGCGGTACCGGTCGGACGCGGGGGAGTGGGACCGGGCCGGCCGGCTGCCCACCGAGGTCCTCGACGCGGTGCGCGGCAACGGCTGGCTCGGCGCCGCCGTCCCGGCCGCCTACGGCGGGGCCGACCTGGACGCGATGACCTTCGGCCGGCTCTGCGCCGGGCTCGGCGCGGTGTGCAGTTCGGTGCGCAGCCTCGTCACCGTGCAGTCCATGGTGGCCGACGTGCTCGCCCGGCGCGGGGACGCGTCCCAACGTGCCACCTGGCTGCCCCGACTCGCCGACGGCACGGTCCTCGCCGCGCTCGCCGCCACCGAGGACACTTCGGGCAGCGACCTGGCCGGCGTCCGTACCCGGATCGACCGCATCCCGGCCGGCCTGCGGATCACCGGTCGCAAGCGCTGGGTGACCTTCGGCGAGCTGGCGCGGGTCTTCCTCGTGCTGGGCGTCTCCGACGCCGGCCCCACCGCCGTGCTCGTACCCCGGGACACCCCCGGCCTGACCGTGCACCCCGTCCGGGGACAACTCGGCCTGCGCGCCGCCATGCTGGCCGACGTCGCACTGGACGGGGCCGTGGTGCCGGCCGGCAACCAGCTCGCCGGGGCCGGGGTCGGGCTGACCCACGTGGTGGCCGCCGCGCTGGACCACGGGCGGTTCAGCGTCGCCTGGGGTTGTGTGGGCATGGCCGAGGCGTGCCTGGAACTCAGCGCCCGGCACGCGGTGTCCCGCCGTACCGGCACCGGTGTGCTCGCCGACCGGCAACTGGTCCGCCGGCTGGTCACCGACATGGTCGCCGCGGTCACCTCCGCCCGGCTGGTCTGCGAGGACGCCGCGCGGTGGCGGCAGACCCGCCCCCGACCGGACCGGACCATGCTGGCCAAGTACGTCGCGGCCCGGGCGGCGGCGCGGGTTACCCGGGACGCGGTGCAGGTGCTCGGCGCGCAGGGCTGCGCGCCGGGCCACCCCGCCGAGCGGTTCTTCCGGGACGCCAAGATCATGCAGATCATCGAGGGAGCCGACGAGATCTGCCAGGACCACGTCTGCGACGCCGAGTTCCGCCGCTGGGCGGGTACCGCGACGGCCGGGCAGGGGGTCGGCTGATGCCGTTGTACGTCCGCCGGGTCGCCACCTTCCTGCCCGAACGCGTGTGCCCCGTCGCCGGGCTCCCCGAACTCGCCGCCGCCGACGAGGCGCAGCGGACCGCCGTGCTCCGGTTGGGCGTCGAGCGGGTACGCGACGCGGGTGACCTCGGCGAGGTGTCGCTCGCCGCCGGGGCCGCCAGCGCCGCGCTCGCCGAGACCGGCACCGACCCGGCCGAGGTCGACGTGCTGCTGCTGGTGCAGGGGCGCGCCCCCGAGCACCTGCTCTCCAGTGAGGCCACCCGGGTACAGCGGCTGGTCGGTGCCAGCCACGCGGTCACCCTCGGCGTCGGCGAGCTGGGCTGCGTCTCCTCCTCGGCCGCCCTCGCCGTCTGCTCCGGACTCTTCGCCGCCAACCCCGGCTGGCGCACCGGACTGGTCGCCATGGGCGCCCGCGCGGCCACGGCGGCCCGGTACCGCCCACCGATGACCGTGCTCGGCGACGGCGGGCTGGCCGCGCTCGTCACGTCGTCCCCGGGTAGTGGCTTCCGGCTGGTCGACCAGATCCTGACCAGCAACGGCGAGTACGCCGACCTGTTCCGGATCCGCTACCGCGACCGCCCGGCGTCCCGCTGGCAGGAGGAGTGCGCCGACCCGCACACCTACTCCTTCCGGCTGGCCCTGGAGAGCCGGCGGCGGCTGGCCGACCTCAACGCCGAACTGCTGGCCCGCAACGGGCTGCGGGCCGACGAGGTGCGCTACGTGATGCAGAACCTCTCGACCGGCGCGTTCGCCTTCTGGCAGGAGGCCCTCGACGTCGAGCTGCTTCCGGTCTGCGTCCGCAACCTGCGCGAGTACGGCCACCTCGGCTCCGCCGACGTGCTGCTCAACCTGGCCGGGGCGGCGCCCGCACTGCGCGCCGGGGACCGGGTGCTGGTGATGAACAGCAGCCCGGTGGCCGCCTGGAGTTCGGCCCTGTTCGAGTACCTGCCCGACGACGACCGGAAGGAAGGATCACCACGGTGAGCGGAGCGACCGAGCCCGTCGGGGTCAAGTGCGTGGTCTGGGACCTCGACGACACACTGTGGGACGGCGTGCTGCTCGAAGGTGACGTCCCCCGGCCCCGGGCGGAGGTGGTGGACACGCTGCGCACGCTGGACGGGCGGGGCATCCTGCACGCCGTCGCCAGTCGCGGCGACCACGACCGCGCCGTCGCGCACCTGCGCGACCTGGGGCTGCTCGACTACTTCGTGCACGTCGAGATCGGCTGGGACGCGAAATCCGTCGCGGTGACCCGGACCGCCGCGGCCCTCAACCTGAACCCGGACTCGTTCGCCTTCGTCGACAACGATCCGTCCGAACGCGACGAGGTGGCCGACGCCCTGCCCATGGTCCGCTGCTACCCGCACAGCGCGGCGGCCGACCTGCCGGACCGGCCGGAGTTCGTGCCCGAGCGGGTCACCGAGGACGCCCGGCGGCGGCGGACGATGTACCAGGCCGAACAGCGCCGTCGCGGCGACGAGGAGCGCGCCGGGGCACACCGGACCGAGTTCCTGGCCGGACTCGACCTGGTGATGACGGTGCGCCGGGCCCGCGAGGAGGACCTGGAACGGGCCCGGGAACTGACCGTCCGCACCCACCAGCTCAACACCACCGGGCGTACCTACTCGATGGAGCAGCTACGGGCGCTGTGCGTCGACCGCCGGCACGAGGTGCTGGTGGCGTCGCTGACCGACCGGTACGGCTCGTACGGCACGATCGGTCTGGCGGTCAGCGAGCTGACCGGCGACGACCACGTGCTCACTCTGCTGCTGATGTCCTGCCGGGTGGTCTCCCGGGGAGCCGGCAGCGCCCTGCTGCACCACGTCGTCGCCCGGGCCCGGTCGGCCGGACGCCGGCCGTGCGCGGAGTTCATCCCGTCCAGCGTCAACCGGATCATGCTGGTGAACCTGCGCTTCGCCGGGTTCGCCCCGGCGGGGGAGCGCGACGGCGTCCTGCTGCTCGCGATCGACCCCACCGCCGCGCCCGCTCCGGCCCCGGCCCACGTGCGCATCGTCGACGGCGACGACGCGGAGCCGGCGGGGGTCGCCGATCCGATGCCACCGGCAGGCCGCCGATGAGCCCCCTCGACCCGACCGAGCTGGCCGCCCGGGTGCGCGCGGCCGTGGCGGCGGTGCTGCGGACGGACGCCAACCAGCTCGCCGCCGACCGCTCGCTACGCGACCTCGGGGTGAACTCCATGCGCGCGATGCGGGTGGCGGCGCGGCTGGAGACCGGCCTCGGCGTCCCGGTGCGCCCCTGGCTGCTGCTCGAGCACGACCGGATCGACACCCTGGTCGACGCCCTCGCCGCCGAACTGTCCGCCGCACCCGACGACGCCGCCCCGACCGGGGCTGCCCCGACCGACGCGCCCGACGGCGTCGCCCCGGTCGCCGTCGTGCCGGCCGGGGGCGCGGCGCCGCCGGCCGACGCCGGGCCGGCCACCGGAGCGGGCCCGGCCACCCCCGCCGTGCCGTCGTCGGGGTCCCCGACCCGGCCGCTGTCCCACGCCGAGCAGACCCAGTGGTACCTGGCCTGGTCCCAGCCGCACGCCACCCGGTACGTCTTCTCCGGTGCGGTACGGCTGCGCGGTGACCTCGCCGTCGAGGCCCTCCGCGCGGCGTTCCAGGCGGTCGTCGAGCGCCACGAGCCTCTGCGGACCCGCTACCGGCTGGACGCCGACGGGGTGCCCCGCGCCGTGCCGGTCGCCCCGTGGCGCTTCCCGCTGCCGGTGACCGACCTGCGGGGCGACGCCGACCCGGCGGCCGGCGTGGCGGCGGCGGTACGCCACGAACGGGACACCCCGTTCGACCTCACCGGCGGTCGGCTGTTGCGGGCCCGGCTGCTGCGCACCGCCGACGACGAACACGTCCTGCTGGTGGCCGCCCACCACATCGCCTTCGACGGCTGGTCGCTCGGTCTGCTCTTCCGGGCGCTCGGTGCCGGCTACCGCGCGGCGACCGGCGCGCCCGCCCCGGCGCCCGCCCCGGCGCCCGCCCCGGCCCCCGCGCCCGCCCCGGCCCCGGCGCGCCCCGGCTACCGGGACTACGTCGAGTTCCAGGCGACCACCTGGCGACGGGACCGCCGGGCCCGCCTGGACTGGTGGCGCGACCAGCTCGCCGACGCCCGGACGGTGCTCGACGTGCCGGGTGACCTGCCGGGCGACCCCGGGCCGGACGGACCCGGGGAACTCCTGCGGTTCACCGTGGCACCCGCCCTGGCCGCCGGGGTGCGCGACCTCTGTCGTACCACCGGGGTCACCCTCTTCGTCGCCCTGGCCACCGCCTACGCGACCGTCCTGCACCACCGCACCGGCCAGGACGACCTGCTGCTCGGTACGCCGCTGACCCACCGCCCCCGGCCGGCCTTCCACCAGCTGATCGGAATGTTCGTCAACACCGTCGTGCTGCGCGCCCGCTTCGGGTCCGCCCCCACCTTCCGGGACCTGCTCGGGGAGGGCCGCCGGCGGGTGCTCGGCGCGCTGGAACACCAGGACGCCCCGCTCAACGCGGTCATCGAGGCCGCCGGCGCGGTCCGCGACCCGGACCGCAACCCGCTGTTCCAGGTGATGTTCGACCTGCACTCGTTCCCCCCGGACGAGTTGTCGTTGCCGGGCGTCGAGGTGCGCGCCCTCGACGGCGGCCCGGTGGGTCTGCACCGCTTCGAGACGCCGGGTCGGGAGGCCAAGTTCGACCTCACCCTCACCGTCGAGGACAGCGGTGAGGCGTTGCTGGCTGCCCTGGAGTACCGCGCCGACCGGTACTCGGCGGCCTGGGCGCGGCGCTTCGCCGACGACCTGACCACCCTGCTGGCGCAGGTGGTGGCCGATCCCGACCGGCCGGTCCGGGACCTCGCCGCCGCCCGCGCCGGGGACTCGGTCGCCCACGGGGAGGTGCTGGCCGTGCCGTCGCGCACCGTGCCCGAACTCGTCGAGGAGCAGGCCCGGATTCGGCCGGAGGCGGTCGCGGTGGTCGACCGGGAGCGCCGGATGACCTACGCGAAGCTGGACCGGGCGGCCGGGGAACTGGCCGGGCGGCTGCGTGCCGCCGGGGTCGGCCCGGAGACCACCGTGGGGGTGCTCGCCGAACGCTCCGCCGACCTGGTCGTCGACCTGCTGGCCGTCCTCAAGGCCGGCGGAGCGTACCTGCTCTTGGAACCGCGGCACCCGCGACAGCGGTGGCGGACCATGCTGCGCGACGGTGACGCGCGGCTGCTGCTGACCCGGACCCCGCTGGCCGCCCGGCTCGCCGACGACGACGGCGCGGACCCGCTGGAGGACGTCACCGGCGCGGCGGCGGACACCGACCGCCGGCTGCTGCTGTTCCCGGACCGTCGCCCGGCCCTCGACCGGTCACCGGCCCCGGAAGGGCGCCCCACCCCGGAGCGGTCGTCGGCGTCGACCGGCCGGGCCGGACCGGACAACACCGCCTACCTGCTGTTCACCTCCGGCTCCACCGGCACCCCGAAGGGCACCGCGGTCAGCCACCGGGCCCTGGTCAACGCCCATCTCGGCTGGCACCGCCGCTACCGCCTCGGACCGGACACGGCCCTCGCCCAGCTCGCCGGACCGGCCTTCGACGTGTTCAGCGGGGAGCTGGTCCGCGCGCTCTGCTCCGGTGCCCGGCTGGTGATCGTGCCCGACGAGGACGTCGTCGATCCGGTGCGCCTGCACGAGCTGCTGTGGCGGGAACGGGTCACCACCGCCGAGTTCGTCCCGTCGGTGCTGCGGCCGCTGCTCGACCACGCCGCGCCGCTGCCCAGCATGCGGTTGGTCGCCCTCGGTGTGGAACCGTGGACCGCGGCCGACCACCACCTGCTGCTGCGGCTGCTGCCGACCGGGACCGAGGTGGTCAACACCTACGGCGTCACCGAGGCGACCGTGGACACCACCATCGGCGCGCTGCCGACCGCCGGCCCCGAGCTGGCCGGTCGCGCGGCGGCGTACCGGTGGCCGGTCGGTCCGCCGATGCCCAACACGTCCGTCTACGTGCTCGACCACCGGCTGCGGCCGGTCCCGGTCGGCCAACCCGGCGAGGTGTGGATCGGCGGGGCGGGGGTCGCCCAGGGCTACCGGGGCCGGCCCGGCCACACCGCCGACCGGTTCCGGCCCGACCCGTACGCCCCCGCGTCGGGCAGCCGGATGTACCGCACCGGGGACCGGGGCCGGATGCTGCCCGACGGTCAGCTCGTGCTGCTCGGACGGGTGGACCGGCAGGTCAAGGTGCGTGGCATCCGGGTGGACCCGGAGGAGGTCGAGGCGGTGCTCGGCGCTGCCCCCGGGGTGCGCCGCGCCGTGGTCACGGTGGCGGTCGACGGCCCGGGTGCGGGGCTCACCGCCTACCTGGTCCGGGAACCGGGGGCCAGCCCCGACCTGCGCGTCGTCGCCACCCACGCCGCCCGCGCCCTGCCGCAGGCGATCTGCCCGGTGCGGTACGCGGTCCTGGACCGCCCGCCGCTCACCCCCAACGGCAAGATCGACTTTGCCGCGCTGGCGGCCGTCCCCACCCGGCCGGTCGGCCGGGACCGACCCGTCGACCGGCCGGCGACCGCCACCGAACGACAGGTCGCCGCCCTCTGCGCCGAGGTCCTCGGCGTCGACGAGGTCGGCACCCGCGTCGACTTCTTCGAGCTGGGCGGCCACTCGCTGCTGCTGGCCCGGCTGGTCGGCATGGTCCGCGACCGGCTCGCCGTCGAGCTGCCGGTCCGCGAGGTGCTGCTGGACCCCACGGTCGCCACGATCGCCGCGCTGGTCGACGCCGGGGCGGGCACCGTGGACCGGGCCGGTGCCGGCACCCCCACCGCGGCACCGACCGCCCGACGCGTCCGCGTGCGGGCCGTCGTCGGCGCCGACTCCACCCTGCGAGTACGACGAGGTGGTACCGATGTCCGAAGCTGACCGGAGCACCGAACTGGACGCCAGCCTGCTCCCGGCGACCGCCGCGCAGGAGCGGCTCTGGCTGGCCGAACGGTTCGCCGACGACCACGCCGTCTACCCGGTGCCGGTCCGGGTCGACCTGCGCGGCCCGCTGGACGTGCCCGCGCTGCGGGACGCCCTCGCCCGCTGCGTGGCCCGGCACGAGGCGCTGCGCACCGGATTCGACACCGTCGACGGCCGACCGCACCAGGTGATCGTCGACCCGCCCGGCCCGCCCGTCGCCGTCGACGTCACCGACCTTCGTCAGCTGCCACCGCACCAGCGCGCGCAACGGGCCCGGGACGTGGCCGACGCACAGCACCGCCGTCCCTTCGCCCCCACCGAACTGCCCCTGCTGCGGGTCCGGCTGCTGATGCTGGACGCCCGGCACCACGAACTCTGCCTCACCGTCCACCACACGGTCTGCGACGGCGCCTCCGTCGAGCAGCTCGTCGACGAGCTGCTCACCGACTACGCCGCAGCCGTCGCCGGCGGCCCGTCGCCGGTGCCGGAACCCCGGGTCGGGCTCGCCGAGTGGACCGAGCGGCGGCTCGCCCTGGCCGACTCACCCGCCGCGCGCGCCGATCTGGACCGGTGGCGGCGTCGCCTGGCCGGCGTGCCGTCCGTCCTGGAACTGCCCACCGACCGGCCCCGTCCCCGCACCGCGCCGGGCCGGGCGGCGGTGCACCGGTTCACCGTCGGGGCGCCGCTGCTGCCCCGGCTGCGCGAGGTGGGCCGGGAGTGCGGCGTCAGCCTGGTCGGCACCCTGCTCGGCGGACTGGCGGCGCTGCTGCACCGCTACACCCGGCAGCCGGACCTGTGCGTGGGCGTGCCGGTCACCCTGCGCGACGCCCCGGACCTGGACCGGACGCTCGGGCCGCTGCTCAACACCGTCGCCGTACGACTGACCGCCACCGGGTCCACCACCACCCGGGAACTGCTCACCGCCACCGGCCACGCGGTCCGCGAGGCGATGGCCCACGGTGCCGTGCCCTTCGAGCGGGTGGTCGACACCCTGGACCTGCCCGGCGTACCCGGGGTCACCCCGCTGTTCCAGGTGATGTTCTCCCACGAGCGGATCGGCACCCGTCGCTGGCGGGTCGGTGACCTGACCGCCACCGCCGAGGTGCTGGCGTACCCGTTCGCCCGCACCGACCTGGTCGTCGCGGTGGAGGAGTCCGACACCCGGCTGGACGGCCGGCTGGAGTACCGCGCGGACATCTTCGACGCCGCGCGGATGGCCCGGCTCGCCGGCCACTACACCACCCTGCTCGCCGCCGCCGTCCGGGAACCGGACCGGCCGGTCGCCACCCTGCCGCTGCTGACGACCGGGGAACGCGCGCTGGTCCTGGACGCCTGGAACGACACCGCCGTGCCGTACCCCGACACGGCGACCGTGGCCGAGCTCTTCGAGGAGCAGGTCCGTCGGGCCCCCGACGCCCCGGCGGTGCACACCGGCGGCGTGGCGACCAGCTACCGGGAGCTGAACCGGCGGGCCAACCGGATCGCCGCCGCCCTGACCGGCCTCGGCGTCGGTCCCGAGGTGGTGGTCGGCGTCTGCCTGCGCCGTTCGGTGGACGCGGTCGCCGCGTTGCTCGGCGTGCTCAAGGCCGGCGGTGGCTACCTGCCGCTGGACCCGGGCCACCCGCCGCGGCGGCTGGCCGCGCTCGTCGACGACGTGGCCGCGCCGGTGGTGCTCACCGACCAGGCGTGCGCCGACCGGGTCGCCGACGTCGGCACCCGGCTGCTCCTGCTCGACGACCCGGCCGCCGGGCTCGACCGGCACCCGGCCGACGACCCGCCCCGGCGCGGCGGTCCGGAGAGCCTGGCGTACGTCATCCACACCTCCGGCTCCACCGGCACCCCCAACGGGGTGGCCGTCGCCCACCGCGCGCTGGTCGCCCGGGTCCGCGAGGTGACCTACGGCCACTTCGGCCCCGGCCAGACGGTGCTGCACCTCGCCTCCCTGGCGTTCGACGCCTCCGTCACCGAGGTGTGGGCGCCGCTGCTCAACGGTGGGGCGCTCGCCGTTCCCGACCCCGACCTGCCCTTCCTCGACCAGGTGCGGGAGGGGATCACCCGCAACCCGGTGACCGTCGTGCAACTGGTCTCGCCGCAGCTGCCGCTGGTGCTCGACGCGGCGCCGGAACTGCTCGACGGCGTCGAGCGGGTCCTCGTCGGCGGCGACCTGATGTCGCCCCGGCACGCCGCCGCGCTGCTCGCCCGGCACGACCCGGGCCGGTTCACCTTCGTCCACCTCTACGGTCCGACCGAGTGCACCCTGATGGCGACGTGCGAGCGGGTCACCCAGGTCGACCCGGACGCGCCCTCGGTGCCGATCGGCCGGCCGCTGCCGAACACCCGGGTGTACGTGCTCTCCCCGGAGCTGGTCCCGGTACCGGTGGGGGTGCCCGGCGAGGTGGTCATCGCCGGGGCCGGCCTGGCCCGTGGCTACCTGGGCCGTCCGGCCGCGACCGCGCGACGGTTCCGGCCCGACCCGTTCGGCCCGCCCGGCAGCCGGATGTACCGCACCGGGGACCTGGGCCGGTTCCTTCCCGACGGCCGGATCGAGTTCCTCGGCCGGATCGACCGGCAGGTCAAGATCCGGGGTTTCCGGATCGAGACCGGCGAGGTCGAGGCGGCGTTGGCCGGCCATCCGGCGGTCGCCGAGGCGGTCGTCACCGCCCGGGACGACCTGCCCGGCGGTCGTGGGCTCGCCGGCTATCTGGTGCCGGCCGACCCGGCCGCGTCGCCGGACCCCGACGCGCTCCGCGAGCACCTGCGGGCGATCCTGCCCGGCCACATGGTGCCGGCCGGTTTCGTGGTGCTGCCCCGGCTGCCGTTGACCGGCAACGGGAAGGTCGACCGGGCCGCGCTGCCCCCGGTCGAGCTGACCGTCGGGGTGCGGGACCGGGCCGCCCGTACCCCGGTGGAACGGCAGCTCGCCCGGCTGTGGGCCGAGGCGCTGGAGGTGCCCGACGTGCCCACCGGCGCCGACTTCTTCGACATCGGCGGCAACTCGCTCCGGGTCACCAGGCTCTTCGACCTGATCGAGGCGACCTGGCCCGGCCGGCTCCGGCTGGCCGAACTGCTCGAACTGGGCACCGTGCGGCGTCAGGCGCGGGTGCTCCGGGACCGGATCGGCCCGGCCGCCGGCACGGCGGTCGCGGCATCGGACGTGAGAGGGGACGGTTCGTGACCGGGGAGGACATCGCGATCATCGGGGCCGCCGTGCGGTTTCCCGACGCGTCGGACCTGGCCGGGTTCCGGTCGGTCCTGGCCAAGGGGCGCGACTGCGTCCGGCCGTTGCCGGGTCCGCGCATCACCGCCTGCGGACTCGACCCGGCCGCCGGCTATCCGCAGGCGGCGTACCTGGACCGGATCGACCTGTTCGACCACCGGTTCTTCGGTCTGTCCCGCCGCGAGGCGGAGGCGATGGACCCGCACCACCGGCTGACCCTGCAACTGGCCTGGCACGCCGTCGAGGACGCCGGTTACCGGCCGGATCCGCTGCGCGAGGCACCCACCGCGGTCTTCCTCAGCGCCCCGAGCACGGACTGGGCCCACCTGGTCGCCGAACCGGACACCCTGGACCTGCTCGGCGGCAACCCCGCGGCGGTCGCCGGCCGGATCTCCTACCTGCTCGGACTCACCGGCACCTCGGTGACCGTCCACACCGGCTGCAACGGTTCGCTGGTCGCCGTCCACCAGGCGTGCCAGGAACTGCGTACCGGCGCGGCCCGGTACGCGCTGGCCGGCGGCCTCGCCGTGAAGACCGCCCACCCGACCGACGGGTTCCTGGAACGCTATCCGGAGATCATGTCGCCGGGCGCCCGGTCCCGGGCCTTCGACCGGGACGCCGACGGCACCGGTGACGGCGAGGGCGGCGCGGTCCTGCTGCTGACCACCCTGTCCCGGGCCCGCGCCGCCGGCGACCACGTGTACGCGGTCATCCGGGGCAGCGCCGTGCGGCACAACGGCACCCGCTCCGCCACCCTGACCGCCCCGAGCGCCCAGGCCCAGGCCGAGACGATCCGCGCCGCGTGGCAGGAGGCCGGCCTCGACCCGGCCGACGCCGGCTACCTGGAGGCCCACGGCTCCGGCACCCGCCTCGGCGACGCGGTGGAGATCGAGGGGATCGCCCTGGCCCGGCCGGACGCCACCACCCCGGTCCCGATCGGCTCGGTCAAGACCAACATCGGCCATGTCGACCACGCCGCCGGGATCGCCGGACTGGTCAAGGTGCTGCTCGGTCTGCACCACCGCGAGCTGTACCCCTCCCTGCACTTCACCGCCCCGCCGCCCGGGGTGGACCACACCGCCGCCCGCGTCGCGGTGGTCACCACCGCCCGCCCCTGGCCCGCCCCGGCCCACGGGCCACGGGCCGGTGGGGTCAGCTCGGTCAGCCTGGTCGGGGTCAACGCGCACTGTGTGCTCGCCGAGGCGCCGCAGCCGGACCGGTCGCCCCCCGGCCGCGACGACGACGCCCCCCGCCTGGTGACGGTCAGCGCCGCCAGTCCCGCCGCGCTCGCCGCCTACTGCCACCGCCTCGGCGCCGCCGTCGCCGAACTCGACGCGCCCCTGCCCGACGTGGCCCGCGTCCTCAACGAGGGCCGGGTCGACCTGGCCTACCGCACCGCGTTCCTCGCCACCGACCGGGCGGGTCTGGCCGCCCAGCTGACCGAGCGGGCGTCGGTGCTGCGCACCCTGCCGCCCGCGCCGGCCCTGGCCGCGCCCACCGTGGTCGGCCTGCACGACGGCCCGGCCGACGGCACCCTGGCCGCGCTGGGCGTCCGGCCGGACCGGACGGTGGACGCCGCCGGTGACGGTGCCGGCGCGGTCGAGCTGGCCCGACTGGTCGAGGAGTTGACCGTCGACGGACCGGTGGTCTTCGTCGACGTCGGCTCCGGCGAGCGGGTGCTCGGCACGGTACGGGCGCTGACCCGGGGACGCGACGACGTGGTCACCGTCTCGGTGCCACCCGGTCCGGACGGGGCGCTGCGCGCGGTGGCCGACCTGTACCAGCACGGCGTCGCGGTCGACTGGACCACGCACCACCGCACCTGCGGCCCGGACGCGTCGTTCCGGCGGCTCAGCCTGCCCGGCTACCCGTTCGACGAGGAGCCCTGCTGGCTGCCGGCCGCCCGGCTGCGCCGTACCGACCCGGGGCCGGGCACGGCGGCCAGCGGTGACTCCGCCGAGGAGCCGGCGGCCACCGGGCCGGACGACGTCGCCACGGTCGTCCGGGAGGTCTGGGGACAGGTGCTGCGCACCGACGTGCCCGCCGACGCCAACTACTTCGGCCTCGGCGGCAACTCCATCACCGCCCTGGAGATCATCGACGGGATCGACCGGCGCACCGGTGTCCGGCTCAAGCTGCTGGACCTCTACGAGTGCCCCCGCCCCGAGGACCTCGCCGCGCTGATCCGCCGACGGTCCCGGCCGGCCGTGGAGACCGGCGACGTGATCACCCCGAGCGGTGAGCCGGTGCTGTCGTACGGGCAGGAACGCCTCTGGTTCCACCACCAGCTCGCCCCGGACAGCCCGCTCTACAACATCCCGACCACCTTCCAACTGCTCGGTCCGCTCGACGTACCCGCGCTCCGGGCCGCCCTGGACGACTTCGCCGAGCGGCACGAGACGCTGCGGTCCCGGATGCCCACCCGCGACGGACGGCCGTACCTGGTCGTCGACGAGCGGATCCCCGACCTGCTCCGGCAGGTCGACCTCACCGGCCGCCCGGACCCGCACGCCGCCGCGGCGGCGCTGGTGGCCGACGAGGCCCTGGTCCCGTTCGACCTGGCGGCCGGGCCGCTGTTCCGGGCCCTGCTGGTGCGGGTCGCCCCCGAGGAGCACCTGCTCTTCATGAACGTGCACCACGCCGTCGACGACGGGTGGAGCCCGGCCATCCTCGACACCGAGCTCTCCGCCATGTACACCGCGCGCCGGCAGGGGCGGGCCGCGCGGCTGGAGCCGGTGCCGATCCGCTACCGCGACTACGCGGCGTGGCAGCGCCGCCGGATGACCGGGGCGGTGCTGACCGCCGAACTCGACTACTGGCGACGGCGGCTCGCCGACCCGCCGGTGCTGGACCTGCCCACCGACCGGCCCCGACCGGCGACCCGGAGCTACACCGGCGACCTGATCCGGTTCACCATCCCGGCCGAGCTGGCCGCCCGGCTGCGGGCGGTGGGCCAGCGCACCTCCACCACCACCTTCACCGTGGTGCTCAGCGCGATCCAGACCCTGCTGGCCCGGTACAGCGGGCAGCGGGACGTCGTGGTGGGTACCCCCACCGCCGGCCGGTCCCGTCCGGAGACCCGGGGCGTCGTCGGCTTCTTCAACAACTCCGTGGCGCTGCGCGGCGACCTCTCCGGCGACCCGACCTTCGTCGAGCTGCTGCACCGCAACCGGCAGGTGGTGGTGGAGGCGCTGGAACACGACGACGTGCCGTTCGAGAAGGTCGTGGAGGCCCTCGCGCCGGTCCGCGACGGCGGGCGCAACCCGCTGTTCGACGTGATGTACGTCCACCAGACCCTGCCCACCCTCGGCACCCGCCTGCCCGATCTGCGGATGCGGATGTACGACGACGTGCCCGGCACCACCGCCACCAACGGCCTCGCCCCGGGGATGGCCAAGTTCGACCTGACCTTCTTCGTCTGGGACCGGGAGGGCTTCACCGACCTGCCCGCCGGCATCGAGTACAGCGCGGAGCTGTTCGACCGGGGCACCGTCGAGCAACTGGCCCGGCACCTGCTGCGGGTCCTGGACGAACTGACCCGGGACCCGCAGGCCCCGGTCCGGGCGGCGCTGGTCGACCGGCTCGGGGCCGACGACCTGCGCGGGCCGGCCCTGCCGGAGGTCACCGACCCGGCGACGACCCTGCACGGACTGGTCGCCCGGCGGGCCCGCATCGCGCCGGACGACCCCGCGCTGGAGTCGGCCGACGGCACGCTGACCTACCGGGAACTGCACCAGCGGTTCACCGCGACCGCCGCCGAGCTGCGCCGACGCGGCGTGGGCCGCGGTGACCTGGTCGCCGTCGCGCTGCCCCGCTCGGTCACCCTGGTCACCACCGTGCTCGGAGTGCTGGCCGCCGGTGCGGCGTTCCTGCCCCTGGATCCGGAGCACCCCGCCGACCGGCTCGCCTTCCAGCTCACCGACTCCGGCGCCGCCGCCCTGGTCGCCGCCGACCCGGTGCCGGTGCCGCCGGCCTGGCGGGGGCTCCGGGTCCGCCCGGAGGACCTCACCGCGCCACCGGCCGCCGGGAACCCGAACGTCCCCGAGGGACCGGACGACCCCGCCGGCCACCCGACCGACGCCGCCTACGCGATCTACACCTCGGGGTCGACCGGGCGGCCCAAGGCCGTCCTGGTGGCGCACGCGGGCGCGGTGACCTTCGTCCGGGGCACGGTCGAGGCGCTCGGTCTGGGCCGGGACACCCGGATGCTCCAGTTCGCCTCCAGCACCTTCGACGCGTCCGTCTACGAGCTGTTCACCACCCTGGCCGCCGGCGGCACGGTCGTGCTCGCCCCGCCCGGTCGGCTGCTGGTCGGCCGGGACCTGGCCGACTTCCTGGTCACCCACCGGATCGGCGCGACCCTGCTGCCCCCGTCGGTGCTGGCGTCCCTGCCCGACGGTCCGTTGCCCGACCTGCGGCTGCTCGTCGCGGGGGCCGAGCCGCTCAGCGCCGACCTGGTGGCCCGGTTCGCCCCGGGACGACGCATGGTCAACGCGTACGGCCCCACCGAGGGCTCGGTCTCGGTCACCCTGGCCGAGTGCGTGGCCGACGGTCGCCGGCCCACCATCGGCCGGCCGCTGCCCGGCACCCGGCTGCGGGTGCTCGACGACGCCGGCCGCCCGGTGCCCCCGGGCGTCCCCGGCGAGCTGCACGTCTGCGGTCCGAACGTGGCCCACGGCTACCTCGGCCGGCCCGCGCTGACCGCGCAGCGGTTCGTCGTCGACCCGACCGGCCACGGCGACCGGATGTACCGCACCGGGGACCGGGTGCGGCTGCTGCCCGACGGCCGGCTGGACTTCCTCGGCCGCACCGACGACCAGGTCAAGCACCGGGGATACCGGATCGAGCTGGGCGAGATCGAGGCGGCCCTGCGGGAACACCCGGCCGTGCCGGAGGCCGCCGTCGCCCTGCACCCCGACGACACCGGTGGACGACTCGTCGCCTACCTGGTCGACCCGGGCGCGGCCTGGCCGGAGATCCGGGCCTGGCTGGCCGACCGGCTCCCCGGCCATCTGGTGCCGGCCGCCGCCGTGCCGATTCCCCGGCTGCCGTTGACGGCCAGCGGGAAGGTGGACCGGCGGGCGCTGCCGGCCCCGCCCCGCCCGGCCGCTCCCACCGCCGTCCACGACGACCTGACAGCGACGCTGCTCGGCCTCTTCGAGGAGGTGCTCGGGGTCGACGGCGTCGGCGTCGACGACAACTTCTTCGACCGGGGCGGTCACTCGCTGCTCGCCGCCCACCTGGTCGGCCGGCTGGAGGCGGTCACCGGCAGCCGGCTGCCCCTGGCGGTGCTCTTCGAGCGGGCCACCCCGGCCGGGCTCGCCGACGCGCTGCGCCACGCCGACCGGTACGTGCACCGCAGCCTGGTGCCGATCCGGCCGGAGGGCAGTCGACCCCCGCTGTTCCTGGTGCACCCCTCCGGCGGCAACGTGCTCTGCTACCAGCCGCTGACCCGGTACCTCCACGCCGACCAACCGCTGTACGGCCTCCAGGCCCACGGCCTCGGACCGGGGCACGAGCCCGACCGGACCGTACCCGAGATGGCCGCCCGGTACCTGGCGCAGCTGCGCGCCCTGGTGCCGCACGGCCCGTACCGGATCGGCGGATGGTCCTTCGGGGGTCTGGTCGCCTTCGAGATGGCGGCGCAGCTCACCCGGCAGGGCGAACGGGTGGACCTGCTGGCGCTCATCGACGCCGACCTCACCGAGGAGGCCCCGGCCGCCCCGGACGACGACGCCGAGCTGCTCTTCCTCGGGGTGCGACCGTTCGCCACGGCGGACGAACTGGCCGCCCTCTCCGACCCGGTCCGCCCGCCCGTGGCCGAGTCGCTGCGGATCGCCGCCCGGGTCGGCCTGCTGCCGGCCGGGATGGGCCCGGCCGAGCTGGGTCGCTTCCTGCGGCTGCTGCGGGTCAACGGCGAGGCCGTCCGCCGGTGGCGGCCGGAGCCGGTCCGTGGCGACGTGCTGCTGCTCCGGGCCCGGCAGGGCCGGCTCGACCGGGCCGGCGTGGCGGCGCTGACCGCCCTGGTGGACGGCCGCACCAGCGTCGCCGACGTGCCCGGCGACCACCACACCGTGCTCACCGGCCACCCGGAGGTGGTGGCCGCCGCGCTGGCCGGGCACCTGTCCGGCCCCGACACCGGAAGGCAGGAACGGTCGTGACCCTACCGACAGCCGTGCAGGGAACCACGGGCATCGTGGGCGCCGGCACCATGGGAACCGGCGTCGCCCAATGCCTCGTCGAGGCGGGCTACCGGGTGGTGGTGTACGACCCGGTGCCCGGCGCCCTCGACGACGGCCGTACCCGGCTGACGGCCGGCCTGCGTACCCGGGCGCTGCTGCGACCCGGCCCACGCACCGAACCGGCGCTGGTCGCCGAGCGGATGTGCTGGACCGCGACCCCGGAACCGCTGGCCGAGGCGGAGTTCGTCATCGAGTGCGGCCCGGAACGCGTCGAGGTGAAGCGGGACATCCTGGCCACGCTCGACGCGACCTGCGCGCCGAGCACGGTGATCGCGTCGAACACCTCGGCCATCCCGATCACCCGGATCGCCGGCTGGGTCCGGCAGCCGGAACGGGTGCTCGGCATGCACTTCATGAATCCGGCCCCGCTGAAGGACACCGTCGAGGTGATCCGGGCCGTGCACACCAGCGACGGGACCATCACCAAGGCCCGGGAACTGCTGGCCAGCATGGGCAAGGACGCCGTGCTGGTGGCCGACGCCGCCGGGTTCGTCTCCAACCGGGTGCTGATGCTCACCGTGAACGAGGCCGCGTTCCTGGTGCACGAACGCACCGCTCCGGCCCGGGAGGTCGACCAGGTCTTCCGCAGCTGCTTCGGTCACCCGATGGGTCCACTGGAGACCGCCGACCTGATCGGTCTCGACGTCATCCTGGACTCCCTCGACGTGCTCTACGAGCACTACCGCGACCCGAAGTTCCGGCCCTGCCCGCTGCTGGCACAACTCGTCTACGCCGGCCACCACGGACGCAAGTCCGGCCGGGGGTTCCACACCTACCGGGCCACCCCGGGCAGCCGCCCCGGTTGAGCGCCGCACCCGGCGGCGGTCACCGGCGCGGTCGCGTCGGCGGCCGCCGCCCCGATCCGTCCACCCACCATCACCAGCGAGGGGAGCACGAGGCCATGCAGGAGTTTCTGGTCGTGGTCAACGACGAGGAACAGTACTCGATCTGGGCGGCCGACACCGAGCCGCCGGCCGGCTGGCACCGCACCGGCCACCGGGGCACCGAACAGGAGTGCCTCGACCACATCGACCGGGTGTGGACCGACATCCGTCCGAGGTCGGCCCGCTGAGACGCGGGCGGACGACGGACGTCCGGCACGGTCGTGATGACACGGGGGGAGACATCCAGGTGCGGAACAGCGAGCTGTACGTCAGCGGGGTCGGCAGCTACCTGCCGCCCCCGGTCCGGGCGGCGGACGCGGTCCGGGAGGGCCGTTACGCCGCCGCCGACCACGACGACGACGAACTGGACCTCGTCCTGGTCGAGAGGTCGGCCTCGCCGGCCGAGATGGCGGTGCACGCCGGCCGGCGGGCGCTGGCCGACGCCGACCGTGCCGACGAGGTCGCCCTGCTGCTGCACGGCGCCAGCTACTACCAGGGCCAGGACTTCTGGACCCCGGCCACCTACGTCCTGCGTGAGCTGATCGGCAGCGGGGTGCCGGCGTACGAGGTGCGGGCCGCCTCGAACAGCGCGATGGCCGCCCTGGAACTGGCCGCGGCCTACCTGCGGGCCGACCCGGACCGGGCGGCGGCTCTGATCACCGTCGCCGACCGGTTCACCCTGCCCGGCTTCGACCGGTGGGCCACCGACGCCGGGGTGGTCTACTCCGACGGCGCCGCCGCCGCGGTGCTGTCCGCCCGGGGCGGGTTCGCCCGGGTCCACGCCATCACCTCACACACCGATCCCGAGCTGGAGGAACTGGGCCGGGACGTCGAGCGCTTCCACGACGCCCCGGTCCCCGGAGGACGTCCGCTGGACCTGCGCGCGTTCAAGCGCCGGTACCTGAAGCGGGTCGGCTTCGCGGAGCTGTCCCGCCGGTTGACCAGCGGCCTGCGGCGGAACGTGACCGCCACGCTGCGCGCCGCCGGCAGCGAGCTGTCCTCGGTGGACTGTTTCGTCCTGCCCAATCTGGGCCGCGACCTCATGCAGTGGGAGTTCCTCGACCCGCTCGACATCCCCGTCGAGCGGACGTCCTGGGACAACGCCCGGCGGATCGGCCACCTCGGCGCGGGCGACCAGTTCGCCAACCTCGCCCACCTGCGGCGGAGCGGTCGGCTGTCGGTCGGGGACCGGGTGCTGATGGTGGGCGTCGGACTCGGCTTCAGCTGGACCAGCGCCCTGCTGGAGATCACCGCCACCGCACCGGGAGCACAGACCGGGGTTTCCACGGAAGGAATCCGTTGATGAACTTCGTGCGGCTCACGGTGTTCAAGGAGGTCGTCCGGCAGGGCTCGCTCACCCGGGCGGCCAAGCACCTGACCTACACCACCTCCGCGGTGTCCCAGCACATCTCCGCTCTGGAACGGGAACTGGGAGCGGTGCTGCTGGAACGGTTACCCCGCGGCGTCCGGCTCACCGAACCCGGCCGGGCGCTGCTCGACCACGTCGAGCGGATCCTGGACGAGTACCACGCCGCCAAGGGCACCCTGGAGGCGATCGCCGCCGCCAGCGGCGGGCGGCTCCGGCTCGGTTCCTTCCCCACCGCCGACGCGACCCTGGTCGCCCGCGCGGTGGCGCGGTTCCGGCGCAGCTTCCCCGCGGTCGACCTCACCCTGCACCGGGTGGACCTGGCGGAGGCCGCCCACCGGCTGATCACCGGTGAACTCGACATCTGCCTGGTGCACGTCTTCGGCGGGCAGGACCACAAGCAGCTCGTCGGCCTGGAACTGGGCCACCTCCTCGACGACCCGCTGCACGTCATCCTCCCGGTGGGCCACCGGCTCGCCGGCGCGGGCCCGATCCCCCTGGTCGACCTGGCCGAGGAGAACTGGATCCAGGGCACCCGGCAGAACCGGGTCGACGAGGTCCTGCCCGAGGTCTGCGCGCAGACCGGCTTCCTGCCGAAGGTCGTGCTGCGCACCGACGACCAGCTGTCGGTGCAGGGGCTGGTCGCGGCCGGCGTCGGAGTCGGTCTGGTCTCCTCGCTGGCGGTGCCGGTGCTCCGCGCGGACCTGGTGGCCCGCCCGGTCGCGGAGCCCGGCCTGACCGGACGGATCCACACCGCCCAGCCGCTCGGCCTGACCCGGCTGCGCTCGGCGAACATCATGCGGGACCTGTTGGTCGAGGCGGCCCGGTCGACGGTCCGTCCGGACGTCCCGCTCCGGGTACCGTTGCCCGCCCGGCGCTCCTGACCGCCCCCGCCACCCCACCTCGCCCTCCCGGCCCCCGCCGCCCTGGCTGGCGGTGGTCGGGACGGCGGTGGGCGGGACGGCGGTGGGCGAGGGGGCGGTGGTACCGCGGGCGCCTCAGCCGGGTGGGGGTGTGGGCGTGCGGCCGTCCAGCCGGCGGCGTACCCGTTCCTGAAGCTCGGCGGGGTAGGCCCCGCGCAGGGAACTCTGCGCGAGGCGACCCGCGCCGGCCGGCGGCAGCAGACAGTCGTGCACCACCCGGGGACCGGTCCGGGCCTGCCGCTCGCCGTCGGAGTAGCAGGCCAGGATCGGCAGGATCTCGCCGACGCTCACCGCGGCCCGGTCCACCGGGTGCTGCCGGGTGCCGAGCGCCCAGAGCAGCTCCCCGGTGTCGGCCGGGTCGACGTCGTCGTCCAGCACGAACAGCTTCGGCACGGTGAAGCCGAACTTGCTCGCCCAGACGACCTCGCCGATCCGGTCGCACAGCTCGGCGGTGCCGGTGTCCGGCAACCGCTCCCGCCAGTCGGCGGCCACCGTCACCACCAGCCAGTGGTTGGCGGTCTCGAACGGCGACCAGACGGTGGTCACCGGCAGGCCGGCGGCGTGGAGCAGGCCCAGCGCCTCGGCCGAGAAGCAGAGCCCGGCGGCGGTGTGGTACTCGTCCACCGGGCGGCCCTCGGCGACCAGGGGCCACACCGCGTCGTGCCGGTGGGTGACCGCGGTGACGGTGTAGACCGGCTGTCGGCTGGTCTCGGTGACCAGGTAACCGGGGTACTCGCCGAACGGGCCCTCGTCGGCGTCCCGCTCCGTCGAGACGGTCCCCTCGATGACCAGCTCGGCGTCGGCGGGCACCGCCAGGTCGACGCTGACGCACCGGACGAGCTCCAGCGGACGGCCGTAGTGGGCGCCGAGGTAGCCGACCTCGTCCACGTTCTCCGGCAGCGGCATGCTGGACACGAACGGGATGGCCGGTGCGCCGCCCTGGAACAGCGCGAACGGCATCGGCTCGCCCCGTTCGGCCCACATCTGCCAGATCATGGTCAGGTGCTGCCCCGGCACGAACAGACCGGTCATCCGTCGCCCGTCGAGCTGCTGCACCCGGGAGATCGACCAGTTGGTCCAGGACCCGTCCGGCGTGCGGGCCACGATCGTGCCCCAGGTGTTGACGTACGGGCCGCCGTCGCCGAGGTGCAGGGTCGGCACCGGTAGCCGGTCCAGGTCCGCGTCGTCCCCGAGGCGTACCACCTCCTGACACGGTCCGGCAGGTACCAGCCGAGGGGGCACCGGGTCCCGGTCGCGGACCTGCGCCAGCCGCCGCACCAGGTCGGCTGCCGAGGTCTCCGGTGGCATGCCGAGCGAGAGCGCCACCCGGGCGAGCGGTCGGTCCGGGTCGCAGCTGAGCGCGGCCTGGCCGGCGAGCAGCCGGATGCCGTGACCGCCCCGGGGCCGGCCGAACAGCAGGGCCGCCGAGCGGGTCTCGTAACTGTGTCGGGCGAACGCGGCGACCTCCAGGTCCGGGTCGACCTCCTCGGTCACGGTGCGCAGCTCGCCCAACCGTTCGAGCGCGGCCAGATGGCTGCGCAGGTCGGGAAGTTCGGTCACGGGACGCCTCCGTTCGATTCGGACCACCGCCCCGACGGGCCGTCGTCGGCGGGCACCCCCTGTCGGATGCGGGCGGGTGGGCGGCCCGTCGCGGCGAGGCCGGTGAAGCCGCCCCGGTAGAAGACCAGCGGTTCGCCACTGCCCGGTTCGACGTCGACCACCCGGCCGAGGTGCAGGACGTGGTCGCCGCCGTCAGTGCGGGCCCAGGGCACGCAGTCGACGTAGCCGAGGCAGTCGGCCAGCCGGGGGGAGGGGCGGTTCCGGCACCATTCGACCAGCGGCCGGCGGAGCTGCCCCGAGAAGTGCAGGGCCAGGTCGCGCTGCCCGGCGGCGAGGATGTTCACGGTGAACGGCACCGTCGGCAGATGTCGGTTCGCCCGGCTCGCCCGGTGCACCGAGACCAGCACCAGGGGCGGGTCCAGGGACACGGAGGTGAAGGCGTTCACCGTGATGCCGCCGGTCCCACCGTCGGGCAGGGGATAGGTGACGACGGTGACGCCGCTGGCGAACGACCCCAGTAGCCGCCTGAGGTCGCGGGGGGCGACGGGCATGCGGGACCTCCCACGGGTCAGTCGGACTCCTCGGTGGCCAGCACGAAGTCGTACTCGGCCACCAGCTCCCGGTCCTCCGGACGGGGTTTGAGGACCAGTTCGCCCTTGACCGCCTCGGCCACGTCACTGTCCAACCACGGGTCGTCGGCGAAGTAGAGCTGGGTGGTCAGCGGCCGGTGTCCGGGCGCGCAGACCTTGAAGTGCAGGTGCGCCGGCCGCCACGGATGCTTGCCGAGCAGGGCGAACAACCGGCCGGACGGTCCGGCCGCCGGGACCTGGTACGCACCGGGCAGGACGGTCCGGATGTCGAACCGGCCGGCCGCGTCGGCCACCACCCGGGCCCGCAGCAGGTACCCCGGCAACTCCGGCGCGAAGTGCGAGTATCCGCCGGTGGCGTCGGCCTGCCAGGTGTCCAGCACCGCACCGGGCAGGGGGGTGCCGTCCGGGGCGCGGACCACGCCGTGGAGCCGGAGCGCCCGGCCGGGTTCGTCGGGACGCTGCGGCAGCGCGCACGGCGAGTGCCGCAGCGGCGCGTCCGGTACGTAGAACGGCCCCTCCACGGCGCCCGCGCCGGCCCCGTCGACCGCGTTGAACGTCTCGACCGTCTGCTCGAAGAGGATGTCCAGCAGCAGCGGCCACTCGCCCGCCTCGCCGACATCGATCAGGAAACTCTTGATGGTCTGGTAGTCCGGGTAGCTGATCTCGTGACGGACCAGGGAACTCCGGACGTGTGCGACGAGTTCGCCGGCGAAGGCGGCGACCCGGTCCTCGGGCATCTCGTGTCCTCCTCGGTGTGCGGTCGGCCGGCGGCGGAGTCCGGCTCAGGCGATCAGGTCGGGGGCGGTCCAGCCGTCGAGGTCGTACTCGTCGAGGCAGCGGTCGACCAGGGCCCGGAACTCGTCGAGCCGGCCGTTGGTCTCCGCCTGCCGGACCAGGTCCAGCCGGACGCCCTCGTGGTTGCCGGCGTAGTTGCGTTCGTAGAGTTCGTGCCGGCCGGCGAACTCGGTGCCCACGCAGTCCCAGAGCAGCTTCATCACCTTCACCCGGTCCTGCGCCCGGTAGCCGTTGCTGCCCCGCAGGTAGCGGTCGAGGTAGGGGCGGACCTCCGGGTTGGCGAAGTCCCGGGTGCTGGAGTTGACGTAGATCAGGCCGCTGCCCACGTCCTGCTCGATGATCTCCTTGACCCGTGGGTAGCCGACGGTCATGAACCAGCGGTACGCCATCCCGTACTCCGGGTTCGGCAGGACCGAGCCGCCGACCCAGGGCAGCGGGTTGCGGGCCATCGCGTCGCTGATCCCGGCGAACAGGTTGCGCCAGGCCAGCACCTCGCCGAACCGGCTGCGGACGCCCCGGTAGTCCGCCGTGCCGGTGATCTCCAGCGCCTTGGCCAGCAGCCCGGCCAGGAACTCCAGCTTCACGGTCAGCCGGATGCAGCCGTGGAAGGTGAACCGGGGCACGAAGCCGGAACCCGGGAAGAAGGCGTTCGCCCGTTCGACGTCGTGGTGGACGAAGACGTTCTCCCAGGGCACCAGGACCTTGTCCAGCACGAAGATGGTGTCGTTCTCGTCCAGCCGGCTGGAGAGCGGGTAGTCGAACGGACTCCGCGCCGCCGCCGCGGCGGTGTACGACGGCCGGCAGATGAGCTTGACCCCGGGCGCGCCCACCGGGATGGTGCACACCAGCGCGAACTCCTTGCGCCGGATCGGCAGGCCGTGGTGGGCCACGAAGTTGTAGTGGGTGATCGCCGAGCCGGTCGCCACCACCTTCGCGCCGCTGACGATCACCCCGGCGTCGGTCTCCCGTTCGACGTGGACGAACGTGTCGGCGACCTCGTCCGGCGGCAGGTTCCGGTCCACCGGCGGGTGGATGATCGCGTGGTTCCAGTACAGCACCCGTTCCTGGGACTCCCGGTACCAGCGCAGCGCGTTCTCCCGGAACGGCTGGTAGAAGTCGGCGTTGGCGCCCAGGGTGCCCAGGAAGCTGGCCTTGTAGTCCGGGCTGCGCCCCATCCAGCCGTAGGTCATCCGGGCCCACTCGGTGATCGCGGCCCGGTCGGCCAGCAGGTCCTCGGCGCTGCGCGGAGCCCGGAAGAAGGCGTGTGTGCGGCCGCCTCCGCCGGTGTCCGTGGGCACGGTGAGCCGGTCGGCGGTGGCCGGGTCGTGCAGCGCGTCGTAGAGGCGGGCGGTCATCCGGACCGGGTTGCGGAAGGCCGGGTGGGTGGTGACGTCGCGGACGCGTTCCCCGTCGAGCCAGACCTCCCGGCCGTCGCGCAGGCTCTCCACGTACTCCGCCCCGGTCAGCGGACGCCGGGGCGGCGTCGACCCGGTCACGCGACCGGGGCCGGGTCGGTCGGCGCGGTCACCCCGGCGGCCCGGCGCAGCGCCCCGGTGCGGATCAGCCCGGCGACCGCCTCGACGTCGCGGTCCAACCGCCGGTCGCCGTCGACGAACGGGGACACCTCGCGGATCGCCGCGTGCACCCGCCGGAGCGCGGGGGAGGCGTTCGCCGCACCCCGCAGGTCGATCGCCTGGGCCAGCGCGATCAGATGGATGGCGGCGACGCTGCGGGTCAGCTCGACCACCGTCCGGGCGTCCCGGGCGGCGATGGTGCCCATGCTGACCTTGTCCTGGTTGTGCGCCTCGGTCGAGCGGGAGAAGACGGTCGCCGGGGCGGCCATCTTCAACGCCTCGGCGGTGACGGCCGAGCAGGCGATCTGCATGCCCTTGAAGCCGTGGTTCAGGCCGGCCCCGGCGTCGTCCGGCGCGGTGGGGCTGACCAGGTTCGGGGTCAGCCCGGCGTTGAACTTCTCGTCGACGATCAGCTCCAACTGCCGGTCCAACAGGTCGGCGATGTTGGCCACCGCCACCTTCAGGCTGTCCATGGCCTGCCCGAGGTGGCCGGCGTAGAAGTTCCCGCCGTGGTGCAGTTCGCCGAGATCGCCGTCGAAGAGCGGGTTGTCGGTCGCGGAGTTGATCTCCGTGGTCACCCAGGGCCGGACCCAGGAGAGCGTGTCCCGCAGCACGCCGGTGACGTGCGGCGCGCACCGGATCGAGTACTTGTCCTGGATCCGGTGTTCGAGCCGGACGTAGCCCCGCTCGCGCAGCGGCTCCCGGCGCAGCAGGATCTCCTCGTACGAGGTGGTCAGCGCGGACCCTTCGAGCAGCGCCCGGATCAGGCCGGCGCTGCGGCCCTGCCCCGGGTGCGGCTTGCTGTCGTGGACGAAGGGGTGGAAGTGCGACGCGTTGCCGAGCAGCGCCTCGCACGACATCGCGGTCGCCAGGTCGGCCACGAAGGCCAGCTCCTCGGCGTCGACGGTGGCGAGCGCGGCGAACGCCGCGGTGAACGAGGTGCCGTTGATCAGGGACAGACCCTCCTTCGGCTCCAGCCGTACCGGCTCCAGTCCCTCCTCGGCGAGGGCGTCGGCGACCGGACGGACCGTGCCCCGGTGCGCGACGTCGCCCTCCCCGATCAGCGCCGCGGCGACGTAGCAGAGCGGCACCAGGTCGCCGCTGGCGCCGAGCGAGCCCCGCTCCGGGATCAGCGGCAGGACGTCCCGCTCGACGAGGCGCAGCAGCAGCTCCACGGTGCCGGGGCGGATCGCCGAGACTCCCCGGGCCAGGGAGTTGGCCCGGATCAGCATCGACGCCCGCGCGACCTCCGGCGTGGCCGTCGGGCCCACCCCGTTGAGGTGGTAGAGGACCAGGTTGCGTTGCAGCTCCCAGGCCTTCTCCGGCGCGATCTGCCGCACGCAGCTGTCCCCGAACCCGGTGGTGACCCCGTAGATCGGGATGCGCTGCGCCAGCAGTTCGTGCTTGAGGTCGAGAGAGGACTTCATGGCGTCGGCCGCCCCGTCACCCAGGCGCAGGGCGACCTGCCCGGCCGGGCGGGCGACGGACGCCACCTCCTCGATGGTCAGCGAACGGCCGTCGAGCACCAGATCGGCGCTCGGCATGGATCGGTTCATCGGGTGCTCCTCGCAGGGGACCGGGACGGAAAAACGGGGAATCGCGTACGGAGGTCGCCGGAAAACGGTGGCGCCGGGACGGCGCGGAAGTGATCAGGTGATCGACACCGCTCCCCGTAGTCTGCGCACTCCGCCGCCGCCTGTCTTCCGACCCAGGTCCGGTTTTCGGACCGGTCCCCGGTCCGGGTCGCCGGCGGGCGACCGGACCGGGGTCGAGGTCGACGCGGTGCCGAGGGCGTGGTGGAGGAATTCAGAAATGCTGATACCGGACGGCGGTAACTCTTAATTTCTATCGTTGGATGGTTTCCCGCCACCTGTGTAGGCTCATCGGTGTCCACAGATATGTGCAGGTGAGCCGGAACGGAGGTTCTGGTGGGCGCTGGTCTCGCAGAATCCGTGACGCCGGTCGGTGGCGCGACGGTCCGGATCCGCATACTCGTCGGCGGCAACCATCCGATATTCCGGTCCGGTCTCGGCCTCATGCTCGGTGAGCTGTCCCCGACGTTCACGATCGTGGGCGAGGTGGCCGAGGCCGGGGCGGTGGCGGACGCCGCCCGGCGGCGGTCGGCGGACGTGGTGGTCTACGACGAGGACAGCCTGGGGTCCGCGGCGGTGCTGGCCTCCGTGGCGCAGCTCGCCCCGCAGCGCTCCGCCCGGGCGGTCGTGCTGCTCGGCCTCGGCGCCGGGGACTCCTGGCGGGAGCACCTGCGGGCCGGGGCCCGGGGCCTGCTGTTCCGGGACGGCGGCGCGGACGAGCTGGGGTTCGCCGTCCGGTCGGTGGCCGAGGGCGGGGTCTACCTCACGCCTCGGCTGGCCGGGGTCATCGTCCGGCCGCTGGTCCGTTCCGGCCGCCCGGCCGGGCCGGCCGGGCGGGGTGACCCGCTGACCCTCCGGCAGGCGGAGATCCTCGACCTGATGCTGACCGGCGTCTCCAACGCGGAGATCGCCGCGGAGTTGTCGCTCAGCGAGAAGACCGTGAAGTTCCACGTGTCGAACATTCTCGGAAAGTTGAACCTGAAGAACCGGACCCAGGTGCTGGCTCATCTCATGGGCGGGCAGCGGTCCGCCGCCGGTGCTGGCCCGGAGAAGGGGTGACGCCGGTGGTCGGGTCCCGGAGCATGGACTGTCGCCGGTGGTGGGTGTTGCGGGCTGGAACGGTCGCATCGGACCGGGCGCGGCCGGCGATAACTGCGGGGGAACAACAGTAATCCAGCCATCAACTTCGATAGCATATCCGTGCCCGGTCGGCGTGAATGGACGTTCGCTCTGGGCGTATGACCCAGGTTGACCCTCTCCTGCAATGTCGACTACGGTCGGTTGTGATCTGATGAACGTACGGGTCGGCCGGTGGTGTGTCCGGCGAATCCGTGACCCGCGACGACGGTCCGGTCGACCTCCCCAGACGCGAAGGGTTCTGCGCGTGGATCATTCGACGACCCCCGGCGATTCCGCGATCGAGACCGGATCGGCGGGCACGGTCCAGGAGCGTCCCGCCGCCGGTGCCGTACCGCCCGGTCCGACCGTCCCGGACGGCGACGGCACACCCACCCGCCTGCCGGCGGCGTTCCATCGCCTGTGGACCGCGGCGGTCGTCAGCGGTCTCGGGGACGGTCTCCGCTACACCGCCCTGCCGCTGCTGGCCGCGAGTGTGTCCCGGGCCCCCAGCGACGTCGCCGCGGTGACCGTCGCGGGCATGCTGCCCTGGCTGCTCTTCGGACTGTTCGTGGGGGTGCTGGCCGACCGGGTCGACCGGCGCACTCTGATGTGGACCACCGACCTGGTGCGCGGCCTCGTGGTGGCGGGCTTCGCGGTGCTGCTGGTGGTCGGCGAGCCGTCCATCCCGCTCATCGTGGCCTTCGCGTTCGCCGTGGGCAGCGCGCAGGTGGTCTTCGACACCGCCGCCGGGGCCTTCCTGCCCGCCGTCGTCGGCCCGGCGCAGCTCGGCGCGGCCAACGGCCGCCTGATGGCGGCGCAGGTGCTCACCAGCCAGTTCATCGGTCCGCCGATCGCCGGCCTGGTGTTCGCCTTCAGCGTCGGGTGGCTGTTCGCCGTGGACGCGTTCACCTTCGTGCTCGCCGCGGTGCTGGTGCTCACCATCCGGGTGCCCCGCCGGGAGCCGGGGGCGGACGGTGCCGGCGTCGGCCGGGACGTCATCGAGGGCCTGCGGTGGCTCAACCGACACCGGGTGCTCCGCGACCAGTCGGTGATCTACGGGGCGATGGCCCTGGTCAGCGGGGCGCTGCTGGGCATCTTCGTCCTCTACGTCAACGACCACCTGGGCCTCGGCAGCCTCGGCTACGGTCTGCTGATGGCGTGCTTCGCCCTCGGCAACGTGGCCGTCGCGCCGCTGGTGCCCCGGCTGCGCGCCCGGTGGGGTGACCGTGCCGCGCTGACCGCCGCGGTCGTGGTGGTGATCCTCACCCTCACCTCGCTGGCCCTGCTGCCGACCCCGGTGGTCGCCGGGCTGTCCCTGTTCCTCTTCGGTGCCGCCGCGATGACCTGGATGGTGGTCACCGTGACCGTCCGCCAGGAACTGGTCCCCGACGCGCTGCTCGGTCGGGTCACCAGCACCTACCGGATGATCGGGTTCGGGGCCAACCCGCTCGGCGCGCTGGCGGCCGGGGTGACCGCCACCCTGATCGGCATCCGGCCGATGCTGGCCGTCGGCGCGGTCCTGGTGGCGGTGGTCGCGGTGGCGTTCCGGGCCGGCCTGGGCAGCCAGACGGCCGTTGAGGAGCACGTCGGGAAGGACCCGGGCGGGGCCTGACCGTCCACCGTCGACCCGCCCGGCGGTGGCCCGACCTCCGTCGGGGCGGGCCACCCGCGACGACGAGGAGTCACGTTGACCGTTCCGTCCCGGCCGACCGTCAGCGCGCAACCGGGCTTCCGGCCCACCGTCGTCGAGGCGGGGTTGGTCCAGTTGGCCAACAACGAGGTGCCCGACGGGCCGCTGCCCACAGCGGCCCGCGCGCTCGCGGCGGCCACCACGGGCGTCAACCGCTACCCGGACCCGACCGCCGCCGGGCTGGTCGACCGGCTCGCCGACCACCTCGGGGTGCCCGCCGGGCGGGTCGTCGTCGGCGACGGGTCGGTCAGTCTCTGCCAGCAGCTCCTCCAGGCACTCTGCGGACCGGGCGACGAGGTCGTCTCCGGCGCGCCGTCGTTCGAGCTGTACCCGGTGCTGAGCCGGGCGGCCGGTGCCGAGCCGCGACCGGTGGCACTGGCCCCCGGGCACACCCTCGACCTCGACGCGATGGCCACCGCCGTCACCCCGGCCACCCGGGTGGTCTTCGTGTGCAACCCGAACAACCCGACCGGCACCACCGTCGACCGGGCCGACCTGGAGCGCTTCCTCGCCACGGTCCCCGACCGCGTCCTGGTGGTGCTCGACGAGGCGTACCGCGACTTCGTCGACGACCCGGAGGTGCCCGACGGTGCCGTCCTGGCCCGCTCGCGAGGGAACGTGGCGGTCCTGCGCACCTTCTCCAAGGGGTACGGGCTGGCCGGGCTCCGGGTCGGCTACGGGGTGTTCCCGACGCCGGTGGCCGACGCGGTGCGCCGGCTCGCGCTGCCGTACGCGGTGAACACGCTCGCCCAGACCGCCGCGCTCGCCTCGCTCGACGCCGGGGACGAGTTGCGCGACCGGTGCCGCCGGATCGGGCGGGAACGGGACCGGGTGCGGGCGGCACTCGTCGGGGCCGGGTTCGCCGTCCCGCCGAGCCAGGCCAACTTCCTGTGGCTGCCGGTCGGCGACCGGGCCGAGGCGCTGGCCGCGCACTGCCGGCGGCACGGGGTGCTGGTCCGCGCGGTTCCCGGGGCGGGGGTACGGGTCAGCGTCGGGACGCCGGCCGAGAACGACGCCTTCCTCCGGCTGGTCCGGGCGGCGGAGGGCGTACTGCCCGAGCCGGCGGGATCCTGACGGGCGCGCGCCGGGGGGATCCGTCGCCGGCCGGCTCAGCCGCTCTTGACGGCCTGGAGCGTGTACGTGAGGGGGAGCCGCTCCGGCCGCGTGGTGAGCCGCCACTCCCCGTCGTCGCCGAGCGTCATCCGGCCGGGCAGCGCCTCCCAGGGCGCACTGTCGTGCTCGGCGAAACCGGTCACCTGGAGGCCGGCGGCGATCACCGCGCCGATCAGTTCGCCGATGCCGTGGTTCCACTCGTGGGTCACGTTGTGGGTGAAGGTGGCATCCGTCGCCACGTAGGTGCCGCCCTCGTCCCAGACGGACGGCTCGGCCGTCTCGAAGTACGGGTACTCCAGGGCGAGCACCCCGTCGGTGCGCCGGTCGTCGACCGCCCAGAGCATCGGGTGCCCTTCCCGGATGAAGAGCCGCCCGCCCGGCCTGAGCAGGCGTCCCACCACCTCGGCCCAGCGGGCGACGCTGGGCAGCCAGCACAGCGCGCCGATCCCGGTGAAGACCAGGTCGTAACCGCCCGCGTCGAGCACGTCCGCCGCGTCGTAGACGTCGGCCTCCACGAAGTCGACGTCGACGTGCGCGCTGGCGGCGAGCCGGCGGGCCTGGGCGAGCGCGGGCCCGGAGAAGTCGAGCCCGGTCATCCTCGCCCCGAGCCGGGCCAGTGAGACGGTGTCGGTGCCGATGTGGCACTGGAGGTGCACGCCGCGCAGCCCGGCGACGTCGCCGAGGCAGGGCAGGTCGAACCGGACGACCGAACTGAGGAAGCCCGGGTCGGCGGCGAACCGGTCGACGGCGTAGTCGGGGGAGGCGGCGTGGGCGGCGGCGCGCTCGTCCCAGTTGGCCCGGTTGACGGTGCGGTAGTCGAGCATGGGGTGGACGCTGACACACGCCGGCCCCGTCCCGCCACCGACTTCCCTAGCGGCCGGCGGCACCGGTGCCCAGCGGGAAGCGGCGCAGCAGGGTGAAGGCGTCGGCGGTGGTCTCCGTGTACCGCACCTCCCGGATCCGGACCTCCGCCGCCAGCCGTCGGCCGGCGAGGGCGGCGAGGCACTCCGGGCCCCGTGCCGAGGTGCGTGGGTGGACCACCGTGAGGTGGGCCGGCACGTCGAGGGGCGTCATCGGCTCAGCCAGGAGGCGTCGTCTCAGGTCGGCCCAGCCGCCGTCCACGTCCTCGACCGCGACGAAGACCCCGCCCCCTCCGCCGTCCTCGGCGACGACCGCGCCGAGCCGCAGCCGGAACGGTGGCACCGTGCCGAGCCGGCGCCGCGCCCGGCGCAACAGGAGTTCCTCGTCGACGGTCTCCTCGGGGTAGGTGACGGTGACGTGTGCCGGCACGAGCCGGGCCATCACCGGATCCCACCTGCGCCGCCACTGCTCGACCTGGTCGATCGCCGGCCCCGTCGGGAGCACCGCCAGATGTCGTCGCACCGTGGCAGCGTAGACCGCCCCCGGCGCTCCCGGCCGGCGCGCTGCCGCGGCCGGAACAGCTCGGCGACGTGTCCATCATGCATAGATGGACAATCATAAATGTGATCGGTACCGTCCCCCTAACCTGATCGATTTCATCGACGTCAATGGGAGTCCCCGTGTCCTGGAGAACCATCCGAGGTCCGGTCCGGGCGGCCGTGCTGTCCGCCGTCGTCCTCCTCACCGCCGCTCCGGTGGCCGCCTCCGCCGCCCCGACCGCCGCCGCCCCGACCGCCGCCGCCCCGACCGTCGACGTCACCACTGCGGTGACCGCCCGGCTCCTCGGCCAGTCGGCCGTCACCGCCGACCCGCACCTGCGCACGGCCGACGCGGACGACACCCGGGTCACCGTCACCCGGCGCGACGGCCGGAACTGGGCGTTCGGCACCGCCGTCGTCGTCGCGCCGCACGAGGAGGACGCCTACCCGAAGGGCTCCGTCTTCGTCGCCCACCGGGACCGCTCCGGCTGGCAGGTCGCCTTCGACGGCGAGGCCGCCTTCGCCGACCTCGCCGAGGCCGCCCCGTCCACCGTCGTCACGGCCCGGGAGAAGGAGGTGTTCGCTTCGCCGTCGCCGGGCACGATGCTCGCCGGTGGTGACATGCGCACCGGCATGCGCCTGCCGTACGGCATCGGCCAGACCTGGTCGTACTCCGGCGGGCCGCACGGGTGGGGCGGCAGCGAGTCGCCGTGGAGCGCCATCGACCTGGCCGGCGGCGACCAGCGGGTGCTCGCCGCGCGGGGCGGCACCGCGTACACCATGTGCCGGGGCTGGATCCGGGTCATCCACGACCGGGGCTACTCCACCGACTACTACCACCTGTGGAACAGCATCAACGTCAACGGCGCGGGCGTCGGCGAGGGCGCGTACCTGGGCGACACCGGCACCGACGTCACCTGCGGCGGCGCCGCCTACGGCCGGCACGTGCACTTCGGCCTGCGGCAGAACAGCGCGTACGTGCAGATCCACGACCACGCCATCGGCAAGTGGGTGCTGATGCGCGGCGGTGCCACGTACCAGGGGTACGCCCTGCACGGGTCGGCGCGGGTCAACGTCGGCGGCGGCCTGTACAACTACGGCGTGCTCGGCTTCAACCAGGCCATCGTCGACGCCAACGGCGGCGGCGCGGTGAACAAGCGCACCGGTCCCGGCACCGGCCACGGGGTCGCCGGTTCGGTCGGCGACGGCGTGACGGTGACCGTCTCCTGCTCGGCCAACGGCACCACGCACACCGGCCGGTACGGCGCCACCGCGCTGTGGAACCGGCTCAGTGACGGGACCTGGATCAGCGACGCCTACGTGTGGAGCGGCGTGAACGGCCCGATCAACGGCTGGTGCTGAGGCCGCCGCCCGCGCGCCGGGCGGCTGCTGACCCGAGTACCCGGGCGACTTCTGCCCGGTCGACCGGTTCGAGGTGATCCGGCGTCCGCTGGCGGGTGGACATGAGCACCCCTACTCATCCGCCCGCCAGCGGCGTTCGGCAAGCTCGACGCATGACCGACCCCACGTCACCCCTCGACCCGCCCCGGGGGCGGGTGGGCATCACCGCGGTCGGTGCCAGCCTGCCGGACCAGGTCGTGCCCACCGCCGAACTCCAGCGCCGGATCGCCGAGGCCAGCGGCCTGCCCCTGCCGGCCGGGTTGCTGGCCCGGATGACCGGGATCACCTCCCGCCGGATCGCCGGGGACGACGAGTACGCCTCCACCCTCGCCGTCCGCGCCGCCCGGCAGGCGCTCGCCGCCGCCGGTCGTGCGCCGGAGGAGGTGGACCTGCTGGTCTTCGCCTCCGCCAGCCGGGACATGGTCGAGCCGGCCACCGCCCACATCGTGCAGGCCGAACTGGGCGGCCACGCCCACGCGCTGGACGTCACCAACGCCTGCAACAGCTTCCTCAACGGCATCGACCTGGCCCGCTCCAGCATCCTCGCGGGCCGCGCCCGTCGGGCCCTGGTGGTGACCGGGGAGACCCCGACCCGGGCGATGCGGACCCGGATCACCGACCTCGACGAGGCCCGTCGCGCCTTCGCCGGCTACACCTTCGGCGACGCGGGCGCGGCCGTGCTGGTGGAGCCGGTGGACCGGGGCGGGATCCTCGACGTGGACACCGAGACCTGGTCGGAGCACTGGACGGTGGGCGGCATCCCCGGCGGCGGCTCCCGGCACCCGCGGGGCGACGAGCACACCTACTTCGCCGGCGACGGGCGGAGCCTGCGGGACGTCTTCGAGAAGATCGGTCCGGACATCCTGCACCGGGTCCGGCACCGCACCGGCCTGGACTGGGCCGACTACGCGCGGGTGCTGGTGCACCAGGTGACCCTGCCGTACCTCGACCGGTTCGTCGAGGTGACCGGCGTGCCGAAGGACAAGCTGGAGGTCACCGTCGCCGAGTTGGGCAACCTGGCCAGCGCCACGCTCGGCGTCCAACTCGCCCGGGTCGAGCCCGGACTGCGCACCGGGGAGCGGGTGCTGTTCGTCGGCCTCGGTGGCGGCGTGAGCCTGATGACGATGGTGTGGGAGAAGTCGTGACCACGCTCTGGGTGGTGGTGCCCGCCTACAACGAGGCCACCCGGATCGGCGCCACGCTGGACGCGCTGGCCGGGCAGACCGACCGGGACTTCACCCTGCTCGTGGTGGACAACGCCTCCACCGACGGCACCGCCGACGTGGTCCGCCGATTCGCGGCCCGGTCGCCCGTGCCGATCCGGCTGCTCGACGAACGGCAGAAGGGCGTCGGGGCGGCCGTCGACACCGGCTTCCGGTACGCCATCGCGCACGGGGCCACCCTGCTGGCCCGGACCGACGCCGACTGCCTGCCCCGGCCGGGCTGGGTGGCCGCCGCCCGCCGCGCGCTGACCGCCGGGGCGGCCATGGCGTGCGGCCGGATCGAGGCCCGCCGCGACGAGCACGGCCCGGTCGGCCGGGCCGGGTTCCGCTGCGTGGTCACCGTCGCCGCCACCTTCGGCCGGCTGCGCCCCGCCCACCGGGGTTCCGGCTACCGGGCCCCGTACCGGATGCACGCGGGCAACAACATGGCCATCACCGCGGCGACCTACCTCGCCGTCGGCGGAATGCCCCGCCGCCCGTCCCCGACCGACCGGGAGTTCCTCAACCGGGTCCGCCGGGTCACCGACGCCATCGTCCACGAGCGGACGATGGTGGTGGAGAACTCGACCCGGCGGCTGCGCGCGTACGGACTGCTGCGCACCGCGGCCTGGTACCTGGACCGGGGCAGCGGGCAGCTCTCGCCGGACCCGCGCTGACCCGTCACCTGCGTCCCACCGGGAGAACCCGTGCTCGACGAACTGGCCGCCGCCCTCCGCCGCCGTCCGGACGCCCCGGCGGTGCTCACCACCACGGCCTCCGGTCGACCCCGGGTCCGGGCCACCCGGGGCGACCTGGCCGACCTCGCCGACGGGTACGCCGTCGCCCTGCACCACCACGGACTGGCCGCCGGGGACACCCTCGGGGTGGCGGTGCGCCCCGGTCCCCGGTCGCTGGCGGTCCTGCTGGCCGCGCACCGGCTCGGGCTGCGGGTGGCGGTGCTCGACCCCTCCGCCGGGCCGGAGGTGCTCACCGCGCGGCTGGCCCTGGCCCGCCCCGCCCTGATCGTCGCCGACGCCGCCGCCCAGGCGGTCGCCGGCTGGGCCCGGCCGCTGGCCGACCGCGCCCGGCTGGCCCTGCCCCGGTTGGCCGACCTGGGCCCGGTCCGCACCGTCGGGCGGCGGCTGCCCGGCTGTGCCGCGTCCCTGCGCCCCCGTTCCGGACCGGCTCCCGCGTACGGCGACCACGACGGTGACGCGGTGATCATCTTCACCTCCGGCACCACCAGCCGGCCCCGGGCGGTGGTGCACCGCCGATCCGGCCTGGACGCCGGCATGCGCGCGGTCGCCGACCTGGTCCGGCCCCGGCCGGACCAGCCGGTGCTCGGCGGCACCTTCTTCGTGCTGGTGCCCGCCCTGGCCAGCGGCGCCCCGGTCGCGCTGCCGGCGCGCTCACCCCGGCGGCTGGCCCGACAACTGGCCCGGTTGCGTCCGCAGGCCAGCTACCTCACCCCGCCGCAGCTGCGGGCCCTGCTGGCCGAGGGGCCCCGGCTCAGCGGCCGGTTCTACAGCGGCTCCGCCCCGGTGAGCGCCACCCTGCTCGACCGGATCCGGCGGGCCGGCGCGGAACAGGCCTGGGGGGTGTACGCGCTGACCGAACTCTTCCCGGCCGCCGCCGTGGAAGCGGCCGAGAAGGGCGCCTTCACCGGTGCCGGCGATCTCGTCGGCTCGCCGCTGCCGGGTGTTCGGACCCGGATCGGGACGGACGGGCGGCTGCTGCTCGCGGGCCCGGGGCAGGCGCACCGCTACCTCGGCGAGCCGCCGGCGGACTGGGTCGACACCGGCGACGTCGCGCGGTACGACGGCGACCGTCTCGTCCTGGCCGGCCGGAGCAAGGACATGATCCTGCGCCGGGCGGTCAACATCTACCCCGGGCTGTACGAGCCGGCGCTGCACGTCTCCGGGGTGAACCTGGCGGTGCTGGTCGGCGTGCCGGTCGGCGACGGTGACGAGCGGCTGGTCGCCGTGGTCGAGCCCGAACCGGGCGTCGACCCGGACACGCTGCGCCGCTGCCTCGACCCGGTGCTGGCCCGGATGGGCGCCGCCCGTCCCGACACGCTGGTCGTGGCGACGGTGCCGACCTCCGGGCGGTCCCGCAAGCCGGACCGGGCCGCCGCAGCCGCCCTGGCCGCCGCCCGCACGGGTTACCCCGAGCCGGCCGGGCGGCGGTAGCGTCGTGGCTGACCCGACCGCCCCCGCCGATCGGCGGCACCCCGGGCCGGACCGGGGACGACGCCGGGACCGCCGGGTCTACCTGCGTCGCTACCCCGTGCTGTTCACCCTGCTCGCCGCCACCCGCCGGTGGCCGGCGCTGCGGCTCGGCCGGACCGTGGTGGTGCACGATCCGGGCGGCTACCTCGAGGCGTTGACCCGCATCCCACTGGACCGGCTGGCCAGCGGCACCGTCGGCGGTACCGCCCGTCGGCTCGGCACCGACGGTCTCCTCTTCGACCAGGAGGGGGTCGGGCACCGACACGCCCGCCGGACGCTCGCCGACGGGCTCGGCCCGGCCGGCGTCGCCGAACTCCGTCCGGTCTGGACGGCGGTGCTGCGCCAGCGCCTGACCGCGCTGGGTGACGACGCGGCGGTGGACCTGGTGCCGGTGGTCGCCGAACTGGCCGGCGCGACCACGGCGGCCCTGCTCGGGGTGGACGTCGACCCGCTCGCCCTGGCCGACGCGGCCCGCCGCGCCGCCGCCACGGCCGCGGCCGAGCAGTTGCCCGGCCCGCGCCGGCCCGGTCGCGCCCGCGCCGCCCGACGGGCCGTCACCGACCTGGCCGACCTGCTCGGCCTGCCCCCGCAGCGGGCCGCACTGGCCGGCATGCTCGCCGTCGCGGCGGTGAACACCACCGTGGCCGGCATCCCCCGGGCCGTCGCCTGGTGCGCCGACGACCGGCTCTGGGACGCCGCCGCCGACCCCGGCACCCGCGACGTGCTCGTCGACGAACTGCTGCGGGTCACCGCGCCGAGTCCGCTGCTGCCCCGGGTGGCCGCCGGGGCCGGCACGGCGGCCGGCTGCCCGGTCCGGCCCGGGGACCGGTTGCTGCTGGTCGCCCGGCACGCCGCCGGGGCACACCGGTCCGGGCCGGACTGTGCCGCGCCCGCACCGACCCGGACCGCGCGGCTGGTCTTCGGGGCGGGCGCGCACTCCTGCCCGGGTGCCCGGCTGGCTCGGGCGCAGCTCGCCGACGTCCTCACCGCCCTGGCGCCGTACCGCCCGGTGGTGGTGTCGGCCCGCGCGGACGGGCGGGCCGCGCTGCCCGGCTGGGCCCGCCTGGTGGTCAGGGGTGGCGGGTGACCCTGGCGGGCGTGCGGGTGGCGGTCACCGGGGCGAGCGGGTTCTGCGGCTCCGCCGTGGCCCGCGCCGCCGCCGCGGCCGGCGCCCGGGTGTGCTGCCTCGGCCGGCGGCCGGGGCCGGTCGGCCGGCACGTGCCGTGGGACGCCGCCCACCAGACCCCCGACCTCGCCGGTGCCGACCTGGTGATCCACCTCGCCGCGGCGGTCGGCGACCCGGCGCCGGGTCCGGCGGCCGAGCGCGCCTACCGGGCGGTCAACGTCGACGGCACCGCCCGGCTGGTCGACGCCGTCGGCGACCGCCCGCTGGTCTGGGTGAGCAGCGCCAGCGTCTACCGGCCCGGGGGAGCGGGGCCGCTCGGTGAGGACCACCCGGTCGACGGTCAGCTGACCGCGTACGGGCGTACCAAGGCCGCCGGGGAACGGCTCGCCCTGGCGGCCGGGGCGGTGGTGCTGCGTCCCCGGGCGGTCTACGGTCCGGGGGACCCGCACCTGCTGCCCCGGCTGCTCGCCGCCCGCCGGGGGCGGTGGCTGCCGGTGCCCGGCCCGGACGTGCGACTGAGCCTCACCGCGGTGGAGAACCTGGCCGAGGCCTGCCTGGCCGCGTCCACCTGGCCGGCCGGGGCGTACAACATCGCCGACGAACGGCCGTACTCGCGCGACGCGGTGCTGCGCGGAGTGCTCGCGGCGACCGGCAGCCCGGCGCGGTTGGCCCGGCTGCCGGTGGGCGTGGCGACCGCCGCGGCGACCGTGTCGACCACCGTGGCCCGGCTGACCCGCCGACCGCCGGTGCTGACCCGCTACGCGGTCGACCAGCTCGCCCGGGGGGTGGTCCTCGACATCGGTCGGGCCCGCGCCCGTGGCTACCGGCCGCGCCGGACCTTCGACGACTTTCTGGGTCACCTCGGCGGGTGACGCCGGCCCGCCCAGGGGCCGGGGTCCGGAAGAAAATTGAACTTCTTTTGGGAGCGCTCCGACGGACAGCTCGCCGAAGTTACCGACGGGTTCCTCTTCAACCGTGCTGACCTGCGCAGATGTTGTTAATCGCCACCAAACATCTGACAGGCCACTGTCGGCGCTGAAGCCGTGAAGAGTCGCTAGTCCGGCCAACCGTCACGCTTGCGACGGTTGTCAGACGTGTGAATACTTCGACGCATCCCGATCGGCTGAGCCTCACCAGCCGAAAAGGTTGACCGGGGCTGCCCGTTCGGTGGCCCACCCTCGTACATGGAGGTAAGCACATGCGTCTCTCCGGGTCCCCGCTGCGCCACGTCACCGCCACCGCGGTGGCCGGCGTGCTGGTCATCGGCTCCTTGACCAGCGCACCCGCTCAGGCCGCACCCGAGACAGCCGCCTCCCCCGACCAGGCCACCGCGCTCGCCGCCGCACTCGGCGACCGGTCCGCCGGGACATACGCCGGCGCTGACGGCGCCATGGTGGTCACCGTGACCGACGACGCCGCCGCGAAGAAGGTCCGTGCGGCCGGCGCCACCCCCAAGCTGGTGACCCGGGGCGCCGACGAACTGAAGCGGGCCACCGCGGAACTGGACCGCTCGGCGCGGATCCCCGGCACCGCGTGGTGGACCGACCCGGCGACCAACCAGGTGGTCGTCTCCGTCGACAGCACGGTCACCGGCGCGAAGCTCAAGCGCGTCGAGGCGGTCGCCGCCCGGCTCGGTGGCACGGTCCGCGTCGAGCGCGAGTCCGGCGTGCTGAGCACCCGTGCCGCCGGTGGCGAGGCCATCTACGCCGAGGGCGGCGGACGCTGCTCGCTCGGCTTCAACGTCCGCAGCGGCGACACCCACTACTTCCTCACCGCCGGGCACTGCACCGACATCACCGGCAACTGGTACGCCGACTCCGGCCAGAGCGCCCTGCTCGGTACCGGCGGGACGGGCAGCTTCCCGGGTGACGACTACGGCATCGTGCGACACAGCGACGCGTCGGCCGCCGACGGCAGCGTCTACCTCTACAACGGCAGCACCCGGGACGTCACCGGCGCCGCGGACGCCTACGTCGGTCAGTCCGTGGAGCGGTCCGGCAGCACCACCGGCCTGCACAACGGCACGGTCGAGGCGGTCAACGCCACGGTGAACTACGCCGAGGGTTCGGTCTCCGGCCTGATCCGTACCACCGTCTGCGCCGAGCCGGGTGACAGCGGCGGCGCGCTGGTCAGCGGCTCCACCGCGCTCGGCCTGACCTCGGGCGGCAGCGGGAACTGCTCCTCCGGCGGCACCACCTACTTCCAGCCGGTCACCGAGGCGCTGAGCGTCTACGGCGTCGAGATCATCTGACCGTTCTCGCTCCCCCCCGACAGCGGTGGTCGCCACGCCCGTGGCGACCACCGCTGTCGGCTGTCCGGACGACGCCGGCGAGCGCCGGCCAGGGACGCCGGCCGTACCGGTGGTCCCGACGGTGGGCGTCGTCACACGGCCACCGCACCCGTGAGTAGACTCCGCGTCGCGACCGGACGACGGTGCGTCAGTGCGCGAAGCGGTGCCGGGCGCGGTGAGCGAATGGGGGTGGCCACCAAGTGAGCACTCTGCCGGCCGTCGCGGCCGACGTCGCCTCCGTCGCCCTGACGATGCGCACCGTCGACGGCCGCTGCCTCTGGTCCAATCCCGCCGCCCGTCGGCTGGGGGTACGGGTCGACGACCTGCCGCTGACCGGGATCGGACCGGACGGCGCCCCGGTCGAGGTGTCCTGCCCGCAGCCGGACGGCGGCGCCCGTTGGCTGGAGGTGCGCTGTCAGCGGGTCGACCACGACGGTCAGCTCCTGCACCTGTACGAGCTGCGCGACGTCAGCGCCGAACGCCGGGAGCGCGAGGCGGGCCGCAACTACCGCTGGCGGCTGGCCCACATCGAGCAGCTCGCCAAGGTGGGCACCTGGGAGTGGGACATCGCCACCGACTCGGTCGTCTGGTCCGATGTGCTGTTGCAGATGTTCGGCTATCCGCCCGGCACCGAACTGGACTACCCGTCGTACCGGCAGCTGCTCCACCCCGAGGACGTCGGCCTGGTCGAGCGGACCCTCGAACGGGCCCTGGGCGCCGGCGGGCCGTTCGCGTACACCCACCGGATGTACCTGGCCGACCGCAGCACCCTGCGGGTCTTCGAGTGCTACGGCGAGGTCTTCACCGACACCGCCGGCGCTCCGCTCCGGGTGCTCGGCACCGCGCACGACATCACCGAGATGCGGCGGGTCCAGGACGAGCTGACCCGGCTGGCCGAGCGGGATCCGCTGACCGACCTGCCCAACCGGCGGGCCCTGCTCGCCCGCCTGGACGACCTGCTCGCCCGGGGCGGTGGTCCGCCCGGTGCGCTGCTGCTGATCGACATCGACAACTTCAAGGACATCAACGACGTGCACGGGCACGCCGTCGGCGACGACGTGCTGCGGGTGCTCGCCCGGCTGCTCGTGCGCCACCTGCCCACCGGCACGGTGCTGGGTCGCCTCGGTGGCGACGAGTTCGCCGTCGTCCTGCCGGTGACCACGGCCGGCGACGCCCTCGCCGTCGCCGAGACGCTCTGCGACGTGGCCGCGCGGACGCCGGTACCGCTGGCCGGCGCGGGCCTGCGGGTCACCCTGAGCATCGGGGCCGCCCCGCTGGAGGCCGGCGACACCCGGGACGCGGTGCTCGCCCACGCCGACCTCGCGCTCTACGAGGCGAAGAACGCCGGCCGGAACCGGGCCCGGCTCTACCTGCCCGAGCACTACCGGCACGCGGTGCAGCGGGTCAGCGTGGTGACCCGGGCCCGCGACGCGCTCCGCGAGCACCGGATGCACCTCGACGCGCAACCGATCGTCGACCTGCTCACCGGTGAGGTGGTCAGTCACGAGCTGCTCATCCGCCTGCGGGACGGCCGGCAGCCACCGCTGGCCCCCGGCGACTTCCTGCCGACGGTGGAGCGGGACGACCTGATCGGCGAACTCGACCGGTGGGTGGTGACCACCGCCACCGCGGCGCTGGCCGACCCCGCCGCCTCCGCCGCGGGGCTGCGCTTCGACGTGAACATCTCCGCCCGGTCGATGGAGTCGCCCGGCTTCGGCGACTGGGTGGTGGAGCGGCTGCGGACGGTCGGGGTCGACGCCGACCGGCTGGGCCTGGAGGTGACCGAGACCGCGGCGATCACCAACGTCGCCGCGGTCCGCAGCCTCGCCGGCACCCTGCGCGACGCCGGCTGCCGGCTGAGCCTGGACGACTTCGGGGCCGGCTTCGGTTCCTTCGCCTACCTCAAGCACCTGCCGTTCAGCACCGTCAAGATCGCCGGTGACTTCGTCCGGCACGCCGACCGGGGCGGCGCCGACCCGGTGCTCATCGACGCCGTGGTGCGGGCCGCGCACGGGCTGGGCATGCGGACGGTCGCCGAGTCGGTGGAGCACGCCGGGCTGGTGCCGGCGCTGCGTCAGCTCGGGGTCGACTCCGGGCAGGGCTTCCACCTGGGTCGTCCGGTTCCGCTGGACCTCCTGCTCGACCGGGTCCGTGCCGAACGGCGTACCGCCACCACCGCCGACGCCGTGGTACGACAACCCGACCACTGACCACGCCGACTGATCGGGAGATCCAGGTGAGCGCACCCACCACCCCGGCGGTACCGGACCGTGTCGAACTCGTCACCACCGACGTCGCCGCCGTCCGCCCCTTCTACGCCGACCTGCTCGGTTGGACGTACACCGACACCACCGCGCTGCTCGACGGCGTACCCGTCGCCGACCTGCGCGCCGGCGTCGCGCCGGCCCGCTGGTGGACGGTCTTCGCCGCCGAGGACGCCGGGGCCGTCCGGGCCACGGCGGCCGGCGCCGGAGCCCGGCTGCGCGGCGACGACGTGCACGATCCCCTCGGCGGTTGCTTCCGGGTCCGCTCCGGGGTGACCGCCGTGGCCCCGGGGCCCGGCCGACCCTGCTGGTACGAGTACATGACGCTCGCCCCCGGCGATGCCGACCGGTTCCACACCGACGCCCTGGGGCTGCGCGCGACCCCGCCGCCCGGCGTGCCGGACGACTCCTACGTCCTGCTCACCGCCGACGGCCGGCCGGTCGCCGGCCGCCTGGCGCTGCCCGCGCCGCTGGCCGACGTGCTGCCCACCGGCTGGATGGTCTACTTCGCGGTGACCGATCCGGACGCCGTCGCCGAACGGGCTCCCCGGTTGGGCGGACGACTCCTGGTGCCACCCCGGGACGTGCCGACCGGGCGGGTGGCCGCGCTCGCCGACCCGAGCGGCGCGGTGTTCACCGTCCTTCGCCCGGCTGTCCGGGAGGGACACCGGTGACCGGTGGACGCCTCCGGCGCGGTAGCCCGCCGTGCCGGCGAAGGCCCGGGGGAGCGGTCACCGGGTGAGCTGAAGGTGCCGGCTGATCATCGCGTTGACCTGCGCCGGCACCTCCAACTGCACGAAGTGCCCCGAGCCGACGGTCTGCCCGATGTCGGCGCGGGGAGCCAGTTCGGCCAGGCGGGCGTAGTCGGCGAACGGGGCGTTGCTGCCGACGAAGAGCAGGGGCCGGTCCCAGCGGGCCAGCGCCGCGACGTCACCCTCCGCGCGCAGGAACGTGGCCAGTCCGGCGATCGGTTCGTGGGCGACCTCGGTGCTGGGCGTGGCCATCGCGGTGACCACCCACTCGACCAGCCGGGGGTCCGAGCGGGGCAGGAAGTACGAGCGGACGATCGACTCGCGGACCGCCCCGGAGGTGTCGTCGCGCAGCGACCGGGCGGTCTGCTCGACCGCGTCGGCGGCGCCGGGAGGACCGGCCACGGCCGAGTCGAGCAGGACGAGACCGGTGAAGCGGTCCCGGTCCCCGGCGACGGTGGCGAGGGACCAGACTCCGCCCAGGCTGTGCCCGACCACCACGACGTCGCGCAGGTCGAGGGCGACGGCCAGGGCGCGGAGCCGTCCGGCCAGGTGTTCCACGGCGTACCCGTCGGGGGGTGGAGGGCTCTCGCCGTGCCCCGGCATGTCGACGGCGATCACCCGCGCGTGGCGGGTGGTGAGGTGCCGGGCGACCGGCTCCATGAACTCGTGGTTGCCGCACCAGCCGTGCACGAGCAGGAAGGTGCCCCGGTGGCCGTGCCCGTACGTCCGGTACCGGATTCCGGCGGCGGTGTGTCGGTCCGACATGGGCCCTCCCGAGGTCGTGGCCGGTGTCCGGACGGGCTCTCCCGATCGGGGCGGGGCACCGGTCTGTCGTTCCCACTGAAGCGCGCTCGCGGTGGCGCTCCGTAGCGTACGCTCGATTATCTGCCGATACTTCCGTTTTGTGTTGTATGGCGGAAGGGGTGGTGGTGGGTGTCGACGGGGTCCGCGGCGTTCGACCGGATCGACCGGTTCTTCGCTGGTCTGGCGGAGTCCGCGCCCGGCCGGCTGCCGCCCGCGCCGCACGGCAGCATCCGGTTCGACGTCGTCGACGTCGACGGGGAGGCCACGGTCTGGTTCGCGCACGTGCGGGCCGGGCAGGTCCGGGTGGACCGCGCCGGCGGCCGGGTCGACTGTGTGGTGGAGATCCGGCCCGAGATGTTCGTCCGCCTGCTCGACGGCAAGGACCACGTGGTGGCCATGCTGTTGCGGGGCGTCCTGTCGGTCGAGGGTGACCTGTCGCTGCTCCTGACCTTCCGGTGTCTGCTGCCGCCCGGGACCGCCGACAGCGCCAACCCCGACCCGGTGCACGGGTCACCCAGCGGCACCAACCGGGCGGGTGTCGGGCTTCCCGAGTCCACCAACGTCTTCTCCGGCGACCTGTTCATGACCAGTGACCACCACGGTGACGTCGACCCGAACCCGAACAGTCCGCTCGGCCTCTTCTTCTTCGACACCCGCTTCCTGTCGACCTGGCGGGTCACGGTCAACGGGGAGCGGCTGTCGGTGCTGTCGGTCGACGACATCGGCACCGCCGAGGCCCGGTTCGCGCTGGTGCCCGGCCAGCCGACGCACTACGTCAACGCGACCACGTCGGTCCTGCGCCACCGCAGTGTCGGGCAGGCCTACGAGGAGGAGATCACCCTCATCAACTTCGCGCCGGAGCCGCTGCGGTACGTGGTCCGACTCGAGGTCGGCGCGGACTTCGCCGAGGTGCAGGAGATCCGGGAACGTCTCTGCCGGAACCGCCCGGTGGTCGCCACCATCGACGAGCGCACGCTGCGGCTGCACTACCGGCGGCAGACGCTGCACCGGGAGACGGTGATCTCCACCAGTCAGCCGGCCGACCTGGACGAACACGGTCTGAGCTACACCGTCACCGTCGTGCCGCACGGCACCTGGTCGACCCGGCTGCGGGTGTTGACCCTCGTCCGGGACCTGCAGCACCGGGACCTGCGTGAGCGTCTCGAGGGTGCGGTCAGCCCCTCACGCGCCGAGACGGCCCGCGAGATCGACGCCATCGTCGCCGGCGTTCCCCGGTTACGGACCGACCACCAGCCCCTCGCCGACGCCTTCGCACGGAGCGTCCGCGACCTCGCCGCCCTGCACTACCAGGGACTCAACTACCGGGATCAGCTACCCGCGACCGGCCTGCCCTGGTCGATGGCGCTGCTCGGCCGGGAGAACCTGATCAGCGCCTTCCAGGTGCTGCCCTTCATGCCGCACCGGGCGGTCGCCACCCTGCGGATCCTGGCGTTGAGCCAGGGGGTGCGCCACGACCCCTTCCGTGGCGAGCAGCCCGGCAAGATCCTCCAGGAGAGCCGGTACGGCGAGTCCGCCGCCTTCAACGACGCTCCCGACGCCGCGGCCTTCACCGCCGCAGACACCACCCCGCTCTTCGTCATCCTGCTCGACGAGTACGAACGCTGGACCGGCGACGCGGAGGCGGTCCGCGGGTACGAGTTCCACGTCCGCGCTGCCCTGGACTGGCTGGACCGGTACGCCGACCCGGTCGGGATGGGCTACGTCTGGTCCGCCTGTCGACAGACCCGGACCGGGCAGTCCAACGAGAGTTGGCGCGCCTCGGTGCAGGGCATCTGCTTCCGCGACGGACGGCCCGCCACGTTCCCCCAGGCGATCTGCGAGTTCCAGGGGTACGCCTACGACGCCAAGCGGCGGGGGGCCCGGCTGGCCCGGCTGTTCTGGAACGACCCGCAGTGGGCGGATCGCCTGGACCGGGAGGCCGACGACCTGCGGGAACGGTTCGACCGGGACTTCTGGATCCCCGAGCGTGAGTACTACGCGCTCGCCCTGCAGGCCGACGGGACACGGGTCGACGCGCTGGCGTCGAACCTCGGGCACCTGCTGTTCAGCGGTATCGTCCCGCCGGAGCGCGCCGGCCACCTGGTGCGGCACCTGCTCGGTCCGGCCCTCTACTCGGGTTGGGGGGTGCGCACCCTCGGCGCCACCGAGTCGGAGTTCAACCCGCTCGGCCACCACACCGGCGCGGTGTGGCCGGCGGACAACTCGCTGATCGTCTGGGGGTTGCGCCGCTACGGTTTCAAGCGGGAGGCCGGCCGCATCGCCCGCGACCTGCTGGACGCGTCGCGGTACTTCGGCGGCCGGCTGCCCGCCCTCTTCGCCGGGTACGACCGGGAACGCACCCGGGTGCCGGTACCGCACCGGTTCGCCGACAGCCCGTACGCCCCATCGGCCGGGGCGACCCTGCTGTTGTTGCGGGCGCTGCTCGGCCTCGAACCGTACGAGGACCACCTGGCGGTCGACGCCGCCCTGCCGGAGGAGCTCGGCCAGATCGAACTGCTGGACATCCAGGGCCGGTGGGGTTACGCCGACGCGTTCGGCCGGGGGCGTCCCTTCGCCAGCCCCCGTACGCCCTGACCTGCGTCTGCGACGCGCTCCCGCGGCGCCGGCCCTCGGTGGACCATCCATCTCGGACAGTGGCTGCCCGGGTAGGCTGCCGATTGACAAAGTTTGGATTCCAAACTTAATCTGCGCGGGACGTGGACGTGGCCGACGTGGGCGGCGGGCGTCCCGGTCGTACCCCCACCGAAGCACCTCCCGTCCCGGTAAGGAGCGTCATGACCGGTATTCGCGGCACCCTACGACGAACACGATGGCGGATCGGCGCGGCGGCCGGTGCGGTCACCGCCCTGGCCCTCGGTTTCGCCCTGGCGGGGACCGGCCCCGCCCAGGCCGCCGCCGGCTGCCAGGTGACCTACGCCGTCGGCGGTCAGTGGCAGGGCGGCTTCAGCGCCAACGTCACCATCAAGAACCTCGGTGAGGCGATCAGCGGCTGGCGCCTGACCTGGACCTTCCCCTCCGGACAGCGGGTGACGCAGGCGTGGAACGCCACCGTCACCGCCTCAGGGGCGGACGTCACCGCCACGGACGTCGGCTACAACGCCGCCGTCCCCACCAACGCCACCGTCTCCTTCGGCTTCAACGGATCCCTGTCCGGCGGCAACACCGCGCCGACGGCGTTCGCGCTCAACGGCGTGACCTGCACCGGCGCCACCACCCCGCCGACCACCCCACCGCCGACCACCCCGCCCCCCACCACCCCGCCGCCGGCCACCGACGCGATGGCCGCCGTCGCCGCCATGCAGCCCGGCTGGAATCTCGGCAACTCCCTCGACTCGGTCGGCGCGGACGAGACCGCCTGGGGCAATCCCCGGATCACCCCCGAACTGCTCGACAACGTCCGGGCCCAGGGCTTCCGGAGCATCCGCATCCCGGTCACCTGGAGCGCCCACCTGGGCGGCGCACCGAACCACACCATCGCCACCGCCTACCTGAACCGGGTCAAGGAGGTGGTCGACTGGGCGCTCGCCGACGGCTTCTACGTGATGATCAACATCCATCACGACTCCTGGCAGTGGATCAACACCATGCCCGGTGACCGCGCCGGTGTGCTGAACAAGTACAACGCGGTCTGGACCCAGCTGGCGACCGCCTTCCGCACCTCCTCGCCGAAGCTGGTCTTCGAGAGCGTCAACGAACCGCAGTTCACCGGCAGCTCCGGCGACGCCCAGAACGCCGCGCTGCTGCACGAGCTGAACACCTCGTTCCACCGCATCGTCCGGGCCTCCGGGGGCAACAACACCTCCCGGCTGCTGGTGCTGCCCACCCTGCACACCTCGTCCGAGCAGGCCCGCCTCGACGAGCTGGCCACGACGTTCGACGCCCTGGACGACCCGTATCTGATCGCCACGGTGCACTTCTACGGATACTGGCCGTTCAGCGTGAACGTCGCCGGTGGCACCCGGTTCGACGCCGCGGTGCAGAAGGACCTGACCGATTCCTTCGACCGGGTGCACGACACCTTCGTCGCCCGGGGCATCCCGGTGGTCATCGGCGAGTACGGCCTGCTCGGCTTCGACCGGCACACCGGCACCATCCAGCAGGGCGAGAAGCTCAAGTTCTTCGAGTTCCTCGGCCACTACGCCCGGTCCAAGCGGCTGACCACCATGCTCTGGGACAACGGTCAGCACTTCCACCGGACCGGCTTCACCTGGCAGGACCCGGAGCTGTTCGGGCAGATCCGGTCGAGCTGGACCACCCGCTCCGGCACCGCCTCCGCCGACCAGGTGTTCACCGCGCGGGCCGGCGCGATCACCGCCAAGTCGCTCACCCTCAACCTGAACGGCACGTCCTTCGTCGGGCTCCGCCAGGGCTCCACCGAGCTGGTCCGGGGCACCGACTACACGGTCAGCGGTGACCAGCTCACCCTCACCGCCGCCGCGCTCACCCGGTTGCACGGCACCCGGGCGTACGGGGTGAACGCCACCCTGCACGCCCGCTTCTCCGCCGGGGTGCCGTGGCGGATCAACGTGGTCACCTACGACCGGCCGGTGCTCTCCAGCGCCACCGGCACGACGGGCGCGTTCGCCCTGCCCACCCAGTTCCGGGGCGACCAACTCGCCACGATGGAGGCGAAGTACGCCGACGGCAGCAACGCCGGCCCGCACAACTGGACGTCGTACAAGGAGTTCGACGTCACCTTCGCCCCCGACTACGCCGGGAACCGGATCGTCCTGAAGCCGGAGTTCTTCGCCGAGGTGAACGACGGCGCACCGGTCACCCTGACCTTCCACTTCTGGAGCGGGGAGCGGGTGACCTACCGGGTCACGAAGTCCGGCGGCAGCGTCACCGGCACCACCGCCTGACCCACGTACGCCGTGGTCCGGCCGGGCAGCCCGGCCGGACCACGGGCGCGCGTCGGCGGAGCCGGGCGAGGGTGGTGTGTCGGCGCGCGACGCCGTCCATCCCCTGTGGACCGGCCTGACCGGCCGGTCGCCAATGGCCGGTATCGTGGCAGGACAGTCCGGCGGCCGGGAGGGCCCATGACACCCACGCAGGTCTCCATCCAGACCGGGATGACGGCGACCCAGCGGGTGGTGCGCAAGCTCTGCAAGTGGCTCTTCTTCGGACTGCTCCTGGGCCTGCTCCCCGTCATCAGTCAGGCCGGGGTGCTGTGGCTGCAGGGCAGCACCTCCGAGGCGGCCGACGTCTTCGGTGACGGTGAGCTCTTCTTCCTGGCCATCGGACTGGCCACGGCAGCCGTCGGTGACCTCGTGTTCGACCGGAGACTGAACGGGCACGTGGACATCGCCCACGGCCTCGCCATCGCCTTTGCGCTGATCATCATCACGCTGGCGGCAGTCGGTTACGGAGCTGCCAAGACCGCGGACAGCAGAGCCTCCGCTACGGCCGCCGCCCCGGCTGCGTCGCCGGAGGTCGACGCCCTGCCGAAGGGGATCGGCAGCCCGCCCGACGAGGTGCGCGGCCCGATCGGAGACGCGCCCGCCTCGGTGCCGGGGCACCTCGGCGCCGTAGACACCGACCGGGTCGGGGCGCCCGAGGGGTCGACGCGAGCGCAGCCCGCCGTCCCGACCGAGACGGCGGAGGACCGCCGGAGTCGCATCACCAACGTCTCCGCGCTGGTGCTGCTCTTCGCCATCGTGGCCAGTGTGGCCAACGTGATCCTCTCCGAGAGGTGGTGACGGTGTTCGAGGAACTGCTCGTCGGCGTGACCGCGCTGACGGCTCTCGGCGCGGTCGCGAACACCGTCGCGGCCTGGGTCCGGAGCCGTCACCAGCCCGACGGCAGACGCACCGTCGAGGTGACGATCCACGGCAAGACGCTGCGCCTCGAGGGCAACGACGAGGCCGAGATCGCGAGGTTCGTGCAGGCGTTCGTCAAGCTTCAGGAGACCGAGCGTCAGGAGACCGAGCGGGCGTCGGACCGCGAGGAGGACGGCGGGAGGCCGGCGTGACCAGCCGCGGCGCCGGCTTCGTCGCCGCACGCCGGTACCGGGAGGGCGCTCCCGTCCTCCCCGCGCGGCGGGAACCCCACGACCGACGCCTCGCCGGGGCGGGGCGTCGGCCGGGGGCCTGAGGGAGCCGGGTGCTCAGTGGGTCAGCACCGGACGATCGTGGAGTTGGACAGGGTGACGTTGCTGATGGTCAGGTTGTCGGCGCAGGGATTCTCGGTGATCCGGCTGTTGACCAGGGTGAAGTTCCGCAGCGTGATGTCCCGGTTGCCGGGGAACTCGCTGCGCTCGGCGAGCCGGATCTCACCGCCGCCGCTGATCGTGCCGCCGCCCGCCGCGATGTTCACGCCGTAGCAGTTCTCGATCAGGATCGCGTTGTTCCCGGTGTTGGCGATGTCCACCCGGTCGATGGTCGCGCCGCCGGACTCGGAGACGCAGAAGACGCCCCGGCCGCCGCCCCGGGCCCGGACCGTGCCGACCCGGATGTTGGTGGGGTAGCTGCTGCCGACCCGGCCGTTGCGGTTGGCCATCCGGAACGCCGCGTACCCGGTGCCGGCGCCGGCGTTCTCCGCGTCCACGGTGGTGACCGTGGCGTTGATCGTCTGGTTGAGCAGCAGGCCGGACTCGCCGACGTTGCGGGCGGTGACGGTGCCGACGGTCAGGCCGTCCACGCCGTACGTCTCGACCGCGTGCGAGCTGGCACCGGAGACGAAGACGTTGTCGATGCGGATGTTGCGGCTCCACTGGCTGGTGTCGCCCCGGTTGTCGATCCGGACGCCGAGACCGGCGGAGAGCCGCATGTCGATCTGGCCGAGGATCACGTCGGTGACGTTGCGCATGAAGATGCCGTACAGCGGGGCGCCGGTGACCGTGAGGTGCTGGACCTCGACCTGGGTGGTGCCGCGCGAGTAGATCGGCGCCTGGTCGCCGGAGCCCGAGCCGGTGACGTTGATGGTGCCGCAGACGTCGATCGTGGTGTAGCTGGGCAGCGAGATCCGCGAGCCGGCGCTGATCGACCCGGACCCCCGGACGACCACGCGCTGCTTGCTGGTCCGTCCGGCACTGAGGCTGTTGACCGCGGCCTGTACGGCGGCGCGCATGTCGCTGCCGGTGTAGACGGTGCTGCTGCCGTTGCGGGCGGTCCAGGTGCTGCCGCTGAGCACCGCCTCGGCCTGGAACGAGCCGCTGCCGCAGCCGCTGCCCGAGCCGAGCGTGATCATCTGCCACTGCTGGTTCCAGCCGCCGAGATCCTGGTACTGCGAGATCATCGCGCCGTCGGCGGTGGACCACTCCCAGACGTCGAGCGCCTTACCGGAGTGCCGGTTGACGAACCGCACGTGCCCGCCGTCGGAGTCGGCGAGGCGGAAGTGCTGTCGGGTGTTGCCGCTGACCGCCGGGTTCTGCACGAGCGGCACGCCGTCGTCGGCGCTGGGCAGTTCGAGCACCTTGCCGCTGTGCGCCGAGCGGATCTGGTAGTAACCGCTGCCGACGTCGACGAAGCGCCACTGCTGGACGGCGAGGTCGTTGCGGGCGTACTGGTTGACCGGCGCGCCGTCGGCGGTGGACCACCCGTACAGGTCCATGGCCTTGCCGCTGTTCCGGTTGACGAACACGTAGGTGGCGCCGGTGTCGACGGTCGTCGCCGACGCGGCGGGCGCGATGACGGCCGCGTCGACGCCGACGAGGGCGAGGACGGCGCTGGCCGCGATGGCGAACCGCCAGCGCCGTGGGCGCCGGGGTGTGGTGGTGGTTGGTGCCATGAAGGCTCCTCGGTGGGGGTGGTGGCGGGAGGGCCCACCGGCCGCGCCAACGTGGCCGGCAAGCGCTTTCCTATTGCCGCAAAGGTATCTTTACCCATCAATGCGGTCAAGGAATCAGCTCAGCAGGAAGGCGGTGCGGTCGCCGGCCGCCGGCCCGACCGTCAGCCTCCCCTGTTCGTGCCGGAGGTGGGCCCCGGCGTCCCCGGCCAGTTGCAGCGAGACGGCACCGTCGCTGCGGGGCACCCGACGGAAGCTCGCCCGGCCGGTGGGGTCGCCGCCGCCCGGCACCGGCTCGATGCGGACCACGCCGTCGGTGACGCGGACGTAGTGGTCCGGGAAGTTCACCGACCGGAGGGACTCGGTGCCGCCACCGGCGAGGCCGGGGACGAACCGGAACTGGGAGTCGGCCAGCTCCCGCACGTCGCCGTCGACCCGGAGCACGTACCCGTAGTGCCGGACGAACGACCGGCGGGCGTCGGCGGGGGAGAGCCGGACGATCGGCCCGCCCGTGCCGACCGGTACCCCGAACAGTGGAGTGCCGTCCGGGTGCCAGTACAGCCGCTGGACCCGGGTGTGCCGGTTGGGGTCGTAGAGCGGGTCGCCGGTGATGTCCCGGTAGTCCCGGGCGTGGTAGACGAGGACGTCGGTCACGCCGTCCTCGGCGACGGTGAACGAGTTGTGCCCCGGCCCGTAGCGCCGGGTCCGCTCGTTGGTGACGAAGACCGGGTCCGGGGTCTTCTGCCACGACCGCTGGTCGAGCAGGTTGGCGTTGGCGTCGGCGGTCAGCAGGCCCATGCAGTAGCGGGCGTCCGTCGCGCTCGCCGAGAAGGTCATGAAGACCCGACCGTTCCGGACGAGCACCGCCGCGCCCTCGTTGACCGCGAAACCCTGGCGCTCCCAACTCAGGGTGGGGGTGGCGATCCGCACCGGCCGGGTCCGGATCGACCAGGGGGTGTCCATCTCCGCGATGTACAGGCTGGAGTTCACCGCGATCCCCGGCTCGCTCTGCGCCCAGACCAGGTAGCGGCGGCCCTGGTGCGCGAAGGTCGTGGCGTCCAGCGAGAAGCTGTCCCACTCGGTGGTGAGCTGGCCGCGCAGTCGCCAGCCGGCCGGGTCCCTCGGGTCGGCCAGGGCGGACTCCAGCACGTACATCCGGATCCGGAAGACGTCGTCGGAGTCGCCGGCGGCGAAGTAGACGTACCACCGGCCGTCGATCCGGTGCAGCTCCGGGGCCCAGATGTGCCCGCCCATCCGTCCGCTGGCCGGTCGCCGCCAGACGACCGTCTCGGTGGCGTTGGCGAGCCCGGCGAGGGTGGTCGCGCCCCGCACCACGATCCGGTCGTACTCCGGGACCGAGCCGGTGAAGTAGTACGTCCCGTTCACCCGCGGGGTGACGAAGGGGTCGGCCCGCCGCACGATCAGTGGATCGACCGTGGTGACGCCGTAGACCTCCTGGTCGGACCGGAGGGGAGCCGGTCCCGGCTGGGCGTGCGCAGCGGCGGGGAGCCCGCCGGCGAAGCCGGTGGCGGCCACGCCGAGGCCACCGCGCAGCAGGGTTCGTCGGGTCAGGTCATGTCTCATCGTGCCACCTCGCCGGTCGAGTGGACAGCTCTGATGTTATCGCTAACATCGCCGAGTATCGCTAGCTCGACCACATCGGTCAATGGGTGTGGAGGCGGCCGAGGTCCCTCCCCGTGCGGGAAGGGGCCCCCGTGATGTCCTCTCGGGGGCATGTGGTGCAGGGTTCGCCGGCAAGGTGCGGATGTCGGGTTCGGCCCCGGCCGTCCGGTGCGGCGGCCCCCGGCGCGGGGTGCCGCGGCGTTGTACATGGCTGGCGCACCCGCCAGGGCCGAGCCCCGGGTCCGTCCCCCATACTTCCCCGCCCGGGAATCGGGTCGGGGTCGGGGGTGTTGGACCGGGCTCACCCCCCAGGCAGCACTGACCCGCCCCCGGGCCGGGCTGCCGCCTCGGAATGCGGGTCGGGCCGGTGGCGTTGGAGATGGCTCACCCCCGAGCACCGCCGCCCCGCCCCCCGAGGGTCGGGTGGACCGCGTGC
>NZ_JBEZZN010000022.1:0-76247 GCF_040639195.1 Micromonospora sp. NPDC023956
GTGGCAGCCGCTCCCAGGCGAGCATGTCGGGCAGGAGCCGCCGGTCGAGGATGATGCGCCGCTGTGCTTCGTGGAGTTCGTGCGCGACCCGCCGCCGAGGAGGCGGCGGCACTCCCGCTCGAGGTGCGCCGCTACGCGGGCAGGGTCCACTTCTGGTTGGTGTCACCCTGGCAGGTCCAGAGCTGGAGCCGGGTGCCGTCGGCGGGGTTGCGGTCGGTCACGTCGAGGCACTTGTTCGCGTACGCGTTCACCAGCTCACGGTTGGCGGTGTGGGTCCACCGCTGGGACGCGCCGCCGTGGCAGTCCCAGAGGTGGGTCTGTGCGCCGTCGGCCGTGCTCGGCCCGGCCACGTCCAGGCACTTGCCGAGGGCGCGGAGGGTCCCGTCGGTCGCCCGGGTCCATTGCTGGGCGGCGGTGCCGTTGCAGGTGTGCAGCTGCACGGCGGTGCCGTTCGCGGTACCCGCGCCCGCGACGTCGACGCACTTGCCGGCGAGGCCGGTGATCTGGCCGGTGCCCCCGCTCGGGGGCGGCGTCGTCGGGCCGCCGGACTGGTTGCCCGACCAGGTGAACGTCGCGGAGGTGCGCGCCGGCAGGGTGTAGGTGAAGGACTGGCCGCCCCAGACCACGCGGATCGACTGGCTGCCGGTGCCGCCGTTGTGGGCGATGAGCGCCTTGGAGCCGTCGGGGTTGACGTACGCCAGGTTCTGCACCGTGCCGTTGTCGGTGGAGTCGATGCGGTGGGCGCCCGGCTTCACGAACTTGGTGAGGTGACCCATCGTGTAGTACTCGATCGTGTAGTCGACCTGGCCGGCCCGGCTGCCGCCCTCCTGGACGGTGACCAGGCCGGTGCACGTGCCGCAGCCGCCGTTGTGCGGCCCCATGTTCTGGTTGAGCGCCAGGCTCCATTTCACCTCGGCGCTCGACCAGTTGCGGGCGTGCTCGATGATGTCGCCCATGTCCTCGTTGTGCTGGTTGGCGACCCAGGTGCCGCCGGAGTGCTCGGTGCTGAACTGCGGCATCGACGGGTACTGCTGACGTACCTGGGTGCCCACCGACGGACTGCCGAAGTAGTCGTGCCAGGCGATGCCGGCCGACAGCGGGTCGGTGCGCAGGGCGGCGTCGGCCACGATCTGGGAGCCGAAGCTGGCGTAGTCGCCGTAGTTCCAGTCGAAGTGCATCACCTTGGTGGTGATCCCGGCGGCCCGGAACGCCGGGTAGAGGTGGTTCTTGGTGAACTCCACCAGGCCGGCCGGGTTCCACGACATGCCGGGATAGTTCATCGCCGGCGGGTTGGCCGCCTGGCAGCAGTTCGGTTCGTTCTGCACCGAGAGGTAGTCCACCGAGACACCGGCCGCCTGGTACGACTGGACGTACCTGACCAGGTACTGGGCGTACAGCGGGTAGTACTCCCACTTCAGCCAGCCCATCTGGTCCATCCGGCCGTTGTCCTTCATCCAGCCCGGCGCGCTCCACGGCACGCCCTTGACCCGCAACTGCGGGTTGAGCTGCCGGGCCTGCTGGGTCAGCAGTCGCACGTCGGTGTCGTACCCGTTGGCCCCGAAGTCGTTGAGGTCGCAGCAGGTGTCGTCGAGTGACACGTGGCCCGGCCGGGACAGGTCCGAGGCCCCGATCGGGTTGCGCACGAACGACAGGCCGATGCCGTCGACCGGGTGGAACAGCTTCCGCATGACCGCGTCGCGGGTGGCGGCGCTGATCGGCCCGCCCCGGAACAGGTACGCCGTCGTGTCGGTGATCGACGCTCCGGCCCCGACGAACTGCTGGTGACGGACATTCTCGTTGACCGAGATGGTGTGCGTGGCGGGGGCGCTGCTCGGCGCGAAGGTCACCGAGGGCTGCTGCTGGAGGCCACGGGTCACGGTCCGGCCACCGGAGTCCGAGGTGGTGGTCAGGTGGACGGCGACCGTTTCCCCGGCGGCCATCGCCGACGGCGCGGTGGTGATGGTCAGCACCGCCGCGACCAGCGCGACCGTCAGGCCACCGGCCGTCACCGTGGTACGTCGGGCGCGGGCTCGGCGACCGCCGGGAACGCCGACGGATCGCGCCGTCGCGCCGGCGGCGGACGGCGCCGGTGGTGGGTTGGCTGCTCGGGGCATGGCGTCTCCTTGCTCGTGGGGTGGTCACGCCTGCCGGCGGCGCACCGGGCGCCGGCCGTCGACGCGCGGCGTGGCAGACCCCGGTCGCTCCCGGAGGGCCACCGTCCTCGGCCGGGTCCGGGCACGCGGTGAGGACGCGCGCCTGCCGACGTTCCGGTCCGCTGTCGGACGCTGCCCGGACGTCACGACCGCGATACCAGGAAGGAAACACGCTACAAAGACAAGTGTCAATGGATCCCGGATGCTTCCTTCAGAACTTGAAGTAATCCGTGGCGGAACCGGCAGCGGGGGCGCCGAGCGGCGGCGGTAACTTGTGCGGAGACGGTCGACCTCGGCCGTACCCGCTCGAGAGACGGCCGTGACCGGCCAGAGGGAGCCTGCCGTGTCGGACGTCGACGCGCTGATCGGCGACGCGCTCGCGGCGACGCGCGGCACCGACGTACGGCTCGCCGAGCGGCAGCTCGACCGGCTGGTGGTGGGCGACCCGGCCGTGGTGGACGCGGCCCTCGCCGCCCGGCTGGCGCGCACCGTGGGCCGGCTCTGGCCACGCGGTTGGCAGCCGGCGGACGTGGCCCGCGTCGTGGCCCGGCGCGCCGGGGCCCGACCGGCCCGGCTGCTGGCCGACGTGCTCGCCGCCGACCGGCGTGGCCAGGCGGACGCGCCGGCCTGGTGGGACGAGCAGCTCGCCGCCCTCGACGCCCGGGTGTGGTGGGCGGACGACGCCCGGCACCTGGCCGACTGGACCGCCCGGGAACGGCTGGACCGGGTGACCGTGCTGCGCGAGGTGGTCGAGGTGCTGGCCGTACTCGACGGGCTGCCGCCGGTCGCGGTCCTCCGGCCGCCACCCGGCGCGGCTGCCGCCACGGCCCCACCGGGGCCCAGCGGGTCCCGGATGCTCGACCGGGTACGCGCCCTGCTGGCCAAGGCGGAGTCGACGGGCTTTCCGGCCGAGGCGGAGGCGCTGACCGCGAAGGCCCAGGAGTTGATGGCCCGGCACAGCATCGACCGGGTCCTGCTCGACACCGGTCCGGCCGACCAGCCGAGCGGCGTCCGGCTCGGCACGGACCCGCCGTACGCGGGGACGAAGGCCCTGCTGGTGCAGGAGGTCGCGGCGGCGAACCGGTGCGAGGCGGTCTGGTCCGACGACCTCGGCTTCAGCACCGTGCTGGGCTTCCCGGCCGACCTCGAGGCGGTCGAGGTGCTCTACACCTCGCTGCTGGTGCAGGCGACCTCGGCGATGCTGCGCGGACGCACCGAGCGGCGGTCCACCAGCAGTCGGCGCACCCGGGAGTACGACGAGTCGTTCCTGCACGCGTACGCGCTGCGGATCGGGGAGCGGCTGCGGGCCGCGACCGAACGCACCAGCCGGGAGGCGGCGCGGGCCGACGGGGGCGACCGCCTGCTGCCGGTGCTGGCCAGCCGCTCCGACGCGGTGCGGCAGCGGGTGGAGACGCTCTTCCCCGGCGTCACCCGGGGCCGGCTGACGGTACGCGACGCCGAGGGCTGGTCCTCCGGCACCGCCGCCGCCGACCGGGCGGTGCTGGGGGCCGCCACCCGGCCGGCGGGCCGGCTGCGCGACGGCCGGGGTCCCGGAGCGCGGTCAGGTCGCTGACCGCGCTCCGGTGCGGGTCGCCGGTCAGTGCGTCGGGGCGATACCCGCCGCCTCCTCACGGGCGCGCCGCTCGTCGCCGCTGAGGGTGTGCAGCGGCTTCTCCTTGATGAACAGCACGGCGACCAGCGCGAGCAGCGCGATCGGCGCGCCGATCAGGAACAGCTCGGCGGTGGCGGTGCCGTAGACCTCCTGCACGATCTGCCGGACCGGGCCGGGCAGCGTGGACAGGTCCGGCACCTCGTGGGTGCCGCCGCTGGAACCACCGGCGGCGAGCGGGCCGAGCTTCTCGGTCATCAGCGAGGTGATCCGGTTGGCCAGGACGGCGCCGAGGGCGCTCACCCCGATCGCCCCACCCATGCTGCGGAAGAAGGTCAGCATGGAGGTGGCGGCGCCGAGTTCGTGCGCGGGTACGTCGTTCTGGGCGGCCAGCACCAGGTTCTGCATGAGCATGCCGACGCCGACACCGAGCACCGCCATGTAGATCGACAGCAGCAGGATGTTGGTGTGCGCGTCGATGGTGCCGAGCAGCAGCATGCCGACGGTCATCGTGACGCCGCCACCGACCAGGAAGCCCTTCCACCGGCCGTACTTCGTGATGAGCTGCCCGGCCACCGTCGACGACACCAGCAGGCCGAAGATCATCGGCAGGCTCATCAGGCCGGCGACCGTGGGCGACTTGCCCAGCGAGATCTGGAAGTACTGCGACAGGAACACCGTGCCACCGAACATGGCCACCCCGACCAGGATGCTCGCCACGGTGGTGAGCGAGACGGTCCGGTTGCGGAAGAGGTCCAGCGGGATGATCGGCTCGGCGGCGCGGGACTCCACGACGATCGCCGCCGCGAGCAGCGCCAGCCCACCGAGCACCATCAGCGCGGTCCAGCCGGACGCCCAGGCGAACTTCTGCCCGGCGAGCGAGGACCAGACCAGCAGGGTGGACACACCGGTGGTGATCAGGAACGCGCCGGCCCAGTCGATCCGGACCTGACGCCGGACCACCGGCAGGTGCAGCGTCCGCTGGAGCAGGACGATGGACAGGATGCTGAACGGCACGCCGATCAGGAAGCACCAGCGCCAGCCCAGCCACGAGGTGTCCACCAGCACGCCACCGATCAGCGGACCGGCGATGGTGCCCACGCCGAAGACCGCGCCGAAGATACCGGCGTAACGGCCCATCTCCCGGGGCGGGATCATCGCGGCCATCACGATGGTCGCCAGCGCGGTCATGCCGCCGGCGCCGACGCCCTGGACGATCCGGCTGGCCAGCAGGAGTTCCACGTTCGGGGTCAGGCCGGCGATCAGCGAGCCCGCCACGAACAGTCCCAGCGAGAGCTGGATCAGCAGCTTGCGGCTGTACAGGTCGGCCATCTTGCCCCACAGCGGCACGGTGGCCGTCATGGCGAGCAGTTCGGTGGTGACGATCCAGGTGTAGACCGTCTGGCTGCCGTGCAGATCCGCGATGATCCGGGGCAGCGCGTTGGCCACGACCGTGGAGGCGAGGATCGACACGAAGAGGCCGACCATCAGACCGGACAGGGCCTGGAGCACCTCGCGACGGGACATGCGCCCGGCGACGGCGTCGGCAACGCCCGCTGGCGGGGCGGGAGCGGTCATCGAGTTTTCCTAACTCTGGTTGTGGGAGAGTCCCCCCGGGTCGGACAACGCCGGGGGCTGCGATGGGTCACGGGCGGTGCGGGGTTCCGGGAGGCCGGCGGCGAGGGCGGCGAACGCCTCGTCGACGAGGGTGGTCAGGGGACGCGCGCCGTCGCCCCGGGCCCACTGGCCCAGACAGGTCCGCAGGGCGGCACCGGTGACGGCGGCGACCAGCGCCGGGTAGTCGTGGTCCTCGGGGAGGCCGAGCCGGGCGGCGACCGCCGCGGTGATCGTGCGCTCGTTGCGCACCCCGATGGTGACCAGGCGGGACAGCAGCGCCGGGTTCCGCTCGACGACCCGCATACGCAGGCACCACAGCTCCCGGTCGGCCTGGACGTCCTCCACCAGTTCGGCGAAGGCGGTCCGCAGGGTCGCCACCGCCGGCACCTCGGCGCCGACGGCGGCCAGCCGCGCCACCAGCCGCTCCTCGTCGACCACGGCGTCGCCGATGACCGCCTCGTCCTTGCTGGTGAAGTAGTTGAAGAAGGTGCGCGGGGACACGCCGGCGGCCTCGCTGATCTCGTCCACGGTGACGTGGTCGAGCCCGTGCTCGGCGACCATGCGCAGCGCGGTCGTGCTCAACGTCGCCCGGGTCTGCCGTTTCCGGCGGTCGCGGCGACCCTCCCCCGTGGTGGTCACGGCCATGACGGTACGAGCAAACTTGCAGGGACTGCAACGTAGTTTCGTGTGACCGGGATCCCATCCCCCGTCGGGGTGACGGATCAGGGCTTGCGGGCCACTCCGGCCCAGTAGTAGACCGCCTCCGGGTCGTCCGGCGGCGCCCCGTCGGGTCGCCATGCCGGCACCGGCACGATGCCCGGCTCCACCAGCTCCCACCCCTCGAAGAACCGCGCCACCTCGGCCCGGGTACGCGGCACCAGGGTCATCCCGTTGCCGGTCGCGGCGGCCACCGCCGCCTCGACCGCCGTCGGGTTGAAGTCCGGCGTGGGGTGGGTGATCGCCAGGTAGCTCCCCGACGGCAGCGCGTCGGTGAGCGCCCGGACCCGGTCGAGCGGGTCGTCGGCCTCGCCGAGCAGCATCAGGATCGCGATCAGCGTGAGCGCCACCGGCCGGGTCAGGTCGAGCGTGTCGCCCCGGGAGACCTCGGCGAGGATCCGTTCCGGGTGGCGCAGGTCGGCGTGGATGTACTCGCTGCGCCCCTGCGGGCTGCTGATCATCAGGGCCCGGGCGTGCGCCAGCACGATCGGGTCGTTGTCGACGTACACCACGCGGGTCTCCGGGGCGACGGACTGGGCGACCTCGTGCAGGTTGGGCCGGGTGGGGATGCCGGTGCCGACGTCAAGGAACTGTCGGACGCCGGCCTGGGTGACCAGGTAGCGGGCCATCCGGTGAACGAAGCGGCGGTTCTCGGCGGCCATCATCCGCAGGGTCGGGATCGCCTCCAGCATCGCCGTGCCGGTGGCCCGGTCCACGGCGAAGTTGTCCTTGCCGCCGAGCCACCAGTCGTAGATCCGGGCGGAGTGCGGCACCGACGTGTCCACTCCGGACGGCGCGGACCCGCTCCGCGATACGGCGTCACTGCGCGACACGGTCGCCTCCCCTGGTCTCGGGTCTGACCTAAGGAGACTAGAGGATGCGCCCCGGGCGACTCGGCCCCGACCGGGCCCCCTCGCCGGGGCCGGCGGGCCGGCCGGACCGGCCCTCACCTGCCGGTCACGCCCCGGTCGCGGTGCGCGACGGGGGGCCGACGCGGGCAGGTACCGCCGGGGTCCGTGTCGTACGGGTCTCCTACAGTGCGCCGGTGCCTGTTGAACGTTGGTCCACCGCGCAGGTCCTCGCCGTCGCGCCCGATCCCGCCGCCGCCCGCGCCGCCCGCAGTGTCAGCGGCGCCGCCAAGTGGTCGGCCTCCGGCCTGACCGGCGAGGTGCTCTGGGGGCTGTGCAAGGGCAGTGGGAAGAACCCGTACCAGGTCTGCGTCGACCTGTCCGGGCCGGCCTACCGCTGCTCCTGCCCGAGCCGCAAGTTCCCCTGCAAACACGCCCTGGGTCTGCTGCTGCTCTGGGCCGAGTCCGGAGCCGGCGACGCCGAGGCGCCGGACTGGGTGGTCGAGTGGCAGGCCGGGCGGGCCACCCGCGCGGCCAGGCCGCCGGCCGGCAGCGGCCCGGCCGACCCGGCCGCCGCCGCCAAACGGGCCGGACAGCGCGCCACCCGGGTGGCCGCCGGCCTGGACGAGCTGCGGCGGTGGCTCGACGACCAGGTCGACCAGGGGCTCGCCGGGGCCGAACAGGCCGGACCGGCACCGTTCGAGGCGGTGGCCGCCCGGCTGGTCGACGCGCAGGCCCCGGCGGTGGCCGGCACGGTGCGCCGGGTCGGGCGCACGACCGGCATCGGCGCACACTGGGCGGACCGGCTCCTCGGCGAACTCGGCCTGATCCGGTTGCTGGTGACCGCCCACGACCGGCTCGACGCGCTCCCGGACGATCTGGCGGCCACCGTCCGGTCGCGGGTCGGCTACCCGGTCACCACCGAGGAGGTGCTGGCCACCCCGCCGCTGCGGGACCGGTGGCAGGTCCTCGGGCAGGTCGACTCCGCCGACGACAAGGTCACCACCCGCCGGATCTGGCTGCGCGGGGCGGAAAGCGGCAGGTTCGCGCTGGTCCTGGCGTTCGCCGCACCCGGCCAGACCTTCCCCGCCGACCTCGTGCCGGGCACCGAGATCGACGCCGACCTGTGCTTCTATCCGGGCGCCCTGCCGCTGCGGGCCCTGGTCGCCACCCGGCACGGCGCTCCGGTGCCGATGGCCGCCCCGACCGGTGCCGTCGACGTCCGGACCGCCCTGGCGGCGTACTCGGCCGGCCTCGCCGCCGACCCCTGGCGGGAGTCGGTGCCGGTGCTGCTCGCCGGGGTCGTCCCCACCCGCGAGGGCCGCCTGGTCGACCAGGCCGGGGACGCGCTGCCGCTGGCCGCCGGGCACGACCAGCCGTGGTGGCTGCTGGCCGGGGCCGGTGGCCAGCCGGTCGACCTCGCCGCCGAACTCGGGCCGGCCGGGCTGCGACCGCTGGCCGCCTGGTCCCAGGGGTGCCACCTGCTCGCCCCGGCGGGCTCACCGGCCGGCGCGGACGGGCATCCCGCCGAACTCCCCACCGAACTCCTCTCCGCCGCGCTGGTCGGCACCGCCCGCCGACCGTGGGACGGCGCCATGGCGGTGGGCGGACGACCGCTCGGCGCGGGCGGGGACGGCGCGGCCGGCGTCCTGGAGGCCGCCGCGGTGGCCCTGACCTACCGGCGGGCCGGCGCCACCCCGGCGGACGGGAGCGGCCGGGTGCCCGCCGCACCCGCGGAGTCCAGGCCGCCCCTGCCCGCCCCTGCCACCGTCCGGCTGCGCACGCTGCTCACCGACGGCGGCGCGCCCGGCGGCAGCCAGGTCCAGCAGGAACTGCTCACCGAGTGGCTGCGCCTGGCCGACCGGCACGGCGGGCTGGTCCCGGCCGACACCCTGCCGGCCCTGCTGGACGTCGGCCGACGGCACCGGTCGCTGCGTCCCCTGCTGAGCCGGCTCGGGGGTCGCCGGGGCCGGTGGCTCGCCGGCCTCCGCTCGGAGTGGGGTTACCTGTTCGACGAGGCCCTCGACCTGGCCGGCCCGGCGGGGCAGGTCGGCGGGGACGACTGGACGACCGGCACCACCGGGGAGCGGGTGGCGTACCTGACCCGGTTGCGTGCCCGTGATGCGGACGCCGCCCGCGAGTTGCTGGCGGGCGGGTTCGCCGCCGAGAGCGCCCCCGACCGGGCCCGCTTCGTCGAGACGCTCGAGGTCGGGCTCTGCGCCGCCGACGACGCCTTCCTCGACGGCGTGCTGGACGACCGGCGCAAGGAGGTGCGGCAGGCCGCCGTCGCGTTGCTGCGCCAACTGCCCGACTCCGGGTTGCGCCGCCGGATGACCGCACGGGCGACCGCCGCCGTCCGGCTCGACGCGTCCGGCGGGTTGACGGTCGACCCGCCGCGCGAGTGCGACCCGGCGATGCGGCGCGACGGGGTGGACCCGCAGCCGCCCCGGGGAACGGGGGTGGCGGCCTGGCTGCTGGAGCAGGTGCTCGCCGGCACCCCCCTGGCCACCTGGACCACCGCGTTCGCCCGGACGCCGGCCGAGGTGGTGGCACTGGCCACCGCCGACGACTGGGGACCGGCACTGCACCGGGGCTGGGCCCGGGCCGCCGTGGAGGAGCGGGCCGGCGACTGGGCCGACGCCCTGGCCGCCGCCGTCGGCCCCGCCGGCCGGCAGAGCCGCAACACCCTGCCGGAAACCCTGCGGTGGCAGCTCTACGAGGTGCTGCCCGCCGAGCGCCTCGGCAGCCTGGTCGCCGACGCCCTGCGCACCGACCCGGGTCGGGCCAACCGCCTGCTGGGCATGCTCACCCAGGACTGGTCCCCCGAACTCTCCGGCGCGGTGGTCGACGCCGTCGACGTCTGGGCCCGCGCCGAGGGGCGGAACAGCTGGTACCTGGCCGAACTCTGCCGGATCGCCGGTACCGCCGCGACGCCCGCCCTGGCCGACCGGGTCCACCACCTCACCGACGAGCTGGCCCGGGACGGTGTCGACCCCAGCCGGGTCCGCGCCGTCGGGCAGCTCGCCGCCGTCCTCGCCTTCCGTTCCGAGATCCACAAGGAGTTCCGTTGACCGCGCTACGTCCGCACGCCGAGCAGCAGTACGCCGCCGAGCTGGCCGAGCTGGCCACCACCGACGACCGGCCCCGCCCGCCGGGCTGGCGGCTCTCGCCCCAGGCGGTGGTGACCTACCTGCTCGGCGACGGCGCCACGATCACTCCGAAGTACGTCGGGCCGCGCCGGCTGATGGAGATCGCGGTGGCGACCCTGGCCACCGACCGCGCGCTGCTGCTGCTCGGCGTGCCCGGCACCGCGAAGACCTGGGTTTCCGAGCACCTGGCGGCGGCGATCAGCGGCGACTCCACGCTGCTGGTGCAGGGCACCGCCGGCACCGCCGAGGAGGCCATCCGGTACGGCTGGAACTACGCCCGGCTGCTCGCCGAGGGCCCGTCCCCGGCCGCTCTGGTGCCGAGCCCGGTGATGCGGGCGATGGAGACCGGCGCGATCGCCCGGGTCGAGGAGCTGACCCGGGTCCCGTCCGACGTGCAGGACACCCTGATCACCATCCTGTCCGAGAAGACCCTGCCGGTGCCGGAGCTGACCAGCGAGGTACAGGCCCAGCGCGGGTTCAACATCATCGCCACCGCCAACGACCGGGACCGGGGCGTCAACGAACTCTCCAGCGCGCTGCGCCGCCGGTTCAACACGGTGGTGCTGCCGGTGCCCGCCTCCGCCGAGGAGGAGGTCGACATCGTCACCCGGCGGGTGGCGCAGCTCGGCCGCTCGCTGGACCTGCCGGAGGTGCCGGCCGCCGTCGAGGAGATCCGCCGGGTCGTGACGATCTTCCGGGAGCTGCGCACCGGGCTCACCGAGGACGGCCGCACCAAGCTGAAGTCCCCGACCGGCACCCTCTCCACGGCCGAGGCGATCTCGGTGCTCACCAACGGGCTCGCGCTGGCCGCGCACTTCGGCGACGGCGTGCTGCGGCCGGGCGACGTGGCGTCCGGCATCGTCGGCGCGGTGATCAAGGACCCGGTCTCCGACGCCGTGGTGTGGCGGGAGTACCTGGAAACCGTGGTCCGCGAGCGCGAGGAGTGGCGCCCCTTCTACCGCGCCGCCCGCGATGCCTGAGCAGTTCTACGGCATCCGCCACCACGGCCCGGGGTCCGCTCGGGCGGTGGTGGCGGCCCTGGCCGAGCAGCGCCCCGACATCCTCCTGGTCGAGGGCCCACCCGAGGCCGACGAGCTGCTGCGCTGGGTGGCCGAAGAATCGCTGGAGCCGCCGGTCGCCCTGCTCGGGTACGCCACCGACGATCCCCGTCGGGCCGGGTTCTGGCCGTTCGCCGTCTTCTCGCCGGAGTGGCAGGCGATCCGGTGGGCGGTCGCCCACGACGTGCCGGTGCGCTTCTTCGACCTGCCGTACGCCTACCGCCTCGCCGAACCGGACGACGGCCCGGAGCCGGCGAACCGGGACCGCGCGCAGGCGGGGGACGGGGACGACGCGGACGACGCCGGGCCCGGGGCCGGTGACCCCGCGAAGGCGGACGCCGGAGGGCCCGAGGCCGGGGCGGGCACCGACGACCCGTCGCCGCGCCGGCCGGTCGACCCGATCGGGGAACTCGCCGCCGCGGCCGGCTACGACGACCCGGAACGCTGGTGGGAGGACGTGGTCGAGCACCGGGGCGCGCCGGCGTTCCCGGCGATCGCCGAGGCGATGGCCGCGATCCGCGACGGCGTGCCGGACGACCCCGACGACCTGCTCCGCGAGGCGCACATGCGGACGGTGCTGCGGCAGGTGCGGCGCAGCCACGGGAACATCGCCGTGGTCTGCGGGGCCTGGCACGTGCCCGCGCTGACCCGGAAGGTGCCGGCCAGCGCCGACGCCGCCCTGCTCCGGGGGCGCCGGAAGGCGAAGGTCACCTTCACCTGGGTGCCCTGGACGTACGGTCGGCTGGCGTCCTGGCAGGGCTACGCGGCGGGGGTCCGCTCCCCCGGCTGGTACCACCACCTGTTCACCTCCGAGGACGAGGTGGTCGTCCGGTGGCTGGTCGCCGCCGCCGGGGTGCTCCGCGACGAGGGGGTGCCCGCCTCCTCCGCGCACGTCATCGAGGCGGCCCGGCTGGCCGAGACGCTGGCCACGCTGCGCGGCCGGCCGCTGGCCGGGCTCACCGAACTGACCGACGCCAGCGCGGCGGTGCTCTGCGAGGGCGACCCGCTGCGGCTGGAGCTGATCAGCCGGCGGCTGGTGGTGGGCGAGCGGCTCGGCGGCGTACCCGAGGACATGCCGGCGGTGCCGTTGGCCCGCGACCTCGCCGCGCAGCAGCGCAGCCTGCGGCTCAAGCCGGAGGCCCTGGAACGCCCGCTCGACCTCGACCTGCGCCGCGACAACGACCTGGCCCGCAGCCGGCTGTTGCACCGGCTGCGGGTGCTCGGGGTGCCGTGGGGCGAGTCGGACCGGCGTCGGCGCGGCACCGGCACGTTCCGGGAGCAGTGGCGGTTGCGCTGGCAGCCGGAGTTCGCGGTACGGCTGGTCGAGGCGAGCGCGCACGGCACCACCGTCGTCTCCGCGGCCACCGCCGCGGTGGCCGCCACCGCGCGGGCGGCCGACAGTCTCGCCGAGGTCACCGCGCTGGTCGAGGTCTGTCTGCTCGCCGACCTCGCCGAGGCCTACCCCCCGGTGCTGCGGGCGTTGGACACCCGGGCGGCCCTGGACGCCGACGTGGCGCACCTGATGGCGGCGATCCCGCCGCTGGTCCGCACGCTGCGCTACGGCGACGTCCGGCGCAGCGAACTGGGTGGACTGGCCGAGGTGACCACCGGGCTGCTGGCCCGGGTCCGGGCCGGCCTGCCCGCCGCGGTCGTCGGCCTCGCCGACCCGGCGGCCCGGGATCTGCGCGGGCACCTGGACGAGGTGCACGCGGCGGTCAACCTCCTCGACGAGGAGGCGCGGGAGCCCTGGCTGGACACCCTCGCCTCGCTCGCCGACCGGGACGACCTGCACGGCCTGCTCTCCGGCCGGCTGGTCCGGCTGCTGCACGACGCCGGCCGGCTGGAACGCGCCGAGGTACGCCGGCGGATGGGTCTGCCGTTGACCGCCGGGGTGGCCCCGGCCGACGGTGCCGCCTGGGTGGAGGGATTCCTCGGCGGCGGGGGGCTCCTGCTGGTGCACGACGACGCGTTGCTGTCCCTGGTGGACGAGTGGCTGGCCGGCATCCCCACCGACTCGTTCACCGAGGTCCTACCGCTGCTGCGGCGCACCTTCGGCAGCTTCGCCGCCGGGGAGCGCCGGTCCATCGGCGACCGGGTGGCACACCGTGACCGACCGGTGCACCACGCCCCGGCGGCCGGCCTCGACCACGACCGGGCGACGGCGGTCCTGCCCACGCTCGGCATCCTGCTCGGACGGGAGATCTCATGACCACCCCCACCGACGCCGGCCAGGAGGGCGGCGCCCGGTCCGGCGGGACCGCGGACCGGGAGCGGCTGCGCCGCTGGCGGCTGCTGCTCGGCGGTCCCGCCGAGGAGGCCTGCGGCGGTCTCTCCGGCGGTGACGCCGCGATGGACGGGGCGCTGGCCGCCCTCTACGACGGCGACGGTGAGGGCGGCTCGTCCCGGCGCTCGGCCGGGCTCGGCGGCTCCGCGCCCCGGGTGGCCCGTTGGCTCGGCGACATCCGCCAGTACTTCCCGTCGACGGTCGTACAGGTCATGCAGGCCGACGCGATCGAACGGCTGAACCTCACCCGGCTGCTGCTCGAGCCGGAGATGCTCGCCGCGGTCGAGCCGGACGTACACCTGGTCGGCACGCTGCTCTCCCTCAACCGGGTCATGCCGGACCAGACGAAGGAGGCGGCCCGGCAGGTGGTCCGGCGGGTGGTCGAGGAGCTGGAGCGGCGGATCGCGCAGCAGACCAGGGCGGCGGTGACCGGGGCGTTGAACCGGGCCACCCGGATCAACCGCCCCCGGCACGCCGACATCGACTGGGACCGCACGATCCGCGCGAATCTCAAGCACTACCAGCGGGAGCACCGCACGGTGATCCCCGAACGCCTGGTCGGGTACGGGCGGCGCACCACGGCGGTGCAGCGGGACGTGGTGCTCTGCGTCGACCAGTCCGGGTCGATGGCCGCCTCGGTGGTCTACTCCGGGGTGTTCGCCGCGGTGCTCGCCTCGATGCGGTCGCTGCGGACCTCACTGGTGGTCTTCGACACCGCGGTCGTGGACCTCACCGACCAGCTCAGCGATCCGGTGGAGGTGCTGTTCGGCACGCAGCTGGGTGGGGGCACCGACATCAACCGGGCGATCGGCTACAGCCAGCAGCTGATCACCCGTCCCCGGGACAGCATCTTCGTCCTGATCAGCGACCTCTACGAGGGCGGGGTACGGGAGCAGATGCTGCGCCGGGTGGCGGAGATGACCGCCGCCGGGGTTCAGGTGGTCGTCCTGCTGGCGCTCTCCGACGAGGGTGCCCCTTCCTACGACCGGGTGAACGCCGCCGCGCTCGCCGCCCTCGGGGTGCCGGCCTTCGCCTGCACGCCGGACGCCTTTCCCGACCTGATGGCCGCCGCCATCGAACGCCGTGACCTGGTGGCCTTCGCGGAACGGTTCGCCGATCGGTGACCCGGACGGCGGACCGGCCGGTGCGGTGACCGCCGCGTCGGCCGGTCCGCCGTCCACCGTCCGGAACACCGGCACCGCGCGGACCGCCGCGAGGTAGGGCGTCCCCTCGGTGTAGCCGGTGCCCGACCGTGCCCCGAGCATCCGTACCGCCAGCCGGTGGTGCGTCCGACGCCAGGTGAGCAACGCCTCGGCGAAGGCCCGCATCCCGTCGGCGACCCGTGCCCGCTCGGCGGGATCGAGCAGACCCCCCTTCACCGCGCTCCGGTACGCCTGGTCGATGGTCGGCTGCCCGGCCAGGACCCGCTGCCGGACCTCCGGGGCGGACCGGTAGGCCGCGCCGTCCAGCCGGTCCTGGTCCGGGGTGCGGCAGAGCGACTCCACCAGCTTGTAGCTGTGCGACTGGATGGCACTGGCGCCCTCGGTGTACGCCCGGAACGTCCGGAACGACTCGGGCTGCATCGTGGCCAGCAGGGAGAACAACGGTCCCGAGCCGGCCAGTGCCTCGGTCGCCGTGGCGAGGTGCGCGGCGGCGGGCCCGGCGGCACCCCGCAGGAGCGCGTCCCGGGTGGCCCGCAGCAGCACGACGAGCAGGGCGAAGGTCGCCTCGTACGACTGGAGCACCCGGATGAAGAGGTACTCGTCGTGGACCACGTAGACCGGCAGCATGGACAGCCGCAGGTCGCGCCGCTCCGCCGTGGTGGCCTCCACAGCGGCGCAGACCTCGGCGGCGGCGGCCAGGGGGTCGCGCGCGGTGACGGTGGCCAGGGGACTGATCCGGGCCAGGGCGGGCTGGGTGGCGCGGACCGCCAGCCGCAGTCGCTTGACCAGCCGGTCACGGTCGGGACGCTGCTCGGGCAACACGTCGGTGCGGCCCGCCTCGACGTCCAGTTCGAAGCGGAGCAGATCCGCCAGCAGGTGCAGGTACCGCCGGTCGCGGTGCCGCCGGGCCCGCCCCGGAGTGACCTCGCCGGTCCCCTCGATCGCCATCGACAGCACGGGCAGGGCCAGGTAGGTGTGGTAGTCGTACCGCCCGTCCCACTTGTCCAGGGCGCAGTCGAGGAAGCGGCGTAACCGGGCCGCGCCGGGGCGCTGGTCGGGAGGTGACGCCGCGCGCGCCCGGTCGAGGCAGAGCAGGACGTCCCGTTCGACGAAGTGTTTACCGACCCGCAGATATTCGGCGGTGACCGTCGGATAGGGGAATTCGGCCGGATCGGCCCCAGCGGACAACCAGCATTCCACGTCGCGCACGAACGTCACCTCAACAATCGACAGGGACAGTCGGACGGCGGGACCGGCACCCCGACCGGGGCGTCACACGACACGCCGTACCGGCCGCCGTCGCTGGCCGGTTCACTTTCGGCGGGCCGGCAGGCGTTGCCGACGAATCGGCGGAGACGCGATCACCGACCGGAGAAGCAGCCACCGATCAATAGGGCGGGAATGCCTCCCGACCGGTCACGGAACCCGGTGCCGGCGGCCCGGCCGGACGTCCGTATTCCTTGCCAGGCAGGAGGTCCGGGCACGGCCGGGCACGACTGTGGTGGGCGTCGCCGGGCAGCACGGGGACCCAGTGTTTCCTCTTCACAGAACCCACTTTCTGTGACAGGGGACACGTCCCGACCGAGTCGGGGACCGAGGCATCCGCGAACCGGAGAAAAACTTACCGAGCAATAGATCCCCGCGCAAGAACGTCAATCGATTGGTTGATCATTAAGTCCGTTATGAATACTTCAGCCATAGTCGCCCGGCGATTCACCCCATTGCACGTCAGGCGGTGGGCCAGAACGCCGGGCTCCACCCGACGTCAGCCGCCCCCGCCCCGACCACCGTGCTGCACACCACAGGCCGGTGGGCGGGCAGAACCACCCGGCGCCGACGGGTCCCCGGCGGCGGACAGGGCGCGTAGAGGTACCGCCCTGCCCGACGGGCCGCCCTGCCCGGTGAGCCGACGAGCCGCAATGCCCGGCTGGCCGTCCTGCTCGACGAGCCGATCTGTCCGACGAGCCGGCGAGCCACACTGCCCGACAGGCCGCCCCTCCCTGGCGGGCCGACCTTGTTGGCGGGCCGACCTTGTTGGCGGGACGACAGTGTGGAGCTGCCCCGCCCATGCGCCCACAGGCTCACACCGGGCCATCCGCCGCAGGATCGCCCTGGGCGGGCACGGCAGGGGGACGACGGCCACCCGGCCACCCGCCGCAGCGTCACCTGTGGGCGGGCACGGCAGCGGAACGGCAGCCACCCGGCCACCCGCCGCAGCCTCGGCGGGCGGTAGCACGGACGGGGCAGCTCGACAGCCGTCGAAACGCCTATCCCCGCCGCCCCGGTCAGGCCAACCGCACGGGCGCTCGCACGCTCGGGGGGCGACTTGCGTGCCCGAGGGCCAGGCCGGCCCGAGCAGACCCGGCGTACTCGGTAGGTCGGTCAGTCGCGCAGCAGGTCGGCGTGCGCGGCGCGCAGCCGGGCGAGCGTCGGATCGCCGCCCGGGGCGGCCCGACGGTCGAGTTCGGACCAGGCCTCGGCGAGCGCGTCGGTGACGGCCCGCAACTCGGCGGCGTGCCGGCGGGCGCTCTGCCGGTGCGTCTCGTCGAGGCGACGGGCCCAACCGGCGGTGACCGCGGCGACCCGGTCGGTGTCGGCCCGAGCCTGGGCCGCACTCCGGGCAGCGGACGCCGGCACGATCGCGGCGATGGGACGGGGGTCGCCGTCGCGGGTGACCAGGGTAACCGTGTCGGTCAGTTCGGCCATCGCGACCAGCTGGGTCAGCCGGGTACGGACCTCGCGCAGCGGCAGTGAGCGGGGCCGGTCGTGGCCAGGTGCCAGAGCGGGAACAGCCATGCGGACATACTGCAACCGGGGTACGACATTTAACGCGGTGACTGCGTCCCGCCCCCGGACGGCCGCACTGAATCCGGGCCCAGTTTGAGCGCGACCGATCGCGGAAAGAGTGACCGGCATGACCTGGGCACGTCGAGCCGTACCCGCCGCCGCCGCAGCGGTGGCGGCCCTCGCCGCACACGACCTCCTGCAACGCAAGCACGCCCTGCTGCGCAACTTCCCGGTGCTGGGGCGTGCCCGGTACCTGCTCGAAGCGATCGGGCCGGAGCTGCGCCAGTACATCGTGGCGGGCAACAACGAGGAACGGCCGTTCACCCGCGACCAGCGGCGCTGGGTGTACGCGTCGGCGAAGAAGGAGAACAACTACTTCGGTTTCGGCACCGACAACGACATCGAGTACACCGCCGGATATCCGATCATCAAGCACCGGACCTTCGGCCGGGCCGTACCACCGTCGTCGCCGGCGGCCGGCCACGAGGTGTGGTTGCCGTGCGCGAAGGTGCTCGGCGCGGCGCGGGGGCGGCCGAAGGCGTTCCGCCCCGACTCCGTGGTGAACATCTCCGGGATGAGCTTCGGGTCGCTCTCCGGCAACGCCATCTCGGCGCTGAACCAGGGCGCCGCGCTGGCCGGCTGCCTCCAGAACACCGGCGAGGGTGGCCTGTCCCCGTACCACCGCCGGGGCGGTGACCTGATCTTCCAGCTCGGCACCGCCTACTTCGGCTGCCGGGACGAGCAGGGGCGGTTCAGTCTGGACCGACTCCGGGAGGTGGTGGCGAGCGCACCGGTACGGGCGCTGGAGATCAAGCTCAGCCAGGGCGCGAAGCCCAGCCTCGGTGGACTGCTGCCGGGCGCGAAGGTGTCGGCGGAGATCGCCGAGACCCGGGGCATCGCGGTGGGCCGCGACTGTGTCAGCCCGTCCCGGCACGCCGAGTTCGCCGACTGCGACAGTCTGCTCGACTGGGTCGAGCTGCTCGCCGCCGAGACCGGGCTGCCGGTCGGGATCAAGTCCGCCGTCGGTGACCTCGGCTTCTGGGAGGAACTGGCCGACCTGATGCGGGACACCGGGCGGGGCGTCGACTTCGTCACCGTCGACGGGGGCGAGGCCGGCACCGGAGCCGCGCCCCTGATCTTCACCGACTCGGTCTCGCTCCCCTTCCAGCAGGGTTTCGCCCGGGTCTACCGGACGTTCGCCGAGCGGGGTCTGCACGAGCAGGTCGTCTTCGCCGGGGCGGGCAAGCTGGGCCTGCCCGACAACGCGATCGTGGCCTTCGCGCTCGGCTGCGACCTGGTCAACGTCGGCCGGGAGGCGATGCTGGCGATCGGCTGCATCCAGGCCCAGAAGTGCCACACCGACACCTGCCCGACCGGCGTCGCCACCCAGAACCCCTGGCTGGAGCGGGGCCTGGATCCCGCGCTCAAGTCGGTGCGGGCGGCGAACTACATCCGGACGCTGCGCCGCGACCTGGTGAAGGTGGCCGAGGCGTGCGGGGTCGAGCATCCGGGGCTGATCGCCACCGACGCGGTGGAGATGCTCGACGGTCGGACCGCCTCCACCCCACTGGCCGAGGTGCACGGCTACCGGCCGGAGTGGGGGCTGCCGTCGGAGACCGACCGCACGGAGATCATCCGGTTGATGACGGCGGAGGTCCCGCAGGGTGGCAGCGCCCCGCCCTCGGCGACCGCCCAGCGCTGAACGGAGCACCGCCACGACCGGACCGGGGGTGGTCTCCCGTCCCGGGGCCGGGAGACCACCGTTCAGCTGGCCTGCAACGTCACGTCGTCGACGACGAAGCTGGTCTGGAGGCTGGCGTCCTCGGTGCCGGTGAAGGTGAGCGTCACCGTCTGCCCGGCGTACCCGGCGACGTCGAGGGTGCGGGCGACGTAGCCGGCGGCGGCGTTCAGGTTGGAGTACGTGGCCAGGGTGGCCCCGCCGATCTGCACGGTGAGCCGGTCGTAGACCCGGGTGCTGGTGGTCTCGGCGGTGTCGACGTGCAGGTGGAAGGCGAGGCTGTAGCTCGTACAGCCGGCCGGCAGGGTGACCGACTGGGACAGCGTCTCGGTCCGGGTGGTGCCGTCCCCGTTGAGCCACGCCTTGTACGAGCCGGTCCGCGCCGGCTGCTGGGTCGCGTTGGTGATCACGCCGGTGGAGGCGGTCCACGGCGTGGTGCCGCTCTCGAACGAGCCGTTGCCGACCGCCTCCCCGCCGGTGCAGGGAGCCGGCGTGCCGCCGCCCACCGCGAGCTGCCAGAGGGCGTACGCGACCCCGTCGGCGGTGCGGTTCAGCACGGTCGCGCTGACGTTGCTGGTGGTGTCGCAGGAACGGTGGTAGCAGGGGTCGTACGACGCGCCGGACGTGCCACCCCACTTGGCGGCCTGGGTGCTGGTCTTGCGGGCGCTCGCACCGGCGGCGTACCCGGAGGTGGGGATGCCGGCCTGCTGGAACGGGTAGTCGTCGGAGCGGCCCTGCCCCTCGCGGTTCTCCTCCGGCTGGAGCCCGAGCGAGTCCCAGTACGCCTTGAGCGGCGCGGCGGTGGTGGAGGTGATCCGGTTGATGAAGTAGCCGGCGTTGGTGGAGCCCACCATGTCGAAGTTGTAGTAGCCCTTGATGTAGCCGCGCTGAGTGGCGCTGAGCGAGTTGACGTAGAACTCCGAGCCGTTGAGGCCCTGCTCCTCGTCGGTCCACCAGGCGAACCGCACCCGCTTGGTCATGGTCGGCCGCTGTTGGGCCAGGACCAGCGCGTTCTCCAGCAGGACCCCCGAGCCGGAGGCGTTGTCGTTGATGCCGGGACCGGCCGACACGCCGTCGAGGTGGGCGCCGAACATGACCACCTGGTCGGCGGGGCCGACCGGCCACTCGGCGATCAGGTTGTTGGAGCGGTACACGCAGCTCGTGCAGGCCTGCTCGGTGACCGTGTAGCCGGCCGCCTGGAGCTTGGCCTTGACGTAGGCGACCGAGGCGGTGTAGCCGGCGGACCCGGCGCGACGGTGGCCGCCGTTCTGCTGGGCGATGGTCTGGAACTGGGCCAGGTGGGCCTGGACGTTGGCCACCGCGATGTCCGGGGCGGCGAGGGCGACGGGGCCAGCCGGGGCGAGCGTCCGCGTCAGCGCGGACGCGGAGGCCGGCGGGGCGGTGGACGGCACCGTCAGCGCGGTCGCGACGGCGAGCGCCACGGCCGCGGTCAGCGTTCTGCCTCTCATGGAGCCTCCTGGGTGGGGAATATGTCCAGACAATGACATCCGTCGATTGCTGGGTCAATCGGCGGTCCGGACGGGCCCGGCCCCGGTCCGGCGGAGATGCTCCCGGCGGCATCCGCCCGGCGGGATGACCCCCCGCCGTGGACACCTAGACTGTCGCCATGGGGTGTCCGGGGTGAGCGGCGGGTCACGGCAGGCGGCCTACCGCCACGTGTGCTGGCGGTACGCCGACCGGACGGCGCTGCACGACCGGGTCCGGACCTTCCTCCTGGAGGGCCTCGCCCTCGACGAGCGGATCTGGTACGTCACGGCGGAGCCGGACCCGGTCGCCGACCGGCTCCGGGAGGAGCCCCTGATCCGGGACGCCCTGCGCCGGGGAGCCGCCCGGATCGTCCCGTTGGACTCCGCCTACGCCCACGACCACATCGTCGACCCGCTCGAGCAGGTGCGCGCCTACGCGACCGCGACGGCCGACGCCCTGGCCGCCGGCCACACCGGCCTGCGGGTGGCCGCCGACGCCACCGCGCTGGTACGCACCCCGGCCCAGCGGGACGCCTTCGCCCGGTACGAACACCTCATCGACCGGTACATGCGGGTCCGGCCGATGTCGGCGATGTGCGCCTACGACCGGCGACTCCTCGGGGACCAGGCCGTCGCGGAACTGGCCTGCCTGCACCCCGGCACCAACGCCGACGACGTCCTCTTCCGGCTCTACGCCGACGCGCCGGAGGACGGTCACGCGGCGCTCGTCGGCGAGTTGGACGCCTCGAACCACGAGCTGTTCCGGGCCGCGCTGGAGCGCGCCGACCCGCGTCCGGCCGACGGCCGACTGGTGGTGGAGGCGACCGGCCTGCGCTTCATCGACCATCGCAACCTGATCCAGCTACGGGACCACGCCCGCGCGCGGGGCGGGGTGGCCGTCCTGCGCGCCTCCCGGTCCGCCGCCGCCCGGGTGGCCGAACTCCTCGACCTGCCCGGCCTCCAGGTGGAGGTGCCCCGGTGAGGACGGGCGTCCCCGCCGGCCACACCGGCTACCTCCACGAGGCCATCTGCTACGACTCCGACGAGGATCTGCTCGCCGTGGTGCTGCCCTTCCTGCTCGGCGGGGTCGAGGCGGGCGAGCCGACCCTGGTCTCCCTCGGCGAGCAGCACGCGGCACTGGTCCGGTCGGCGTTGCCGGCGGACTCGGGTGTGCAGTTCCTCGAGGGTGGCGACGTCTACGCCCGACCGGCGGGGGCGATCCGCTCGTACCGGAAGATCCTGGGCGACCACGTCGCCGCCGGGGCCGGGCAGATCCGGATCGTCGGTGAGCTGCCCACCGTCGCTCTCGGTGCGACCTGGGACTGGTGGGCCCGCTACGAGTCGGCGATCAACCACGCCTACGACGACTTCCCGCTGTGGAGCATGTGCGCCTACGACCGTCGGGTCACGCCCGCGCCGGTGATGGCCGACGTGCTGCGTACCCATCCCTGGATCGCGCTGCCCGACGGGCGGCGCGCGCCGAGCGGGACGTACACCGATCCGCTGGTCTACCTCACCGAGCCCCGGCCCACGCCGCCCGATCCGATCCAGCACACGCCGCCCCTGGTGGAGATGGTCGGGCCGACCCCGGCCCGCGCCCGCGCGGCGGTGTACGACGCCGACCGCGGTCACCTGCCGCCCGACGACGTCGAGGACCTGGTCGTGGCGGTGAGCGAGACGGTGACCAACGCGCTGCGCCACGGACGGGAGCCGGTCGCGCTGCGGCTCTGGCGCGGGCCGGACCGGATCGTGGTCAGCATCCACGACGGCGGTGCGGGCCCGAAGGACCCGTTCATCGGTCTGCTGCCCGTCGGCGACGGCACGAACGGCGGCCTCGGGCTCTGGATCGCCCACCAGTCCTGCAACCACGTGACGATGTACCGGGGCACGGACGGGTTCACGATCCGGCTGACCGCCGGGAACCCGCACGTCACCGGCTGAGGTCCACCGGGTCCGCCGACGGTGCCACGGCGCGCGCGGGGGCGGCGGATCCCGGTGCAGCCGGTCCCGGCGTGGACACCGGCCCCGGGCGGCTCCGCGAACGGCCGTCCGGGGCCCTCTCGTGCGGCGGCGCCGCACCCGGCATGATGACGGTCATGCGCCTGGTCTCCCTGCTCCCCTCGGCCACGGACATCGTCTACGCGCTCGGCCTCGGCGACGACCTGGTCGGCGTGACCTTCGAGTGCGACGTGCCCCCGGCCGACCGGGCCGGCAAACTCGTGGTGGTCGGCGGACGGGACACCCGGGGCATGACCCCGGGCGAGATCGACGCGTACGTCCGGGCGCAGCGGGCCGCCGGGGCGGATCTCTACACCCTGCACGCCGACGCGCTGGCCGGGCTGGACCCGGACCTGGTCCTCACCCAGGACCTGTGCCGGGTCTGCGCGCTCCCGGCGGGGCAGCTCACCGAGGCGATGGACCACCTGGGCTGCCGCGCCGACGTGCTGTCGCTGGATCCGTACACCCTCGACGAGGTGCTCGGCACGATCCTCGCGGTCGGGCGGGGGGCCGGTGTGCCCGACCGGGCGGAGGCCCTGGTGGACGCGCTGCGCAGCCGGCTCGCGGCGGTGGCGACGACGGTCGCCGGCCGGCACCGCCCCCGGGTGGCGGTGGTGGAGTGGGTGGACCCGCCGTTCGCGGCCGGGCACTGGATCCCCGACCTGGTCTCGGCCGCCGGGGGCGAGCCGGTGGCCGCCCACCCGGGCGGGCGGTCGACGCCGACGACCTGGGCCGCGCTGACCGACGCCGCACCGGAGGTGGTGCTCGTCGCGCCGTGCGGCTTCGACCTGGCCGGCGCCACCCGGCAGGCGGAGCAGGTCGCGTCCCGGTTTCCCGGGGCGGCGGTGTGGGCCATCGACGCCGACGCCCTCGTGGTGCGTCCCGGCCCCCGGCTGGTGGACGGCGTCGAGGCGATCGCCGCGATCCTGCACCCGGACGTCGTAGCCCCCTCCCCCGCCGGCACGACCGCCCGGCTGGCCTGACCCCGGCAGCCGCCACGAGTGCGGGTGCGTCTCCCCGCCCACCCGGCGCTGAGTTCGGGTACTCACGCGCCGCCGGTCCGGGCCGGATGTACTACCCGACATGGAACCGTCGCCGTCGACCCGCCGCCGGGCCGGTGCCGTGGCGCTGCTGACCGTGCTCTGGCTGTTCACGTCGCTGCTGTTGCTGGGCTGGACCTTCGCCATCGGCCTGGAGGGCTGGGCCGAGCACCACGGCGGCGGGGGCGGCCCGGCGGAGACCAGCCGACGGGGCAACCTGGCGCTGCTGGCGCTCTACCTGACCGCCGCCGGTGGCCCGGTCGTGATCGCCGTTGTCGCGTTCGCCGGACGGCTGGTGCGCACGGGCGCGGTCTACCTGTCCCTGGCGCTCGTCCTCGGCGCGCTCGGGCTGCCGCTCGGGGCGGCTGCCGTCCGGGAGCTGGCCCCACCGCCGCCGGTACCGTCCGGGCCGGTTGGCTGCCAGGAACACAGCGGCGGCGACTCGCGCTGCCCGGGCGGCTGACCCGACCCGGAACACCTCCCGCTCCCACCGCCGGGGTGTCGGACGGGTCTGCCATCATCGTGGGCGATGACCGCCGTACCGCCCGCCCCGGCCACCGCACCCGTGCGGGGCGCGACGCTGGAGGCGGTGCTCGAACGGGTCACCTACGTCAACGAGGAGACCGGCTACACGATCGCCCGGGTGGCCACCGACCGGTCCGGCACCGACCTGCTCACCGTGGTCGGGCCCCTGCCCGGCGTGCAACCCGGGGAGCGGCTGCGGATGGTCGGCCGCTGGGGGTCGCACCCGAAGTACGGCCGCCAGTTCGAGGTGCACAGCTGCACCAGCGTGCTGCCGGCCACCGTGCAGGGCATCGAGCGGTACCTCGGCTCGGGGCTGATCAAGGGGATCGGGCCGAAGATGGCCGCCCGGATCGTCGCCGCGTTCGGCGCACAGACCCTGGACGTCATCGAGCACGAGCCGGGCCGGCTGATCGAGGTGCACGGCCTCGGCCGCAAGCGCACGGCGGCGATCGGCACGGCCTGGCAGGAGCAGAAGTCCATCAAGGAGGTGATGGTCTTCCTCCAGGGTGTCGGCGTCTCCACCTCGCACGCCGTGCGGATCTACAAGGAGTACGGCGACAACGCGATCTCGGTGGTGCGCAACGAGCCGTACCGGCTCGCCGCCGACGTGTGGGGCATCGGCTTCCGGACGGCCGACAGCATCGCCCAGGCGGTCGGTATCCCGCACGACAGCCCGCAGCGGGTGCAGGCCGGCATCCGGTACACCCTCTCCGAGGCCGCCGACAACGGGCACTGTTACCTCCCCGAACCGAACCTGCTCACCGACGCCGCCACCATCCTGGAGGTGCCGGCGCCCCTGGTCGGCGAGGCCCTGACCGCGCTCGCGGCCGACGAGGGGGTCATCCGGGAGGCGGTGCCGAACCCGTCCGGCGACGGCGGCACCATCCCGGCGGTGTACCTGGTGCCGTTCCACCGGGCCGAGTCGGCGCTCGCGGCGAGCCTGGTCCGGCTGCTGCGCGACCCGGCCGACCGGATGCCGGCCTTCGCGGCCGTGGACTGGGGCCGGGCGCTGGCCTGGCTGCGGGCCCGGACCGGTGCGGACCTGGCCCCGGAGCAGGAGCAGGCGGTACGGCTGGCGCTCACCTCGAAGGTCGCCGTGCTCACCGGCGGTCCGGGCTGCGGCAAGTCGTTCACCGTCCGGTCGGTGATCGAACTGGCCACCGCGAAGAAGGCGAAGATCGTGCTGGCCGCGCCGACCGGACGGGCCGCGAAACGGCTGACCGAGCTGACCGGGCAGCCGGCCACCACCGTGCACCGGCTGCTCCAGCTCCGGCCGGGCGGGGACGCCGCGCACGACCGGGACAATCCGCTCGACGCCGACCTGGTGGTGGTGGACGAGGCGTCGATGCTCGACCTGATCCTGGCCAACAAGCTGGTCAAGGCGGTGCCCGCCGGGGCACACCTGCTGCTGGTGGGCGACGTCGACCAGTTGCCCTCGGTGGGCGCGGGTGAGGTGCTGCGGGACGTCCTGGCCGCCGACGCCGTCCCCCGGGTCCGGCTGACCCGGATCTTCCGGCAGGCGCAGGAGTCCGGCGTGGTGGTCAACGCGCACCGGATCAACGCGGGCCAGGCCCCGACCTTCGAGGAGTACCCGGACTTCTTCCTCTTCCCCAGCGACGAACCGGAGGTCACCGCCGAGCAGGTGGTGGAGATCGTGGCCCGGCGGATCCCGCGCCGCTTCGGCCTGCACCCCCGCGACGTCCAGGTGCTCACCCCGATGCACCGGGGACCGGCCGGCGCGGGCAACCTCAACGCGCTGCTGCAACAGGCGCTCGCGCCGCACCGGGAGGGCGCGCCGGAGCGGCGGCACGGGTCGCGGGTGTTCCGGGTCGGTGACAAGGTCATCCAGATCCGCAACAACTACGAGAAGGGGGCGGCCGGCGTCTTCAACGGCACCGTCGGCTCGGTGGTCGCCATCGACCCGGACGAGCAGACGCTGACCGTCCGCACCGACGAGGACGAGGACGTCGGGTACGACTTCCACGAGCTGGACGAGTTGCAGCACGCGTACGCCATCACGGTGCACCGGTCGCAGGGCAGCGAGTACCCGGCGGTGGTGGTGCCGGTGACCATGGGGTCGTACATGATGTTGCAGCGCAACCTGCTCTACACCGCCGTCACCCGGGCCCGGAAGCTGGTCGTGCTGGCCGGTTCCCGCAAGGCGCTGGCGATCGCCGTGCGGACGGCGGGCACCGGCCGCCGGCACACCGCGCTGACCCACCGGATCACCGGCTAGCGGTTCCCGCCCCGGGCGGCGCGACCGGGGCGCGTTCCGCGCGGCGCGCCGGCCGTGAGGTCGGTCAGCTCCGCCCGTCGGCGTCCAGCCGGCGCAGCACCCGGTCGGCGAGACGCTCCAGTGTGCGCAGGTCCTCCCGGTCGGCCTGGTCGAGGAAGAACTCCCGGACGGTCGCCACGTGGCCCGGAGCGGCGGCCTCGATGGCCTCCCGCCCGGCGGGGGTGAGCACCACGAAGGCGCCCCGTCGGTCACCCGGGCAGCCCTCCCGGTCGACCAGGCCCCGGCGCTGCATCCGGCTCAGGTGGTGGGAGAGGCGGCTCTGCTCCCACTCCAACTGCTCCTGGAGGGCGAACGGCCGCAGCCGCCCCTCGTCGGCGTCGGTGAGCGCCACGAGCACCTCGTAGTCGGCGAGGGAGAGGCCGGAGTCCTGCTGCAACTGCCGCCCCAGGTGGGCGGTGAGTCGGTTCTGCATCTGCAGGTAGGCCCGCCAGGCGCGCTGTTCGTCGTCGTCGAGCCATCGGGTCATGCGTCCACCCTACCAGTGATGGATGACACATCATTAAGGGAATGGATGACGGGTCATGTAGGTTGAGGCAGACGTAAATGACACATCATCAAGTCCCCAGGAGGACATCATGACCGCTCCGACCGCCGAACTCGCCCAGCTCACCGGCGTCTACGCGATCGACCCGAGCCACACCCGGATCGGCTTCGTCGCCCGCCACGCGATGGTGACCAAGGTCCGGGGCGCGTTCAACGACTTCGAGGGCCGGGTGGTCTTCGACGGCGACGACCCGGGCGCGACCTCGGTGACCGTCACCATCCAGGCGGCCAGCATCGACACCCGCAACGCGCAGCGCGACGAGCACCTGCGCAGCAACGACTTCCTCGCCATGGAGACCCACCCGGAGATCACCTTCGTCTCCACCGCGTTCCGGCAGACCGGCGCGGACACCTTCGACCTGACCGGCGACCTCACCGTCCGGGGCGTCACCCACCCGGTGACCGTCCCCTTCACCTTCGAGGGCGCGGCCACCGACCCGTTCGGCAACGTGCGGGTCGGCTTCGAGGGCGCGGTGACCATCAACCGCCGCGACTACGGGGTGACCTGGAACGCCGCCCTGGAGACCGGTGGCGTCCTGGTCAGCGACAAGATCGTCCTCGAGTTCGAGATCTCCGCGATCAAGCAGTCCTGACCGGTGGGGCGCGCCGCAGCGGCGGCGCTCCCCCGCCCGTCCCCCGACCGACCCCCGCTCACCCACCGACCGACCCGCAGTGGAGAGGACCTCCCGTGAGCACCCTGCTGACCCCCCGCGTCGACATCCGCCGGGCCGAGGAACGGTTCGTCACCGAGACCGGCTGGCTGGACTCGAAGCACTCCTTCTCCTTCGGCCACCACCGCGACCCGGCGAACACCCACCACGGCCTGCTCCTGGTCAACAACGACGACATCGTCACGCCGGGCACCGGTTTCGACACCCACCCGCACCGGGACATGGAGATCGTCACCTGGGTGCTGCGGGGCTCGCTGGTCCACCAGGACTCCACCGGCCACTCCGGGGTGATCTATCCGGGCCTGGCCCAGCGGATGACCGCCGGGCGCGGCATCCTGCACTCGGAGAAGAACGACTCCTGGCGCATCGAGGGCGAACGGCACACCGAGCCGGTGCACTTCGTCCAGATGTGGGTGGCGCCCGACGAGACCGGCCTGACCCCCGGTTACGAACAGCTCGAGATCGACGACGACCTGCTCGGCGGCGCTCTGGTCCCGGTCGCGTCCGGGATGGAGCGGCACGACGGGGAGGCCGCGATCCGGATCCGCAACCGGTACGCCGCCCTGTACGCGGCCCGGCTCGAACCCGGCGGGAGCGTGCCGCTGCCCGACGCGCCCTTCCTGCACCTCTTCGTGGCGCGGGGCGCGGTGGAGCTGGAGGGCTCCGGCCGGCTGGGCACCGGTGACGCCGTACGCTTCACGGCCGGCGGCGGACACCGGGTCACCGCCACCGAACCCGCCGAGATCCTGGTCTGGGAGATGCACGCCACGATCGCCGGCTGACCCCGGCCCGACCCACGCTCCCCCGACCCGGCCGGACCGCCTCCGGCCGGGTCGGGGCCGTCGACAGCAAGGAACGCACCATGACGCACCCCAAGCGGGCCGACACCTCCGCGCCGCTGCACCCGCTGCTCGCCGAGCGGTGGAGCCCCCGCAGCTTCGACCCCCACCACCGGCTCGACGACGCCGACCTGCACCCGCTGCTGGAGGCGGCGCGCTGGGCGCCCTCGGCGAACAACAGCCAGCCGTGGCGGTTCCTCGTCACCCGGCGCGACACCGACGACTTCACCCGGCTGCACGCGGCCCTCAACCCGGGCAACCAGACCTGGGCCGGCGCGGCGAGCGCGCTGCTGCTGGTGGCCGCCCACACGGTCGACGAGGCGGGCCGGCCCCGGCCGTACGCGCTCTACGACACCGGTCAGGCCGTCGCGCACCTGGCCGTGCAGGCCCAGGCGCACGGGCTGGCCATGCACCAGATGGGCGGGTTCGACGCCACCGCGGTACGGGACGCCTTCGGGCTCGACCCGGCACTCACCCCGGTCGTGGTGGTCGCCCTGGGCCGGGTGGACGCGCCGGACCGGCTGCCCGCCCCGCTCGCGGACCGGGAACGGACGCCGCGTGCCCGGCACGCGCTGGACTCCCTGCTGCTCTCCCCGGCCCCGGAGCCCGCTTCCGCCTGAGCGGTGCCGCCGAGCGGGCGAAGGGGTCCCGCGTTCAGGCCGTCAGGTAGTCGACCGGCACCGCGTCGGTCAGCCAGACGCCGTTGGCGCTGCGGTAGAAGACGTGCCCGTCGCGGGCCATCGCCGCGGCGTCCACGGTGAGCACCACCACCGGGCCGCCCCGGCGGGCGCCGACCCGCCGGGCGGTGTCGACGTCCGAGGACAGGTGCACGTGGTGCCGGCCGCCCCGGTGCAGCCCGGTGGCCAGGATGGAGTCCACCGCCGCCCGACCCGTTCCGTGGTAGAGGTGGTCCGGGGGCGCGGCCGGGGTGAGCCCGAGGTCGACCGGGATGGAGTGCCCCTGACTGGCCCGGATCCGCTCGACACCGTCCGGGCCCCGGTCGAGGGCGAAGCGCTGCTTGTCGTTGCCGAGGACCACCGCGTCGAGTTGGACCCGGGTCATCCGCATCCCGGCGAGGAGGTCGGCGACCGGCACCCAGCCGCCCCGGTCCGGCGTGAGGCCGAAGCGTCCGGGTTCGTGCCGCAGGGCCAGTGACATCCGCTTGCTCAGCCGTACCAGGTCGCGATGATCCACACCGGCATTGTCACCGGAGAACGCCGTCGAGACCCACCGGTTTATCACCGGCCGCGCGCACCGGACCCGAGGCGACCACCGCTCCCGACCCGCGCCGACCGGAGCACCAGCGGTGACCGGCGGTGCCGACCATCCGTTCCCGATGCCGGCGCAGGCCCGCCACCTGCGGAGGTGTTCGGTCCCACCGCACGGGGCCACCCCCGTCGCGGCTAGACTGAAACACCGTTCCACATCTAGGAGGCCTGATGGTGCCCCGCTCCTGGCTGTACGTTCCCGGCCACTCCCCCCGCATGCTCGCCAAGGCGGCCGGCACCGGCGCGGACGCGATCATCGCGGACCTGGAGGACGCCGTGCCCCCGGCGGAACGACCGGCCGCCCGGACGGCGGTCGCCGACTGGCTCGACACCGGGGTCGGGCACGACGTCGCGGCCTGGGTACGGGTTTCCCCGGACGCCCTCGACGAGGACGTGGCCGCAGTGGTCCGCCCCGGGCTCGCCGGGGTGGTGGTGGCGAAGGTCGACGATCCGGCGCTGCTGACCCGGCTCGACGCCCTGCTCGCCGCCCTGGAGACGGAACGCGGCCTGCCGCGCGGGGCGATCGCCGTCTCGCCCCGGGTCGAGTCGGCACGTGGCCTGCGCCGGATCGACGCGGTCGCCGCCGCGCCCCGGGTGCTGCTGCTCGGGCTCGGTGAGGCGGACCTCAGCGCCGACCTCGGGATGCGCCCCGGTCCGGACGGGCTGGAGCTGCTGCCGGCCCGGTTCGAGGCGGTCGCCGCGTCGGCCGCCGCCGGCCTGGCCCCGCCGGTCGGCCCGGCCACCGTGGACTACCGGGACCTCGAGAAGCTGCGCACCTCGACAGCCGCGCTGCGGCGGCTCGGCTTCGGTGGTCGAACCGCCATCCACCCGGCCCAGGTGGCGGTGATCAACGAGGTGTTCACCCCCACCGCCGACGAGGTCGCCACGGCCGAGCGGATCGTCGCGGCGTACGCCGCCGGAGACGGCGGCGCGGTGGCCGTGGCGGGCACCGGAACCATGGTGGACGAGGCGGTCGCCCGGTCCGCCCGCGCCGTGCTGGACCGGGCGCGCCGCTGACCGACGGGTTGGTGACTCGTTCCACTGAACGGATCGATGTTGCGCTGAGCGGTCCGCCGGCTTAGCCTGAGCCCAGTGGCTAGGAGGTTGCGCACATGACCCATGACCTGCTCATCACCAACGCGCGGGTGGTCCGACCCGGCACGGACGAGCCCGTCCCGGCGGCCATCGCGATCAGCGACGGCACCATCACGGCGGTCGGTCCGGAGCTGGACCCGGCCGACGCGCGCGAGGTGGTCGACGCCGGGGGCCGGCTCGCCTTCCCCGGCGCGGTCGACGGGCACCAGCACTGGGGGATCTACAACCCGTTGGACGTCGACACCGCCAGCGAGTCCCGGGCGTCGGCGCAGGGTGGGGTCACCACCGGGCTGACCTACATGCGGACCGGGCAGTACTACCTCAACCGGGGCGGCAGCTACGCCGAGTTCTTCCCCGAGGTGCTGCGGCTGGCCGAGGGGCGGGCGTACGTTGACTACGCCTTCCACCTCGCCCCGATGCAGGCCGGACACATCGACGAACTCGGTCAGCTGGTGGACGAGTTCGGGGTCACCTCGTTCAAGATCTTCATGTTCTACGGCTCGCACGGGCTGCACGGCCGCTCCGCCGACCAGGCGTCGTTCCTGATGACCCCGCCCGGCGAGCGGTACGACCTGGCGCACTTCGAGTTCGTCATGCGCGGCGTGCAGCGGGTCCGGGACGAGCGGCCCGAACTGGCCGACGCGATCAGCCTCTCGCTGCACTGCGAGACGGCCGAGATCATGGCCGCGTACACCAGGATGGTCGAGGAGGCCGGCGAGCTGAAGGGGCTGGCCGCGTACAGCGCCTCCCGTCCGGCACACTCCGAGGGGCTGGCCATCACCATGGCCGCCTACCTGGCCCACGAGACCGGCCTACCGGCGATCAACCTGCTGCACCTCTCCGGCGGGAAGGCCATGGAGTCGGCACTGCGGATGGCGGAGGCGTTCCCGCACGTGGACTTCCGCCGCGAGGTGACCATCGGCCACCTGATCGCCACCTACGACACCGCCGCCGGGCTGGGCGGCAAGGTCAACCCGCCGCTGCGGGCCGAATCCGACCGGCAGGCACTCTGGCGCGCCGTGCTCGCCGGGCAGGTCGACTGGGTCGTCTCCGACCACGCCTGCTGCCGCGACGAGGCCAAGTTCGGCACCGACCGGGACGACGTCTTCCTGGCCAAGTCCGGCTTCGGCGGCGCGGAGTACCTGCTCCCCGGGCTGATCACCGAGGGCCGCCGGCAGGGGCTGCCGCTGGGCCGGGTCGCCGAACTGGTCTGCGCCAACCCGGCGAAGCGGTACGGCCTCTGGCCCCGCAAGGGCGACCTGGCCGCCGGCTTCGACGCGGACGTCGTCCTGGTCGACCCGGACCGCACCTGGACGGTACGGGCCGAGGAGAGCGAGTCCACCCAGGAGTACACCCCGTTCGAGGGGTTCGAGCTGACCGCCCGGGTCGACGACGTGTGGCTGCGCGGACGGCGCATCCTCCGCGACGGCACCGTGGTCGGCGATCCGCAGGGCGAGTACCTGCGGCGTCCGCTCGCCGGCTGACCCGCTGACCGGGAGTGTCTCTGCCCGGCAGGCGAGCCGGTCCGGCCCTAGGCGAGCACCCCGGCGTCAACGCGTCCTACTCCCCCGAGGGCCGCGGCCCAACCCTGCTGCGCGGGCGGTCGACATCGGCATCGCCGTCGCCTCCCCGGCCGGGCTCATGGTGCCGGTGATCCGCGATGCCGACCGGACGTCGGTCACGGCGATCATCGACCCACCCCGAGGGGCGATCCTCGCCGTCGGTGCCGCGGCACCGGAGCCCACGCTCTCCGGGAAGATCCTGGAAGCGCGGCACCGGATGCGATACACGCTTACCGCCGACCACCGCGTCATCGACGGCGCTCTGGCCGCGCAGTTCCTCGCCACCCGCACCGACCTGCTCGAGCATCCGCTGCGGATCGTGGCGTGACCAGCGTCGTGGCGTGACCGGGATCGTGGTGACCGCATCGACCGGTCAGATCGGCTCGCGGACTCTCACTCCACCGCTCCGGGCCGGGGACGACGTGGTCGGTTGCCTCCCGCCGCCGCACGCCACTCACCACCCCTACGGGCGCGGCAGCGCGTGGGGGTGGTGTCACCACAAGCCAGAGGGCCGTGGTGACCGCGAGTCCAGGTTGATTCGAGATCATGAGTATGTGGTTGACCGCCGCCGTTGACGGGGCCGGCTGGTCTAGCCCAGTATCTTGGTGAGTCGCTACCTGCCACCGACTCCAGTCATGATCCCCAAGTGCCTAGGAGAACGCCCATGCGAAGCAGCTACCGTCGGGGACGCTGGCGCTTTTCACGCCCAGTGGCCGGCTGCGTGTTCGCCTCGCTTCTCGGTGCGGTCGCGCTGTTCGGCTCTCCGCCCGTGGCCAGTGGCGCCGCAGCCACCCCGCCGCTCAGTCCCCAGCCACGGGAAGTGTCCGTTACCGGGACCCCGCTCGACCTACCGGCCGCTCTGACGGTTGTTCGTGGCGCAGCCGCTGACCGGCCGGCCGTCGACGCCGTGGTGGCTGCCTTCGCCGCGCACCACACGAACGTCACCGTCACCGGCACCGATCCGGGTGCCGGAACGACCGTTTACGTCGGCGGAACGCAGGAGACGCCCGCCAGCGCGGCGGCCCTGAGCGCAATCGGTGTCACCGCGCCGAGCACCTTGCCGGATGAGGGTTATCTGCTGGCCAGCGGTACGGACTCCGCCGGCAGGCAGCGGGTCGTGCTCTCCGGCGGCCAGAAGGTGGGCACCTTCTACGCCGCACAGACCCTGAGACAGCTCCTGACGTCGGACTCTTCCGGCGCGGCGATCGCGCGGGTCACGATCAAGGACTGGCCGGCCTTCACATTCCGCGGCGGGATGGACTCGGCCAACCCCCCACCCCCAGGGGTGGCCCGGTGGACGAAGGCCGACCGGCTGGAACAGGTGGAGGTCCTCGCCCGGAACAAGATGAACCGCTTCTTCTACGGGCCCGCGGCTGACCCGCGCACGGGGGGTAGCGGAAGCAACAACTGGCGTACCCCGTACACGGACACGGAACTCGGCGAACTGCGGGAAGTCGTCACCAGGGCCAACAGCCTGCATGTCGCGTTCGTCTACCGGATCTCGCCCGAGATGCCGCTGGACCAGGGCAGCGGCATCTGCCACTCCTCCGCCACGGAGCGCAACACCCTCCTCTCCCGGCTCGACCAGATGTACCAGATCGGGGTCCGGCACTTCGTCATCGCCTGGGACGACGTCTTCCCGACGCGGCCGTTCTCCTGCGTCAGCGACGGCCAAACATACGGAACCGGGGTCACGGCGTGGGCTCGGGCACAGGCCGACGTCACGAACTTCGTCCAGACGAACTTCGTCCGAGCCCGCGCAGGCATGGGCCAGCTGTACACGGTCAGCAGCGAGTACGCCGGGATGGCGGTCAGCAGCTACCGGACCGAGTTCGACACTCGGCTCGACACCGCCGTGGGCGTGTACTGGACCGGCCCCGAGGTGCTGTCGCCGGTTATCACCCGGAAGAACCTCGACGACGCACAGTTGGCGTTCCCCCGGCACCGCCTCGCCATCTGGGACAACTTCCCGGTCAACGACCAGGTCTGGGACCGACTCCAGATGGGCCCGCTGGTCGGGCGCGAGGCTGCGCTCTCCGCTGCTCCAGGAATCCTGTTCAACGAGATGACCCAGCAGGGCCCCTCGCAGCTGCCCCTGCTCACGGCCGCCGACTTCGCCTGGAATCCGGGGCACTACCAGCCGGAGGACTCCTGGTCCCGCGCCATCAACACCCTCGGTGGGCCGAAGGCCAGCCAGCTGCGGACCTTCGCCGAGATCAACCGCTCGTCCGTCATCGACCACACCGACTCGGTGGCGCTGGCCGATGCCATCAGGAGCTTCCGCAGTGCCCTCCGTACGGGGAGCGGGGTGGACAACGCCGCCGCCGTACTCAAGCAGAGGCTTTCTGCTCTCAGGGCGGCCAGTACGGACCTGCAAACCATGAACACCGGCCTGACGACCGGAGCGGGACCATGGTTGCAGCAGACGGTGCGCCTCGCGGACGCGGCGACTCGCGCCGTGGATCTCCTGACCGCCGAGCGCGCCGGACAGACCACCATTGCCAACAACCTTCGCCAGGAGCTTCGTAACCTCCTTCCCGCCATCGCCTCCCGTCCGGAGTCGGTGGCGCACGGCGTGCTCCACCCGCTGGTGACCTTTGCGCTGCGCCGGGGCGTCGACAGCGTGGATCTGAGCGGAGACGGGCGCTCCGACGTGCTGGCTGTCATGGCAAACGGCACGCTGAACGCGTACGAGAACCTGCGCACCACGGTGAACTGGCCGGAGCTGGGCCCCACCCAGACGGTCGGGTACGAGTGGTCGGCCACGCAGCTGCCCATCGTCGGTGATCTCGACGGTGACCGGCTCGCGGACCTGCTGACAGTGACCAGCACCGGGACCTTGATGCAGTTCAGGAACACCGGGTCCTTCACAGCTGGCATGTTCGCGGCAGGCGTCCAGGTGGGCGGCGGCTGGCAGGGGATGCTGGCGGTACACCTGAGTGACCTCGATGACGACGGGCGCGCCGACCTGCTGGGAATGTTCCCGGACGGCACGCTCAAGGCATTTCGTAACACCGGCATGAACAACGGTGCCGTCACCTGGGGTCCGGCCATCCAGGTCGGCCAGGGGTGGAGCACCGCCGAGCGTCCCGTCGTCGGTGATCTCACGGGTGACGGAAGAGCCGACCTGGTGTCCATCAAGTCCGACGGATCGCTGTGGCACTACCTGAACACCGGCAGCTTCACCGGAGGGATGTTCGCTGCCGGTCAACGGGTCGGTGAGGGCTGGACCGGTCACCTGGCCGTGCACGTCGTCGACCTCGATGGCGACGGACCTGCGGATGTGCTCGGTGTCCTGGCGGACGGGACGCTTGCTGCCTTCCGCAACCAGGGCGTGACGAACGGACGTGCCAGCTTGGGGCCCCGAGCAGCTGTGGGCCAGGGTTGGAACGCCAACATGCTGCCCGTCCCGACCGACCTGAGCGGGGACGGTCGCGCCGACCTGGTCTCGATCGACGGTGCGGGCAGGCTCTTCACGAACATCAACGCAGGACGCTTCGCGAGCGGGTTGATGTTCCCGACGACGGCAGCACACGGCCCAGGATGGCAGGGAACCCTGTTCCTTCGCTGACGGAGCTGCCTGAGCCGGGGCAGTGCCGACGGGTTCCATGCGTCGCGGCGACGCACCGCCCGGCCCGGGTGGCGGGGTGCAGCTCGAACGAGCTGCACCCCGTGGCCACCCTGAGGACCGCCGTGGCCACCCTGAGGACCGCCGGGGCCCTTGGTGACCTCGGTGCCGGATCGAGCGCTTCTCGGACAGCCCCGGGTACTCAGTCCTCCCCGACCACGGCCAGGTTGTCACCGAGTACGGTAGCGATCTCGGCGGCTCGGGAGTGGTCGTCCAGCCGACGGGTGAGGTAGGCGCAGGAGTGGTGGTGGTCGAGCGACCACCAGGCGGCGGAGCCCCCGATACCACCCTTGGCGATTTTGCCGCGATCGCGGAGGAAGCCAAGCGTCCAGGTGAGCCTGGTACCGAAAACCTGGTCATGACCGGTGACCTGCGAGGTGAGCAGTTCGGTGTGCACCTGCGGGCCGAGCAGCTCACCCAGGGGCCCGTGTTCGCTGGTGACGAAGGAAAAGAAGCGGGCCATGGCGGTCGCCGTCGTGTGGAGGTTGGCCGCGGCGAACACCGACTGCCGCCAGACGCGGGAGTTGGTCCGGCGGGTGTCCAACGCGCCGTCGGGGATCTGCAGCCACGGTGCCGCGTGCAGTTGCCGCGGCCAGTCCGGGCGGGCGTACTCGAGGTGGGCGACACGTTCGAGTTCCGTGTCCGGCACCCCGAACCAGGCGTCGAGAGCGAGCGCGGGTCGCACGACGCTGTCGAACACCTCCTGGAGGCTACGTCCGGTGGCGGCGCGGAGGATCCCGTCGATGAGGTGGCCGTAGGTCAGTGCGTGCTCCCCCAGCGCGGTGCCCGGGGCATACTCCGGAGCCGTCCGCGCGAGACTCTCCCGTAGCCCGGCATCGTCGAGCAGATCCAGGTTCGCAGCCTCCTGTGGAAACCGAGGCTGCCCCGCCTGGTGGGTGAGCACCTGACGCAACGTGGTCCGTTCCTTGCCCTTCACTCCGTACTCTTTCCAGTACGCCGCCACGGGCTCGTCAAGCCCCAGCGCACCGTCGCGGACCGCCACCAACGCGGCGAGCGTGGCGAACGTCTTCGACAACGAGTACGGCTGAACCAGCGTGTCCTCGCGCCACGGGCGTTGCCGCTCCGCATCAGCCCATCCCCCGCTGAGCCGGACCACCTCTCGACCGTCCCGCCACACCGACAACCCCGCGCCGGTTTCCCGCCCCTCGTCGACCAAGCGTTGGAACACCTCCCGTACGGCGTCGTACCCCTCTTCGGTGAACCCTTCGACCTTCAACGTGTCCCCTCCCGTCCTCTGGACCGCCAGCGACGTCGGTACGGCCCGCGTCAGCCAGAGGACGCGCGGATTGCCGTGGAGGTCGGGGCAGTCGGTGAAGCCGTAGACAGTCTGCCCGTCGGAGCACCGCGCCACCGCTCCGTGCAGACCGTTCCTCCTCGTACGGTAGGTCGCCGAGCTGTAGACGAAGCCCTGGTGCGTGTAGACGTCGAGGTAACAGCCGTCAGGCGGAGTCCTCGTGAAGTAGGGAGCGGCCTGAGCGGGTTGGGCGATGGCCACGGTACCGACCCCACCAGCGCTGCGGTCAGCTCTGGGGCGTGTTCTGGAAGTCAGGATCGGCTGGTTGGCCGTCCGGGGTGGTCACGGCCGGCCAGCCAGATCGTCAGGTCTTGAGCGATCGCGGAAATGTCGGTTTCTGTGGTGTGTTCGTGCTGGTGGTGGCTGGGGTCCCGGCGTTCGACTTCGTAGCTGCCGTCAGCGAGCAAGGAGACCGAGGCGTACCAGTCACTATCGTCGGCGGGGTTGATGGTGACGAAGGTGTTGTCGGGCTGATCGAGGTCTTGCAGCAGCATGTACAAGGCGTCCTCGGACGGGTCGGCGATGTGGTCGCCGTTTTCGGTATCGGCGTCGTAGTAGTCGGCGGCCATGCTGCTGTCCCTTGGTTAGCCGGTGCTGGAGTTCGAGGATCCCATGCCGGTCACCGCCGTTCGGTGATCGCCGCGGTGTGCACGACCGCTTCGAACCGGACGGCGAGCGTGTCGTAGCGGCTCGCGACCGCCCGGTGACGTTTCAGTCGGTTGATACCGCACTCCACGGCGTGCCGGGCCTTGTAGTCCTCTCGGTCGAAGAACGGTGGGCGGCCACCTGCCGACCCGCGCTTGCGACGGTGGGCGGCCCGGTCCCAGCCGCGGCACTCGGACACCCCGCAGCACCGGGACGAACTGTGGCGAGTCACCACGCTGACCCGCGGTGACCACTGTCGACCGGCCGGCAGCCTGGTGTGTCCCGTCACGGGACACGCTCGGCACCCCCGGGTGCTGGCCCACCTGCTGCTCGGCAGAATGTCGTGACGCCGAGCGCTGGCTGCTCCGACAGCGAAGGGGATCCCGGTGAGTTACGACCTCGAGTGGGCTGATCTACCCGAACCTGCTGCGACTGTTCGCGCCCGCTTCGAAGCTTGCTGCGACCTCAACGAGCTGTGCGTGCACGCTCCTCCATGCTGGGAGGAGTACGAGTCACTTGGGGCTGCCTATCAGTTCCACCTGAACATCGCCGGCATGGCTTCCTGCCGTGACGGTATGCGCCGTACGGGCATGACCCACCAGGCAACCCCGCAGCCCTTCCCCGCTTGGCCGTTCGATGGCATCGACGACTGGCATTCTGCTGCTCAGAGCCGACGGGATGCGTACCACGAGGCCGAACGGGTGGCCTCGGCCCAGACGGTCGCTGGAAGGACAGGGATCCCTGAGTTCAAGCTGATGAGCAACGGCCCGTGGCTGGTAGGGGCGAGGGAGATTGACGAAGCGCTGCGCTGCTACCGGACGTCGTCACAGAGGCTCAGGGCAGAGTTGGAGCGGGACGCCCTGTGGGTGGCCTGGCTGGACTGGCTGGGACAGACCGTCAGCCACGGCGGCTTCACCGTACGATGACCTGCCCGCCCGCGTGTCCGCTGGACGGATCGGCGGTCCGCTGTGGCCACCGGCTGCCGCACAGCACGGGACATCCTCCGCGGGGACCGGAACCCCATCGGGGGATGCGGCATTCACGGAAAGGGCTCGCGCGACTCCCGAGAGCGATCACAGAGAAACCCTTGCCCTCAAAGGGAAGTGGCCCTAGGTTGCATTGATGATCCTCAGCGAGGAGCCGCGCCCTGACCCCGCTCAGAATGTCAGCCACGGCGATCTGCGGCCCGAGGATCTCGGTGGTATCGCCTACCTGCGGGGACTTTCGAGACGGGGCTTCATCACGAGCGCCGCGTTGGCGGCATCCGGGGTGTCGGCCGCCTTTGCACTGCTGCCCGGCTCCACTCGGGCTGCTGGCAGCTACCAGAGGCCCTGCGGAGCTGTCCGGATTTCGAGCTCCTGGCAGGACCACCGGAACCGGACGCCGCCCTCGGGTGAGCCGGGCACTGACTATGCGGTCGGAACCGGTACTCCCGTCCTGGCTGCGGCGAACGGCACGATCCGTTTCGTGAAGACCGACACCTCCACCGCGACCGGGCGCGTCGTGGGGATGGCCCACGATGACGGCAACTACACCCGGCACCTGCACCTGTCGAGGATCATCGTCTCAACCGGTCAACGCGTGTCGCGGGGCCAGACGATCGCATACTCCGGCGCCTCGGCGAACGGCAGTGACTACGGCGTTGGACCGCATGTGCATACAAGCCTCTGGCTGAACACCGGCAGTCCGACGAATTTCCGCGCGACGGCAGATTTCGAGAACTACGTCGGAGACGTCGCCAACCCGAACCCGCCCGACCAGGAGGTAGATGACGTGTTCATCGCGAACGTGAGGGGCAACTGGTATCTCATCGTCCCCCAGGGCACCGGTAAGCCGCGGGCAGTGGTCCTCGGTGGTGACAGCAATGCCGCCGCTTCCGGCATCCCCGTCCTGAACTTCAGCTGGGATCCGTCGATCGCTGCACTGAGGGCTGCGGTCGACGGCATCGGTTGATGTGGCGTGGCGCGTCACGGCGGCGCGTAGCGGGTGGAGGTGGAAGGGCCGATCGCCGGTCCTCGGGTCAGCCGGTGGCGTGCCGGCCGGCGAGGTAGCCGAGGCCGAGGGCGCTGAGCAGGCCGTTGCCGGCGAGGTAGCCGCCCGCGCCGTGGCCGGAGATCCCCACCGCCGCGCCGCCGGCCGCGTAGAGCCCCGGCACCGGCGCCCCGTCGCGGAGCACCCGGGCGTGCCGGTCGACCCGCAGGCCGCCCTGGGTGTGGAAGAGCGCCCCGGTGACCCGGACGGCCGCGTACGGCGGCCGTAGCGGCGCACCCCAACCGGTCCGGCCGAGCGCGTCCGGGGCTGCCCCGGTGGCGGCGGCCTCGGCGGCGGCCAGGGTGGCGGTCAGCGTACCGACCGGCGCGCCGAGGACGGTGGCGAGCGCGTCGACGTCGTCGGCCCAGCGGACCGCCCCGGCGGCCACCACGTCCAGGTAGTCCTTGAAGGCCAGGCAGGCGTCGTGGACACGCCGGTCGTAGATCGCCCAGGCCTGCCCGCCGGGCCGGGCCAGCACCGGTACGGCGTACTCGGAGTAGCCGACCGTCTCGTCGCCGAACCGCAGGCCGGCGGAGTCGGCGAGGAAGCCGCCGTGCATCACCACCGCCCAGGTGAGCAGGATGGCGTCCGGTACGGCCAGCGACCCGTGCCCCTGGTAGGCGTCCAGGTAGCCGGTGTCCAGGCCGAGCCGCTCGGCCAGCCGCAGCGCGTCCCCCCGGGACGCCTCGCCGCCGTGGTAGACGCCGTGGGCGATCTCCGGCAGGTGCCGGCGGACCAGCTCGGGGTCGGCGGCGAACCCGTTCGTGGCGAGCACCACCGTCGGTGTCTCCAGCACCTCACGGGTGCCGTCGGGGCGCTCCAGCTCGGCGGCCCGGACCGTGCCGGCGGAGTCGAGATGCACGTCGACCAGCCGGGCCGGCACCATCAGGTGCAGGTCGTCCCGGCCGGTGGCGGCGTCGAGCAGGGCGCGGTGCAGGCTGGCCCCGGAGCGGTCGGGCACGCTGTGGCAGCGCAGCGCCGAGTGGCCCGGGTAGCGGAAGTCGGTGACCAGGTCGAGCGGTACCCCGCACTCGTCGGCCAGCCAGCCGACCAGCTCCGGGGCGACGGCGGTGAGCGCGGCGGCGACCACCGGGTCGGCCCGGTCGTGGGTCTTGGCCCGGATGTCGGCGAGAAAGCGCCCCGGGGAGTCCTCGATGCCGGCCGCCTGCTGCCAGCGACTGCCGGCGGCCGGGATCATCGAGGTGCTCATCACGGTGTTGCTGCCCTGCCGGAAGGTCTCCCGTGCCTCGGCGAGGACGACGGTGCGGCCGTCCCGGGCGGCGGCGAGCGCGGCGGCCAGGCCGGCCGCGCCCGCCCCGGCGACGAGGACGTCGCAGTCGGTCATGCCCCGGCCGCCCCGGGCGGGACGGTGGTGTCGAGGCCGTAGAACCGGGCCGCGTTGCGCCACAGGATCTTCTCCCGGTCGGCGGCGTCCAGGAAGTCCGCGTCGCGGATCCAGTTGGCCGCCCCGCCCGGGTGGTCCCAGGCGAACGGGTGGTCGGTGCCGATGGTGAGCTGGTCGACGCCGACCCGCTCGATCACCATCTCCAGGGCCCGTACGTCGTGCACGAGCACGTCGTAGAAGAGGTTGCCGGCGGCGAGGTACTCGCTCGGCGGTCGGGCCATGGTCCGCTGGGACGCGCCGATCATGTGCCAGCGGTGGTCGAAGCGGCCCAGCGAGTGGATCGCGATGCCGCCGCCGTGGGTGAAGCACATCCGGAAGTCCGGGTGCCGGTCGAGCAGTCCGGAGTGGATCACCGTCATCAGGCCGATGCTCGCCTCGACCGGCGCGGCGAAGGAACTCTCGAAGTAGTAGCGGCCGAGCCGGTCCCCCGCGCCGAGCTTGTCGAAGAACGCCGGGTGGACGTTGGCGGTCACCCCGGCCTCGGCCATCGCCTCCAGCACCGGCAGGATCTGCGGGTCGTCGAGGTTGCGGCCGTTGACGGCGGGGGTGAGCACGAAGTGCCGGAGCTTCAGCTCCTTGACCGCGTGTTCGAGCACGGCCAGGGCGGCCTCCCGGTCCTGGAGCGGCAACTGCGCCAGGCCCCGGTAGGTCTGCGGGGCGGCGGCCTCCAGTTCGGCCAGTTCGGTGTTCAGTTCCCGGCAGAACGCCGCACCCCGGGCCGCGTCCAGGTGGTAGTTGAAGAGGAAGCCGGCGACCTGGACGGCCTCGAAGCGGATGCCCTGGGCGGCGGCGCGGGTGGCGAGCCGCGCCGCCGGGTCGTCCAGGTCCACCTCGGGCGGGGCGAAGTTCAGCACCGTACGCCCCAGCGCGAACGCCCGCCGCCCGTCGGCCTCGGTGACCGGCCGCCAGCCGTACCAGTCCCGCCCGGACCGGCCGGCGGCGAGCAGCCCCCGGGGCCAGAAGTGGGTGTGCGTGTCGATGGCCGGTACGTCGGCCACCGGGGTCGACGCGGCGGTCATGCGGTCTTCACGATCTTCCCGTCCTGGACCAGGATCTCGCCGTCCACCTCGACGGTGGGGGTGAGCAGCAGCAGGTCGACGTGGATCGGCGCCTTGACCGTCCCGCCGACCACGCTGTTGCCGAGGGCGAAGTGGACGGTTCCCACCTGCTTCTTGTCCTCGGTGATGTTGCCGAGGAAGCGGGCCGCCGGGTTGGTGCCGATGGAGATCTCGCCGAGGTTGTCGCCGTTCTCCACGCCGTCGATCATCCGGCGCAGTTCCTCGGCCTGGTCGCCGCCCTCGATCTTCACCGCGCGGCCCTGGTCGAAGTGCACCCGGATCGGCTCGCGCAGCTTGCCGAGCTGGTGGGCGGAGCCGTCGGCGACCAGGACGCCCTGGCCGGTGCCGGTGGCCGGGGCGCTCCACGCCTCGCCGCTGGGGTAGCTGGAGATCTGGCCGGGCTCGCGGGCGAAGGACGCCCCGACCCCGCAGGTGACCCCCTCCAGGCTGGCGGTCAGGTCGGAGCCCTGCCGGGAGGTGACCCGGATCCGGGAGCCGGCGGTGATGGCGTCGGCGAGCGGCTTGGTGATCCGGTGGACCTCCTCGTAGTCGGCGACGCCCGCGCCGCCGGTCAGCTCGGCCCGGGTCACCCCGGTCATGACGATGGCCCGCGCGCCCCGGTTGAGGGCCTGCTTCAGCTCGGGGGTGAAGCTCAGCGCGGTCGACGTCGGCGAGATGATCACGTCCGCGCCGGCCAGCGCGGCGGCGATGATCCGGTTGGCCGGCTCGCCGGCGCGGGCGCGGGCCGGCTGGACGAGCAGGGTGCCCTCGGCCCCGGCGGCGGCGACCGCCGCGAGCAGGGCGTCGACCACCGCCTGGTCGGAGTTGTGGTCGGCGGCGATGGCCACCAGCTCCCCGGGGCGGACGGCGAGCGAGGTGTTGACGATGTTGTCGGCGGCCTTGGCGACCTGGATGGCGGCCCAGTCGGTCATCAGTGGTCCTCTCGCAGCAGGGTGGCGCCGGCCCGGGTGGTCCAGCCGCGTTGGAAGGTGTAGGCGTCGACGATCTCCAGGGGCTGGAAGCCGTCGAGGTCCTCGTTGATCAGGTCGGGCAGGATCTCGACGCCGCCGGTGCCCCGCCAGGCCTCGATGGTGGTGGCCCGGTCCAGGTCCAGGGCGAAGAGTTGGCGCTGGTCGGCCACGTCCGGGCTGGGCGACGGAATGTGCCGGTAGGTGTAGACCCGGTGCCCGTGCGAGGGCACCGCGTCGTCGGCGATCTTCTCGGTGAGCTGGATGTCGACGTTGAAGATCCGCCGGCTGAACCGGTCGACGGTGCCGCGCAGGCGGGTGCCGGGGCCGACCGGACCGAGGGCCGGGTTCGCCGGCTGGATCTTGGTCTTGTGGATGACGCCCTGCTTCTTGGCGAAGCCCATGTAGTGACCGAAGACCACCGACCAGTCCTCGCTCACGTAGATGAACGCGCTGAACCGGCCCGGCTGCCCCTGGTAGGTGCAGTAGAGGCCGAGGATGCCCTCCTGGTACTGCGACCACTGCGGCTCGGTCCACGCCTGGTCCGGATGGCTGTCACTGATCTTGACCATGTCGGCGACGTAGGCGTACGCCAGGGCGTCCGGATGCAGCTCGAGGCCGTCGGGCAGGTAGGCGCGGGCCCTGTCCGGGTCGACCCGGTAGATCACCTGGATGGCGTCGGCGCTGATGTGGTGCGGGGGGTCGTCGACGAGTGCCGCCCGGCCGGACGGGGACAGTGGATTGCCGAACCCTCGGAGCGTGGCCATCGCGTTCCTTCCACTCAGCGAAACGGCGTTCCACAACGCTAGGCGCGGCCGTCCGAACGTGTCAAGGGCCGGATATCGTCGTGACCAGGGGTTTCACCGTCGGCGGTAGAGGGCCGCACGCGGCGGGCCCGGGGCGGTCCCTGGCGTCAGTCGGCGAAGCCGACCGCCCGGCGGGCGCCGTCGAGGAAGGCGGTGGCGTTCTCGCGGACCACCATGTCCTTCTCCCGGCTGGTCAGGAACGGCTGGTCGGCGATCCAGCGCACCGCGCCGACCTCGGGGATGTCCCCGCCGTACGGGTGGTCGGTCCCGATCACCACCCGGTCCGCGCCGACCCGCTCGACCAGCAGTTGCAGGGCGCGCTCGTCGTGCACCAGGCAGTCGTAGTGGAACCGGGGCAGGTAGCGGTCCGGGGCCTCGGCCAACAGGCCGCTGTCCCGCCCCTGGAGGTAACGCAGGTTGAGCCGCCCGATCCCGTACGGCAGCCAGCCACCCCCGTGCGAGCAGCAGATCCGGGCGCCCGGGTGCCGGTCCAGCAGACCCGAGTAGATCAGCGAGGCCAGCGCCAACCCGGCCTCCAGCGGCACCCCCACCGAGTTGTCGAACATGTGCCGGCAGGTCCGTTCCCGGCCGGCCCGGGTGTACCAGTTGGCGTGGATGACGATGGCCGCCCCGGCGGCGAGGACCTGGTCGAGGATGCCGACCACCGCCGGGTCGTCCAGGTTGGCGTCCTCCACGTTGGTGCCGATGCTGAACGCGTAGAGCCCGAGGTCCTTGACCGAGTGGTCGAGCACCCGCAGCGCGGCGTCGTGGTCCTGGAGGGGAAGCAGCCCGAGCCCGGTGAAGGTGCCGCCCGAGGCGGCCTGGGCGTCGGCCAGGTCGGCGTTGACGTCCCGGCAGTACGCCTCGGCCTCGGCGGCCGGGAGTTCGTACCCCCACAGGAAGACCGGGACCATCGCGGCCTCGCGGACGATGCCCTCGGCGGCGCGGCGCTCCCGCCGGGCGACCAGGTCGGTCGAGTACAGGTCGACCGGGGCCGGGGCGTCCCGCTCCCCCGCCACGATCCGGGGCGTGGCGGCGGTGAGGTCGGCGTCCCAGGCGTGCCAGCGCCGGCCGGCGCGGACGGCCGCCGCGAACTCCCGGGGCCACCAGTGACTGTGCAGATCCACGGCCTGACCAGGTCGATGCATGACGCGCACCCCTCTTGTTCCGGTTGATGAAACGGTGTTTCATAAGGTAGCGCAGTCGACGGAGGCGGGACAGGCCGACGGACAGGGACGTGACGATGGATCTGACCTACGGAAGCGACGTGATGGTGGCGCTGCTCCAGCGCCTCGGCATCCGGTACGTGGCGGCGAACCCCGGCGCCTCGTTCCGGGGACTGCACGACTCCCTCACCACCAGCGGCAGCCCGGAGCTGATCTCCGCGCTGCACGAGGGCGTCGCCGTGGCCATCGCGCACGGCTACGCCAAGGCGTCCGGGGAGGTGATGGCCGCCGCCGTGCACAACCTGGTCGGGTTGCAACAGGCCGTGATGGCGACCTTCAACGCGTACGCCGACCACGCGCCGGTCCTGCTGCTCGGCGGCTCCGGACCGGCCGACCAGTCCCGCCGCCGCCCCTGGATCGACTGGGTGCACACCGCCAACCTCCAGGGCCAGGCGGTCCGCGACGTGGTCAAGTGGGACACCGAGCCGACCTCGGTCGCCGCCCTGCCCGACCTGCTGCTCCGGGCCCACCAGCTGGCCGTCGCCCAGCCGCCGGGTCCGACGTACGTCGCCCTCGACGCGCTGCTCCAGGAGTCGCCCACCCCCGCGGTCGACCTCGGCGACTGGGGCCCGTCCCCGCTCGCCCCGCCGACCGCGCCACCGGATCGCCTCGAGGCGGTGGCCGACCTGCTCGTCGCCGCCGAGTCGCCGGTGATCCTCGCCGACTTCGTCGGCCGGAGCCGGTCCGGCTTCGACGCGCTGCGCCGGCTCGCCGAGTCCCTCGCCGTACCCGTGGTGGACCTGGGCAGCCGGCACAACTTCCCCACCGGCCACTGGGCCGACTGCACCGCCGACCGGGACGCCCGGCTCGCCGCCGCCGACCTCGTCCTCGCGCTGGACTGCCGGGACGTGCGCTGGGCGACCTCCCGGGTGGACAACGACCGGCGCGGCTTCCACCTGCTCACCCGGCCCGGCACCACGCTCGCGGTGATCACCCTCAACGACCTGAAGCACAACGGCTTCCTCGACCTGGAACCGCCGATCCGCGCCGACGAATACCTGGTCGCGGACACCGCCGTCGCGCTGCCCGTCCTCGCCGACCTGGTCGACGAGCGGGTCGCCCGCCGCCCGGACGCGATCGCCGCCCGACGGGAGTGGCTCACCGCGCACACCGCCTCGCTCCGCGCCGCCCAGGGGCCACCGCCGGAGTCGCCCCACGGCGGCATCACCGAGGGCGTGCTCGCCGCCGCCACCTACGAGGCGGTCCGCGACGGACCCTGGCAGATCGGGTTCACCATGTTCCGGGGCTGGCCCCGGCGCACCTGGGACATGGTCGACTACAACTGCCACCTCGGCGGCTCCGGGGCGGGCGGGCTCGGCTTCGGCATCGGCGGCTCGATCGGCGCGGCCCTGCACCACCGCGACGACGACACGGTGGTGGTCGACCTGCAACCCGACGGCGACCTGCTCTACACCCCGCAGGGCCTCTGGACCGCCGCCCACCACCACCTTCCGCTGCTGGTCGTGGTGGTGAACAACCGCAGCTACGGCGCGGACTGGCTGCACCAGCGGCGGGTGGTGCAGACCCGGGGCGGTGATCTCGAACGGGCCCGGCACGGCATGGACCTCACCGGGCCGGCGGTCGACCACGCCGCGATGGCCCGCGCCCAGGGCGTCGAGGCGTTCACCGTCACCGAGCGCGACGCCCTCGCCGCCGCGCTCACCGAAGCGGTCAAGGGCGTCCGCGAGGGCCGCCCCGTCCTGGTCGACGTGGTCGTCGACCTGCCGGGGGTATGACCGATGCCGGTGCACGCTCCGGTCGGCTTCGCCGCCGTCCTCGCCGCCGAACCACCCGTACCGACCGCCGGGGTGTGGGACGGGCTCAGCGCCACCATGGCCGCCGCCGCCGGCTTCCGGTGCCTCTTCGTCTCCGGATTCGCCGTCTCGGCCAGCCTCGGCCTGCCCGACGCCGACCTCTACACCCGGGCCGACATGACGCACGCGGTCCGGGTCGCCGCTCGGGCCAGCGGCCTGCCGGTCATCGCCGACCTGGACACCGGGTGGGGCAACGCGGTCAACGCGCACTACGCCGCCCGGGACTTCGAGCAGGCCGGCGCGGCGGCGCTGATGCTGGAGGACCAGGTCTCCCCCAAACCGGGGCCGCTGAGCGAGCAGGCCGGGGTGAGCCTGGTGCCGCTGCCTGAGGCGGCGGCGAAGGTCCGGGCCTGCGTCGACGCCCGTACCCACGCCGCCGTGGTCGCCCGGACCAACGCCGACACCGTGGACGAGGTGCTGCGCCGCGCCGAGGCGTACGCGGCGGCCGGGGCGGACGTGGTCTTCCCGATGCGCCACGACGAGGGCTTCCCGTTCGAGGCGTGGCAGGCCGCCCGGGACGCGTGCGGCCGGCCGCTGGCCGCGGCGGTCGCCCCGGGCAGCTGGCTGGAGCGCGAACTCACCCCGCAGATCGCCCGGGAACTCGGCATCGCCGTGGTCATCTACGGCCTCCAGGGGGTGCTCGCCACCGCCCGCGCCCTCGCCGACGCCTACGCCGACCTGCTCGGTCCCGAGCCGGGCGTGGTCTCCGCGCGGGGCGTGCCACTGCGCGAGTTCACCAACATGATCGGCTACGACGAGGTGAACCGGGCGCGGACCCGGTACCTGGGAACGGAGACGGACCGGTGAACGACCAGACGGTGCTCGCCGCCGCGCACGCGCTGATCGCGCCGCTGACCGACGAGCAGGTCGACGCGATCCGCGCGGCGGCGGCCCCGGACCCGGTCGTGGTCGCCCGTGACCTGGCCACCCAGCTCCGGCACGCGCCCGACGCGACCGTCCTCTTCGGCGACGTCCAGCCGGAGGTGCTCGACGCCGCGGTGAACCTGCGCTGGGTGCAGTCGGTCGGCGCGGGCGTGGACCGGATCGCCGCGCACCTGGCCGGCCGGGACGTCCGCCTGGTCTCCGCCAAGGGCGGGATCGTCGGCGCGCACCTGGCCGAACACGCCTTCGCGCTGCTGCTCGCCCTGACCCGGGGAGTGGCGACGGTGCTCCGCCAGCCGCAGTGGACCGACGCGTACCGGATCGCGGTGCGGGCGACCCAGTGGGAGTTCACCGACCGGACCATGCTGGTGGTCGGCCTCGGCGGTGCGGGCCGGGCGGTGGCCCGGCGGGCCCGGGGCTTCGAGTTCCGCCGGATCGTCGCGGTCGAACCGGAGCGGGTCGACCCGGGCCCCGACGTGGACCTGCTGGTCGGCCCGGACGAGCTGGACGAGGTGCTGCCGACCGCCGACGTGGTGGTGCTCACCGTGCCGCTCACCCCGGCCACCCGGCACCTGCTGGACGCCGCCCGGATCGCCGCGATGAAGCCCGGTGCGATCGTGGTCAACGTCAGCCGGGGCGAGTTGGTCGACGAGACGGCGCTGCGGGCCGCCCTGACCGACGGGCGGCTCGGCGGAGCGGGGCTGGACGTGGTGGCCCGGGAACCTCTCGCCCTCGACGATCCGCTCTGGCACCTGCCGAACGTGGTGGTCACCCCGCACATCGCCGGCGGCTCGCCGCGCCGGGCCGAACGGGTGGTCGCGCAGTTCTGCGAGAACCTGCGCCGCTGGCGGGCCGGCGAACCGCTGCTCGGCGAATTCGACCTGACCAAGGGGTACTGATCCCGCTCCGGCCCTCGTCGGGCGGGCACCGCCGGTAGGTGGTGGGGCAGACACCGCCGTGCGGTGGTGCCGCATGGTGGCTCGGCTACTGTGGCGACATGTCGGATCGTCCGGACCGCGTCGGCCCGCGGTCCCCCGCCGCCCCGCCCGGACGCACCGTGCCCGACGTCCTCGCCACCGCCCGGCGGCGTCCCCTCCTGCTGTTCGGGCTCACGCCACCCCGCCGCAGCGCCACCCCCGAGCAGGTCGCGGAGATCGCCCGGGTCACGCTGGCCCGGCTCGCGCCGCTGGACGTGGACGCGTTGCTGCTCTACGACATCGACGACGAGAGCGACCGCAATCCGGACGAGCGCCCGTTCCCCTACCTGCCGACGATGGACCCGGCGGTCTTCCACGCCGGACACCTGCGCGACTGGCACCGGCCCACCATCATCTACCGCTGCGTCGGCAAGTACCCCGAGCCGGAGCTGCGCGACTGGCTGGAGGCGACGGATCCGGATCGGGTGGCGACCGTCCTCGTCGGCGCGTCCTCCAGCACCAAGGCGGTCCGCACCCCGCTGCCCCGGGCCCACGCCCTGCGCCGGGAGGCCCGGCCCGACCTGACCGTCGGCGGGGTCGCCATCCCCGAGCGGCACAGCCGGGGAGGGGACGAGCACCTACGGATGCTGGCCAAGCAGGAGCAGGGCTGTGCGTTCTTCGTCTCGCAGGTGATCTACGACGTCGACGCGACCAAGAGCCTGGTCTCGGACTACCACTACGCCTGCCGGGAGCGGGGCGTCGCGCCACAGCCGATCGTGTTCACCCTGTCGGTGTGCGGCTCGCTGAAGACCCTGTCGTTCCTGAAGTGGCTGGGCGTCGCCGTTCCCCGGTGGTTGGAGAACGCCCTGCGGCACGCCGAGGACCCGCTCGCCGAGTCGTACCAGCAGTGCCTGGCCAACGCCCGGGAGCTGAGCGCCTTCTGCCGACGGCTCGGGGTGCCGTTCGGCTTCCACGTGGAGAGCGTGTCGATCCGCAAGGTCGAGATCGACGCCGCGGTCACTCTCGCCGGGGGGCTCCGCCGGCTGCTCGACCCGTCGGCCGTCACGGACCGCCCCGGGGAGATGCCTCCTGCGGCTCGGGGTCCCCGGCCGGGGCTCCCGGGACGGTGACGCCGTCGAGGCGCTGACGCAGCGCCACGATCTCGGCCCGCAGGGCCGCCACGTCCTCGGTCGTCGCGGCCGTCGGCCGACTGGAGTCGGCGGAGACCCGTTCCACGATCCAGGTCGCCAGGGAACCGGTGACGAAACCGATCAGACCGATTCCACCGATCATCAGGCCGAGCGCGACGAGTTTTCCCGCAGCGGTCACCGGATAGTGGTCCCCGTAACCGACCGTCGTGATCGTCACCGTCGCCCACCAGAGTGCCTCGTCGAACGAGGTGATGTTCGCGTCGGCGGCGAGCCGCTCGGCGTCCAGCACCGCCAGGGCCGCCACCAGTACCAGGAGCAGAGTGGTGATGGCCACGTACACGGCGAGTCGGCCCCGCGCCCACGTCTCGGTCCGTCGACTGATCGTCAGGACGACCATGATCAGCCGTACGGCGCGTAGCGGTCGCAGCATCGGTAGGAGCAGTACGGCCAGGTCGAACAGGTGCTCCCGCACGAACCGCCGTCGGTCGACCGCCAGCCGGAACCGGGCCAGGATGTCGCCCCAGAACAGCACCCAGATCGTGGCCGTCGTCAGGGTGCACACCGTCCGCCACGCCGCCGGTAGGCCGGGGTCGAGGATCGGCACCGCGTACACCACCAGGAAGATCACCGACAGCACGGTCAGCGGTACCGCGGTGACCTGCTCCCACCGTGCCAGCGGGTCCCCTGGCTGCCCTGGCTCGTCACGCATGTCCCGTCCCCACTAGTGGTCCCGAATACCCGGCCGGGACCAATGATCGCGCTCCGGACCTGCCCTGGCGACACCCACGTCCGGCCGGACAGGGCCGGCGGCCGGGTCAGGCTGTCGTGGAGCCAGCAGGGCGGACCGGGCGAGCCGCGACCACGATCCCCGGCGGGAGGACTAGCCGGTGAGCAGGTCCCCGGCCGGGCGGACGGTGCCGACGGCGTGGGCCAGGGTGGCCAGGGTGGCCCGCTGCACCGCCTCCGCCGACAGCGCGAAGCCGGGGGTGGTGACCGGCAGCGCGGCGGTCAGGTCGGCGACCACCAGCACGTCCAGGTCCCGGGCGCGGGCGTCCTGGGCGGTGGCCTGCACGCAGATGTTGGTGGTGACCCCGGTCAGCACCACCCGGTCCGCGCCGACTGACCGGAGCACCCCCTCGAGGTCGGTGCCGTAGAAGGCCGACTGGCGGGGCTTGACCACCCGGATCTCGTCGTCCCGGGCGCCGAGGCCGGGGTGCAGCTCGGCAGCGGGCCCCCGGAACAGGTCGTCGACCGCGCGGCCGTTGGCCGCGGTGGTGGCCCGGCCCATCGACACGCCGGGTCGCAGCTCCCGGGTCACCCAGACCAGGGGCACGTCCCGGCGTCGGGCCGCCTCGGCGAAACGGGCGATCCGGTCGACGAGTCCGGGACCGTCCGGGACCGCCAACGGTCCTTCCCCGGAGACGTACTTGCGTTGGACGTCGATGACGATCAGGGCGTCGCCGGGACCGAGGGCTCGCACGGCGCCTCCTCCCGGATCGCCGGCCGGTCCCGGTACCGGCCGAGGTCGGTCTCCGGGTCGAGCACCGCGTCGAGGAGCTGCCGGGTGTACGCCGCTTCCGGGCGCTGGTAGATCGTGTCGACCCGGTCGAGTTCGACGATCTTCCCGGTGGACATCACCGCGACCTGGTCGGAGATGTACGCCACCGCGGCGAGGTCGTGCCCGATGAAGAGGTACGTCAGCCCGAGCCGCGCCTGGAGGTCACGGAGCAGGTTGAGGATCTGCGCCTGGATGGAGAGGTCGAGGGCGGCCACCGGCTCGTCGAGGACCACCAGCGCGGGTTCCAGGGCCAGCGCGCGGGCGATGGCGACCCGTTGGGCCTGCCCGCCGGAGAGCTGGTGCGGGAAGCGGGTGGTGTAGTCACCGTCCAGCCCGACCAGGTCGAGCAGCTCGGCGACCCGGTTGCGGCGCTCCGCCTTCGACCCACGCTTGTGCACCAGCAGCGGCTCGTCGACGATCTGGCCGATGGTCATCCGGGGATCCATCGAGGAGAACGGGTCCTGGAAGACCACCTGGAGGTTGCGCCGGACGTCGCGCATGGCCTTACCGGAGAGGCGGGCGATGTCGACGCCGCCGATCTCCACGCGTCCGGCGGTCGGCGTGAGCAGCCCGGCCATGATCATCGCGGTGGTGGACTTGCCCGAACCGGACTCCCCCACCAGGCCGAGGGTGGTGCCCTTGGGAATGGTGAAGGAGACGTCGTCCACCGCCCGCAGCACCCGGGCCTTCCGGCCGGACCCGAGGGGGTACTCCTTCACCAGGTTCTCGACCACGACGAAGGTCTCGTTCGCCCCGGCGCGGGTGTCGACGAGCGCCTCGCCACCGTCGCGCCAGTAGCCGAGGTCGCCGTCGGCGGTCAGCTCGACGGTCCAGTGGCAGGCGGCGACCTGTCCGGCGCCGGTCGGTTGCGGCAGCGGCAGTTCCTCCGCGCAGCGGTCGGTGGCGAACCGGCACCGGGGGTGGAAGGAGCAGCCGGCCGGCAGGCGGGCCGCGTTCGGCGGGGAGCCGGGAATGGCGGTCAGGGTGGAGCGGAGCCGCCGCAGCCGGGGCAGGGACCCGAGCAGCGCGGCGGTGTACGGGTGACCGGGCTGGTGCAGCACCTGCTCGGCGGTGCCGTACTCGACGACCCGGCCGGCGTACATGACCGCGACCCGGTCGGCGACGGCCGCCGCGACGCCGATGTCGTGGGTGATCAGGACGACGCCCATGGAGAGCCGGTCCCGCAGTTCCATCATGGTTTCCAGCACCGCGCCCCGGACGCTGGTGTCGAGGGCGGTGGTGGGCTCGTCGGCGAGGAAGAGCGGCGGGTCCAGGGCGATCGCCATGGCGATCATGACCCGTTGGCGCATGCCGCCGGAGAGTTGGTGCGGGTACTGCCCGGCCCGGCGGGGCGGGTCGTCGATCCGGACCACCTCGAGCAGCTCGACCGCGCGCTGCCAGGCGTCCTTCGCCGACGCGCCCCGGTGCACCCGCAGGATCTCGGCGATCTGGTCGCCGACGGTGAAGCTCGGGTCCAGGGAGCTCATCGGATCCTGGAAGACCATGCCGTAGTTCTCGGCGCAGAACTTCCGCAGCTCCCCGCCGCGCAGGCCGAGCACGTCGCGGCCCTGGAAGCGGACCCGCCCGCCGGTGTGCCCGTTCGACGGCAGCAACCCGGCGATGGCGTGCAGCGAGACGCTCTTGCCGGAGCCGGACTCGCCGAGCACCACCAGGGTCTCGCCCTGGTGCAGCGACCAGGTGGCGCCCCGGACGGCGTGCACCGGGCCCCGGGGGGTGTCGAAGGTGACGTCGAGCCCTTCGACCTCGAGCAGCGGTACGGCGTCAGCGCCGGCCATGCGGATCCCACCTCTCACTCAGCCAGTCGCCGACGATGTTGACGCTCAGCACCACCAGGGTGATGGCCACGCCGGGGACCAGCGGGATCCACCAGGCGGTGTCGAGGTAGCCACGGCTGGCGCTCAGCATTCCGCCCCAGGTGGCGGTGGGCGGTGGCACCCCGAGCCCGAGGAAGCTGAGCGAACTCTCGATGACGATGGACCGGGCCACCACGAAGGTCCAGACGACGATCAGCGGGCCGGCGATGTTGGGCAGCACGTGCCGGGCCAGGATGCCCACGCCCCGGCGGCCGATGGCGACCGCCGCCCGGAAGTAGTCGGTGGAGACCACGTGCAGGGTCTTGGCGTGGGCGAGCCGGGTGAACGGCACCCACTCCCAGAGCACCAGCACGATGATCAGCACCGACAGCCGGGCCCCGAAGACCGCCACCACGGCGAGGGCGACGATCAGGAACGGGAACGCGGTGAGGATGTCCACCGTCCGCATGATCACCGCCTCGACGATGCCCCGGTAGTAACCGGCGACGACACCGAGGACGGTGCCGAGCAGGCCGGCGAGGGTGGCCGCGACGAAGCCGATGGTGAAACTGATCCGGCCGCCGTAGATGGCCCGGCTGAGCAGGTCCCGGCCGAGTTCGTCGGTGCCGAGCAGGTGGGCGCCCTCGCCGCCGAACAGCCCCGGTTCGGCGAGCCGGTTGAGCAGGGACTGCTCGTTCGGGTCGTACGGGGCGACGGCCGGGGCGAAGATGGCCGCCAGTACCCCGACCACCAGGAAGCCGAGGGCGATCCGGGCGCCGAGGTACCTCGGCAGCAGCCGGCGGCGGGTCCGCCGGGGCGCGGGGACGGCCTCGGCCTCCGGTTCGCCCCTACCGGGCCGGGGAACGGTCACCAGTGTGCTCATCGGGTCACCAACTGCGCCTTGAGTCGGGGGTCGACCACCTGGTAGAGCAGGTCGACGATGAAGTTGATCAGCACGACGAGCACGCCGATGACGAACACGCCCGCCTGGAGGACCGGGTAGTCACGGGCGGTGACCGACTCGACCATCAGCCGGCCCAGGCCGGGCCAGGAGAAGACCGACTCGACCACCACCGAACCAGCGATGAACTGGCCGAGTTCCAGCCCCACCAGGGAGAGCATCGGCACGGTCACGTTGCGCAGGATGTGCCGGTACCGGATCCGCCGGGTGCTGTAACCGAGCGAGTTCGCCGTCCGGACGTACCCCTTGCTCAGTTCCTCCAGGGTGTACGCCTGCACCAGCCGCATCTGCCGGGCGCAGATGAAGGCGGAGAGGGTGAGGGCCGGGAGGATCAGGCTCATCACCCCCTCCCCGCCGAAGCTGGGCAGCCAGCCGAGGGTGACCGCGAAGACCATGATGAGCAGGAGGCCGAGCACGAAGTTCGGCACGCTCTGCCCGAGGATGGCGAGGCCGTTGACGACCCGGCCGAGGAGCCCGTCCCGGTGTACGGCACCGAGCACCCCGGCCGGCACGCCGATCCCGACCGCGATGACCATCGCGATGGTGGTCAGCAGCGCCGACGCCGGCAACCGGTCCAGCACCAGCGACATCGCGTCGCTGCGGTACTGGTAGGAGTCGCCGAAGTCGAGTACCAGCAGGTCACCGAGGAACTTCAGGTACTGGACCAGTACCGGATCGTCCAGCCCGAGGTTGCTCCGGATCGCCGCCAGGGTCTCCGCGTCCGCGTCCGCCCCGGCGATCGCCGCCGCCGGGTCACCGGAGATCCGGACCAGGAAGAACACCAGGCTGGACAGGCCGAGGATGACCAGGACCAGCTGGAGGAGCCGCTGTCGCAGGAGCTTCACCACGGTCGGTTCCCGCCTAGTCCTTGACCTTGGTGATCAGCTCCCAGGCCGGGTTGCCCGCCTGGTCCACCGTGAAGTCCCGGATCTTGTCGGAGCTGGCCCAGATGTCCGGCAGGGTCATGACCGCCACCGAGGGGACGTCCTCCTTGTAGATCTTCGACAGCTCGCAGAACGCCTGCTGCCGTTCCGGCGTACCCTCCTCGGCGGCGCGCAGCTTGTCGAACCACTGGTCGTAGGTCGGGTTGGAGTAGCCGATGTTGTGCTGGGGGTACCCGGTGACCAGGCGCTCGAGCTGCACCGAGGCGTCCACGAAGGGCGAGCTGCTCATGCCCCAGGCGAACATGTCGGCCCGCTGGGTGCGGCCGTAGTAGACGTCGAGGTAGTTGGAGAACTCCATCGGGACGATCTCCACCGACTCCACCGCGTCGAGCTTGCCGATCATCTCGCCGATCGCCTGCGCCAGCAGGGTGTCGTTGAGGATGAAGCCCTGCGAGGTCTGGAACTTCAGCTTGAGCCCGGAGACCCCGGCCTCGGTCATCAGCTTGTTCGCCGCCGCCAGGTCGTACGGCCAGCGGGTCACGTCCTGGCAGTAGCCGGACATGAACTTCGGCGCGAGCTGCCCCTCACCGACGTCACCCTTGCCGCCCATCACGCCCTTGACCAGGGCGTCCAGGTCGAGGGACTGAGCGATGGCCCGGCGGACCCGGACATCGGTCAGCGGTCCGGAGTCGGTGTACAGGTCCAGCGCGTAGGTCCGGGGTTCGACCGCGTCGTGGATCTGGTAGTCGGACGACTCCAGGGACTTGATCGCGTCGATCGGGACCTTGGTGATGATGTCGACGTCACCGGCCTTGAGAGCGGCCACCCGGGCGGCGTCCTCCGGAATCGCCTTGAAGGTGATCGAGGCCGGCTTCGCCTCGCCCTGACCGGAGTTGGGGTTCGGCACCAGCACGAGCTCCTTGCCGGGGACGAACTTCTCCACCATGAAGGCGCCGGTGCCGATCGGCTTGACGTTGAACGCCTTCGACCCCACCTTCGCGTGCTCCTTGGGCGGAACGATCGGCATCGCGCCGAGCAGCCGGGGCAGGATCGCCTCCGGCGCGCTCATGTCGAAGCGGATGGTGTGGTCGTCGGTCGCCTCGACCTTCTTGATGATGCCGAGCTTGCCGCGGATGCTCGCCTCGTTCTTCGGGTCGAGCATGAACCGGGTGGAGTAGACCACGGCGGCGGCGTCCACCGGCTCGCCGTTGGCGAACTTCAGGTCCTTGCGCAGGACGAACTGCCAGGTCAGGTCGTTGACCCGGGTCCAGGACTCGGCGACGCCGGGGACCACCTTGGCCCCCTCGCCGAGGGTGTCGACCCGGGTCAGCAGGGACCAGACCGGGTAGGCGTAGAAGGAACGCGGCGGTGAGGTGGCGGAGAACGCGTCAAGGTCGGGGTTGATCACCCCGACCCCGACCACGATGTCCGCCCCGGCCGCTCCCGGGGAGGAGTTCGACTGGTTCTCACCGTCCCCGTTGGATGAACTACAGGCGGTAGCCAGGAGGGCCACCACCCCGACCAGAGCAGAAACCTTCAGGGCTCTGAACCGGCCGAGTGCTCCCGTCTTCGGACTCATCCCGGCACCCCTCTCCCAAGAGATTCACACATCGATCCGCATAGCGGAACAGCGTTTCTACACACTAGGACCGGGTTCTCGACAGTGTCAACGGCCTGACGTGCCGTTATGGACCTGTGCTCACGTCTGCGGTACGTTCATCGAAACATTGTTCCGCTGAATGGACCGCCCGTGGCGTCTCCTCCACCGCTCGGCACCGGCGGGCTCCTGACCGTCACCGCCCTGTCCGCCGTCGCCTCCACCGGTTACGGAACGTTCGCACCCGCCATGGCGGAACTCGCTACCGCGTACCGGGTGGGCGAACCGGCGGTCGGGGTGCTCCAGGGCGCGATCGCGGTACCGGGCATCGCCCTGACCGTGCTCCTGGGCGGGCTCTCCGACCGGCTCGGGCGGGGTCGGGTGGCGCTCGGCTGTCTGCTGCTCTTCACGGTCGCCGGCACCGCCTGCGCGCTGGTCGACTCGTTCGGCGTCGCCGTCGCGCTGCGGGCGGTGCAGGGCGTCGGCTTCGCCGGACTGCTGACCATCCCTCCGACCGTGATCGGCGAGGCCCTCACCGGTGCCGCCCGGCAGCGCGGTCTGGCGGTCAACACCTTCGTGCTGACCAGCGCGTCGACCGTCGGGCCGGTGGTCGGTGGCGCGGTGGCCAGCATCGGCGACCCGCGCAACGTGTTCTGGATCTACGCGCTGGGCGTCCTGCTGGTACCCGGCACGGTCCGGGTGCTCGGGCTGGCCCCGGGCCGAGCGGCCGGTCCGGGTCACCGGGCCCCGCACGTCCTGGCCGACCTGCGGCGTACCGGCGGGCTCGGCACGGTGGCCGGCGCGCTGGCGCTCACCACGGTCGTGATCACACTGATGTCCGCGGCGACCGCCGCGATGCTTCCCCTGGCCCTGGACCGGGTCTTCGAGGTGCCGTTGGCCGCCCGGGGCGTCCTCGTCGGGCTGGGCAACGTGGGCAGTCTCGCCGCCTCGGCGACGCTGGTGATGCTCGCCGGCCGGCTGGGCGACCGGTACGTCGCCCAGCTCGGGCTCGGGCTGTGTGCGGTGGCGCTGCTGGCGACCGCCGTCGCCCCGGCGGTGTGGGTGGTCGCGGTCACCGTCGTGGTCCTCGGCGTCGGGGTCGGCTGCGCGTACAACGCCGCCGTCCACGCCGTGACCCGGCAACCGGTGGACGGCCGGGGGCTGCTCATCGGGGCCTGGTCGGCGTCCTCGCGGCTGGGTCAGGCGACCGGGCCGGCCCTGGGCGCGGCCCTGGTCGGCCTGGTCGGACCGATGGCCGCGTTCGGCGTCGGCGGACTCGCCGCCACGGCCGCGCTGGTCGTCCTCGCCGTGGCCGGCCACCTCGCCACCCGCCGGTGACGGTGGCGGTACGCCGCCTCCGTCACCGCGACGGGGACCTGACCGTCCGCTCCCGTCGGCTCACCTGGCGTCCCTCAGCCGCTGCCGGGCCCGGCGCCACCGGTGACGTCAGCCGGGGAGGCCGTAGAGGCGCAGGGCGTTGCCGCGCAGCACGGCGGCGGCGGACTCCGGACGCAGGCCCAGCTCGGCGAACTCGGTCATCGCCCGTTCCGGGTCGATCACCGGGTAGTCGGTGCCGAAGAGCACCTTCTCCCGCCCGAAGGTGTTCATGAAGTGCACCAACGACGCGGGCCAGTGCTTCGGGGCGTACGCGTCGACGCCGACGTAGACGTTGGGGTGCTTGTACGCGACGGCGATCATCTCCTCCGTCCACGGCCACCCGATGTGGATCCCGACCAGCTTCAACTCCGGGAACTCGCAGGCGACCGTGTCGAGGGTGATCGGCCGGCCGACGCTGCGCAGCGGGCGGGCGTCGTCGTACCGGAGGCAGTGGCCGACCTGGAGCTGGATGGGGATGTCCAGCTCGGCGCACTTGGCGTAGATCGGGTAGTAGCGGCGGTGGTCCGGGGGCAGCCCGAACCAGTGCGGGTAGGAGTGCGCGCCGACGAAGCCGTACTCGGTGACCGCGCGTTCCAGGTGGCGCAGCTCGGCCATGCCGGCGGTCGGGTCGAGGCCGACCAGTCCGCTGAACCGGTCCGGGTGCGCGGCGACCATCTCGGCCACCGTCTCGACCTGGAGGTGGAAGCTGTTCACGTCGGTGGCCGGGCCCAGTTTGGCGGCGATCAGGAACGACCGGTCGATGCCGGCCCGGTCCATCTTCGCCAGGTACTCCTCGACGGTGGTACCGGGCAGCCGGTCCCCGGCGCCGATCTTGCGGCCGAGGAAGTCCTGGCTCCAGGCCGGCCGGGCGGCCACGATCTCGGGGGTGTACGGGTTCACGACCACGTCGATGGCACCGGTGTGCACGGTCACGACCTCTCTCGGAAGCGGTGTCGACCCGCCTGACGGCGGTCGATGGAAGCGGTGTCGGCCCGCCTGACGGCGGTGGGCGAAGCGTCGTCGCCCCGCCTCGCGGCGGTCGGCGGAAGCGTGGTCAGCCCGCCTGACGGCGGTCGACGAGGCGACGCGGTTTGGCGTCGGCGAGCGGGTCGTAGATGTCGTCCGCGCCGACCACCCGCACCCCGGGGGTGAGGTGGGTCAGCGCGTGGATCCGCTCCCGGACCACCGGCGCCAGCGCCTCGGCGTCGGTCCCGGCCACCGGGGCGAACTCCACCACGACGCCGTCGCCGGAGAGCGGGTCGCCGGGGCGTCGGTGGTCGAGCACCACCCGGTACTCCGCGACCCCGGCCAGGTCGGCCAGGGCGTCCCCGAGCACCGCCAGGTTGACCAGGGTGCCGTTGACCTTGACCAGGTCCCTGGTCCGCACCGGTTGGGAGACGATCCGCTCGGCGGTACGCCCGCAGGCGCAGCGCTCGCGGGTCAGCCGGACCACGTCGCCGACGGCGTACCGGAGGAAGGCGGTGCCCCGGGCCCGCAGGTGGGTGATCAGCAGCAGTCCGGCCTCCCCGTCGGGCAGCGGCTCCCCGCTGGCCCGGTCGACCACCTCCAGGTGGATCAGGTCCGGGGTGGGGTTGTGCCAGCCGTGGCCGTCCGCGCACTCGATCATCGACCAGCCCTCGGTCGAGCCGTACCGGTTGGCGACCCGGGCCGTACCCGCGCCCACCGCCCGCAGCCGCTCCCGCAGATCGTCGAGACCGGCGGCGCTGGTCGCCTCGCCGGTGACGAAGCACCAGCGGACAGCGGGCAGGCGCAGTCCGCGCTCGGCGGCCCGGATCAGCACCCGGCGGACGAACCCGGAGACGCCCCAGAGCACCGTCGCGCCGTGCGCCACCACCAGGTCGATGGCCTCGTCGAGGCGGCGGTGCACCGGCCAGTCCGCCGACGGACGGCCGGTGTGCCCCTGCACGATGCTCGCGCCGATCGCCGCCGCCGTCCGGTCGGCCCGGATCCGGGCCCCCATCGGGAACGGGGTCAGCGGGAAGAGGTTGGCGATCACCTCGTCGGCGCCGAGCCCGAGCAGCCGGGCGCAGCGCCGGGCGTGCAGCAGGTAGCCCCAGTCGTCGCTGGTGGTGACGTAGAGCGGGGCGGGCGCGCCGCTGGTGGTGCCGGTGGTGTAGATGAGGTACGCCAGGGTGCGTTCGGCGATCGGCAGGTCGGCCGACGGCTCCAGCCGGAAGGACTCCGGGTCGGCGAGGAAGTCCTGTTTCCCGGTGACCGGCAGCCGGGCCAGGTCGGCGACGCCGCGCACCCGCTCGGGGTCGACTCCGGTCCGGGCGAAGAGGCGTCGGTAGTGGGGATGGTGGCGGGCGAGCAGCCGGACCTGGGCGGTGACCAGGGGGTCACGGAGTCGGTCCACCTCGGCGGGGTCCGCGTAGAGCAGCGAGTCGCCCGAGAGGTCGAGCGCGGGGTGCACCGACACGGTCGTTCCCTCCTGTGGGACCGCCCGGCCCCACCACCGGGGGCGTCACTCTGGGGAGCGTCGCCCGATGATCTCCGACTCCCGGTGACCCAGCAGGGCCGAGAGCCGTCGTACGCCGTCCAGCAGCGCGACCGCCGCCTCGTCGATCTTGGGTTCGAAGCGGCGCAGCGGGCCGCAGACGCTGATCGCCGCGATCGGCTCGCCCCGGTGGTCGAGGACCGGGGCGGCCACCGAGGCCGCGTCGGCCTGCCGCTCGCCGAGCGACCGGGCGTAGCCGCGCTCGCGGATCGCCGCCAGGTCGGCGCGGAGCCGGTCGGGCGAGGTGATGGTGCTGTCGGTCAGTCGCTCGAACGGCCCGGCGGCCAGGTACGCGTCCTGCTCCTGCGGGTCGAGGAAGGCCAGCAGCGCCTTGGACGACGAGCCGGCGTGCAGCGGGTACGGGTGCCCGAGCCGCACCGACATCCGGATGTCCGCGGGCGGGGTCTCCTGGTCGATGTAGACCCGGGTCCAGCCGCTGCGGATGGAGAGCGTCGAGGTCTCCTGGGTGGCCACGACCAGCTCGTGCAGGATCGGCTGGGCCATCCGCCGCACGTCGATGCCGTCGAGGTAGGTCAGGCCGAGCTTGAGGGCCGCGGGGCCGAGCGCGTACCGGCGGGTCTGCGGTTCGATCTGGATGTAGTCCTTCTCCAGCAACGTCGACAGGATCCGGTGGACGACGGCCTTGGAGAGCCCGAGCGCCTTCGAGATCTCGGTGACCCCGAGGGTGGACTCCCGGCGCTCGGTGAAGAGGGTGAGCACCTCCATCGCGCGACCCACGGTGAGAATCGTCTTGCTGGTCTCGCTCACTGACAGTCCTTCCGCCACGGGCTCCCACCGCGCCGTCGGGAGACGCGGCGAACGAGATCGTACGACGGAACCGTCGTCGTTCCTCACAGCGGAATGCCGTTTTCGGCCATCAGTGGGTCGAGCAGGGCGTCCACCGACGTCGCCTCGGGCAGCGCGCGGGCGGCCTCGGCGACCGCGGTGACCCGCTCGGGCGACAGCACCCGGCCGGCGTTGTCCCGGAACTTGCCGGCCACCTCCTCGTCGGTCAGGGGACGCTGCGATCCGCCCCGGTTGGCCAGCACCGCCTCCTCCAGCGTCCGACCGTCGGTGGTGCGCACCCGCAGCACGGCCGGGAACTGGTGCGGGAAGATCGCGTCGCAGCGCGGATCGGCGACCACGGTGATCCGGCGCATCAGCTCCCGCCGGGCCGGGTCGCGGGCGAGTTCGTCGGTGAAGTCGTCCAGGCCGAGGCCGAGACCGCCGCCGCCGAGCAGCGCCGCCGCGATGGTGTACGGGCCGGAGAACTGTGCCTGGTAGCCGGTCTCCGGTGCCTGCTTGACGGCGAGCGGCTCACCGATGGTGCGGACCGTCGCGGTGGGCACGGCCAACTCGGCGGAGGCGACGTCGGTGGCGCGCAGGCCGGCCGCGCGCAGCGCCAGCGCCGCGTCGATGCCGGCGTGGGTGAAGTGGTTCGCCGGGTACGGCTTGAAGAAGATCCCCGGCACCTCCCACCGCTCCCCCAGCCCGTCGACGACCGCGTCGGCGTCGAACTCGCCGCCGAGGAAGGCCTGGAAGAAGCCGAAGCGGCCCTCGAGGAGGGTGCCCGGTCCGGTGATGCCCCGCTGCGCGAGCTGGGCCGCCCAGACCCCGGCGTGCGCGGCCCAGCCGCAGTGCATCCGCTTGACCGTGCCACCGGTCCGGTTGCCCTCGATGATCCCGGAGGCCATGCTCGCGGCGATGCCCATGGCGTGCAGGACGCCCTCGGCGTCCAGGCCGAACAGTTTCCCGGCCGCGACGGCCGAGCCCAGCGCCCCGCACATCGAGGTGGCGTGCTGGCCCCGTTCGAAGTACCGGTTCGCCCCGGATTCCCGGTCGTACCCGGCCATCCCCACCCGTACGCAGGTCTCCAGGCCGACCGCGATGGCGGCGGTGACCTCCGCGCCGGTGGCCCGGGTCTGGTCGGCGACGGCGAGCGCCGCCGGCACCACGCTGGCGCTCGGGTGCAGCACCGACGGCAGGTGGGTGTCGTCGTAGTCGAGCGAGTGGGCGAGCACGCCGTGCGCGAAGGCCGCCTCGCTGGCCGGTACCCGCTCGCGCAACCCGATCACCCGGGCGACCGGCCGCCCGCCGCGCTCGGCGACTAGGTCGAGCACGGCGGCGCTGGTGGGCAGGGTGGTGGCGGCGACCGCGATGCCGAGCACGTCCAGCACCCGCTGGGCGACGCTGTGCGCCACCGGCGCGGGCAGCGGGCGACCGGACGGCCCGTACGCCACGGCGAACTCGGCGAGCTGCCGGCCCAGCGTGGCCTCCACCCGCGCCCGGGGTGCCGTCGTGGTCATCGGGCCACCACCACGGCGAGCGGCCGGACCGGACTGCCGGTCGCGCCGACGATGTTCAGGTGGGCCAGCACGATGGTGAACTCGTGCACCCCGGCGCCGGCCAGTTCCTCCAGCGCCATCGCCTCGATCAGGTTGATCCCGTGCTCGACCAGCAGCACCCGGTGGGCGGGTAGCAGGGCGTGCCCCGAGCCGGCGACCAGCCGTTCGAAGGCGATGGTGTCCGCGCCGGCCAGCCGGACGCCCCGGGCGCCGATCCAGCGGGCCCCGTCCTCGCCCACCCCGGGCACCCCGGTCACGTGCCCGATGTACGCCTCACGGTCGTCGTACCGGCGTCCCCAGCCGCTGCGGATCAGGACGACGTCCCCCGGCCCGACCGGGGTGCCCTGGTGGGCGACGGTCCGGTCCAGGTCGGCCGGGGTGATCTCGTAGGCCGGTTCGAGTTCGGGCAGTCCGAGCGCGGCCGGTACGTCGAGCAGTACCCCCCGCCCCACCAGCGGGGGCAGTTCGTCGATCGAGCCGGTGGCGAAACGACCGCCGGTCTGCGCCCGCAGGGCGTCGGAGCCACCGTGCAGCCGGCCGTCGACCGAGACGTGGGCCAGCGCGTCGATGTGGGTGCCGACGTGGGTGCCGAGCGAGATCAGGTCGTTCGCGGCGGACATGCCGTCGGCGCGGTGACTGTCGCCGTGCCGCCGGGGCAGGGTGTGCCAGAACGGCGGGTGGTTCGGCGACTGGGGCATGCCGATGCGCAACGGCCGGCCCAGGTCGAAGACCCGTACGCCCTCCGCGACGGCGTCGAGCAGGACGTCTCCCCGCCGCTCGCCCGGGATGGTCTCCACCGTCATCGCAGCACTCCCCGGTCTCGCAGCGCGGCGAGTCGATCCGCGCCGATGCCCAGCTCCCCGCCGAGCACCTGGTCGGTGTCGGCGCCCAACGCCCGTCCGGTGAAGCGGATCGCACCGGGGGTACCGCTCATCCGGAACAGCACGTTCTGCATCCGGATGCTGCCCAGGTCCGGGTCCGGGACCTGGGTGATCATGTCCAGCGCCCGGACCTGCGGGTCGGCGAGCAGCTCGTCCGGCGCGTACACCGGGGCGACCGCGGCCCCGGCGGCGGTGAACGCGTCGACCACCTCGGCCCGGGTCCGCTCGCCGATCCAGTCGGTCACGTACCCGTCGAGCAGGTCGGCGTGCCGGGCCCGGCCGGCTCCGGTGGCGAACCACTCCTCGGCGGTCACCTCGGGGTGGCCGACGAGGGTCAGCACCCGTTCGGCGATGGAGTTGGCCGAGGTGGAGATGGCCACCCAGTGCCCGTCCCTCGTCCGGTACGTGTTGCGCGGCGCGTTGTTCAGCGACCGGTTACCGGTGCGCTGCTGGACCACGCCGAGCTGGTCGACGTAGATGACGCTCGGGCCGACCGCGGTCATGATCGGCTCCAGGATGTCCAGGTCGATCTCCTGGCCGGTGCCGTCGCCGGTGGCACGCGCGTAGAGCGCCATCATGACCGCCGACGCGCCGGTGATCCCGGCGATCGAGTCGGCCAGGCCGAACGCCGGCAGCGTCGGCGGACCGTCCGGCATCCCGGTCAGGTGGGCGAAGCCGCTCATCGACTCGGCCAGCGTGCCGAACCCCGGTCGGCCGGCGTACGGGCCGGTCTGCCCGAAGCCGGTGACCCGCAGCAGCACCAGACCGGGGTTGACCGCCCGCAGGCTCTCCCAGCCGAGGCCCCACTTCTCCAGGGTGCCGGGGCGGAAGTTCTCCACCACCACGTCGGCGGTGCGCACCAGCTCGCGGAAGATCTCCTGACCCTCCGGGTCACCGAGGTAGAGCCCCACGGTCCGCTTGTTGCGACCGATCATCTTCCACCAGAGACCGACGCCGTCCTTGCTGAGCCCGTGGCCCCGCATCCCGTCGCCGTGTCGCGGGTGCTCGATCTTGATCACGTCGGCCCCGAAGTCACCGAGGATCTGACAGGTCAACGGGCCCGCGAGGATCGTCGACACGTCCAGCACCCGGATGCCGTCGAGCGCCTGCCGGTTCTGCGACCCCTGCCCGCCCACCCGATCCCACTTTCCTCGTCCGGAGCACCGCCCTGTTCCGTTGATAGGAACGGCGTTCCTCGAACCGTACCGAGTGACGTACCGGCTGGTCAAGGACGCGGAACGGGCACGCACCCCGGGTGCGGGGCGGGCGGGCGCACCGGCGAAACCGGTGCGGGTGGGCGGTGGCCGTTCGCGGGGTCTCCCGGCAGCGGTCAGACTCGACGTCGTGACCCCCACCCCGCCCACGGCCGGCCCGCCCGTCCGCGACGTCGCCCGTGCGTCCGCGCCACCGCCGGCCGTCCGCCCGCACCCGCTCGCGCACCGTCGGGGGCCGGGCGGAGTCGGGCGGGCCCCGTGTCACCACGGCGAGATCCTCCAGGGCGTCTTCCTCGACGCCGACGGACGCCCGTGCCGGGGGGTGGTCACCCTTCCCGTTCCCGGTACGGGCACCACCGCCACCTTCGTCCGCCGGCCGGGCAGCCCCGCCGAGCACCTGACGGTCCGCCCGACCGGCCGGGACAAGGCACGGCGCGCCGCCGTCCTGGCGGTGACCGAGTGCGCGCGCCGGGCCGGGCACCGCCCGTGCGGCGGGTGGCTCCGGCTGCACGGCGAGGTTCCGGTCGGGATCGGAATGGGCTCCTCCACCAGCGACGTCATCGCCGCGGTACGCGCCGTCGCGGCCAGCTTCGGCGTCCGGCTCCCCCCGGAGACGGTGGCCCGGATCGCCGTCCGGGCCGAACGGGCGTCCGACCCGTTGATGCTGGGCGACCACGCGACCCTGTTCGCCTCCCGCCAGGCCCGGGTGCTGGAGGACTTCGGCCGTCCACTGCCCGCCGTCGTCGTCCTGTCCTGCACCACCGGCGCGGGCCGCCCGGTGGACACCCTCGCCCTGCCCGCGCCGTCCGTCCGCGAGGTGCCGGCGTACGAGGAGCTGCGGGCTGCGGTGCGGCAGGCGGTCGCCACCGCCGACGTCGCACTGCTGGCCCTGGTCAGCACCGAGAGTGCCCGCCGCAACCAGGCCCTGCTCGGCAAACCGGAGCTGGACGTCCTGGAGAGAGTCGCGGCCCGGACCGGGGCGGCCGGCGTGCAGGTCGCACACACCGGCAACGTGGCCGGACTGCTGTTCGACCCGGCGACGCCCGACCTGTCCGCCCGGCTGCGCCGCGCCGCCCGGTGCCTGTCGGCGCGCGGCCTGCCGGTCGGCCGGACCTTCGGCAGCTGACCGGGGGACGCACCGGACTCAGCGAGCCCGCGGGCGCACCGGACTCAGCGGGCCCGCGGGCGCACCGGACTCAGCGGGCCCGCGGGCGCACCGGACTCAGCGGGCCCGCGGGCGCACTGCACTCAGCGGGCCCGCGGGCGCACTGCACTCAGCGGGCCCGCGGGCGCACTGCACTCAGCGGGCCCGCGGGCGCACCGATTTCAGCGGGCGCGCTCCGGATCGGACGACCCGTCGACCGTGACCCCGGACGGGACCGGGCTCCCCGCCGCGCCGCCGGCCCGGGACGCCGACGGGTCCGCCGCCCCGGAAGCCGGCGGGTCCGCCGACTCGACCGTCCCGGGCTCCCCCGTCGGGTCCGCCCCGGCGTCCGGGTCCGTCGGCGGGGCCGCCGATCCGGCCGCCCGGTGGGTCCGTGGTGTCCAGGCCACCGCGAGGCAGCCACCGACCAGGGCGAGCAGCATGCCGATCAGGAAGCCGCCGAGGTTCGAGGTCAGCCAGGAGGCCAGAGCCAGGATGATCGAGACGATCGCGTAGAAGGCCCGCTGGGCGGGCGTGGCGAGCAGGAGCACGCCACAGGTCAACAGCAGCAGCGGAACGAGATAGCCGGCCATCCCCTGAAGTCCGATGTGGAGGATGACCGGCAGGGGCGCGCGCACCGAGGCGAGGATCTCGGCCCCGCCCAGGATCACCAGGAGCGCGCCCCAGAACGGACGGGTCCGACGCCACCGCCGGAACCGGCCTGACCGGTTCCGGCGGGGCGCGGCGGCGGGCCCGGGGACCGCACCGGCCATCGTCAGCAACCCTCGGAGGTGAAGCTCATCCGCAGATTGGGCAGGGTGAAGGCGGCGGCGGTGGTGGCCCAGTTGTTCTGCCGGAGCTTGTCGATGACCACCGTGTCGGCCTGCTGGGCGAAGACGCCGATGCCGCCCTTGACGCCCGGAACCTTGTCGAGGGTGCTGGCGTCCTGGCCGATGTCGATGTTCGAGAAGTCGGCGTCACCGGCGATGCTGTCCGAGTCGACGACGAGGGTGCGGGCCTTGACCGGCTTGCCGGCGTCACCGGCGGTGATCTTGAGAACCATCCCGCCCATGTTCACGCTCTGGCAGAGATTGGTCAGCTCGGCCCGGTTGATCGCGGAGACGATCACCACGACCTGACCCCCGGTGTCCCCCTCGTTGGGGCTGCCCTCGACCATGTGGTCCAGTGCGGCGAACTGCTCGAAACCGGTGCCGTCGAGCCGGTCGGCGGTCACCGTGAAGGGCAGGCCGGAGATGGAGAACTGCGCTGCCAGTACGCCCTGGGCGGTGAGCAGCACCATGGCGGCGCTGAGCACACCGGTGCCGAGAAGCATCGGAAAGAAGCGGCGCCAACGGACCGCACCTTCCTCGGGGATGGCCGTGGAGGCGTGCGCGATATCGACAGACGACATGACGACTCCTTTGATCGAATGGCGTCCTGGTGGGTTGTCCGTGGCAGGGATGGAACAAGTTACCGCCCAGTACGGTACGCGGTCAAGACGTCTGCCAGCTGCGTCTTCACCGATGGCAAAAGAGTCAAAAACCTCGATCAAAAGGCGCTGGAATTGTTTCTTGACGGCGTCGCCATCGGAGGCATATAACATCGGCAGAATTCATTGCTTCCCGTCGTGACGGCGCGTTCTGCGATCCGTCCGACCCACACCGACGCGGCGCCCCCCGCCCGCCGGCCCCGTCCCGGGTCGACCCGCGGACGGTCACGTCGCGCCCGCACCGCCCGACGCCCCGACCCGGCCCGAGGCCGCTCGGGTCGGCGGGTGCCACCCGAGGAAGGGAGGCACGCCCCCGCCCGGTCCCATCCCCCACCACACCCACCCGGTCCCACCCCCACCACACCAGGGAGACGTCATGCGCAGGTACGCGTACCTCACCCTCGCCGCGGCCTCGACGATGCTGGCCGTGCTCGCCACCGCCGGCCCGGCCGCCGCGGCGGGCAACGTGCTCACCTACAACAGCGCGACCGGCCCGTCGGTCGCCGTCGGCCAGACGCTGACCGCGAACCTGAAGTCCGGCACCACGGCGAACCTCTACAACTCCACGACCGGCAGCACCGGCGTGAAGTGCTCCCAGTCCACCTTCGCGGCCACGGTCACCAGCAACCCCACCGCCCCCGGTACGGCGACCGAGAACGTCGGCACGCAGACCGTCAGCAGCTGCACGAGCAACGTCGTCGGAGTGGTCGGCGTCCGGAGCATCACGGTGAACAACCTGCCGTTCAACGCCTCGGTGACCAGCGGCAAGGTCCTCACCATCACCGGCGGCGCGGCCGGCCCCATCCAGACGACCGCCGTCCTCAGCACCCTGCTCGGCACCATCACCTGCGTCTACCAGGCCAACGGCAACCGCCTGGTCGGCACGGCGAACAACACCGACAAGTCCATCAACCTGACCAACCAGCCGTTCACCAAGGTCTCCGGTCCCGGCACCTGCTTCTCCACCGGCTACTTCACCGTGACCTACGCCCCGGTCAGCGGCCCGGGTGGCGCGGTGTTCGTGAACTGACGGTCCCGACCGGCCGGTGGTGACCCCACCGGCCGCCCGCCCGGCCGGTGTCTCCCGACACCGGCCGGGCACGGGTGTGGACGGGGGCTGCTCGACCGGGGTGGACGGTCTGCCGGCATCCGGCCCGTCGGGCGTCGGGCGTCGGGCGTCGGGGACGTGGTGTCCGCCCCGGCCCGGTGCGGCAAATCCGGTCGCCCCGGATCCGCCGGTCGGTCATGATCGGCGACATGGAGCGTCCGTACCGCGAGATCCGGGCCGGGTACGGCGCGGACACGATCACCGTCTACCAGGCGTACGCCCCGGCGATCGCCACACCGGCGCTGCGCCACGGCCGGTTCGTCGCACCGTTCAAACGCGAGCGGATGACCTGGGTCAAGCCGTCGTTCCTGTGGATGATGTACCGCTGCGGCTGGGGTGCCAAGCCGGACCAGGAGTGCGTGCTCGCCATCGAGATCAGCCGGGCCGGCTTCGAGTGGGCGCTGGCGAACTCCTGTCCGAGTCACCACGACCCCGACCGCTACGCCGACCACGCGGCCTGGTCCCACCACCTCCGGCGCAGCCCGGTCCGGGTGCAGTGGGACCCGGAACGTGACCTGGACCTGCGACCGCTGCCGTACCGCTCGCTCCAGGTCGGTCTCTCCGGCACGGCCGTCGACCGGTACGTCGAGGACTGGATCGTGGACATCCGCGACGTCACCCCCGTCGCCCACGCCGTCCGGGCGAGACTGGCCGAGGGGGACCGGACAGGGGCGCGGGCGGTGCTGCCGATCGAGCGTCCGTACCCGCTGCCGGTCGACCTGGCCGTCCACGTCGGAGCATCGACGGTCGACGGCCCCTCCCCGACTCCGGTGACCGCCCCGACCTCCCGCGACGGGGACGGGGCTCGCTGACGAGCCGTGCCGGGCCGACGGTAGCCTTGCGCCGCGTCATGCCGTGGAGCTTCCACCGGCGTGACGTCCGCGATCGTACGGAGGGTGGCGCATGTCCCACGGCGAGGAGCCGTTCGCACTACGCGATGTCATGATCTCGCGACCGAGTTTCGAACTCACGCTGCGCGGCTACGACAAACGACAGGTGGACCGGTACGTCGAACAGGTGGACGCCGAGATGACGGCGCTGGCCGGCGCCCGCGACCGGGCCGCCGGCCAGCTCCACTCCCTGACGGCACAACTCCAGCAGGCCCAGACGGAACTGGTCGAGCTGCGCCAGCGGCCGACCCAGGTGGACCGGGCCACCTTCCGCGACCTGGGCCCGATGGTCGACCAGATCCTGGCCCTGGCGGAGAAGCAGGCCGACGCGATCGTCGAGGCCGGCACCGCGCGGGTGTCCGGGCTGGAGACCGAGGCGGAGCGGGTGCTCACCGAGGCCCGGGAGCAGGCGACCCGGCAGCTGCACGACCTGGAGGAGGAGCTGGCCACCCGGCGGGCCGAGCAGGAGAAGGCCCACGAGGAGCTGCGGGCCTCCGCCCAGGCCGAACTGGCCGAGATCCGCGAGCTGGCCCAGCGGTTGCGCGCGGAGGGCGAGGCCGCGCACGAACGCGCCCTCCAGGACGCCCAGCGGATCAACGAGCAGACCGCACAGCAGGTCGAGCGGACCCGGGCCGAGGCCGAGGCGCTGCTGGAGGCCGCCCGTACCCAGATCCAGCAGGAGGTGCACGCGGCCCGCACGCAGACCCAGCAGGAACTGGCCCAGTGGCAGGCCGGCGTGGAGCGGGAGATCGAGGAGCGGCGCGCCGCCGCCGAGCAGGAACTCACCGAGCACCGGGCGGCGGCGGAACAGGAGGTGACCCGCCAGCGGACCACGGCCGAGCAGAAGATCGCCACGCTCGTCACCGAGGCCCAGCAGTACGCGACCAGGCTCCGTCAGCACGCCGACGAGCAGGCCGCCGTCCACCAGCAGCAGGTCACCGCCGTGCAGCAGGACATCCGGGAGCGGCGACAGGCCCTGGCCCAGCTCCAGAGCGAACTGGACGCCGCGCAGCAGCACCTGGCCCAGGCACGCCAGGAGGCGGGCGGTGTGGAGCGCGAGGCCGCCCAGCTCCAGCAGCGACTCACCGACACCCGCCAGGAACTCGCCGGTGAGCTGACCCGGCTGGAGGAGGTGCGCCGGGCGGCCGAGTCCGCCGAGCGGCACGCCAAGGACGTCCGGGCCCGGGTGCAGCGCGAGGCGAAGCGGGTGGCCGACCTGGCCGCGGCGGCGGTGATGGCAGCCGCTGCGGGCGGTGCCCCGACCAGCGAGTACCCCCAGGTCGCGCCCCGGCCGGACGGGGCCAACGGAGCCAGCAGGGCCCACGGAGCCAACGGGGCGCAGGAGGCCACCGACCCCGCCGGCGGCAGGGTCGGCGCGGGCGCCTGAGCGGACGCGGCGGACGGCGGCCCCGCCGTCCGCCGCGTCCCGTTCCGCCCCGGGCCAGCGCCCTGGGGGTCGCCCCCCCCCAACCGACGAACGTCCCCCTCGCGGCGTCCGAGGGGTGTTTCCGCCTGCGCGTCCTCTGACGACGACCCGGGTGCGGTGCCGGAGCTGGTCGGCTTGCACAGCGGTGGGAACCGGGTGCGGCGGTGGCGGGAAGAATGCGGGAAGCGCCCGGTGAGTGACGACCGTCAGTCTTGTGTGCCAGCGCCTCGCGGAGGTGGCTGCACAAGGGTCGGACGACGCGAGGAGCACTCCCGGTGAACCCCTTCGATGACGAGAACGCCCGGTTCAAGGTCCTGGTGAACGACGAGGGCCAGTACTCCGTCTGGCCGGCGTTCGCGGAGGTGCCCGCCGGATGGACGGTCTGCCTGCCCGACTCCGCCCGCAGCGAGTGCCTGGCCTACGTCGAGACGAACTGGGTCGACATGCGGCCCCGCAGCCTGGTCGAAGCGATGCGGGCGGGCGACGCGCGGTGACGGTGAGCCCCACGGCCGCCGACGTCGACCTGCGCGGCGGCGAACTCTTCGCGTTCCTCAGCTCACCGCAGGCCGACACCATGAACTTCCTCAACGAGATCGCGCTGCGGTTCCCCGACGCCATCTCGTTCGCCGCCGGCCGGCCGCACGAGGGCTTCTTCAGCGTCGACCTGATCCGGCGGTACCTCGACACGTACACCGAGCACCTGCTGCGCGAGTACGACGGGGACGAGATCCGGGTCTGTCAGGACCTGCTCCAGTACGGCCGGACCAAGGGCCTCATCCACGACCTGATCGCCCGGAGCCTCTCCGTCGACGAGGGCATCGAGGTCGACGCGGACTCGATCGTGGTGACCGTGGGCGCGCAGGAGGGGATCTACCTGGTGCTGCGGGCCCTGCGCCGGACCGCCGAGGACGTGGTCCTGGCGGTACAGCCCGGTTACGTCGGACTGGCCGGCGCGGCGGAACTGGTGGACATGCCGGTCCGGCCGGTGCGCGGCGGTCCCGAGGGCGTGGACCTGGCCGACCTGGGCGACACGTTGCGCCGCGCGCGAGCCGTCGGGCTGAACCCGCGGGCGCTGTACCTGAACACCGACTTCGCCAACCCGACCGGCCGCAGCCTGGACCGGGCCACCCGGGAGCAGCTGCTGCGCACCGCCGAGGACGAGGGGATCCTCCTCATCGAGGACAACCCGTACGGCATCTTCGGCCCGGAGCGGGAGGGCCCGCCCACACTGAAGGCGCTGGACCGCTCCCGCCGGGTGGTGTACGTGGGCTCGTTCGCCAAGTCCGGCTTCCCGGGCGCCCGCGTCGGATACGTCGTCGCCGACCAGCGGGTCGACCGGGACGGACGCCGGGAGTCGCTGGCCGACCAACTCGCCCGGCTCAAGAGCATGCTGACGGTCAACACCTCCCCGATCGGCCAGGCCGTGATCGGCGGGAAGCTGCTGGAGAACGGGTTCAGCATGCGCGCCGCCAACAAGCGGGAGATCGACGTCTACCAGCGCAACCTCCGGCAGCTCCTGGACGGCCTCGCCGCCCACTTCCCGGCCGGCAGCCGTCCGGAGGTCACCTGGAACTCGCCGGACGGCGGGTTCTTCCTGCTGCTGAACGTGCCCTTCGAGGCCGACGACGACGTCCTGGAACGGTCCGCGCGGGAACACGGCGTGCTCTGGACCCCGATCCACCACTTCTACGGCGACGGGCGACCGCGTCGGCAGATCCGGCTGTCCTTCAGTCACCTGAGCCCTGCCGAGATCGACGAGGGCCTGCGCCGGCTCGCCGGCTTCGTCCGTTCCTGACCCGCGACGTCACCCGCGGCCCGCCGCAGCAGCCCGCGTGCTGCACCCCGTACCTGTCGAAAGAGAGCAGTCTGATGGTCCCGTTGTCGTTCGCGCAGCGTCGGTTGTGGTTCCTGGACCGGTTGGAGGGACCGTCGGCGACGTACAACATCCCGGTGGTGACCCGGGTGCGGGACCGGATCGACGTCGCCGCGCTGGAGAGCGCGGTGACCGACGTGGTGGGCCGCCACGACATCCTGCGGACGGTCTACGTGGAGGTCGACGGGGAGCCGGTCCAGCGGGTGCTGCCGATGGCCGAGGCGCGGGTGGACTTCGCCCACGCGGTGCTGTCGCCGGACGAGGCCGACGCGGCCGTCACCCGGACCTGCGCGCAGCCGTTCGACCTGGCCACCGAGTTGCCGCTGCGGGTGCGGCTGTTCACCCTCGCCGAACGGGAGCACCTGCTCGTCATCTCGCTGCACCACATCGCCGGGGACGGCACGTCGATGGGGCCGCTGAGCCAGGACCTCTCGACCGCCTACGCGGCCCGCACCGCCGGGCGCGCCCCCGAGTGGGAGCCGCTGCCCGTCCAGTACGCCGACTACAGCCAGTGGCAGCGGAGCCTGCTCGGTGCCGAGGACGACCCGGACAGCAAGATCAGCCGTCAGCTCGCCTACTGGGGCGACGCCCTCGCCGGGCTGCCCGAGGAACTGCCGCTGCCCACCGACCGTCCCCGCCCGCCGCAGGCGTCCTACCGGGCCGGGCGCGTCGACCTCACCATCGACCCGGCCACCCACGACGCGCTGCGTGCCGTCGCCCGCAACCGCGACGCCACCCTGTTCATGGTCGTCCAGGCCGCCATCGCCACCCTCCTCACCCGGCTCGGGTGCGGCACCGACATCCCGCTGGGCACCGTCGTCGCCGGACGCACCGACGAGAACCTCGACCAGCTGATCGGCTTCTTCGTCAACACCCTCGTCCTGCGCACCGACACCACCGGCGACCCCACCTTCGGCGACCTGGTCCACCGTGTCCGCGACGCCGACCTCACCGCCTACGACCACCAGGACCTCCCCTTCCAACGCCTCGTCGAGCACCTCCAGCCGGCCCGGTCGCTCGGCCGGCACCCGCTGTTCCAGATCGCCTTCGCGGTGGACCGGGGACTCGTCCTGGAACTGGACGGGCTGGACGTGGTGGCCGAGAAGGCCCCGTTCGAGACGGCGAAGTTCGACGTGTTCTTCGGGTTCGTCTCCCGGGACGGCACCAGCGAGCTGGAGCTGACCGTCACGTACGCGAAGGACCTCTTCACCCGGGCCGGCGCGGAGGCGCTGGGGCGACGGCTGGTGGGCGTGCTCGAGCAGGTCGCCGCCGCCCCGGAGCGACGGCTGGGCGCCACCGACATCCTGACCGCCGAGGAACGCCGGCAGGTTCTCGACGGTTTCCAGCGCGCCACGCCCCGGGTGCCGTGCGAGACCCTGCCCGCGCTCTTCGACCGGCAGGTACGGCAGCACCCGGAGGCCGTCGCGGTCGTCGACGGCGGTACGCGGGTCACCTACCGGGAACTGAACGCCAGGGCCAACCGTCTCGCCCGTCACCTGACCGGGCAGGGAGTCGGACCGGACGTCCCGGTGACCGTGTCGATGAGCCGGTCGGTGGACCTGGTCACCGTCCTGCTGGCGATCAGCAAGGCGGGCGGCTGCTACGTGCCGCTGGACCCGGCGTACCCCGCCGCCCGCAAGGAGTACGTGCTGCGGGACACCGCACCGCCGGTGATCGTCGTCGACGACCCCGGCGTGCTGCCCGACGTCACCGCGACGAAGCTCCTGGTCCTCGGCGACGACCTGTGGCGTGAGCTGGCCACCCTGCCCGACACCGACCCGCGGCCCACGCTGCACCTGGACAACGCCGCGTACGTGATCTACACGTCGGGGTCGACGGGCGCGCCGAAGGGCGTCACGGTCACCCACCGGGGAATCAGCCGACTGGCCCACCGCTACCAGCAGGACTTCGAGGTCCGCCCCGGCAGCCACGTCCTCCAGATCGCCTCGATCGGCTTCGACGGCTCGGTCTGGGAGATGCTGATGGCCCTGCTCGCCGGCGGCGCCGTCATCCCCTTCGCCCCGGAGCAGCTCCTCACCGCCGGCACCGATCACGACCTGGTCGGTCGGACCACGCACGTCACCGTCACCCCGTCGCTGCTGGCCTCCCTGCCGGCCGGCACGATCCCCGCCGGAGCGATGGTCATCACCGCGAGCGAGGCCTGCCCGCAGTGGCTGGTCGACGCCTGGTCCGTCGACTACCGACTGGTCAACTCCTACGGCCCCACCGAGGTCACCGTCTGCGCCAGCGGCGGACCCCTACCCCCCGGCCAACCCGTCACCATCGGCGTCCCCGTCGCCAACACCGACCTCTACGTCCTCGACGGGTCGTTGCAGCCCGTGCCGGTGGGCGTACCCGGTGAGCTCTACGTGGCCGGTCCGGGCCTGGCCCGGGGGTACGTGAAGCGTCCCGCCCTGACCGCCGGGCGGTTCGTCGCCGACCCGTACGGACCCCCCGGCACCCGTATGTACCGCACCGGCGACCTCGTCCGCTGGGACACCAACGGACACCTCCACTTCCTCGGCCGCACCGACGACCAAGTCAAGATCCGCGGCTTCCGCATCGAACTCGGCGAAATCGAAACCACCCTCACCGCACGACCCGACATCCACCACGCCGCCGTCATCGTCCGCGAGGACCAACCCGGCGACAAACGCCTCACCGCCTACCTCGTCCCCACCGACGGCACCCCCGTCGACGTCACCGACCTGCGCCGGGACCTCGCCACCCACCTACCCGACTACATGATCCCCACCGCCTACCTGGTCATGGACAACCTGCCCATGACCGCCAACGGCAAACTCGACCGCACCGCCCTACCCGCCCCCACCCACACCACCACCGCCCACGCCGCACCCCGCAACGCCCGACAAAC
>NZ_JBEZZN010000023.1:0-64919 GCF_040639195.1 Micromonospora sp. NPDC023956
TGGGTTCATCGTGATCGACGAGGCCACCAACCGTACCGTCGCCGCCGCCATGATCGTCGAGACCACCTGACCCCACCGGTTCCCGGGGCCCTTCCTCACCGGACAACGACAGGAAGGGCCCGGCAACCACCCCGAGCCGCTACCGCTGTCAGCCGCAGCCGACCGCCCGCGCACTGGCCTCCCAGAGCCGGGCGGCCAGCTGGCGGTCGGCGGCCTTCGGCAGCGGTCGGCGGGGACGCCGGTCGGCGTAGTAGCCGCCGTCGACCAGCCGGGCGGGGTCCTCGTGGGCCAGCCAGACCAGCGTGTCCGCGCCCCGCTCCGGACTGCGGAACGGCAGCATCCGCATGCCCCACGCCACCAGCCGGCTCTCGTTGCCGAAGCGGGTCCGGACCACGCCCGGGTGGAAGCAGTGTGCCGGGATCTCCGGCCACCGGCGCGCGGCCTCGGCGGTGAACAGGATGTTCGCCTGCTTGCTGGTGCCGTACGCGCGCATCGGGCGGTACCGGCGCAGGACGGCGTTCAGGTCGTCCGGGTCGAGCACGCCGCTGCGGTGCGCCGCCGAGGCGGTCACCACCATCCGGCCGATCCGGTCCCGGAGCAGGTTGCTCAGCAGGAACGGGGCCAGGTGGTTCGCCTGGAGGGAGAGTTCGAAGCCGTCGATCGTGGTCACCGGCTGCAATACGATGGCCCCGGCGTTGTGGGCCAGCACGTCGATCCGGTCGTACGTGGCACGGAGCCGCTCGGCCAGCCCGCGTACGTCGTCCAGCACCGCGAAGTCGGCCCGGAACAGCTCGGGCTGTTCCCCACCGGCCTCCCACACCCGCTCCCCGGCGGCGGTGAGCCGGGCCGGGTCGCGGCCGACCAGCACCACCCGGTCCCCCCGGCGGGCCAGTTCCTCTGCGGCGGCCAGACCGATGCCCGAACTGGCGCCGGTCACCACCACCAGTCGACGCCGCGTGACATCTTCCACAGGTGCGTTCTCCAGCGTCATGGCGCGAGGTTACCGTGACGTAGCCGGGCCCCCGTGTCGTCACGTCCGCCGTCGTCGCCGGACAGGATAAGGAGCGCAGTCGATGGCCGCAGTTGGGCGTCCCCGCCGGTCCTGCCTCGCGGTGCCGGGTTCCAGCGTCAAGATGCTCGGCAAGGCCCAGGGGCTCCCGGCCGACCAGGTCTTCCTCGACCTGGAGGACGCGGTCGCCCCGCTGGCCAAGCCGGACGCCCGGAAGAACGTCGTCGCCGCGCTCAACGAGGGCGACTGGGCCGGCAAGACCCGGGTGGTCCGGGTCAACGACCTCACCACCCCGTGGACGTACCGGGACGTGATCGACGTGGTCGAGGGGGCCGGCGCCAACCTGGACTGCGTCATGCTGCCCAAGGTGCGCAACGCCGCCCAGGTCCAGTGGCTCGACCTCACCCTCACCCAGCTGGAGAAGTCGCTCGGCCTGCCGGTCGGCCGGATCGGCATCGAGGTGCAGATCGAGAACGCCGCCGGGCTGGTCAACGTCGACGAGATCGCCGCCGCCTCGCCCCGGGTCGAGACGATCGTCTTCGGCCCGGCGGACTTCATGGCCTCGATCAACATGAGGTCGTTGGCGGTCGGCGCGCTGATCCCGGACTACCCGGGCGACCCGTACCACTACGTCCTGATGCGGATCCTGATGGCCGCCCGGACGCACGACCGGCAGGCCATCGACGGGCCGTTCCTCCAGATCCGCGATGTCGACGGCTTCCGCGAGGTGGCGAAGCGCTCCGCCGCGCTCGGCTTCGACGGCAAGTGGGTGCTGCACCCGGGTCAGATCGACGCCGCCAACGAGGTCTACTCCCCGACCCAGGCCGACTACGACCACGCCGAACTGATCCTCGACGCGTACGAGCACCACACCTCGGAGGCCGGCGGCCGGCTCGGCGCGGTGATGCTCGGCGACGAGATGATCGACGAGGCGTCCCGCAAGATGGCGCTGGTGATCGCGGCGAAGGGGCGGGCCGCCGGGATGACCCGGACCTCCGCCTTCACCCCACCGGTCGCCTGACCCGGACCTCCGCCCTCCACTCCGCCGGTCGCCTCACCCGCCCGATCGGAGGGGCCGTCCGGGCGCACCGGGCCGGCACCTGTCCGATCAGTAGGTGCTGCTGCTCGACTGGGACACCGCGAAGACGATGAGCAGGATGTAGCCCACGATCGCCAGTCCGATGAGGCCGGTGAGCACCCAGCCGACGATGATCCCGGCCTTCGCCAGGCCGTCGCCGTCCTCGCCCCGCTCGCGGATCTGCCGGCGGGCGACGTGACCGAGGATCGCGCCGATCGGCGCGGTGACACAGGAGGCGACGCCCATCACGGACAGGATCAGCGACACCAGGGCGAGGCTGTTGGTCTGCCGGATCGGCGGGTACGGGTACGCCGGGTAGCCGCCGGCAGGCGGGTACCCGGCCGGAGGGTAGCCGGCCGCCGGGTAGGCCGGCACGGTGTAGGCGGGCGCCGCGTAGGCGTCGGCGGCGGGCTGTCCGGACGCCGGCTGCACCGGGGCGTACGGATCGGCCCCGGTCCACTGCTCCGGCACGGGCGGGTCGGTCAACGACCGGGTCGGGTCGACCGGAGGGGCGGAGGAGGGGGCCGGCCGGGCCGGGTCCTGCCAATCCGAGGGCGAGGGATATGTCATCAGGTCTTCTCCGTCGTGTCCAGGCTGCGCCGTCAGGGTAGTCACCCCGGGCGAAGGCGGAACATCGCGTTACCGGGTGCCGCGTTGCCCGCGCCCCGCCGACCGGGCAGGATCGCGGCATGGCGATTGACGCGCGTGCCGCGGACCGTTCCGGCCGATCCCGTCGGGACGTGAGCCGCCCGGGGGCGGCCCGACGGGCCCGTGCCCCACTGACCGCGGCCCTGACCGACCAGGACGAGCCGATGGCCCTGCCCGAGCCGGTGACCATGCGACTGGACGGACGGGTGGCGCTGGTGACCGGGGCCGGCAGCCCGGACGGCATCGGCTACGCCACCGCGCGTCGGCTCACCGATCTCGGTGCCCGGGTCGCCATCGTCTCCACCACCCGGCGCATCCACGAGCGGGCCAGTGAACTCGGGGCCACCGGGTTCGTCGCCGACCTCACCGACGAGGCCGAGGTCGGCGCGCTGGCCGACGCCGTCGCCGAGCAGCTCGGCGAGGTCGAGGTGCTGGTCAACAACGCCGGTCTGGCCAGCCGGGCGAGCCCCGAGGTGCTCCGGCCGGTGGCCCAGCTCAGCTACGACGAGTGGCGTACGGAGATCGACCGGAACCTGAACACCGCGTTCCTGTGCAGCCGGGCGTTCATCGGCGGGATGGCCGAGCGGGGCTGGGGGCGGATCGTGAACCTCGCGGCCACCGCCGGGGCGGTCAACGCCCTGCCCACCGAGGCGGCGTACTCGGCGGCCAAGGCGGGCGTGGTCGGGCTGACCCGGGCGCTGGCCATGGAGATGGTCGCCGACGGGGTGACGGTGAACGCGGTCGCGCCGGGGACCATCCACACCGCGGCGTCGACCGTGGCGGAGATCAGGCACGGCCTCGGCACCCCGGTCGGCCGGCCCGGTACGCCCGACGAGGTGGCCGCCGCGATCGTCTTCCTCTGCTCACCGGCCGCCTCGTACATCACCGGGCAGATGCTCGTGGTGGACGGCGGGAACAGCGTCCGGGAGGCGCAGTTCCGCTGACCCTCAGGTGGTGGTGCCGCTGTTCGAGCCGGCCCACACCACCAGGCCGATCCACCCGCAGCAGAACAGCAGGTAGAGCCCGGTGAAGACGTAGCTGAGGATCAGGCCCCAGCGGGCGAGCTGCTCGCCGTCCTCGTGGGTCTGCCGGATCTGCCGACGGGCCATGTGCCCGAGGAGGATGCCGACCGGGGCGAACACGAACGCGAAGACCAGCGCGAGGATCGCCATCACGTTCATGTTGCCGCTGTTGGACGGCGGCGGGCCGTACTGCCCGTACGGCGGTGGCGGCGTGTACGGCAACTGCTCGCCCCAGTGCGGCTGGTCGCCCTTGTGCGGCTGTTCGCCCCAACCCGGACCGGACGGTGGCGGGTAACTCACGACTGCCCTCCTACACCGCCCGTTGGCGGAACGGACTCTCCTGCCGGACGCTAACAGTAGTGGTGGGGCTTTTCCCAGGGGACCGGTGGACCGGCCGCGGCTGACGCGGGACGCCCCGTTTCCTGCTGACCGGCGAGGGCAGTACCGGCTCTGACCTGCGGGCACCCTCTCGCACGTATCCGGACGCTCCCGCACGGACCCGCGCCTCTGTGGGCGGCGCTCCGGCCTGAGAGCACGGCCGCCGCCGGGTCACCTGGGCGGCGGTGATGTCCCTACCGGAACGCTGTCGAGCTGCCCGCACAGACGGGGCGGAGCCAGCCCGTGAGGGAAGACCACCGGCCGGCGTGGTCCGACGAACGGGGCGCCTCCGGCGGGGCAGCAGGGTCAGCGGCGGGTGAGCCCGGCGGCGGCCCGCTCGACGATCAGGCACCGGTCCTCGACGTAGTCGACGCCCGCCTCCTCGGCGATCCGGCGGGCCTCGGGCGAGACGATCCCGAGCTGCAACCAGACCGCCGGCGCGCCGATGGCGACCGCCTCGCGGACCACCTCGACGGCGTCCTCGGCGGGACGGAAGACGTCCACCAGGTCGACCGGGTGCGGGATGTCGGCCAGGGACCGGTACACCGGCTCACCGAACAGCTCGTCGGCGGTCGGGTTGACCGGGATGATCCGCCAGCCGTACCGCTGCATCTGGGCCGGCACGCTGTGCGCGGCCTTGCGGGGGTCGCGGGACGCGCCCACGACGGCGATCACGGCGGCGTCGGCGAGGATCTGCTGGGCGGTACGCACCAGCCGACTGTAACCCCGGTGCGTCCTCGCCGCCGGGCGCGAGCCCCGGTGCCGCCCCGGCCGCCCCGGACGGGGGAGGATGGGGCACATGGAGAAATCGGCCTTCGTCTACGACGGGGACTGCGCGTTCTGCACCCGGTGCGCAGAGTTCATCGAGCGGCGTATCCCGACCGACGTACGCGTGCTGCCCTGGCAGTTCGCGGACCTGGCCGCCCTCGGGCTGACCGCCGCCGCGTGCGAGGAGGCCGTGCAGTGGGTCGGCACGGACGGGCGTACGGCGGCCGGGCCGGACGCCATCGCCCGGCTGCTCGGCGCCAGCACCGTCGCCTGGCGGGCGGCCGGTGCCGTGCTGCGCCTGCCGCCGGTACGTCTCGTCGCCTGGCCGGTGTACCGCTGGGTGGCCCGCAACCGGCACCGCCTGCCGGGTGGGACGGCGGCCTGCTCGTTGCCGCAGGAAACCCGGGACCGGCTCTACGGGCCGGCGGGCGGCCCGCCCACCACGGCCTGACCGGAGCCCCCCGGCGGCTGACCGGAACCGCCCATCGTCGGGTCGGGTTCGACCGCTGTCGCGTGCGGGGGTACCGCCGTGCCGCCGGTGCGGCCGATCAGCCGGCGCAGCAGGACCAGGGGGCGGATCCGCTCCAGGGCCAGGAAGCTGGCCATCGCCACCAGGTGTGGCGCGAACGAGATGGTGATGGTCGCCATGGTGACCGCGTGGAACGAGTAGAAGAACCCGACCATCGCCGTGCGCCACCGACCGGACAGCAGGAAGACCACCGGGCTGAACAGTTCGAAGGCCACGATCCCGAACTGGGCGGCGATCAGCAGGTAGGGCACCTGCGCGATCACGTCGGCCAGGTCGGTGCCCCGCCGCAGGACCGCCCGGGCCAGCACCGAGCCGGTCATCCAGTCGAGGCCGCCGAAGCGCAGCTTCGCCCAGGCCGCGAGGAAGTACGTGCAGATGACGGCGATCTGGGTGACCCGCAGCGCCCAGCCGCCCGCCTCGGTACGGGTCAGGTCGCCGTGCCGGGCCCGTCCGGCGGTGGGCAGTACGGCGAGCGCCACCAGCAGACCGAACCGGTCGTGGTCGACCTTGCCGTAGCTCATCGCGATGATCATCCAGTGCAGGTACAGCACGAAGACCGACCAGCCGAGCAGGCGGGGCGCCCGGCCGGTCGCGGCCAGCAGGGCGAGCGCGAGCAGCGTCCAGAAGATCCCGGTGATCAGCCACTCGGTGGGGGTGGGCAGGTGCAGCAGCCGGCTGACGAACAGCGGCCGGTACAGCTCACCCGGCACGCTGGCGTGGGTGCGCACCCAGGGGGTGAAGAGGACCAGGTCACCGGCGACGAAGAGGTAGACCAGGGTCCGGAAGGCGGCGATCCGACCGCGCGGCACCGCCTCGGTCAGCCAACGGCCGAGGGCGCTCACCGGGCCGCCTCCCACCGGACCACCGTCTCGTCGACGTGCCGGCCGGTGGGGCGCCCGTCCTGGATGCCGTGCCAGCGCACCACGATCCGGACCTCGACCACCTCGGGCGCGTCCGGATGACGGTCGGCATACGCGTCGGCGACCTCCCGGAGCAGTTCGGGGTCGGCCTCGTAGCGGCCCCGCTGGCCCTCGATCTCGGCACGGCGGATGCCGGTGGCGTCCTGACCCAGTTCGATCAGCGCGCCGGTCGCGTCGACTCCCTCGACCCGGGTGTCCGGCGCCGGGGCGTCCGGGGAGTTGCTGGTGGCGAACATCCGGAACGGCCCGAACGGGAAGTGGTCGTCGGAACCGACGAGGGTGCCGGTGAGCAGCAGCGCGAGGCCGAGCGCGGTGGCGCCCAGCCGGACCGCCCGGCCCTGCGGGGTCAGAATCTCCATCGGATGGTGACGATACGGAATGTGCCGGGTCGGCGGGGATCCCTCCGTCGTCCATCCGTGGTGGTCCGTGTCGGCAATCATCCGAACCCGGGCGCGCGTCAGCTCCGGACGGGCGTGGCCGTCCGGAGCCGACTGCGGTTGCTCAGTGCTGGTGCTCGGCCAGCTTCTTGCGGACGTCCGCCATGTCGAGCGCCTGGACCTGCTCGATCAGGTTCTCCAGGGCCGACTCGGGGAGCGCGCCGGGCTGGGCGAAGACGATCACTCCGTCGCGGATCGCCATGATCGTCGGAATCGACCGGATGTCGAACTGCGCGCCCAGGGCCTGCTGCGCCTCGGTGTCGACCTTCCCGAAGACGATGTCCGGGTGCTTCTCGGAGCTCCGCTCGTAGACCGGGGCGAACCGCTTGCACGGGCCGCACCACTCCGCCCAGAAGTCGACCAGGACGATGCCGTCCTGTCCGGTCACCTCGTCGAAGTTCGCCGTGGTCAGCTCAACGGTTGCCATTCCAGTCTCCGATCAGAGCGGATTACGTACGCCAGGTGGAACCAGGCGGGGTCATCTCGAATTCCCGCGAGTGCGGTGCCGAAACTCCGCAGCTCACCGGTGAGATCGAAGCACGTCTGTTAACAGGTCGGGTGCCATCTGCACTTGCAGACTGCACTTGCGTGACAAGGGGTGATGGGAGCGTTCCCACGCAAATCGACAGCCGTGGCGCTCGGCGCGCGATCGACGCCCGCTTGACATGGGGGGATTCTAGCTGCGGTGATCGCTCCATCAGTCGATCTCCGTCACTCTCCGCACTGTAACGAAAAGATAAATGTGACTTGCGTCTCTGTTCTCTGTTACAACTCGTGAGGCAGAATATGTCCCATCAGAGCGTGGGCGGCGGGTGCCGGGGAGGGCCCCGCCGCTCATTGCGTCCGCAGCCCGTCGGAGCTGCCTTAACCCTCATTAAGGCGTGCCGAGCGTCGTCGCCCCCATCTAGCGGGGCCGGGATGGGGTTCGGGCGCGACTGCGAGGAGTTCGAGGTCGGCGCGGTGCGCCGGCCGCCGCCGCAGAGGGCGTCGACCCGGAGCGGCCCGGCTTCCCCGAACCCCGCTGACCCGGCCGCCGGCCGAGGCCGCCTCCCGCCGCGCGTCCGGGAGTGGTCCCGCAGTCGGGGCGGTCCGGCGTCCGCCCGCCCGGTGGCCGTCATATGCTGGCGCCGGAGGTTCCGATGAGTCACTCCCTCGCCGGAGGACCGCCCCCCGCCGGCCGGCGCGCCGCACCACTGACCACCGCCGTCTACTCCGCTACCGAGTGGGACCTGCTCACCGGACTGCCCGGACGGGTCGTGGTCGTCGCCGCCGCCCCGGCTCCCGGCCGATCATCGCGTGGTGTCGCGGCCGGGCTCGCGGGCCTGGAGGCGGTGGCCGGCGGGCGGGCCTTCGACAGCGATCTGGTGCGCGCGGTGGTCGCCACCATCTACGCCCGGCAGGAAGAACACGCCCCTTCCGGTCGGGTCGGTCGTGGTCGTCGCCGCCGTGGCGCCGCCCCGACCGACCCGGTGGAGCTGCTCGCCGACTGCCGGGCGGCCACCCGGGTGCTCCGCCGCCGGGCCGACCCGGCCGACTCGGCGGCCTACCGGCAGTGGGTGCAGTCGGTCGCGGCCCGGGTCTGCCGCGCGGACCAGGACGCCTGCCCGCTCGGCCCGGCCGACCAGCGCCTCCTCGACCGGCTGGGAGTGGCTCTGGGCCTGCGCTGAGGCGGCCCGGCGGGCACCGTACGCTGTGCCAGCGTGACCGGTGACCAGCTCGACGTCGGCGTGGGACCGTGGCCCGGGGAGCTGCCCGACGACCCCCGCTACGACCCGGAGCTGCTCGCCGACGGCGACCGGCGCAACGTGGTCGACCGGTACCGCTACTGGCGGCGGGAGGCCGTGGTCGAGGACCTGGACCGCCGCCGGCACGACTTCCACGTGGCGATCGAGAACTGGCAGCACGACTTCAACATCGGCACCGTGGTGCGTAACGCCAACGCCTTCCTGGCCGCCGAGGTGCACATCGTCGGGCGGCGGCGCTGGAACCGGCGCGGTGCCATGGTCACCGACCGCTACCAGCACGTCCGGCACCACGAGACGATCGAGGAGTTCGTCGCCTGGGCGGCCGGGCGGGCCCTGCCCGTGGTGGGCATCGACAACCTCCCCGGGTCCTGTCCGCTGGAGACCACCACGCTGCCCCGGCGCTGCGTGCTGCTCTTCGGTCAGGAGGGGCCGGGTCTCTCCGGGGCGGCCCGTACCGCCTGCGACCAGCTTTTCTCGATCGCCCAGTACGGCTCGACCCGGTCGATCAACGCCGGGGTGGCCAGCGGCATCGCCATGCACGCCTGGATCCGGGCACACGCCGGCCCGCCCCCGGGCTGACCTGCTCCTTCTTCGGCCGTTACCAGGTGGGGGGCCGGATGTGACCGAAAAGGCTGCTCCGCTTGACGGGGTGGCGATCCGGGGTGACCGTGTGGATATGAGTGTTTCGGTGAGCTGTCCGCGGTGTGGCGGGTCGGTACGGGGGCCGGACCTGATGCACGCCGAGTCGCGCTGCCTGGCCTGCGGGCCGGTCGCCCCGCTGCACGTTCCGGAGCACATCGGCCCGGAGATCGTGTCGAGCGTGGTGGAACGGATCATGGCCGGTCCGGCCGGGAGCGCGCCGGCCGTCCCCCTCTGGTCGCCGTGGCCGCTGCCGCCCGGCTGGACCGTGACCGGTGTCGCCTGGGCCGGCGACGACCGCACCGGGGTCCGCGCCACCGTGGTCGCCTGCGCCGGCCCCGCCCCGCTCGGCGGTGGCCCGGCGGACGTGGTCTTCGTCGCCGAGGAGCCCGGCGTCGGGCTCGGCACCCGCCTCGCCGGCACGCCCGGCCCGGACCCGGGTCCCCGGCTGACCGAAGCGCTGGCCGATCCCGGTCCGGGGCATCCCGAGCACGTCGCCACCGCGAAGATCCGGGTGGGCGGCCACCCCACTCCACTGTGGCTCGTCGATTCCTCAACGGATCGAAGCGCGTACGCCGGCGAAGCTCGGGGAATGTGGCTCCATGCGATAGCCTGGCCGGCGAGCGCGGGTCACCTCCTCGCGGAAGACGTCGTCCTCCACGACCTGACCGAGTGGACTCCGCCCGAGCTCGTGTACGGTGCGCCCTCTCCGTATCTGCACGGGAAGGCTTGACCCGCCCGCAGGGCTTGACAAGTCTCCCGTAATGCCGGAGAACTGACGCAGTATTCACCGTACGACACCTGACTGATACTCTGGGTGCCGCTGCGGTATGGGACCCGGCACCGCGCGAGAGGATGGGCCCGTCATGGTCAAGAAGGTCCTCACCTGGGCCGGAGTCGCGTTCTTGATTTTCTTCATCGCGTTCCAACCCAACTCCGCCGCCGACGTCTTCAAGTCGCTCGGCGGAGGCATCATGGACATCGCGCAGGGCTTCGGCGACTTCTTCACCAACCTCTTCGCCTAGCCAGCGATGGGAAGCCCCTCCGGCCTGCCCCCCGACCCCGACGATCCCGACCGGGAGCGCCGGGAGCGCGACACGGAGCCGATTCCCCGGTACCGGGACGACGAGCCGCCTCCGGGCTACGGCCCGGAGCGCGGAGAGCGCTCGTCCTATCCGGACGACCTCGGCTACCCCGTCGACGGGCCGCCCTATCCGGACGATGCCCGGTCCGGCCGCACCTGGGTCCGCGACCCGGAGGCCGAGTACCAGCCACCGGTGTTCAGCGACGACGAGCTGGCCGGCCTCCGGGCGGACGCCGCCGGCTCGGCGCCGCGCCGGGTGCTGCCCCTCGAGGACGAGCCCAGCTCACTGGTCGCCCGCTACCTCTTCCCCACCGAGCGGTACCGGGGCGAGTGGAAACGGCACTGGATCCACCTCACCACCCCGATCCTGGTCGGGGTGGCCGCGACCTTCGTCCTCGGCTACCTCTCCGGCGCCCTCGCCAACCGGAACATCGGCCCGTTGACCACCGTCGCGGTGCTGCTCTGGTTCGCGGTGATGGGCTGGGTCGCCTGGAAGGTCGCCGACTGGTGGTACGACCGCTTCATCCTGACCAACAAGCGGGTCATGGTGGTCAACGGGATCATCACCCGTAAGGTCGCGATGATGCCGCTGGCCCGGGTCACCGACATGAAGTACGAGCAGACCCCGACCGGTCGGGCCCTCAACTACGGCACCTTCGTGCTGGAGTCCGCCGGTCAGGACCAGGCACTCCGCGAGGTCAAGAACCTGCCCAACCCGAACGAGCTCTACCTGCGCGTCGTCGAGGAGATGTACGAGCCGCAGGCGGTCGAGGCGCGGTTGGGCAAGGAGGCCGACGAGGCGAAGGCGGACGACGGGGCGTAGGTTTCCGTCCGAACATCGGAGGAACACGCACCTTTCTGCCGTCGACCCGGCCCTCCGCGCGTGGCAGCCTGCCACCTACAGGGGCGGGAGGTGAGCGGTGGCCGGCAGGGACAGCCTGGAGGAGGAGTTCCGCGATTTCGTCGCGGCCCGCTCCGGTGCGCTGCTGCGTACCGCGTACCTGCTCGCCGGGGACTGGGCCACCGCCGAGGACCTGCTCCAGACCGCGCTGACCAAGACCTACCTGGCCTGGAAACGCAACGGCGGGATCGACGCCGTGGAGCCGTACGCCCGGCGGGTGCTGGTCAACACCTCGACGAGCTGGTGGCGACGCCGCTGGCACGGGGAACGCCCCACCGAGGTGCTCCCCGAACGGCCCGCGACCGACGAGATCGAGCAGCAGCTCGACCGGGACGTGCTCTGGCGGCACCTGCGCGCCCTGCCGGTCCGGCAGCGGGCGGTGCTGGTGCTCCGCTACTACGAGGACCTTTCCGAGGCGCAGACGGCGGCCCTGCTCGACATCTCCGTCGGGACGGTGAAGAGCCAGACCTCGCGCGCGCTGCACACGCTGCGCCGCCGACTCGGCACCGAGGAAGCCCTCCACCTGTCCGCCGGTACGCCCGCCACCCCGGACGTGGCGCCCACCCCGGCGACGCGGTCCCGCGCGGTGCCGCGTACCCCGGTGCGGCCGGTGGCACCGCGACCCGCCGCCGGCACCGGGGCCCGTGCCCCCGACGACCCCGGCGTCGAGTCGGTGCCGGCCCCCGCAGCACCGGCCCGGCCGCCGGTGCTCGCGTTGCCCGCGTCGACCGGGGAGCACCGGTGAACCGCCCCGACAACCCGGAGGGTGGTCCGCAGCGTCCATCCGGTGTGACACGGGAGGACCTGGAGCGGGCGTTGCGGGAGACCCTGGCCCGGCAGGCCGGCACGCCCCGACCGCTCGCGGTCGACCCGGCCGGCCAGGCGGTCCGTCGCGCCGAACGGCTGCAACGGCGACGGACCCTGAGCGGGGTGGCCCTGGCCGCGGTCGCCACCGTGGCGGTCAGCGCCGGCATGGCACAGCTGAACACCGGCACCGCGGGCTACACCAGTCCGACCGTGGTGCTCGGCGACCCGGTCGGGCCGCCCGCCACGCCGACCGGGCCGTCGGTGCGCTTCGACGGGCCGGTCTTCGCGGGACTGTCCCTGGTCGCCGGCTCCACCCTGGTCGTCGACGGCCGGGGAACGGACCTCGGCGGGATCGGCCCGGTCGAGCGGGGACTGCGCACCGGGGAGGGCTGGCTCCTCGTCGGCACCCCCGGGGCGGCCGGCCGGACCGTCTGGGCGGTGGGAGGCACCGGCACCTCCCGGGTGCTGCTCGCCGGGGCGGACGCGGTGGCGGTGGACCCGGTCGGCCGACGTCTCGCCTGGCGGGACGGGGCCGAACTCCTCGTCGCGTCGGTCGTCGACGGCCAACTCCTGCCGGGGCTACGGACCCCGGTCCCCGAGTCGGCGGCACCGGTCGGTTTCGTCGGCGACGACGTCCTGGTCCGGGTACGTCCGGACCGGGCCGGCTTCGCCCTCTGGCGAACCGACGGCAGCCCCTTCCAGGTCGGCGCGGACCGATCCGTCCTCGACGTCTACGGCCGGCTCCCGGACGGCCGGCTGGTCGCCCGGGTGACCGGGTCGTCCCGGTCCTGCCTCGCCCTGCTCGATCCGGCCCGCGCCCTGACCGTCTCGGTCACCGGCTGCGCGTTGCCCACGATCGGGTCCGGGCCGGGATCGGTCTCCCCGGACGGGCGGTGGCTGCTGGTGAACGGCGCCGGCAGCCGGCCCGCCGACACGACGGCGTTGCTGGTCGACCTCGCGAACGCCTTCGGTACGCAGCCGGTGGTCCGCCCGGTGGGTCCGGCGGTCGCCGGCCCGGCGGCGTGGCCGGCGGCCGAGGCCGCCTATCCGGCGGTGGACGGAACGCTGGTGCGGTTCGAGCCCGCCCGGAACCCGGTGCGGGCCACCGCGGCGGCGGTGCCGGGACTGCCGGCGGGGCAGCGGCCCGCGCTCGTCACCGCAGCGGCCCGCTGACCGGTGCCCGCCCCGCCGCAGCCGGTAGCGTCCGGACCGTGACCCCGCCGCCCTCGTCCGCCCGCCGGATCGACCTGCACACCCACTCCACCGCCAGTGACGGCACGCTGACCCCGGCCGAGCTGGTGCGGGCCGCCGCCGCCGCGGGACTCGACGTGGTGGCGATCACCGACCACGACACCACCGCCGGGTGGGAACCGGCGCGACGGGCGCTGCCGGCCGGGCTCACCCTCGTCCGGGGCGCGGAGATCTCCTGCCTGTGGAACGGGGTACGGCCCGGCGTGTCGCTGCACCTGCTCGCGTACCTCTTCGACCCGGACCACCCGGCGCTCGCCGCCGAGCTGGCCCGGGTCCGGGCGGCCCGGGAGGTCCGGGGGGAACGGATCGTCGAGCTGCTGCGGGCCGACGGGTTCGAGGTGAGCTGGACGGAGATCCACACCGCCGCCGCCGGCGGCGCGGTCGGCCGCCCGCACATCGCGGCGGCGCTGATCCGGGCCGGGCTGGTGGCCACCACCGACGAGGCGTTCGGCCCGCAGTGGCTGGGCCACCGGTACCGGGTCGCCAAGCCCGACATCGACGTGTTCCGGGCGGTGGAGCTGGTCCGGGCGGCCGGCGGGGTGCCGGTCTTCGCCCACCCCCGGGCCAGCCGGCGGGGCCGGATCGTGCCGGACGAGCTGATCGTCGAACTGGCCGAGGCCGGCCTGGCCGGGCTTGAGGCCGACCACGAGGACCACTCGCCGGCCGAACGGGCGCACGTCCGGGCCCTCGCCGACCGGCTCGGGCTGATCGTGACCGGCTCGTCGGACTTCCACGGCACGCACAAGACCGTCCGGCTGGGCGCGCACACCACCAGCCCGCAGGCGTACGAGCAGATCGTCGCGCGGTCGAGCGGGGTCGGCCCGGTCGTCGCCGACTGACTCCGCTGCGGCCGGTCCCGGCCGTCGCTACGGTGATCAAATGGACGCCAAGCTGTTCGGAGAGGTCTTCGTGACCCTGCTGGTCATCACCGACCCGCCGGGCATGATGCCGATCTTCCTCGCGCTCACCGGCCCGATGTCGGCCCGGGACCGCCACCGGGCGGCCTGGCAGGCGGTGGCGCTGGCGCTGGGTGTGATCGTGGTCTTCGCGGTGGCCGGGCAGACCCTCCTCGACTACCTGCACGTGGACCTGCCGGCGCTCCAGGCCGCCGGTGGGCTGCTGCTGGTGCTGGTCGCGCTGGAACTGCTCACCGGCAAGGCGGACGACCCCAGCCAGCAGTCCACCTCGAACATCGCCCTGGTGCCGCTGGGCACCCCGCTGCTGGCCGGCCCGGGGGCCATCGTCGCGACCATGCTCTTCGTGCAGCAGTCCGAGGGGGCCGCCGAGGTGAGCGCCATCGCGGCGGCCATCGTCGCGGTGATGATCACCGTCTGGATCGTGCTCCGCTTCTCCGGCGGGATCGTCAAGGTGCTCCGCCCCGGCGGGATCGAGGTGCTCACCCGGATCGCCGGCCTGCTGCTGGCCGCGATCGCCGTCCAGCTCATCGCGGACGCGATCGCCGCGTTCGTGACCCAGTACGCCGATCTGACCTGACTCGCCGGTTACCCGACTGTCGTACCGGGATGGCAGGATCACGGGGTGCGACGTTCCCCAGCCGACCGGCCCGGCCGCGCCGGAGGCCGGCCGCCCCGACCCCGCGCCGGTGAGCCCGAGCAGCTCGGCTTCGCCGGCATGCCGGAGCGGCTCTTCGTCTGCACACCGAGCAAACTCGGGGCGTACGCCGACTGCCCCCGGCGCTACCGCTACTCCTACGTCGACCGTCCCGCCCCGCCGAAGGGGCCGCCGTGGGCGCACAACTCCCTCGGCGCCAGCGTGCACACCGCCCTGAAGAACTGGTACGCGCTCCCCGGCGACCGGCGTCGCCCGGAGGCGCTGGCCACCCTGCTCAAGGGCACCTGGGTCCGGGACGGCTACCGCGACGACGAGCAGGAGCGGGTCGCCTTCCGGCGGGCGCTGTCCTGGCTGGAGGCGTACGTCGACACCCTCGACCCGGACGACGAGCCGGTCGGGGTGGAGCGGACGGTGGCGGCGAAGACCGCCGTGCTGGCGCTCAACGGCCGCGCCGACCGGATCGACTCCCGCCCCGGCCCGGCCGGTCCCGAGCTGGTCATCGTCGACTACAAGACCGGCCGTGCCGGGCAGGACGCCGACGACGCCCGGGGCTCACAGGCGCTGGCCCTCTACGCGTACGCCGCCGAGCGGGTGTTCCGTCGGCCGTGCCGCCGGGTCGAGCTGCACCACCTGCCGACCGGCACGGTCGCCGCGCACGAACACACCCCCGAGTCCCTCGCCCGGCAGGTCGGGCGGGCCGAGGACACCGCACGGGACATCATGGCCGCCGAGCGGGCCATCGCCGACGGCGCCGAGCCCGACGAGGCGTTCCCCACCCTCCCCGGCACGCGCTGCGGCTGGTGCGACTACCGGCGGACCTGCCCCGAGGGGGCGCGGGTTCCCGGCCGGGAGCCGTGGTCGGCCGTGGAGCGACTCACGGATGCCGCCCCCGGGAACTGACCCGGCGGCCCGCCCGCGCCACCGGGTCCCTCAGACCGGCAGGGCGGGAGCGGTGAACCGGGCCGCGCGGGCCTTGGCGGCCTGCTGGATCGGACCCTCCCGGTAGCGCTGCGGGACGGCGGCCAGTGCCAGGCGCAACGCCCGCAGGCCCACCTCGGCGGAGAGGGCGGTGGTGGGCAGCCCGAGACCGCCGTAGAGCCGTCGGGCCCAGCCGGGCAGCAGGCCCAGCGCCGTACCGGCGACGCCGAAGTAGGCCCAGCGGGGCGGGCCCAGGGTGAGGCCGAGCCGCACCGGCAGGCTGAACCCCCCGGGCAGCGGCGGTGCGGTGAGGAAGAGCGCGGTCTCCGCCGCCTCCCGGGTCATCCGCAGCTCCGGGCGGAGCCGTCGGTAGTACGCCGCCACCTCGGCCGCGCTGCCGGGGACGGTGTCCGGGTCCAGCCCGACCAGGGCGGCCGCCCGGCGCTGCTCGGTGTAGTAGGCGTCCACCTCGGCGTCGGTCAACGACAGTCCGGCCCGCCGGGCGGTGCCGACGAACGACTCGACCTCGGTGACGTGCACCCAGCGGAGCAGGTCCGGCTCGTCGATCCGGAACCGTTCCCCGCTGACCGGGTCGACGGCCCGGAGCCGGGCGTGCAGTGCCCGCAGCCGGCGGCCGGCGGCCTCCGCCTCGGCGGTGGTGCCGTAGACCGTGGTCGCCACGTAGGTGGCGGTGCGCAGCAGCCGTCCCCACGCGTCCCGGCGGTAGTTGCTGTTCTGCGCCACCCCGGCCATCGCCCGGGGGTGCAGGGCCTGGAGGTAGAGGGCGCGCAGGCCGGCGACGAGCAGGACGGGTTCCTCGTGCACCTTCCAGGTGACCGAGTCGGGACCGAAGAGGCCTAGGTCATCGGGTTCCACCGATCAAGAGTGCCACGCCCGGGGCGGGTCGTGCCCGCTGGCGGTCAGACGTCGGCGCAGCCACGGTCCAGACCGCCGCCGGTGCCGCTGAACCGGATCTTGCCCGCACGCGTGTCTTCGGGCGGGGCCCGCGTGCGACGTACGCTGGCGGGGCGCGGAACCATCGGAGGTGGCGGATGTTCGAGAAGGTCGCGGGATTGCCGGGACACGTCCTGGTCGTGCACGCCGTCGTGGTGTTCGTGCCGTTGCTGGCGCTGCTGGCCGTCGGGTACGGGGTGTTGCCCCGGTGGCGTGACCGCCTCGGCTGGGCGGTGACGGCGCTGGCCGTGGTGACGCCCGTGGTCGCCTGGGTGGCGACCGAGTCCGGCGAGGCGTTCGAGCGGCGGCTCCGGGACGGCGGCTACCCGCCGGAGATCCTCTCCCAGGTCGAGACGCACGCCGCGTACGGCGACCGGCTGCTCTGGGTCACCGTGGCGCTGGCCGTCGCGGCGATCGCGCTGCTGCTGGCGACGAGCGGTCGGGCCCGTGCCCTGGCGCTGCCGTCCTGGCTGCCGGTGGTGCTGACGGTCGTGGTGGCCGCCCTGGCCGTGCTCGCCACGGGCTACGTCTACCTGACCGGCGAGACGGGCGCCCGCGCGGTCTGGGACGGCGTGGTCTGACCCGAGCCGGCACGGCTGATCCGGGTGCCACTCAGCTCCGCCTCCGGCGCCACGCAGCCCGGCGTCCGGTGCCGGGGTTCAGAACAGCGCCCGCGAGCAGACCAGGCAGATCACTCCCAGCAGCACCACCCCGACCACCGCTCCGACCACCTGGGTGACCCGCTGGGCCCGCTGCTCGGCGGCGTCCAGCGCGTCCGCGTCCTGCGGAGGGAGCCGGCGCGGCGGCGGGGCCTGAAGGTGCAGCGGCGGACGCCAACCCGGCGGCGGCGCGGTGGTGGGCGGGGGACCGGCGTAACCGCCGGCCGGCGGGGTGACCGTCGGCGGGGGTGGTGGTGGCGTGGGCTCGCCGTCCGGCGGCCGACGCCAGTAGTCGTCCTCGGAACCGTGGGGCGTCGTCACGCTCTCCGACGCTACCGGGAGCCGGCGTGCCGCACCGGGACGCGGCACGCGGGGCCACCCGTGGCGACCGGCGGTCGCCGCACCCGACACCGGGCCGATTCCTCCGCGCTCGGCTACGATCTGTGCTCGTGAGCACGGAGGATCGGCTGCCGCACGCGCCCGGCGACGACGACCGCGTCGTCGACCTGAGCGACGAGTTCGTGGTGCTGCCCGAGCAGACCACCGACGACACGGACCGGGGCTGGGGTGAGGTCACCGGCGGCAACGACGACCGCCTGCTCGCCGAGCGCCCCCCGCACTGGGACTGACACCCGCCGGGCACCGCCCGCGCCGGGCCGGCCGGTTCGGTCCGCCGGACGCCGGGCGGCCGGCCCCGGGCACCGCACCTCGCGCGGGGCGCGGTCAGCCGCGCACGAGGACCGCGAACCGGCTCCCCTCCGGCTGGCCGACCACCCGTTCCGCCTGTGGCGGCGGGAGCGCCAGGTAGAGCGCGGACGAACCGTCCAGCTCACCCGCGCCGACCACTGCGAGGACCAGCGCCCGGGAGGCGAGCAGGACGGTCGTACCCGGCCCGGTGGCGGGCAGCGCCAGCAGGTCCACCCGGCTTCCCGGGCGGACGACGGCGAGGGCGGCCGGCTCGGCCAGGCGTACCGGCACCCCGACCGTGCCGCCGGGCAGCGGCAGCGCCCCGCCGGTCCGGTCCCCGACCGCTCCGTCGGCCGTCACCGCTGGCGAGCCGGTGGGGGCGGGAGACGGGGCGGGACCGGTGGGGGTGGAGGTCGTCCCGGTGGGCGCCGCGCCGGGGGCCGGACCGCATCCGGGCGGCGCGTACAGGACGGTGGCGGCCAGGCCGAGGAGCGTGACGACGAGCCCCGCCCGCAGCAGCGGGCCCGCGCCGGGCCGGCCCGGCCACCGGACCGGACGTAGTGACCGTTCGCCGACCGTACGACCGAAGCGCATGCCCGCCTCCCTCACCCGTGGTGGCGGCGTCGGGCCGCGGCTGCGCGCCCCGGTCGTCGCCGGATCGACGCGGGGACGCGTCGGGTCAGCAGGCTAGGCGGTGGAACACGGCGACGCGGGCCGCCTGTGGACGACCCGCGTGCCTGTGGACGACGCCCCGGTGGCGGAGTGGATCTGCTAGGGCAGAGCCGCCGCCGGTGCGGTCAGGAGGAGGACGAGGAGGAACTGGCGGCGGGCGCCTTGGCCGCCGAGGAGCCGCCCGAGGAGGTGCCCGACGAGCCGCCGGAACCGCTGCCGCCGGCCGCCGACGAGGACGACGAGGACGACGAGCCGGAGTCACCACCGGACGACCCGTTCGACGACGAGTCGGACTTGCCCGACTTGCCGCCGGTCAGCGAGTCCGCACCCGAGGAGCGCGAGTCGGTGCGGTAGAAGCCGGAGCCCTTGAAGACGATGCCGACCGAGTTGAACAGCTTGCGCAGCCGACCCGTACACGCCGGGCACTCGGTGAGCGGCTCGTCAGAGAAGGACTGCACCGCCTCGAGCTGGTGGCCACACGCGGTGCAGGCGTACTGGTACGTGGGCACGTTCTCCTCCGGATCTGGCACGGCCTCTTGGCACTCGACCTGTTCGAGTGCCAATGGTGCGTCATCGCACCCTGGTTCGTCCAGCCGGTGTGGTCAAGCCGTGGTCAACTCCCGCAGTCCGCCGGCCGGCGTGATCACCGCCCGGACCGGCCGGTCGTGCGGTTCGGCGGGCAGCCGGTCCACGAACTCACCGTCGTGCAGCAGGGCGACCGTCCACGCCCCGGCGGGCACCCGGGCCAGCGCCCGGTCGTACGAGCCGCCACCCCGGCCGAGCCGGATCCCCCGCCGGTCCACCGCCAGCGCCGGTACGACCACCAGCTCCGCCCCGGCCACCGCCGCCCGCCCCAGCCGGGGACCGGCCGGCTCCCGCATCCCCCGGCCCGCCGCTACCAGGGCCTCCGGACCGGAGTACCCGGCCCAGTCCAGGTCCAGGTCGTCCCGGAGCACCGGCAGCAGCAGTTCCGCGCCGGGCGGAAGCGCCGCGCGCAGCACCTCCGGCAGGTCGCCGCCCGGCTCGGAGCCCACCGGCACGTACCCGGTCGCCCGGCGCGGACGCAGCCGGCGTACCAGATCGACCAGCGTGCCCCCGACGGCGGTGGCGGCGCGGGCGCGCTCGGCGACGCCCAGGGTCCGGCGGCGGGCGAGCAGGTCGGCGCGGGTCCGGGACTTCGTCCCGGTGGCCACTTCCGCTCCATCAGAAAAATCCGTCACGCAACACTCCTGACGCAACGCTCATCTGGCGGTGCCACTGTGTCAGCATCGCAGCATCGGGCGTAGGACTTCCGGGGGGAAGAGTGACGCTACGCGGGCGGTTGACCGGAGCCTTCCTCACGGTGGTGCTCGGTCCGGTCCTGCTCGGGGCGTTCTTCGTCGGCACCACCCTGGCCACGGTCGACCAGCGGCGCTCCACCGAACGGCTCGGGCTGGCCGTCGGGGCCGTGCGGACCTCCGTCGACGCGCTCTGCCAGCAGTTGCGGGCCGCCGCCGACGCGGTCGCGCTCAGCGGCGCGGACCCGGTCGGTCGGGTCGGTGCCGCCACCCAGGTGGTCAGCCGGGGACTCGCCGCCGCCGTGCTGGTGACCGACGTGGCCGGGGGCACCGCCTACACCACGCCCGGCGCGCCGGAGCGTCCCTGGCTGGACTGCGCCGGCACCCGCCGGATCGACGGTGCGGTCCGGGCACTCACCGCCGAGGTGGAGCTGCGCGACCGCGCCGGAGCCATGCTGGGCCGGGTCGCCGCCGCCCAGCTCGTCGACCCCGGATTCGTGGCGCGGCTCGCCGCGGTCACCGGGGTCGAGGTCACCCTCCTCGCCGGCGACGCCGGCATCGCGCAGACCACCGAGGCGACCGGGGCACGCGAGGAACTGCTGGCCGCCGCCGCCCCGGTCGGCGACGACCGGGTCACCGACACCGGGGACGGCCGGTACGTCCGGCGCGCCGGACCGGCTCCCGGGCAACCGCTGCCCCTGCTCCTCTCCGTCCCCAGCGACCAGTCACCGGGCCTGCACGCCGCCCTGGTCGCCGCGGTGCTCCTCGCCGGGCTCCTCGCCGTGCTCGCCGCCGCGCGGCTGGCCCGGCTGACCACCCGGCCGCTGGCCGAGCTGGCGCACGCCGTCGACCGGGTCGCCCGGGGGGACCTGACCGTCCGGGTGCCGGTGCGCAGCTCCGACGAGATCGGCCGGCTGGCCGGCACGTTCAACCGGATGACCCGGGAGACCCAGTCCTACGTGGCCGCCCTGACCCGCAGCCGGGACCAGATGCGGGGGCACCTCGCGGTGCTCGGCGACACCCTCGCCAGCACGCACGACCTGGACCGCATCCTCCGGGTGATCCTGCACAGCGCGATCGCGGCGACCGGCGCGCGCTCCGGCGCGGTGCTGCTGGTGGAGGAGGAGGACGGCGTCCTGGTCGGACGGTGCGCGACCGGCCCGGACGGCGACGACACCCCGGAGCCGGCCGCGTTGCGGGTGCCGGTGGGCAGCGGCGTCGTGGGGGCGGTGGCGGCCACCGGCGAGCCCCGACGGGGTCGGGTCGAACCGGACGACGGGCCGCCCGGCGGGCCGGGTGACCGGACGTACGTGGCGGTGCCCTTCGCCGCGCCCGGCGCGACGGCCGACGTCCCCGGACGGGCCGCCGTCACCGGCGAGGCCGCTCCCGGCACGCTCGGTGTGCTGGTCCTCTACGACCGGCTCGGCGCGGAGGGGTTCGACGACGACGACCTGGTGACCCTGCGCACCTTCGCCGGGCACGCGGCGGTGGCGGTGGAGAACGTCCGGGTGCACGAGGAGGCGCAGCGCCTCTCGCTGACCGACCCGCTCACCGGGCTCTGGAACTACCGCTACCTGCGCGACTCGATCCGCCGGGAGGTGGAACGGGCCAGCCGCTTCGGCCGGATGCTCAGCGTCCTCGCCCTGGACCTGGACCTGTTCAAGAAGGTCAACGACACCTACGGGCACGCCGTCGGCGACGCCGTCCTGGTCGAGTTCGCCCGCCGGGTGCGCGGCGAGATCCGCGAGGTGGACCTGGCCTTCCGGCAGGGCGGCGAGGAGTTCGTGCTGCTGCTGCCGGAGACCGACGCGCGTGGCGCGGCGATCGTGGCGGAGCGGCTCGGCACGGTGGTCCGGGACGTTCCGGTGGAGACCGAGTCGCACTCGGGCGTACCGGGCGCCGCGCCGGTGCGGATCGCGGTGACCGTGTCGGTGGGTATCGCCGTCTACCCCGACCACGGCAGCACCGCGCAGCAGGTGCTCGACGCCGCCGACGAGGCCCTGTACGCGGCGAAGGCGGCCGGCCGGGACACGTACCGGGTGGCGGCGGTGCCGGTGCGGGCCACGGCCGAGGAGATCACCATCCGGGCGGTGGCCGTCCCGCCGGAGGACGGGATGCCCCGCGCGGGTGCCGGTGGAGGCGCGCGTCACGCCGTCGACGGCGGCGCGTCTTCCGGGCCACACCCGCCGCGGCAGAGCCGTGGCCGATAGTCTCGCGACATGTCGGAGCAACCAGCGAATCCTTCAACGGCGCCCACCTCGACCGGCCGCCCCCGGGCGGTCAAGGCCGTCATCCCCGCCGCCGGTCTGGCCACCCGCTTCCTGCCTGCGACCAAGGCGGTGCCCAAGGAGCTGCTGCCGGTGGTCGACCGGCCGGTGTTGCAGTACATCGTCGAGGAGGCCACCCAGGCCGGGATCGGCGACGTCCTGCTGATCACCGGTCGGGGCAAGACCTCGATGGTCGACCACTTCGACCGCCGGCCCGACCTGGAGACCCGGCTGGAGGAGAAGGGCGACGCCGAGCGGCTGGCCGCCGTCCGCCGGCCGAGCGAGCTGGCCGAGATCTACACCTGCCGGCAGCCCGAGCAGCTCGGCCTCGGCCACGCCGTCGGGTACGCCGAGTCCCACGTGGGCGACCAGCCCTTCGCGGTGCTCCTCGGCGACGAGTTCGTCAAGCCGTCCGAGCCGCTGCTGCCGGCCATGCTGGAACTCCAGGCCCGCACCGGTGGCATCGTGCTCGCCTTCTTCGAGGTCGACCCGGCCGAGACCAAGCGGTACGGCATCGCCTCGGTCGAGCCGGCCGAGCCGGAGCTGATGGACGTCGGCGAGGTCGTCCGGGTCACCGGCATGGTGGAGAAGCCGAAGCCGGAGGAGGCCCCGAGCAACCTGGCCGTCCTCGGCCGGTACGTCCTGCCCGGCACGATCTTCGACGCGATCCGCCGGACCGGGCCGGGCAGCGGCGGGGAGATCCAGCTCACCGACGCGATGGAACTGCTACGCAGCGAGGGCACACCGGTGCACGCCATCGTCTACCGGGGCACCCGCTACGACACCGGCATGCCCCTGGGCTACCTCCAGACGGTGGTGCAGATCGCCGTCGAACGGGAGGACCTGGGCGCCGAGTTCCGCAAGTGGCTGGGGGAGTTCGTCGCCTCCGACGCGTCGGGCGGTCCTAGTACATGACCGCGACGGCCGACGCCGAGGCGGCCGCGAACGAGTTGACGCCGCTCGCCGACTACCTGGGCAGCGTGCTGCGCAGGTTACGCGCGCTGCCTCCGCTCGACCTCGACCTCACCCAGGCGTACGGCAACGTCCTCGCCGAGGACGTCGTCGCGCCGCACTCGTACCCGGCCTTCGACCAGGCCGCGGTGGACGGGTACGCGGCACGCTGGGAGGACATCGGATCCGGTGCGGGCCGGGGCGTCGGATACGCCCCGGGGCGCGCCGGGTCGCCGGGCGGCCGTACCGTCCGGCTGAACGTGGTCGGTGACCTCGGCGCGGCCAGTTGGCGGCCGGTCCGGCTCACCCCCGGTTCGTGCTTCTCCGTGGCGGCCGGCGCGCCGCTGCCGGCCGGCGCGGACGTGGTGGTGCCGGTGGAGTGGACCGATCAGGGAATGGCCGCGGTGGAGATCTTCCGCGTCCCCAAGCGCGGGTACGGGGCCCGCCGGGCCGGCGAGGAACTGCCCGCCGGCACACTGCTCGCCCGCGCCGGCACGTACGTCTCCCCGGCCCTGGTCGCGGTCTTCGCCGCCACCGGTCTCGGGCACGTGGTGGTCCGCCCCAGCCCCCGGGTGGTCATCGTGGCCACCGGCGACGAACTCGTCGACGTGGGGCGGGGCAGCCAGCCCGGCCAGGTGGTGGACGCCAACTCGCACGCGTTGACCGCCGCCGCCGCCGAGGTGGGCGCGCTGGCGTACCGGGTGGGGATCTGCGACGACGACCCGGAGGCGCTGCGCGGCCTGCTGGAGGACCAGACGCTGCGGGCCGACCTGATCATCACCACCGGCGGTACCGGCACCGGGCCGGGCGACATGGTCCGCCGGATCCTCACCCGCCGGGAGGGCGGCCGGGCCGGGCCGGTCACCTTCACCGAGGTGGCCCTCTACCCCGGTACGTCCCTCGGGTTCGGTACGGTCGGAGCCGAGGAGGTGCCGGTGGTCTGCCTGCCCGGAGAACCCGGTGCCGCGATGATCGGCTTCGAGGTGCTGGCCCGTCCCGCGATCAACCTGCTCGCCGGGGCGGAACCGGTCTTCCGGCCGAGCGTCCGCGCGCACCTGCTGGAGACCATCACGTCCCCCGGCGGCCTGCGCGAGTTCCGCCCCGCGCACGTGGCCGAGCGGCGCGGCGGCGGCTACACCGTCCAGCCCCTGCCGGGCGGCCCGTTCACCCTCTCCGGCCTGGCCGAGGCGAACGGGCTGATGGTGCTCGGCGAGCGGGTCACCTCCGCGGCGGCCGGTTCCACCGTGGACGTGCTGCTGCTGGACCGTCGCCGGTGAGCGTGCATGCTGGACCGGTGAACCGGGCGGTCGGGTGCGGAGGGTGGACCGGGCGATGATCAGGATGCTGTTCGGCACCGTCCCCGGCTGGCCGGCCGTCCTCGTCGACGGTCCGGTGGTGCTGCGGCCGTACCGCCGCTCGGACGCGGCGGCCTGGTCGGAGGTGCGCCGGGCGAACCGGGAGTGGCTGACCCCCTGGGAGTCCTCGGTGCCCGGTCGCTGGGACGAGATGAACTCGCCCGCCGCGTTCCGCTACGTCCACCGTGACCAGCGCCGGTCGGCCCGGCTCGGCGAGGGGATGCCGTTCGCGGTCTGCGTGCACGAGAACGGGCGCGAGCGCCTGGTCGGGCACCTGAACATCGGCAACATCGTCCGGCGGGCGTTCTGCTCCGGCTACGTCGGCTACTGGGTGGACAGTCGGGTCGCGGGGCGCGGGGTGATCCCCACCGCGATGGCGCTCGCCGTCGACCACGCCTTCGGCCCCGGCGGGCTGCACCGGGTCGAGGTGAACATCCGCCCGGAGAACAAGCCGTCCCGGCGGGTGGTGGAGAAGCTCGGCTTCCGCGAGGAGGCGTACCACCAGCGGTACATGCACATCGACGGCGCCTGGCGCGACCACATCGGATACGCGATGACCGGCGAGGAGGTGGCCGCCGAGGGCGGCCTGCTGGCCCGCTGGCACCGGCTGCGCGCCGCCGCGGGATGACGCGTCCCACCGTCGGCAATCCGGCGCGGCGCACAATCTTCCTGCTTGGTCGCCCGTAACCTCAAGTAACTGCAAGCTGTGGCAAGCGCTGCGGTGGCCGCACGATCGGCGGAACGGGCGATGTCCGGCCGACAATCCTGCGGCCGACGCGCGGATGCCCGAACTTCGGTGACGGGAGGGGTGAGGGTGCCGACCTCGGTGCTCCTCGCCGTCCTCGCCGCCGCCGGCCTGCTGGCTCTCGCCCCGGCGCTCGTCCGCCGGTACGACGCCACCGAGCGGCTGGTGGCGGAGCGGGCGCAGTCGACGGCGCGGGTGCTCCAGCGCCGTCGGCGACGCCGTACTGTGCCCGGCCGACGTCCGGTGAACCCGTCCCGCTCCCTGGTGGTCACGCTCGGTCCGGACGGTGCCGGCGGAACGACCCCGGTCGCCCGCCCCGCGACCACCGGCGGCCCGCCGGCCGCAGAATCCACGGGTACGGCCCGCGCCGGCTCGCCGGGCCGGGGCTCCGGGCGCCGCTCCGGGCGGCTGCGCGCCGTACCGCCCGCCCCCGGCCGCCCGCGCCGCCGCACTCCGCGCCGGCAGCACCCCCCGGTGGTCTACCGCCGCCGCCGGGTGCTGGCCGCGCTGCTGCTGCTCAACGTCGTCGAGCTGATCGGCGTGATCGTGGCCGGTCCGGGATTCTGGATCAGCGTCTCGGTGACCGGCACCCTGCTCGTGGCGTACGTCGTCCACCTGCGGGCGCGGGCGGTCGCCGAACGCCGTCGGCGGCGGGCGCGGGCCCGGGAGGCGGCCTGGCTGGCCAACCGGCAGGCCGAGGTGCGCCGGGAACAGGCCCGCCGCGCGGAGGCCCGCCGGGAACAGCAGCGCCGCCTGGCGGCCCAGCGCGAGGCGGTGCGGCGTACCGCCATGGGACTGGACCGGCCCGACGACCTGCCGGCGGCGGCCAGCGGGGGCGGCTCGGTCTCCTACCGGCGCACCGGCGGCCTGCGGGGCCGCCCCTACCAGTCCCGCCGCTGAGCGCCGCCCTGCGGGGTGGTCGGGCGCCACGAGCCCCGAGGAAGTCGGTAGCAGGGCAATGGGTGGATGGGGCACTGGGTGATCGGGCGCCCGGCGCCCGGCGCCCGGCGTCGGGTGTCGGCGGTCGGGTGGTCGAGCGGTCGAGGGGCGGGCGGTCTAGTAGTCGAGTAGGGCGAGCTTTGGAGCTGCCCGCACAGACGGGGCACGGGCGGACGCTGGCCGGGGTTCGGACGATGGTGGCTTTCGGCCCCTCCGGGGGCCGTTTACCACCACGGTCCTCCGGGAGGGTGGGGCGATTCGCCCTCGGGGTGGGGAACCTGTTAGCCTTGTCGCCGGCCCGCCCGGTGAATGCCGGGTGGGACCGAAGCCGGTTCGCCGGTGGAGGGGCTGTGGCGCAGACCGGTAGCGCACCTCGTTCGCATCGAGGGGGTCAGGGGTTCAAATCCCCTCAGCTCCACCCATACCATCAATGACCAGCGGGAACGCTGGTCATTGATCATTTGGCACAGATCCGGCACAACTCAGCCCGGAAGCCTCAGACTTTCTTTACTTGGTCAAGGGCGGGCCTTCGGCCCGCCGCCGTGTCGCGCCGGGGCGCGCGTGCGGCCCGGCGGCCGGGCACGCCCCGACGCACGGCGCTCCAGGAGTAAGAACCGACCGCCACGGGGCGCAGCGCCGAGAATGCCCTTGCAAGGCTCGCCCGGCAAGCCCCAAGCATGGGGGCGGTGTCCGCCGTGCCCCGAGCAGACGAGGCCCACGCCAGCCGCTACCGCAGTCCAGGTCAGGTCAGAACCCGCACCTGGGAAGGGGGTGGTGGCCGCCGTGGTCGGGTCGGGCCGGTCCCCCAGGAGCCGACCCCGTAGCCAGTCCAGGTCAGGTCGAAAGCGCCGCTGTGGCGGTGTCCGCCGGGGTCAGGGCCCGTGACACGAGAGCCGACCAGCAGGGTCTCGACCGCAGGATGCGCAGTGTCGTCACGGCTGAGGGCTCACGATGGGAAGAGTTGTGCCGTGTACGAAGACAGTCTCGTACGTTGCCTCAACCTGGTAGTGGATCAACCACACGGCTGCCTCATCCGGGTTAAGCCAAACTCTGCTGTTTGACGGGGCGAGAAGTTGCCCGTCGATCGTTGAACCGACGGCTACGTCCTGGCCCACGGTCTTGCAGTTTGGGTACATCTGCTCCATGAGGGGGCCGTAGAACCAAAGGCTGGTCTTGCAGCCCATAAACGCTTCCCTGTCGGTGATCCGCTTATCGATGATAAGAAGGCCATTGTGGCACGCTGCTGTTCCGTATTCTGCTCCGGCAATTGTGGTGGAGAATTGCCATGTTATCTCCTTCTGGGCCTCGACCGTGGTGCAGTTGTTCAGGTAGACCACGGTTCTGGAGGGTGTCCGGTAGAAGGGTGCGACGTGGGGTGTGAAATGGGGGTCGCAATTGCGGTAGGTTTGCATCATCGGTCCACCGTCGGGTGCTGGCGGGTTGAAGGTGGTTCCGCAGTCCGCAGCACTCGCGGGCGCTGCTCCCGCGATGACGGCGGAGAAAGTGAGGAAGACTGACGTGATGAGAGCGGTGAGGTGTCGTTTCACGAAGACCTCTCAGGGTGAGTGTTGGCACGGATAACCATTAGTCTGGCTACAAACCTCCGCGTCCGACCTGATCTGTCGCGATTGGGACAACTCGGTAGTCGGTCCTGGTCAGTCAAAGGCGCTGCTGTGCGGCGTCCGCAGGGGGCGGGGCAGAGACACCTGCTAGTCGATCTATCGTGCGCGGATGACCTTGGGGGAGGGCGTACCGGCGAGCGTGCCGGATCAGCGGGTTGAGCCGTTCCGGCCACGTTGACGTTGGCCGGTGGTGGCCGTCGTGGCGGTGGCCGTGGTGTGCGCCTCCCTGATCTATCAGCGACATCCGGAATTAGGGGTTCAATCCCCTCGGCTACACCCAGTTCAAAGGCCGTTTCCGCCAGTCGGAGACGGCCTTTTCCGATCTGTGAATCCGCACCATGATGGCCGGCATGAAAGGCCGTGCTGGGCCGCTCAGCGGATTCGATTCCGGGACCGGCACAGCGGCGGGTGCGATGGAGAGCCGGCGGGATGTGAATCCGCATCAGCGGCAGGAAGGCCGCTCGGCAACTCCGAGGTCGAGACCGGCGACCCGGCAGGAAGACCACGCTGGCGTGCTCGACGATGGCCAGAGTGGCACCGGGTGCCGGACGTCAACCCGCCGTGACCCCGCACGGAAGGCGGTGCCTGTGATCCGACAGCTGACGTGCGACGCATCTCTGCCGAGTGATGTGTGACAGGGGCCGGCGAGCTAGAGGCGGCAGAGGCGGTCGTGCGGTCTTTTGCCGATCAGTTGGCCAGCTTCTCAAACAGTTCGTTCGGCGTGTCGTAGTACCTCGTCGTCCGACCGATGTGCGTCATGCCGAGCCGCCGGCAGACAGCCTGGGAGGCATGGTTGTCCGGATCCGTGACCGCGATGACCCTCGTCTGTCCCCGGCTGAACGCGTCGTCCAGGACCGCCGCCGCTGCTTCGGTGGCGTAGCCGTGCCCCCAGGCGTCCGGATGCAGGTGCCAGCCGATCTCGACATCGGTTGGCCTGCCAGCCGGCTCTCCGGCCGACAGGGGAATTGGCTTGAGCAGGAGGTTTCCCACCAGCCGGCCGTCCGCCGCTGTGGTGATGGCCCAGATCCCGTTGATCGGGTCGTCGATCGCGCATCGGCGTGCGATCGAGGCGAGGGCGTCCTCGCGGTTAGTCATGATCGTGGGCTGCGCGCCCAAGAACCGCACGACCTCCCAGCGCGACTCCAGATCCAGAAGGAAGTCGGCGTCCTCGTCGCGCCAGGGGCGCAGCAGGAGGCGGTCGCTGGCGATGGTGCGCATGCGACCCAATCTAGCCAGCGCCGAGCAGTGCGGCTCAACCCGATTCCCCTCGCACCTTGCCGCGCCAGCTGCTACCGCAGTCAGGTCAAAACCGGCACCTGGGAGGGGTGGTGGCCGTGGTCGACGCCGATCTTAGGAGCCGACGCCGTAGCCGGTCGCGCGGTCAGGGCAGAGCGCCGCTGTGGCAGTGTCCGCCGGGGGCAGGGTCCGCGACACGAGAGCCAACTAGTGAACCTCTTCCAAGCTGACGAGCGCTGGTCTTCACCGTGTTGGAGCACAGTGATGCCCTGAAGGCCCCTGGTGGTGCAGTTCGCGAAAGGTGAACCAGCGTCGGCGTTCGGATCCGTAGCTGCGATGTCCCAGCCCTCACCGTCGCCTTCCGTCACGTTCAGGTAGAGCTGGCCGCCGCGGCGAAGGGCGCGGGCGAACTGGTGCAGAACTGCGGGTACCTCTCGACGAGGAATATGCAACAGCGCTGCCTGACACCAGATCGCGTCAACTGATCCCGACTGGAGCGGAAGTCGCCGCATATCGGCTTGGACGACGCCGGGCTGGCCCCCGGTTCGTAGTTGGCCGAGTGACAGGTCCAAGCCGATCACCCGCAGGTTCCGCTCCCGGAGCAATGCGATCTCCCGGCCGGGTCCACATCCGACATCGGCTACCAGTGCTTCTGGTGACAGGCGCGTGGTCAGCGCGGTGATGTCCGCCAAGAGCCGGGAGTCCACGGCCGAGTTGACTCGGGCGTACGTCGTGGAGATGGCGTCGTACGTCTGCTGCGTCTCGATGCTGGCGTCGGACATGTGGGGACACTATCGGTCAGGCCGACCGCAGGCGGTGGGTGACGATCGTCGAGGACGGGCATGAACATGAAGGGGCGGCCCAGGGTTTCGGAGCCCCTTGCCACGTTCGCCATCCAGAGCGGGACGTCCGCTCATGTCGGCTGAGCGCGGTCAGCGCGGGTGGGTCTCCCAGACCGGCTGCTGAGGCTCGTCGTTGTGCACGACGATGTCGGCGTGATCGGTCGGACGGACCGTAGCGAAGTAGAGCTGTTGAGAGGGGATGTATCGCTCGCGCCAACGCCGCTCGACCTCGGCCCGGGACAACACCTGGCGCTCTCGGATCACGGCACGATCCACGGTCCTTTCGAGCGCGGTCGACACGAAGATGCGGAGATCCCACCGATCAATCAGTTCCGGCCGCATGAGGAAGACGCCGTCGAAGACCAACACGGCGTCGGAGGGGGCAGTCGTGACCGGCGGGGACAGAACAGTATCTGCGGTACGGTCGTACACCGCGTGTTGGAAGCATCGGTCCCCGCCTGGGCCGAGCGGATCGAGCAGAACCCGGTTCAGCGCGTCGTAGTCGTGGGCGTCGAAGTAGCAGCCTTCGGCCGAGTACTCGCCACGCGGATAGCGCTGCGCCCGGGGGACGAGGAATCCGTCGATCGTCGCGCGGATGACGTTGCGGCCCTGTGCGCGCAAGGTGACGGCCAGTTCGTCGGCGAGCGTCGTCTTGCCTGCGGCTGGCGGCCCGTCGATGGCAACCCGCGTCGGATGTGCGACCGTGACGGACCCGACTGCCTCAGCCAGGCGGGCGAGCAACTCGTCGCGGGTGCCGTGGCCCATGTCCTACCCGTCCTAGTCTCGCGCGCTGGTGCGGGAGTCGGCCCAGTTCGTAGCGGCCGCCGCGCGTGTGCAGGGTCTGCCAGCCTGCATGGTCGGCACCCGCTGCGGATATGCGTAATGCCCATCAATATTGACGGTCGGCTACGGCGCGGACAGAATCACGGCACCACCACGATCCCCGCTGGGAGATGCCGTGACCCGTCCTCGCCTGCCGTTCTTTCGTGCGACCAGTCGGCTCGTCGCCGTCGCCGCGGCCACCGCCGGTGTGCTGTTCGCCTTCACCGCCCCGGTCAGCGCCGCCGTGCCGAACGGCCGCTACGTCGCACTCGGCGACTCGTACACCTCCGCTCCACTGGTCCCCTCGCAGATCGATCTGAACTGTCTGCGGTCCAGCCGTAACTACCCGTCCCTGGTTGCCGCCTCCGTCGGCTCGTCGTCGTTGGCCGACGTGAGCTGTTCCGGAGCCACCACCGACGACATCCTCTACGGCGGCAGCGGCGCACTGGGGATTCCACTACCGCCGCAGGTCAACGCGGTCACCCCGGACACGGCGCTGGTGACCGTGCAGATCGGCGGTAACGACATCGGCTTCTCCGGCATCATCAGCGACTGCGTGGAGGCCAGCCTGAGCAGCCCCCTCGGTTCGCCGTGCAAGAACAGGTACACCGCCGGAGGATCGGACCAGTTGCAGGCCAGGATCGCTGCCACCGCGCCGAAGGTGACCGCCGTGTTGCAGGCGATCCGCCGTACCGCCCCGGGTGCGCGGGTCGTCGTGCTCGGCTATCCGGCGATCCTGCCCGACAGTGGTTACGGCTGCTGGCCGGTGGTCCCGATCGCCTACCAGGACGTGCCGTACCTGCGCGGCGTCCAGAAGTCGCTGAACGCGATGCTCGCCAGCACCGCCGCCGCGAACAACGCCAGCTACGCCGACGTCTACGCCCCGTCGATCGGCTACGACACCTGCAAGAGCAGCGGAACCCGGTGGGTCGAGGGGCTGATCCCGTTGAACGCGGCTGCCCCGTTCCACCCCAACGCCCGGGGTGAGCAGGGTATGGCCAACGTGCTGCTGGCCCACGGCCTCGGGGCACGCCGGTAACCGGTGGGCGGGGGCCTGTGGAGGTGTTCCGCAAGCCCCCGTCACGTGGCTGTCGCAGCGCGACGAGTAGGAGAACGTCCGGCCATTCGTCAGGACGACCCGCACCCGGTGCCGACGACCGGCCGGGTCTGGACCGGACCGGACGGGCGATGGTCAGCAGTTGGTGGAGCCGCTGCCCTTGCCCCAGCTGCAACTGTCGACGAGGCTGCCCGAGGAGTTCCGCAGGTAGGCGGTGTCCCCGTCGTTGTTCCACACGTACCCGGAGCGGCCCCAGTAGCGCTTGCTGCCGGCGTTGGTGCCCTTGCCGGTGTAGATGATGATGCTGTTGCCGGCGGCGACCCTGAAGTCACTCGTGAACGAGTAGGTGTAGCCCGTCTTGTCGCGTACGTGGTAGCCCTTGAAGTTGGTGACCGCCTTGCGCGTGTTCGTCAGCCGGATGTACTCGCCGTTCAGGCTCGAGTTGGAACCGGTGTCGCTGCCCGGCGAGTTGTAGTAGACCTTCGTGATCATCACGGGCGGGGTGGCGGCCTGGGCTGGGCCGGCAGCAGCGAGGGAACCACCGGCGGCGATGGCGAGCGCCGACATCATGCTGAGCAACCTTCTGGTCAAGCTGTCCCCCTGGACTGGGTGTGACGTTCATGGAACCTGGCCACTGGCACGGTCCACAGTGGAGTCAGGTGGACCAGAGCGTAACGACAGAGGACCTGATCCTCTGCTTGGGCGAGGGGAGATTCCGGGTTTACGACCGGCCGGGCCACATGGTGTGACCTTCCGGGCCTCGGCAGCGGACCGACCGGCGGGGCAGGGATCGACCACCAGGAGACGACGGCAAGCCCGTCAATCCGGGTCGAGGAAGCACGCCGAGCTGGCCCAGAGCCGTACCGTGGTCGGGGTCTCGCCGCTCGTCACGGAGTACCCGATGGACTTTTCCGGGTCGTAGCCGTACACCGAGAACCGCCCGTCGCCGAGTTCGGTGAAGCGGCTGCCGGCCGCTCCGGCGCCGTTGTACAGCGCGCGCAGGGTCCGCTCGTGGTCCTCCGGCGCCAGCGGCAGATCCCAGACGGCCTGCATGACGTAGGCGCGGTCGTCGTCGAACCAGCGCGCGCTGTCACAGGGCAGCTCCGACTCGCGGTGCGGTGCCGGCAGGTCGCCGAACTGCTTGCGTACGGCGTCGGCGGCGACCTCCCGGAGCATCGCCTGCGTCCGCTTCCGGGACATCTCCTCCGGCGGCCGTGGCGCGTCATGGTCGTCCACCGTGCAGCCGGCGGCCAGTCCCACGCCCACCAGCAGTCCCGCCACCCCGAGCCGATGTCGCATGTGCGGCATCCTAGGGGTGTCGGGCTCCGCGCCACGGCCCTTGCGGACCGGGGGCCGCCGTGCCCGGAGCCGTGGCACGTGCGCAACCGGCCGGCGGACCGCCGTGCCCGGAGCCGTCGAGGGCACGGATTCCGGCCGTGGGCAGGTCAGCGACCGACCGTGGGCAGGTCAGCGACCGGCCGTGGGCAGGTCAGCGACCGGCCGTGGGCAGGTCAGCGACCGAGGACGAGGTAGGCGAAACCGAGCACGCCCCGGTAGCCGCTTACGTACTGACGTAACTGGGTGTCGAGTTCGTCGCGGACCCCGGCCGCCCGGGGATCGTCGGCGTGCGCCAGCAACCATTCCTGTCGGCCCGCCCGCCAGGTGCTCTCGAAGTCGTCCCACTCCCGCTGGTCGGCGGTGCTGAGGTGCAGCACCCGCCAGCCCCGCGTCCGGGCCTGCTCGACGAGGTCCGCCAGCGGCATGGTCTGGTCGCCGAAGATCCCGGTGGCCTCGGCCGAGGGTGGGCGCTCCCAGAAACCGTCGCCGAACAGCAGGCGTCCGCCCGCCGGCACGAGTTCGGTGAGCGCGTCGAGGGCCGCAGCCGTGCCGCCGAAGGCGTGCGACGCGCCGATGCAGAGCACCCGGTCGGCCGGTTCCCGCCAGGCGGACGCCTCCTGCTGCGCGAAGGTCACCCTGCTGTCCAGTGACCGTTCGACGGCGAGGGTGCGGCCCCGCGCGAGATCCGCTTCGTTCGTGTCGACGCCGACGCCTGTCGTCGAGGATGTGCCGCTGACCGCCCGGAGGAGCAGTTCACCCCAGCCGCAACCGAGGTCCAGCAGGCGGGCACCGTCCGGAACGGCGAGCCGGTCGAGGAGCAGGGCGGCGTGTTCCTCCGAGAGAGGTGCGTTCCACCGCATCCGGGCGTAACGGGCGGCGTCGAGGTCATCGGTCATCGGCCCAGTGTGCCGGTCCCGGTCAGCCGGCTGACTGCTCGGCGGGGGCACCCTCCCGGGGGTACCAGCGCAGTTCGACGGTGTTGCCGTCCGGGTCGCGGACGTAGAGCGACTCACCGGTGCCCCGCGCGCCGAACCGGGGGCCGGGGCCGTCGACGACGTCGAACCGGCCGGAGTCGACCACGCTCTGCCAGTCGAGCGGTTCCACCACCAGGCAGAGGTGGTCGAGCGGCGCGGTGCCGTCGCCGCGTACCAGGTCGATGATGGTGGTCGCGGCGACCCGGACCGACGGGAACGGGGCGCTGCCCTCCCGCCACTCGGCGACCCGGACCGGCTCCAGCCCGAGCCGCCCGCAGTAGAAGTCCAGGGCGCGTTCCACGTCGGTGACGCGGAGCACCAGGTGGTCGAAGGCCGTCACGCGGAGCACGGTGCGCTCCGGTGCCCGGGTCGTGGTTCGGTCGGAGCCGGTCGGCGACCCGGCCGGAGCCGATGTCGGTGCTGCTGCCGCGTGGTCGGGGGCGGTGTGGTCCATGGCGGGGTTCCGTTCCGGGCGGGGACGGTCCGCGAGCCTGCGGCGGACCGGTCCGGGGTCGGCGGGTCGACGCGTTCCACTGTTCGCCCTGACGGGCGAGGGACCAAGAGCCGATCACGCTACGATCGTTTAGCGAGAGTCAACGAAAGGTGGGTGATGGGCGTCGACGGCGGAGCGGCACCGGGCGGTGCGGGGCCGGACCCGGCCAGCCCGAACGGGTTGCCGCTGGAGCGGCACGAGATCGAGATGTTCCTGACCCTCGCCGAGGAGCTGCACTTCGGCCGGACCGCCGAACGCCTGCGGGTCACCACCGGACGGATCAGCCAGGTGGTCCGGAAGCTGGAACGCCGGATCGGCGCACCGCTCTTCGCCCGGACCAGCCGCGTCGTCCGGCTCACCCCGATCGGCCGGCAGCTGGCGGACGACCTGGCTCCGTTGGTCGCGGGCATGACCGAGGCGGTACGTCGGGCCGTGGAAGCCGGTCGGGGGGTCACCGGACGGCTGCGGGTGGCGTTCCTGGGCGAGTGGACGGCACCGACCCTGCTCCGGGCGGTGACCCTCTTCGCGCAGCGTCATCCGGAGTGCGCGGTCGAGGTGCACGAGGCGCAGTTGGCGAACTCCCGGGCCAGCCTGGTGGACGGCTCGGTCGACCTGCTCATCGCCTCGTTCCCGTTCGACGGGATGGCGTGCGGTCCGCCGCTGTTGGCGGAGCGTCGACTGCTGGCCGTCCCCGCCGGCCACCCGCTGAGCGGGGCGGAGTCGGTCTCCCTGGAGGTGCTGGCCGACCACCCGGTGATCCAGTACCCGGCGGTCACCTCAGCCGCCTTCAAGCGCGACCGTACCCCGGACCGGACCCCGTCGGGACGGCCGGTGCCGAAGGGGCCGGCGGGCCGGACCTTCGCGGAGATGATCTCCCTGGTGGCGTTGGGCCGGGGCGTCCTGCCGGTGGGTGAGCACACCCGCCGGTACAACCCGCGTCCCGACGTGGCGTACGTGCCGATCCACGACGCGCCGCCGATCCACCGTGGCCTGGTCTGGCTGGAGAGCAACACGACGGCCCGGGTCCGGGAGTTCGTCCGGGCCGCCACGGACGCCAACCCGGCGCGCCGGGCCGACGAGGCGGCCTGACGCGCCGGGGCGACGCGAGTCCTCCAGTACGTCGGCGACAGGTACGCGAGACGGTCTGCTGAGCCGCTACCCTGGTTGACCACGCCCGGGTTCCTTCCTGCCCGGTCCGTCGACCGCCGTGCGGGGGTCGACGGACCGGCTCGGTCCGGGCGGTCAGAGCAGGGGCGAGACGTGCAGGAACTGGTTGGGTGAGCCGGTGCCGGGGTTGATCACGACCGGGTTGGCGGTGCTGGTCAGGTAGCCGTGCACCTGGGCCGGCGTCCAGGTGGGGTTGGCTTCGAGCACCCGGGCGGCGGCCCCGGAGGCGTGCCCGGTGGACTGCGAGGTGCCGCTCAGGGTCGCGACGGCGGTGTCCGAGGCGTTGGAGGCCGACACGATGGTCGCGCCGGGGGCGAAGAGGTCCAGGCAGGGGCCGTAGTTGGAGAAGGTGGCCCGGGTGTCGTTCGCCATGGTCGTTCCCACGGTGATCGCGGTCGGTACCGAGGCCGGGGAGTAGTTGCAGGCGTTGGCGTTGGCGTTGCCGGCTGCCACCACCGTCGTCACGCCGTCGGCGACCAGGTTCGCCACTGCCGCGTTCACCGCGGCGCTCAGGCTGCCGGTCAGCGAGATGTTGGCGACCGCCTGTGCGCCGGGCAGGTGGTCGGCGGCCACCCAGTTGACACCGTTGATCAGGTCCGTCCAGGTCCCCGTGCCGGTGCAACCGGTCACTCGCACGTCGACCACGACGACCCCCTTGGCCACTCCGTACGTGGTGCCGCTGATGGTGCCGGCGATGTGGGTGGCGTGCAGGCTGTGGCAGCTCGTCGGGTAACCACCGATGCCCCAGCCGAAGTAGGCCTGACCGCCGAACTCCAGGTGGCTGGTCCGGATGCCGCCGTCGAGGACGTACGCCCGGACCCCGCTGCCCTGACTCTGGTAGCTGTAGGTGGTGTCCAGGCCGGAGTACGCGTCGAGGCGGTCCAGGTTCCAGGGGGCGTTGGCTTGGGTGGTGGCCGGTTCGACCGTCTGGTCGGCCTCGACGTGGGCGACGGCGGGGTGGGCGGCGATCCTCCGGGCGATCGTCTCCGTGGTGCGGACGGAGAAGCCGTTGAGGGCGTCGCCCCAGACGTGGTCGGGTCGTACGCCGAATCGGTCGGTCACCTCGGTGGCGAGGCGGGTGACGGTGGGTTTCCGGGTGCCGGCCGGGCCGCCGACGGCGCTGTCCTTCAGCACGACGATGTAGCTGTCGGGGATGGCGGTCGGACTGTCCGCGCCGAGGATCCGGCCGACGGCCGATGCGGATCCGGTGGTGGCGCCGGCCGGGGTGATCAGGCCGGCGGCGACCAGCGTGCCGGCGGCGAGAACGGCGACGGCCACCACGCCGGGTCGACGACGGACGGATGGTGCTCCGCTCATGGGTTGCATGTCCGGGTTCCTCTCTGCCCGGTCCGTCGACCGCCGCGCGGGGGTCGACGGACCGGCTCGGTCAGGGCGGTCAGAGCAGGGGCGAGAGATGGAGGAGCCGGGCGGGCGAGCCGGTGCCGGCGCCGGTCACCACCGGGTTGGCGGTGCTGGTCAGGTAGGTGTGCACCTGCGCGGGCGTCCAGGTGGGGTTGGCTTCGAGCACCCGGGCGGCGGCCCCGGCCACGTTCCCGGTGGACTGCGCGGTGCCGCTCAGGGTGGCGACGGCGGTGTTCGAGGCGTTCGAGGCCGACATGACGGACACGCCGGGGGCGAAGAGGTCCAGGCAGGTGCCGTAGTTGGAGAAGCTGGCCCGGCTGTCGTTCGACTGGGTGGCGCCGACGGTGATGGCGGTCGTCAGCGAGGCCGGGGAGTAGCTGCAGGCGTTGGCGTTGGAGTTGCCCGCCGGCACGACCACCGTGATGCCGTCGGCGATCAGGTTCGCCACCGCCGTGTTGACCGACGGGTTGAGGGCGCCGATCAACGAGAGGTTGGCGACCGCGGGCGCTCCGGGCAGGTGGTTGGCGACCACCCAGCTGATGCCGTTGATCAGGTCGGGCAGGCCGCCACCACCACCGGTGCAGGGGGTGATCCGTACGTCGACCACGACGACGTCCTTGGCCACTCCGAAGGTGGTGCCGCCGATGGTGGCGGCGATGTGGGTGGCCTGAGGGCTGTGACAGTTCGGCACGTAGCCGCCGACACCCCAGCCGAACTCGGCCTGGCCGCCGAAGTCCTGGTGGGTGATCCGGATGCCGCTGTCGATGACGTACGCCCGGACCCCGCTGCCGTCGCTCTCGTACGTGTAGGTGCTGTCGAGACCGGAGTACTGGTCGAGCCGGTCGAGGTTCCACGGCGCGTTGAACTGGGTGACGCTGGCCGGCTGGACGCTCTGGTCGGCTTCGACGTGGGCGACGGCGGGGTGGGTGGCGATGCGGCGGGCGATGGTGTCGGTGGTGCGGACGGAGAAGCCGTTGAGGGCGTCGCCCCAGACGTGGTCGGGTCGTACGCCGAACCGGTGGGTGATGTCGGTGGCGAGGCGGGTGACGGTGGATTTCCGGGTGCCGGCCGGGCCGCCGACGGCGCTGTCCTTGAGGACGACGAGGTAGCTGCCGGGGATGGCGGTGGGGCGGTCGGCACCGATGATCTGGCCGACGGTCGACGTGGCTACCGGACCGGCGGTGGCCGGGGTGGTCAGGGCGGCGGCGACCAGTGTGCCGGCCGCGAGGACCGCCACGACCGCCAGGGCACCTCGGCGGAGACGTGCGGTGGACCTGCGGGACGGTGTCATGTCCGGACCTCCTTCTGCTCGGGTCGTTGCGGTACTCCTGACGGTGGTGCGTGACGGTGGTGCGTTCGGCCGGCTCGGCACCGGTGTGACACGTGCCGTCAGAGCAGCGGCGACATGTGCAGGAGGAGGTTGGGCGAGCCGGTGCCCTGGTTGGTGACGACCGGAACGGCGACGCTGGCCACGTAGGCGTGCACCTGGGCCGGGGTCCAGGTCGGGTTGGTGCCGCGCACCCGCGCGGCGATCCCCGCCACCGCCGGGGAGGCGTGGGACGTCCCGCTCAGGGGCGTGACGGCCGTGTTCGACGTGTGCGTGGCCGACAGGACGTTCACGCCGGGGGCGAAGAGGTCCAGGCAGCTGCCCCAGTTCGAGAAGGAGGCCCGGCTGTCGTTGGTCTGGGTGGCGCCGACGGTGAGGACGGACGGCACCGACGCCGGCGAGACGGTGCAGGCGTTGACGTTCGAGTTGCCCGCCGGCACCGTGACCACGATCCCGTCGGTGACCAGGTTCGCCACCGCCGTGTTCAACGAGGTGTTCGGACCGCTCGTCACCCCGACGTTCGCCACGGCGGGCGGACCCGAGGGCACGTTGTTGGCGAGCACCCAGTTGATCCCGGTGAGCACGCCGGAGATGGTGCCGCTGCCCGCGCAGTTGAGGACCTTGACCGCGATCAGGACGACGTCCTTCGCCGCCCCGTAGGTGGTGCCGCCGATGGTGGCGGCCACGTGGGTGCCGTGCCCGGCGCAGTCGTCGGCGGGCAGCGTGCCGTCGGTCGCGTCGTAGCCGTACTGGGCCTGGCCGCCGAACTCCTGGTGGGTGATCCGGATGCCGCTGTCGATGACGTATGCCCGGACGCCGGTGCCCCGGCTCTGGAAGGTGTAGGTGGTGTCCAGACCGGAGTACGCGTCGAGCCGGTCCAGGTGCCACGGGGCGTTCGACTGGTTGGCCGCCCGGACGGTCTGGTCGGCCTCGACGTAGGCCACGGCCGGGTGGGCGGCGATCCGGCGGGCGACGGCCTCCGGGGCGCGGACGGAGAAGCCGTTGAGCGCGTCGCCCCACACCTGGTCGGGTCGGACACCGAATCGGTGCGCCACGTCGGCGGCCAGTGTGGACACGGCGGACTGCCGGGTGCCGGCCGGGCCGCCGACCGCGCTGTCCTTCAGGACGACGACGAAACTGTTCGGCACGGTGGTCGGCCCGTCGGCGCCCAGGATCCGCCCGACGGGGCCCGGGGCCCGGTCGGACCCGGGCGCCGCGGCGGCCGGAGTGGCGAGGACGGCGGCGACCAGCGTGGTGGCGGCGATGACGGTCGCGGTCACCCGTCCTCGCCGCCGGGACGGGGTGCCGGCAGTCCTGCGCGGGACATCCATCTCCAGGCCTCCTTCTGCCCAGGCCGGTCCGACACTCGCTGGCCGAGTGGGAAGACCCGGATGGGTTTCCGAAATCTATCGAGGTGGATGGGGGCGGAAGAACAGCCGACGTATCGTCAGGCGTCTTTTTGTCGCTGGGTGCCAGAGAACCAGCCCCGATGTATCAGAACGCCGGTCGGCGTATCGGGACACGACGCCCGCCCACCTCGGAGTCCATCGCGACCTCGCGAGCGTTCCTCCGTGATGGCACGGTCGCGACCGGGTATGCGTACTCTGCTCGTGTTCGGCGCATGATCGGCAGGGTGGATCGCATGGACGAGAAGTCGCGTGGCCCGGCCCGGCCGGTGCTCTGGACGGTGGCGCTCGGCGCCGCCACCGCCCTGGCCTACCTGGCGTTGCTGGGCTGGGACCGGGAGAAGGATCTCAATCCGGTGACGGGTGCCGAGACCGGGCCGTACGAGGCGTGGCAGGTGGTCGGCCTGGCCCTGGTGGTGGCAGCGCTGGCGTTCGTGGCGGGCCGTCGGCGTCAGGTGGTCGCGGCGCTGGTGGCGATCCCGACCGCGCTCACCCTGGCGTTCGTCGTCAGCGCCGTCACCGGCCCCGAGCCGGGCTTCTGGCCGATCGGCGCGGCCCTGATGGCGCTGGGATCGGCCGCCGGCACGGCGGTCGCGGCGCTGCTCGGCCGGGGCACCGCGCGCCGCTCCCCGGCCTGACGGCCGCGATCCCGAGGGTGCGGCGGGACCGGGCCGGTCAGGTGCCCGGGGCGGACAGACGTCGGGGCCGGTCCGCCACGGCGGACCGGCCCCGACGAATGACGGCGGTCAGGGCTTCCAGGAGCCGGCGGCCTCGAAGTTGTGCTGGTACTCGACCACGCCCTTCTTGTCGGCCACGTCGAAGACGACGGTGCCGCTGCGCTTGCTGCCGGTCCGCAGGTTCACCCCGGAGGAGAGCGGGGTGCCGCAGCCGGAGAGCGCGCCGACCAGCCCGTTGGCGGTCTTGCCGTCCTGGCCGACCCACTCGAAGTAGAACGGGTTGACCGAGGCGGTGCCCTTGGTGACCCGGACGGACACGTCGGCGATCAGGTACATCCCCTCGTCCGGATCGGGCGCGAAGGACCGGCAACCCTTGTTCGAGGTGGTGAAACGGCTGATCATGATCTCGACGGTGCCCTCGTCGTCGGTGATCACCAACGTGTCGCCGACCTTCATGTTGAAGGTCTCGCCGTCCTTGCCGCTGTTGCTCGGCTGCGGAGCGGCGGTGGTCGGGGCGGCCGCGCCGAACGGCTGGTCCTCGGTCGGCCGGACCAGCGGAGCGGAGGAGTTCCCCGGCGTCGATGCCCGCCCGAGGCCGGAGGCCTGGTCGGCGCTGTCGTCGCTGGCCAGCACGACGACGACGCCCCCGACGCAGCAGAGCATGACGAGGACGACCGTGACGAGGACCACGATCAGCGCGGTGCTCTTGCCGCCGCCGCCGCCGGAGGCGGTCGACGGCGGCAGGGGCAGGCCGGGGTACGGGCCGGTGGGACCGGGCGGGTACGACGCCATCGGCGTCGGCCCCTGCGGGTAGGGCACGCCGGAGGCCGGTGGGTGCCCCGGCGCTCCCGGGTAGCCGGGCGCCCCGGAGACCGGTGGCGGGTAGCCGGGCCCGCCGGAGCCGGGTGGCGGGTAGCCGGGGCCGCCCGAGCCGGGTGGCGGGTAGCCGGGTGCCCCGGAGACCGGCGGGTACCCCGCGTCGGGCGCTCCGCTGGTCGGGTACGGGGGCACCGGCGTGGTCTGCTCCCGGGGGTGGCCGGGGTACGCCGACCCGGCCGGCGGGTACGGCGACGGCTCAGCTGTCGGATCCGGGTAGTACGGCGGATCGGAGTACGCGTACGGATCAGGGTCCGGCTGGAAGGGATCCTGGGGCGGGCCCGGGAAGGGATCCTGCGGCGGGCCTGGGGGGTGACTCACGGTGCTCCCGGATGCAGAGGGTCAGGGCTCGGCGCGCTCTACCGGGTGCGCCGACGCACCGAACCATCCTTCCCTGCCCCGCCCCGGCGGTCGTCGGCTGAACGGATCGTTCGTTCGGCCTGACCGACCCGTGCCGTCCGGGACCCCGTCCCGGGTCCGGCCGCGCTCGGCGGACCGGGTCGGTCAGCGGTGCGGCAGCACGGCGGCGGTGCGGACCAGGCCGCCGTCCACAGTGAACCGGCCGGTGATCAGACCGGGCGGGTCGGTGGTCTTCTCCCGGGCCGCCTCGACCTTCGCCGGCGAGACGTGGGCCACCCAGGTCCCGGCGTCCGGGTCGATCTCGATCCACGCGTCCTGGAAGTCGAGCCAGGTGCCGACCACCGGGTGCCAGACCTTGTAGACGGTCTCCTTGGCGCTGAAGACCAGCGCGGGCCAGGAGACGCCGGCCGGCAGCCGCTCGCAGTGCGCCACGTCCTCCGGCCGGAGGATCAGCCGGCGCACCCCGGCGTCGAGGATCTTGTGCTGCTCGGCGTCCATGCCGACCGACCGGATCTCGTCGGCGCGGGCCACGGCGGCGGCGCAGTAGCCCCTGGTGTGGGTGATGGTGCCGACCACGTCCGCCGGCCAGGCCGGCGACCGGTCGGCGGCCGACGGCACCGGTACCGGATCGAGCCCGAGGGCGGCGATCGCCCGCCGGGCACACACCCGGCCGGCGGTGAAGTCGCGCCGGCGGCTCTCCACCGCGCGTTCGCCGAGGCAGGCCCGCTCGGCGTCGAGCAGCTCACCGGTGAAGTCCGCCGGTCCCGCCACGACCACGACGACCGGCGGTGGCAGCAGGTCACGCATCAGGCTCCCCCTTCAGGTACGACCGCAGCCGGGCGACGTCGACGTCGAGCCGGTCCCACGGTACCGGCGGCGGACCGGGCCGGACATCGACGCCCGGCTCATTGTCGCGTTGCTCCCGGGTGCCGACCACCCGCCCCCGCCGTCCCGCCGGGCGGAACTCCGCCCGGCGGGACGGCGGACGTCGGGGTTCAGAAGGCGTGCGTGACGGTGACCAGGCTGTTCGAGCAGGAGGCGGCCTGGCTGGTGAGGGCGTTCTTCTCGGCGGTGTCCACGCTCAGCCGCCAGCGGGTCTTCACCGCGGCCCACTCGGTGACGTACCGGCACCGCTCGCGGGTCGGCAGCCAGCTCGCCGGGTCCTGGTCGCCCTTGGCCTGGTTGACGTTGTCCGTGACGGCGACCAGGGAACGGACGTCCCCCAGGTCGTTGGCGAAGGACTGGCGGCGGGAGGTGGTCCAGTTCCGGGCCCCGGAGTCCCAGGCCTCGGCCAGCGCCACCATGTGGTCGATGTCCAGGTCGGCTGGGTTGGTCCAGGTCGCTCCGTCGTAGTAGGAGAACCAGCGGCCACCGGAGAGCTGACACCCCGAGCCGACCGACGGGCGGGTGGTGGCCTCGGCGATCAGGACCTCGTACCGGGTGTTGCAGCCGTCGCCGTCGGCGTCGGTCCAGTGCGGGAAGAGGTCCCGCGAGTAGCCGGTGCGGTTCTCACTGGCGACGGGGAGGTCGGCGACGAGGGTGCGCAGGGGCACCGACACGGTGGCCGCCTGGGCGGGGGCGGTGAGGCCGAGGGAGGCGACGGCGACGGCGGCGGACAGGCCACCGAGCCAACGAAGGGTGCGGTTCACGACATCTCCATCCGATTGCGGTCTTGCCGTCATTCGACGTGCCGAAGATCTCCACGGATCCCCGACCGCGTGAACTGATAGAGAAAATTATCAATACATCGCCCGGCGCGGGATAGGGGTGTGACGATGGCTGACCGGTGCCGGCGAGCCGCTTCGTCCACGCCGGACCACGGACCGTTATGTGACGGATGTAAACTATTTGTCCGGCCGGGCGGGGACCGGGAATCTGAACCGGGCGCACCCGTTGTGTCGATGAACCAGGGGTGGTTAAGCTCTCTCTTGCGCGCCCCAATCGCCCGCTTCCCCCGTGGCAGGCGATCGGGGCGCGCTTCGTTGTGCCCACCCCACCCGGGTGGTGGCAGAGGCCCCTACAGGTGGTTCCTGCCCTGCGAGGAGCCCCTGCCACCCGCACAGCGGGCACGGGCGGTGGTCAGATCCAGCGGCCGTCCAGCCACATCCGCGCCGACCAGTCGGCGTAGGGGAGCAACGTGCCGACGAAGACCGGGTGGAAGTAGGCGAAGCAGATCGCCACGAGCAGCACGTACGCCCCCGCGACCACGCCGCCGAACAGCCGCCGGTCGTACGCCTCCTGGGCGGCGGGCGATCCCGGCGGAGCCGGCGCGCGCGCCTCGGCGGGCGAGACGATCGCGCCGAGCACGTAGACCACCGCCAGCACCAGGAACGGCAGGGCCGGTGCGGCGTAGAAGGAGAACATCACGCGTCCGTCGAGGGCGAACCAGAACCACGGCAGCAGCCCGCCCGCCGCACCGAGCAGGATCGCCCCGGCCCGCCAGTCCCGCCGGGCGATGCCCAGCCAGACCACGGCGGCCAACGCCGGCAGGAACGACCACCAGAGCAGCGGGGTGCCGAGCAGCAGGATCTCGCTGGCGCAGCTCGGCGCGCCGCAGTTGCCCTCACCCGACCAGTGGAACGCCACCGGACGGCCGAGCAGCAGCCACTGCCACGGCCAGGACTGGTACTTGTGCGGGGTGCTCAGCCCGGTGTGGAAGTCGAACGCCGCCCGGTGGTACGTGTACAGGTTCTGCAACGCGCCGAGGACCGGGGTGTCGCTCAGCCCGGGGGTGTTCGGGTAGCGCGCCGCGACGCGGTAGTAACCGTCGTCGGAGAGGAACCAGCCCGACCAGGTGGCGAGGTAGGTGAGGAGCATCGCGACCCCGGCCAGCACCAGCCAGGGCAACTCGTCGAGGAGGGCGTCCCGCCACGGGCGACGGGCCCCTACCGACCGGCGGGCCCCGACCTCCCACAGGACCACCAGGAGCGCGAAGACGGGCACGAAGTAGAGGGCGCTCCACTTGACCCCGATCGCGCACCCCAGCAGCACCCCGGCGGCCAGCCGCCACCAGGGGACGGTGAACGGGGGCCGACCGGCCCGGCCGGGGCGGGACGGGTCGAGGCCGGCGTCGATCGCGGTGGCCCACCGCTGCCGTCGTGCGTCCCGGTCCAGCACCAGCGCCCCGAACGCGGCGAGGACGAAGAAGAGCAGGAAGATGTCGAGCAGGGCGGTGCGGGAGAGCACCAGGTGGAAGCCGTCCAGGGCGAGCAGCAGGCCGGCGGCGCAGCCGAGCGCGGTGGACCGGAACATCCGCCGGCCGATCCGCACCAGCAGCAGGACGGAGAGCGTGCCGATGACGGCGGCGGAGATCCGCCAGCCGAACTCCGGGCTCGTGGTCAACAGGTGGCCCGGTACCGAGATGTTGTGCTCGGTGTCCTGGTAGCCGAAGGCCCACTCGCCGAGCCCGATCAGCCACTTGCCGAGTGGCGGGTGGACCACGTACGACGGGCCGTTGTCCTTGAAGTTCCACTCGACGCCGTGTTCGACCAGAGCCCAGCCTTCCCGGGCGTAGTAGGTCTCGTCGAAGATCTTGCCCTTGATGTCGCCGAGCCCGACCAGCCGCAGGATCCCCGCGATCGCCACCACCACGGCCGTGGCGAGCCAGGAACGCCCGTCCAGCCGGTTGTCGACCGTGGCCAGCCGGCGACGGACGAACTCCGGCAGCCGGCCACCTCCGGCGGCACCGGGCGGGACGGCTGCGGGCCGCTCCGCGGAGTCGTCCGTCCGCTCCGCCGGGCCACTCTCCGGCTGGCCTTCGCTCGCGCTCTGCGCTGTCGACGCCTGGGTCACGTCGGAATCGTAGGCCGCGCGGGTCCCCGGTGGAGGCCTTGTCTCCATTACCGGGACGTTTGTCGATGAGTTTTCCGCTGACCCGGGGGCGGACCGCCGGAGACGGGCCCCGCCCGGTCGGGCGACGGGCGGCGGCTCGGGCGGTGCGCGGTGCCGTGCCGGACACATGGTTCAGAACGCGGTGACCAGGAAGCCCACGGTCACCACCAGCGGGCCGCCGGCGGCTGCCGTGATCGCCCACCGGCGGGCCCGTCGTCCGGTCAGTCCGGCCGTACCGGTCACCCGGGGAATCCCGGCCGCGCACGCCGCCACCAGGCCGAATCCGAGCAGCCAGCGCAGGTGCAGGGTGCCGCCGCCGTCCGCGTACGCCGTGGCGCCGTCCGGCCCGGTCATCCGGGCCGGCACCGCCGTCGCGGCCCGCTGGCCGTCCGTGTCGATCCCGCCGATGCGGACGCCGTGGGCGACGAATCGGCCGTCGGCGGCGGCGAAGGTGCCCCGGCACCGCTGGGCCAGGCCGTCACCGGTGCACTCGCCCACCACCGTGCCGGTCGTGCCGTGCCCCACGGCCAGCCAGAACGGCTCCGCGCTCACCCAGGCGAAGAAGGCCGCGAGGAGGCTGAGGCCGAGCAGCCCCGCCAGGCCGGGCAGGGGATCCCGCTGGCGGACCACCCGGGGTCTCGTCCGGAGCCGGTCGCGGGCCCGGACGGCCGACGCCGCGCGTCCGTCGTCGATCGACTGCTCGACCCGGATCGGGGTGCCGTCCCAGTGCACCTCCTCGATCGGCAGCCAGAAGTCGCTCCCGTCGACGCCGTCGTCGTCGGACCCGTCCGGACGCGGCACGTCGAGGTGCTGGCGGATCGGTACCCGGTGCGGCACCGCCCCGACCGGAGCCCCGGTGGTGGGTTCCACCCCGGTCGCCGCCGTCAGCGTCACCGCGCCGGTCGTCGTCCCGGCCCCGGTGGGTGGGGCGTCCGGTGCGCCGGCGGTCGGGTCGGGGACGTCCCCGGCCTCGGTCCGCTCCGGTCCGTGCGGCGGCTGGTCCGGGGCCGGATCCTCCCGGGGATGCGGCCGGGGGCGCGGAGGTACGCCGCCGCCCGGAGCCCGTCGACCGGGGAGTTGGTGTGGTTGTCGGTCGCCGGACGTACCGCCGGCCGCCGGATCGGCGGGGTCGGCAGGTGGCGACCCGGGGTCGTCGTCGGCGCGGTCGGGGGTGGGGGGCCCGGGTGCACCGACGGCGCGACCGGGGGGTGGCTGCTCGTGCTCGCGGGCGGCTCCTCTGCCAGTCACGACGTTCATTGGACACCGATTAGTCGTGGTGAACACGCAGCTCACACCGCGTGTCGGCGACAAAGCGGACAGGGAGTGCGGCGGTGGTCCGGTCGACCCGGGCGGATCGCCCAGCCGGTACGGCCTATTGGTTCGCGGTCGGTTCCCGGTGGTCACTAGGCTTGCTGGTCATGAGTCACGTACTTGCGGCGGTAGCCTGGCCGTACGCCAACGGTCCGCGCCACATCGGCCACGTCTCCGGTTTCGGCGTCCCCTCCGACGTCTTCGCCCGGTACATGCGGATGGCCGGCCACGACGTGCTCATGGTCTCCGGCACCGACGAGCACGGCACGCCGATCCAGGTGCAGGCCGACGCGGAGGGCGTCACCGCCCGCGACCTCGCCGACCGGTACAACCGGGTGATCGTCGAGGACCTGCACGGCCTCGGGCTGTCGTACGACCTCTTCACCCGGACCACCACCCGCAACCACTACGCCGTGGTGCAGGAACTCTTCGAGGGGATGCACCGCAACGGGTACATCGTCCCGAAGGTCACCATGGGCGCGATCTCCCCGTCCACCGGGCGCACCCTCCCCGACCGGTACATCGAGGGCACCTGCCCGATCTGCGGGTACGACAGCGCCCGGGGCGACCAGTGCGACAACTGCGGCAACCAGCTCGACCCGGTCGACCTGATCGACCCCAAGTCGAAGATCAACGGTGAGACCCCGCAGTTCGTCGAGACCGAGCACTTCTTCCTCGACCTACCGGCCCTCGCCGACGTGCTGCGGCAGTGGCTGGACAGCCGGGAGGGCTGGCGGCCCAACGTGCTGCGCTTCTCCAGGAACCTCCTCGACGACCTCCAGCCCCGGGCCATCACCCGCGACCTGGAGTGGGGGGTGCCGATTCCGCTCGACGGCTGGCGGGAGCGTCCCGACAAGCGCATCTACGTCTGGTTCGACGCGGTCATCGGCTACCTCTCCGCCTCGATCGAGTGGGCCCGCCGCTCCGGCGACCCGGAGGCGTGGCGGAAGTGGTGGTCCACCGACGCCGAGGGGAAGGACGCCCGCGCCTACTACTTCATGGGCAAGGACAACATCGTCTTCCACTCGGTGATCTGGCCGGCGCTGCTCTCCGGCTACTCCGGGGAGGGGGCGAAGGACGGCGAGCCCGGCGCGCTCGGGCGTCTCAACCTGCCCACCGAGGTCGTCTCCAGCGAGTTCCTGACCATGGAGGGGCGGAAGTTCTCCTCGTCCCGCCGGGTCGTCATCTACGTCCGGGACTTCCTCGAACGGTACGACGCGGACGCGCTGCGCTACTTCATCGCCGTCGCCGGCCCGGAGAACAACGACACCGACTTCACCTGGGCCGAGTTCCTCCGCCGCAACAACGACGAACTGGTCGCCGGTTGGGGCAACCTGGTCAACCGGTCGATCTCGATGGCGGCGAAGAACTTCGGCGCGGTCCCGCCGGTCGACCCGGCCGGGCTCACCGAGGCCGACGAGGCGCTGCTCGCGGTGGCCCGCGCCGGCTTCGACACGGTCGGCGACCTGATCGCCCGGCACCGGCAGAAGCAGGCCATCGGCGAGGCGATGAAGGTGGTCGCCGAGGCCAACCGGTACCTCTCCGACCAGGCCCCGTGGAAGCTCAAGGGGGCGGACGACAAGCCCCGGATGGGCACCATCCTGCACGTCGCCCTCCAGGTGGTCAGCGACGCCAACACGCTGCTCACCCCGTTCCTGCCGCACTCCGCGCAGAAGGTGCACGAGCTGCTCGGCGGCACCGGTGTACACGCCCCGATGCCGTCCGTCGTCGAGGTGGACGACCTCGACGGCGGGCCGGCGTACCCGGTGCTGACCGGTGACTACACGCAGGGCACGCGCTGGGAGTCCGTACCGCTGGAGGCGGGCCGGCCGTTGGCCGCGCCGAAGCCGGTCTTCCGCAAGCTCGACCCGTCGATCGTCGACGAGGAACTGGCCCGTCTCGGCGGCTGACCGCCGAACGCCCCCGGGGCCGGTGGTCCCGGGGGCAACGGGCGACGACGCCGAGAGCCCGGCACACCGCCAGCGGCCGGGCCCCACGTCGAGCGGCGGTGCCCCGGCCGGGACGGACGTCGGGCGGCGGGTCAGCGCCCCGGCCGGGTGGATCGGTCGGGTCAGGCGTGCGCCATCGCCCGGGTGCCGATGAACTCGATCATCGCCCGGTTGACCTGCTCGGCGTGGGTCCACGGGATGCCGTGCGGCGCGCCGCGCAACGTGACCAGGGTGCTCTCCGGCAGCATCGACGCCAGCCGTTGGCCGGTGGCCGGGAACGGCAGCACGGCGTCCGCGTCGCCCTGCACGATCAGCACCGGTACGTCGATCCGGGGCAGGTCGGCGCGGAAGTCGGTCAACCAGGCGTCCACGCAGTCCAGGGTCCCCTTCGCCGACGCCTGTGCGCCGATCTGCCAGTGCGCCCGGTACGCCTCCTCGCTGACCAGCTTGCCCCTGTTCTGCTGGTAGTTGAAGAAGCTGTCGCAGAAGCTGGTCAGGAAGGCGAACCGGTCGGCGGCGATCGCCTGCTTGAAGCCGTCGAAGAGCTTCTGCTCGACGCCCTCCGGGTTGTCCGCCGTCTTGAGCAGGAACGGCGCGAGCGGGGCCAGCAGCACCGCCCGGCTCACCCGGTCCGACCCGTACGCGCCGAGGTAGCGGGTGACCTCGCCGGTGCCCATCGAGTGCCCCACCAGCACCGCGTCGCGCAGGTCGAGCTGGTCCATCAGCATCTTCAGGTCCGTGGCGAGCGTGTCGTAGTCGTACCCGAAGGTCGGCTGCCCGGAGTTGCCGAAACCCCGCCGGTCGTACGTGATCACGCGGTAGCCGGCGTTCAGCAGGGCGATGGTCTGTTTCTCCCAGGTCGCGCCGTTGAACGGGAAGCCGTGGATGAGCACCACCGGTTGCCCGGCGCCGTGGTCCTCGTAGTAGATGTCGATGGGCCCGGAGTTCTCCGAGCTGACGGTGATGAAGGGCATGCGGCCTCCCCCGAGACGTGACGGTCTGACGTCGGCGTCTTCCCGTACCGCCCGGGGTTATGCACCGCGTGCCGCCGCCCCGGTGGGCGGGTCCGTGACCGGCGGCAGGGCCTCAGAGGGCGTACGGCAGGTCGACGACCCGGTCGTCGGCGACGTCGGCGGCCGGGGCCCAGGTCTCGTAGACGCCCCGCTCGTGGCACTGCGCGCCGGTGGCCGCCACCGCCTCCGGACCCGGCCGGCACAGCCGCAGCCGCAGCCAGCCGGTCTCCTCCCGCAGCACCACGCAGGCCGCGTCACGCCACCGGGCGTACCGCAGCCGCCGGGCCACCGACTCCACCGGATAGCGGGCGGAGCGGGTCAACGCCTGCACCCGGAATCCGCCGGGCAGGTCGGCCACCGCCTCGTACTCACCGCCGGCGTAGCCGCCGACCAGCCGGGTCGACGCGGCCGGCTCGGCGATCGGCAGGTACTCCTGGTCGGGGGAGAGGTCGGGCACCGTGGCGAGCAGGTGCCGCCAGCGCGGCCCGACCATCCGCAGCCAGCCCCGTTGCTCCGCCTGGTAGGCGTAGAGCACCACCTCCACCCCCTCCGCCGGGTAGGCGACCAGGGTGGCGTTCGCCGGCATCGGCAGGTCGGCGAAGTCGCGGGTGACGAACTCCGGGACCACCTGGGTGCTGCTCGGCGCGAACCCGGTGCCGAGCACCGCCGCACCGATCCGGTCCGTGGACGCCAGCTCCACCAGGCCCCGGTGCGCCGCGCCGCTGGGCATGTCGTAGTCGGCCGGGTCGACGGCGCGCCAGCGCAGCGCGTAGATCACGTCCTGGGCGGGACCGCCGTCGGTGCGGAGCACCGCCAGCGCCGACGGGGTGCGCAGGTGCGCCACGTCGTGCTCACGGTGACAGAAGCCGTGCGGCAGCAGGCCCCGTACGTGGGCGGTGAGCTGGCGGGCGGAGAGCACCTTCACCATCCGGGTGCCCCGACGGACGACGGCCGAGGCGCGCAGCGTGGCGAGCACCGGGTCCTCGGCGGCGGACGGCTGCTGGGTGAGCTGCTGGACCTGCGACCAGGTCCGGTCCCGGTGCAACGGCACCAGCAGGGGCGCGTCCGGTTCCTCCTCCGCCTGCCCCGGTCCGTCGTGCACGGCGGTCACCTCGGTCGCGTGCACGAACCGCCGCCACGGCAGGGGCGCGCCGGGGCGGGGCGCCCACTCGAAGCCGGGCCGCTCCACCCCGCTGAAGATCTCGTACGCGGCGCCCCGGGCGATCTCCTCCGCCGGGTACGCCGTCCCCCGGTACGTCACGCGCGGGCCGACCCGTGGCGGGGCGGCGTCGCCGGTCTGGGTGGGGGCACTCACCGGCCGAACGGTAAACGCCCTGGGCACCGCAGGGATGAACGGGGGATTGCGGGTGGGGGACGCTGGTCGCCGCCGGTGTGTGATGCTCATCGGCGATGAGTGAGCCGACCGAATCCCGCCGCCAGCGTGCCGCCCGCCGGGCCGGTGAGTTCCCGCCCGCCCCGGAGCCGCTGCCCCACCCCGTCCCGGACAGCCACACCCACCTGGACATCACGGTCAGCGAGGCCGGTACGCCCGGCGGCCCCGCCGACGATCCGGTCGCCGCGGTGATCGAGGTGGCCGCCGCGGTGGGCGTCGACCGGCTGGTCCAGGTCGGCGTGGACGTCGACTCCTCCGGCTGGGGCGCCGACGTCGCCGACCGCTATCCGGCGGTGGTCGCCACCGTCGCCCTGCACCCCAACGAGGCCCCCCGCCTGGCCGACCTGGACGAGGCGCTGCGCCGGATCGAGGCGCTCGCCGCCCGGGACCGGGTCCGTGGCGTCGGCGAGACCGGAATGGACTTCTTCCGGACCGGGGAGGAGGGGCGCGTCGCGCAGGAGGAGAGCTTCCGGGCGCACGTCGCCATCGCCAAGCGGTACGCCAAGCCCCTGGTCATCCACGACCGGGACGCGCACGCCGACGTGCTGCGGGTGCTCGACGACGAGGGCGCGCCGGACACGGTGGTCCTGCACTGCTTCTCCGGCGACGCGGAGTTCGCCGCCGAGTGCGTGCGTCGGGGGTACCTGCTCAGCTTCGCCGGCACGGTCACCTTCGCCAGCGCCCAGGCGCTGCGGGAGGCCGCCGCGCTGACCCCACCGGAGCAGCTGCTGGTGGAGACGGACGCGCCGTACCTGACCCCGATGCCGCACCGAGGGCGGCCGAACGCCTCCTACCTGGTCCCGTTGACCGTCCGCGCGTTGGCCGCCACCAGCGGGACCGACCTGGACGACCTCTGCGCACACCTGTCGGCGAACGGGGAACGGGTCTTCGGCCCGTGGCGGTGAGTCCGCGAGCCCACCACCCCGCCGGGGGGTGGGCGGCGGGCGACGTAGGGTGTGGGGCCATGGCCGTAGACCTGCTCGGCCCGGCGGAGATCCGGGATCTGGCCGCCCGACTGGGCGTGGCACCGACCAAGAAGCTCGGCCAGAACTTCGTGCACGACCCGAACACGGTGCGCCGCATCGTGACCGCCGCCGGCCTCACCCCGGACGACGTGGCCCTGGAGGTCGGCCCCGGGCTCGGGTCGCTCACCCTCGGGCTGCTGCCGGCCGTGGCGCACGTGCACGCCGTGGAGATCGATCCCACGCTGGCCGGGGCGTTGCCGGAGACCGCCGCCCGGTTCGCCGGCCCGGCCGCCGCCCGGCTCACCGTGCACCGTGCCGACGCGCTGCGGGTCACCGCCGCCGAGCTGGCCGATCCGGCGCCGACCGCGCTGGTGGCCAACCTGCCCTACAACGTGGCGGTGCCGGTGGTGCTGCATCTCCTCGCCGAGCTGCCCAGCCTCCGCAGCGGCCTGGTGATGGTGCAGAAGGAGGTCGCCGACCGGCTGGTCGCCGGCCCCGGCTCCCGGGTGTACGGCATCCCCTCGGTCAAGCTCGCCTGGTACGCGTCCGCCCGGTCGGCCGGTCGCGTCCCGCCGAACGTGTTCTGGCCGGTTCCGAACGTCGACTCCGGTCTGGTCGCCTTCACCCGGCACGAGCCGCCCCGGCCCGACGTGTCCCGGGCCCGGGTCTTCGCCGTGGTGGACGCGGCGTTCGCCCAGCGTCGCAAGACCCTGCGGGCCGCCCTGGCCGGCTGGGCGCAGGGTGCGGACCGGGCGGCGGCGGCGCTCACCGCCGCCGGTGTGGATCCGGGTGCCCGGGGCGAGCAGCTGACGGTGGCGCAGTTCGCCGCGATCGCCGCGTCGGCTCCCGCCGGTACGCCGCCCGCACAGTAGGCTGACGCGCGAGTCCGCCTCCGTCAGGCGGACTCGGGTACCGACGACCTGGTCGGGGGCCCGCCACGGGCCGGCCGCCGACTTCGCCGAGGAGTTGATCGTGGAGAAGCCGTTCGACATCCGCCTGCGCGTCCGGGACGTCACCCGGTGACCGGGGCGTGGCGACCGGACGGGGACGACCAGCAGCGGGGGGCCAGCGGCCCGGTCCGGGTCCGGGTACCGGCCAAGATCAACCTTCATCTCGGGGTCGGGCCGCTGCGTGCCGACGGTTACCACGAGCTGAACACCGTCTACCACGCCATCTCGATCCACGACGAGCTGACCGCCCGTCGGGGCGACACCCTCACCCTCACCATGGAGGGCGAAGGGGCCGGGGAGCTGGCCCTGGACGACTCCAACCTGGTGATCCGGGCCGCTCGGGCGTTGGCCGAGCAGACCGGCCGCCCCGCCCACGCCCGGCTGCACCTGCGCAAGCAGATCCCGCTCGCGGGCGGGCTGGCCGGGGGGAGCGCCGACGCCGCCGCGACCCTGGTCGCCTGTGACGCGCTCTGGGGTACCGGGCTGTCCCGCGACGACCTCGCCACGATCGCCGCCGGACTCGGCTCCGACGTGCCGTTCCTCGTCCACGGCGGCACCGCGCTGGGCACCGGCCGGGGCGAGGCGGTCAGCCCCGTCCTGGTCCGCCCTACCTCCTGGCACTGGGTGGTGGCGATCGCCGACGGTGGCCTCTCCACGCCCGAGGCGTACCGGGAACTCGACCGGCTCCGCGACACCGGCGACGCGCCCGCACCGATCGGCAGCACGGACCCGCTCCTCGCCGCCCTGCGCCAGCGGGACCCGGCCGTGCTCGCCGCCGTGCTCGGCAACGACCTCCAGGCCGCCGCCCTGTCCATGCGGCCGGCACTGGCCGCCACGCTCCGCGCCGGGGAGGCCGCCGGCGCGCTCGCCGGCCTCGTCTCCGGATCCGGTCCTACCTGTGTCTTCCTGGCCAGGAACGCCGACGACGCGGAACGGATCGCGGGGGAACTGGCCGTCGCCGGGGTGTGCCGCCAGGCCCGTCCCGCCCACGGCCCGGTCGCCGGCGCCCGCATCTGCTGACCCCCACGCCCCGGGCCCGGGGCGGAGTCGATCTCGTGTCGGGGCGCGGCGGTCCGGGCGGCTAGGCTTGGGGCCGGCGTCCCGTGGTGCCCCTCCGGCATCCGGACGCCTTGATCATGAGAGGTGGGGGAGTGGCCAACATCGTCAACCTGGACCGCGTGTCCAAGGGGTACGGCGCCGCCGGGCCACTGCTCACCGACGTCTCGCTCGGACTCGACGACGGCGACCGGATCGGCGTGGTCGGCCTCAACGGAGCCGGCAAGTCCACCCTGCTGCGGATGTTGACCCGGCAGGAGGAGCCGGACGACGGCCGGGTCACCCACCGCCGCGACCTGCGGGTCGCCTGGTTGCCGCAGACCCTGACGCTGGCCCCGGACGCCACCGTGCGGGACGTCGTCCTCGGCACCGCCTGGCTCGACGAGAGCATGGGCGCGGAGCACGAGTGGGCCGGCGACGCCGGGGTCCGGGCCATCCTCGACGGCCTCGGCATGCCCCACCTCGGCCTCGACCAGCCGGTCGGCCCGATGTCGGGTGGGGAGCGCCGCCGGGTGGCCCTCGCCGCGCTGCTGGTCCGCGAGAGTGACCTGCTGATCCTCGACGAGCCCACGAACCACCTCGACGTCGGCGGGGTCGACTGGCTGGCGAGGCACCTGCTCGGCCGGAAGGGCGCGCTGGTGGTGGTCACCCACGACCGGTGGTTCCTCGACGCGGTATGCACCGCCACCTGGGAGGTCGCCGACCAGGCCGTCCGCGCCTACGAGGGTGGCTTCGCCGCCTGGACCCTGGCCCGCGCCGAGCGGGAGCGGGTCGCGGCGGCCACCGAGGCCCGCCGGCAGAACCTGCTCCGCAAGGAGATCGCCTGGCTGCGGCGGGGCCCGCCGGCCCGGACCTCCAAGCCCCGGTTCCGGATCGACGCCGCCAACGCGCTGATCGCCGACGTGCCGCCGGCGCGCGACACCATGTCGCTGCAACGGCTCGCCACCGCCCGGCTCGGCAAGCAGGTGTACGACCTGGAGCAGGTCACCCTGCACGCCGGCCCGAAGGAGATCCTGCACGACGTCACCTGGCAGGTCGGCCCCGGCGACCGGATCGCCATCCTCGGCGCGAACGGGGCCGGCAAGACGACCCTGCTGCGGATGCTCGCCGGGGTGACCCGGCCGGACGGCGGTCGCCTGGTCACCGGCTCCACCGTCCGACCGGCGTTCCTCTCACAGGAGCTGGCCGAACTCCCGGGCCACCTGCGGGTCCTGGAGGCCGTCGAGGAGGTCGCCCGCCGGGTGCAGCTCGGCGACCGGGAACTCTCCGCCGCCCAGCTCGCCGAGACGTTCGGCTTCGACGACCGCCGGCTCTGGACCCCGGTCGGGGACCTCTCCGGTGGCGAGCGACGGCGGCTCCAGATGCTCCGCCTGCTCGCCGGGGAGCCCAACGTGCTCCTCTTCGACGAGCCCACCAACGACCTGGACACCGACACCCTGGCGTCCCTGGAGGACCTGCTCGACTCCTGGCCCGGCACGGTCGTGGTGGCCAGCCACGACCGCTACCTCGTCGAGCGGGTCACCGACGTGGTCTACGGGATGTTCGGCGACGGCCGGCTGGTGCACCTGCCCGGCGGCGTCGACGAGTACCTCGCCCGCGCCGCCGGGCGGAGCGCCCCGACGCCGGTCGTGACCGGTCCCGCGACGCCCGCCGCGTCCGCCGCCACCGGCATGTCCGCCGCCGGGGCCCGGCAGGCCCGCAAGGAACTCGCCCGGCTGGAGCGGCAGGTCGGCAAGCTGGAGCAGAAGGAGGCCGCCCTGCTCGACCAGCTCGCCGCGAACGCCACCGACTACGCCCGGGTCGCCGACCTCGACGCCCAGCTCAAGGAGGTACGCGCGGAGCGGGAGCGGACCGAGGAGTCGTGGCTCGCCCTCGCCGAGGAGATTCCGGAGAGCTGACCACGGTCGGCCCGCCCACCGTCACAAAGCCGGGGTCCGTTGCGGCGTCACCACACCGTATGCGGGAGAATCATTCGCGAACCCCTCAACCAACCGGCGTTGGAGACTCAGACATGGCCCACACCCCCGTGAACCACCCCGCGCGGCCGATCTACCGGGCGATCGGCGGGCTGACCGGTCTGTACCTGGTGGTCTTCGGTGTCCTCGGCGTCGTCACCACCATGGGCGACGAACTCTTCGCCCAGGATGACACCAAGGTCCTCGGCCAGGGGGCGAATCTCGGATTCTCCCTGCTCGCCATCGTGATCGGCGCGGTCGTGCTGGCCGGCACCGCGCTCGGCCGCAACCGCGACGTGGCGATCAACCAGTGGACGGCGTACGGACTGATGGCGCTCAGCCTCTTCGAGCTGGCCTTCCTCCAGACCGACGTCAACATCCTGAACTTCACCATCGCCACCGTGGTCGTGACCATGCTCCTCGGGCTGGTCCTGCTGATGGTCGGCATGTACGGCAAGGTCGGCACCGAGGAGGACCACAAGGCCTGGCAGGACGCCCGTCTGCTGCTCTGAGCGCGATTCCGGCGCCGGCCTCGGCGGTTCGTCGGACACCCTCCCCGGATCCGGGTGACAATCCGCAGAGATTGCTCCCGGATTCGGAGGAGGGTGTCATGCCGCACTTCCCGGTCAACCATCCTGCGCGCCCGCTCTACCGGGCCTTCGCCGCCCTGGTCGGCCTCTACATCCTGGTCTTCGGCGTCTGGGGCGTCGTGCAGACCTGGGGGTTGCCCCTCTTCGACCGGGGCAGCCACTGGGCCCTCGGACTCCGTACCAACCCGGCCTTCTCGCTGGCCTCGGTGCTCTTCGGCGTCGTGCTGCTGGTCGGCGCGTCCCGCCGGAGCAACCTCGGGCACTACATGAACCTCGCCGCCGGGACGATCTTCATGGTCACCGGCATGCTGATGATGAGCGTGCTCCAGACCGGCGCGAACATCCTGAACTTCTCGATGTCCACGGTCGTCGTCTCGATGATCTTCGGGCTGCTGCTCCTCGCCACCGGTCTCTACGACAAGGTCGGTCCGCCGGAGCGCGCCGAGGACGAACAGCGCCAGCGCAACCACGCCATCAGCCGGCCCCGCTGAGCAATCGCCCCGTACGCGCGGGCGGTCCGTCAGCGGTCGGGAGGGGCGGCGGACGGCGCTCTCACCGGCCGTGGACGGTGATCATCCCCGGCTTCGCCTCCAGGTGGGACAGACCGTTCCAGGCGAGGTTGACCAGGTGCGCGGCCACCGTCTCCTTGCGCGGTTTGCGCACCTCCAGCCACCAGCGGCCGGTCAGCACCACCATGCCCACCAGCGCCTGGGAGTACAGCTCCGCCAGCTTCGGGTCGTACCCCCGGCTCTTGAACTCGGCGCCGAGGATGTGCTCCACCTGGTGCGCGACGTCGTTGAGCACGCTGCTGAAGGTGCCCGTGGCGGAGAGCAGCGGCGACTCCCGGACCAGCACCCGGAAGCCGCTGGCGTCCTCCTCGATGTAGCCGAGCAGTGCCATTGCCGCCTGTTCCAGCAGCTCACGGGGGTGCCCGGCGGTCAGCGCGGTGGTGATCCGGTCCAGCAGGGCGGTGACCTCCCGGTCCACCACCACCGCGTACAGGCCCTCCTTGCCGCCGAAGTGTTCGTAGACCACCGGCTTGGACACCTTCGCGCGGGCGGCGACCTCCTCTATCGAGGTGGCGTCGAACCCCCGCTCCGCGAAGGTCTGCCGCGCGATCGAGATGAGCTGCTCGCGGCGCTGGGCCGCGGGCATCCGTACCCGGGAGGTCGGTTTCGTCGCCGGCGCCGGGACGGCCCGCGCCCTCGACGCCCTGACCGCGGGCGGCTGTCGCCGGGCCGCACCGCCGTCGCCGTCGGGGACGCTGGCCATGTCACCACCTCGCGGACGCTCGGTGACGCCCTGTCGTGGAACGGACCCTCCGCTGTGCGTGCTCACGCGCCCGCCCCGCTGACATCCGTCCGGATCACGGTCCTGGAAGACCCGACCGTACCCCGGCGGTGCCCGTCGGGGGTGCCCCCGGGCTGCCCGAACCCGCCTCCGCTGCCGGCTGTCACCCGGTGACGCCGTCCGCTGCCGGCAGAGGGCACCGCGCGGTGCACCGCTCCCCGGGCGGTCGGGCGTCGGCGGTCGGGGGCCGGGCGGCCGAGGCGGAAGATCGGAATCGGGTGGCAATGAACGATGAGCATCCGGAGCCGGGGCGCTAAGGTGTAGGGAGCGTTGCGGCCACGGACTTTTGTCCGCTTTAGACCTTCCCGGGTCGTCTAATGGCAGGACGTCAGGTTTTGGTCCTGATTGTAGGGGTTCGAGTCCTCTCCCGGGAGCTTGTACACATGAGTGGTTGATGCGTGGTTAGCATGGCCGCAGACTGTCCGACTGCCGACGGGAGCATTCGTCGTGTCCCAGCCGCACCCCCGCATCGTTGTCGTGCTCGCCGCTGGTGAGGGCAAGCGGATGAAGTCGGCGTTGCCCAAGGTGCTGCACCCGCTCCTGGGTCGCACCCTCGTCGGTCACGTCCTGACCGCCGCCGCACCGCTGCGCGCGGAGCGCACGGTCGTGGTGGTCGGGCACGGCGCGGACCAGGTCCGGGCGCACCTGGCCGAGGTCGCCCCGGAGGCGACCCCGGTCCTCCAGGCCGAGCAGCTGGGCACCGGGCACGCCGTCCGGATCGCGCTGGAGGCGGTGCCCGACGCCACCGGCACCCTGGTGGTGATCAACGGCGACGTGCCGCTGCTCCGGCCCGAGACGGTGGCGGCCCTGGTCGGGGCGCACGAGGAGGCGGGCGCGGCGGCCACCGTGCTGGCCGCCGAGGTGCCCGACCCGACCGGCCTCGGCCGGATCGTCCGTGACTCGACCGGCCGCCTCGAGCGGATCGTCGAGGAACGGGACGCCACCGCCGGGGAACGGGCCGTCCGCGAGATCAACGCCGGGATCTACGCCTTCGACGTGGTACGGCTGCGGGACGCGCTCGGCAAACTCTCCACCGACAACGACCAGGGCGAGGAGTACCTCACCGACGTCTTCGGGCTGTTCGCCTCGGCCGGCGAGCCGGTGGCGGTGCACGTCGCCGCCGACCATGTGGAGACCCTCGGCTGCAACGACCGGGTCGAGCTCGCCGCCCTGCGTCGGCTGCTGCGGGACCGGGTCAACGAGGGCTGGATGCGGACCGGCGTCAGCCTGCTCGACCCGGACACCACCTGGATCGACGTGACGGTCACCCTGGAGCGGGACGCGGTGGTCGACCAGAACACCCAGCTCAAGGGGGCGAGCGTGGTCGGGGCCGGCGCGGTGGTCGGGCCGGACGTGACCCTGGAGGACACCGCGGTCGGCGCGGGCGCGACGGTGGTGCGCAGCCACGCGGTGGGCGCCGAGGTCGGCCCCCGGGCCAGCGTCGGCCCGTACGCGTACCTGCGCCCGGCGGCGAGGCTGGCGGAGAAGGCCAAGGTGGGCACCTTCGTCGAGGTGAAGAACTCCGAGATCGGGGCGGGCTCCAAGGTGCCGCACCTGACCTACGTCGGGGACGCCACCATCGGCGAGCAGAGCAACATCGGCGCGGCGACGGTCTTCGTGAACTACGACGGGGTGAACAAGCACCGCACGGTGATCGGCAGCCACGCCCGGACCGGGGCGGACAACATGTTCGTCGCCCCGGTGGCGGTGGGCGACGGCGCGTACACCGCCGCCGGCTCGGTGATCGACAAGGACGTGCCGCCGGGGGCGCTGGGGGTGGCCCGGGCGCGGCAGCGCAACATCGAGGGCTGGGTGGAGATGCGCCGCGCCGGTACGGCCGCCGCAGAAGCCGCGCGGCGGGCCACGGAGGGCGCTTCCGGACAGCTGGCGGGGGCCGGTGAGGGTGAGGCAATCCACGGCGGTGCCGAGCCGGTTCGCGCGTCCGTCGGCGAGGTAGATACTGCAACCGAGTAGTCCCGGATCACCACCTACCCGCGGGAGCAAACGGGCCATGGGCAGCATCGTCGCCGAAAACCGCAAGAGCATGATGCTCTTCTCCGGACGCGGCTTTCCGGAGTTGGCCAGGGAGATCGGTGAGGTGCTCGGCGTCGCGCCGACTCCCGCCGACGCGTACGAGTTCGCCAACGGCGAGATCTTCGTGCGGTACAAGGACTCGGTGCGTGGGTCGGACGCGTTCGTCGTGCAGTCCGTGACACACGGCGTCAACACCTGGGTGATGGAGACCCTGATCATGGTCGACGCGCTGAAGCGTGGCTCGGCCAAACGGATCACGGTGGTGTTGCCGTTCTACCCGTACGCCCGGCAGGACAAGAAGCACCGGGGACGGGAGCCGATCTCGGCCCGACTGATCGCCGACCTGCTCAAGACGGCCGGCGCGAACCGGATCCTCACCGTGGACCTGCACACCGCGCAGATCCAGGGGTTCTTCGACGGCCCGGTGGACCACCTCTTCGCGATGGACATCCTCGCCGAGTACGTCGAGCGCAAGTACGCCGGCCGGCCGATGACCGTGGTCGCGCCGGACTCCGGCCGGGTCCGGGTGGCGGAGCGGTGGACCGACCGGCTGGGCGGCTGCCCGCTGGCCTTCATCCACAAGACCCGGGACCCGCTGAAGCCGAATCAGGTGGTGGCGAACCGGGTGGTCGGTGACGTCGAGGGCCGGGTCTGCCTGATCGTCGACGACATGATCGACACCGGTGGCACGATCGCCAAGGCGGCCGACATCCTCCAGGAGTCGGGCGCCGCCGACGTCATCGTGGCCTCCACGCACGCGCTCCTCTCCGACCCGGCCACCGAGCGGCTGAAGAACAGCCCGATCAGCGAGGTGGTGGTGACCAACACGCTGCCGCTGCCGCCGGAGAAGCAGCTCGACAAGATCACCGTCCTGTCGATCGCGCCGCTGCTGGCGCGGGCCATCCGGGAGGTCTTCGACGACGGGTCGGTGACCACCCTCTTCGGTGGGCTGAGCTGACGTCACGGCGGCGGGGTACGGGGCCCCGCCGCCGGTGCGGCGCACGTCCCCCGCCGGCCGACCGGCCGGCGGGGCGGCGAGGTATGGGGACTGGTGAAGGGCGCCGAATGCGCTCGGGTAGACTGGTCCGGTTGCCACGGCGAGGGTGCCCTGCGGGCCGCTGAGAAGCGCCGCACGGAGGCACCGTCATCGACGCGGTGCTCCGGGCAGTCGTTCCGACTCATGCGCCCCAGCGAGCCCCTCGCCCCAGCACCGCCAGACGACTAAAGCCGCCGCAGCGAAAGCATCAGGAGTTTCCCCGTGTCCGAGGTAAAGATCAGCGCCGAGCCCCGTACCGAGTTCGGCAAGGGTGGTGCCCGTCGTACCCGCCGGGCCGGCAAGGTGCCCGCCGTGCTGTACGGCCACGGCGAGAAGCCCAAGCACATCGCGCTCCCGGCCCGCGAGTTCGCCGCGGCGATCCGCAAGGGCGGCGCCAACCAGCTCTTCGCCATCGAGGTCAGCGACGGCACCCAGGTGCTCGCGCTGCCGAAGGCGATCCAGCGTGACCCGATCAAGGACACCTTCGAGCACATCGACCTGCTGCTGGTCCGGCGGGGCGAGAAGGTCACCGTCGAGGTGCCGGTGCAGCTGACCGGCGACGCCGCGCGGGACACCCTGATCGTGCACGACCACGACACCCTCACCGTGACCGCCGAGGCCACCAAGGTCCCGGACCACCTCGAGGCGTCGATCGAGGGCCTCGAGGCCGGCACCCAGATCACCGCCGCCGACGTCGAGCTGCCGGCCGGTGTCGAGCTGGTCGCCGACCCGGAGACGTCGGTCGCCGCGGTGACCGCCGCACCGACCGCCGAGCAGCTCGAGGCGAGCCTGCCCGAGGCCGAGACGGCGGCCGAGGAGGCCGAGGCTGTCGAGGGTGAGGGCGCCGAAGGTGCCGAGACCCCGGCCGCCGAGGGCGAGGAAACCCCGGCCGAGGCGCGCACCGAGGCCTGAGCTGAGCCGTGCGGCAGGCGTCCCCGATCGCTTCGGGGGCGCCTGTCGTCGTATCACGGCCCTCGTCCCGGGAACGTGGCGGTGGCTGTCGGGAGGGAAAGGGCGGAACGTGACGGACGAGGACCGGCCGTGGCTGGTGGTCGGCCTGGGCAACCCGGGCCGGGAGTACGCCGCCAACCGGCACAACGTCGGCTTCATGGTGGCCGACCTGCTCGCCGGTCGGACGGGTGGGAAGTTCGGGCGGCACCGTCGGGCGATGGCGGAGGTCGCCGAGGGGCGGCTCGGGTTCGGCGGGCCGAGGCTCGTGCTGGCCAAGCCACTGACCTACATGAACCTCTCCGGTGGCCCGGTCGCCGCGTTGGCCCAGTTCTACAAGATCCCCCCGGGGCAGGTCGTCGCCGTGCACGACGAGCTGGACGTCGGGTACGGGCAGTTGCGGGTGAAGTGCGGTGGCGGCGAGGGCGGCCACAACGGCCTGCGCTCCATGACGAAGTCGCTGGGCACCAAGGAGTACGTCCGGGTGCGCTTCGGCATCGGTCGCCCGCCGGGGCGGCAGGACCCGGCGGACTACGTCCTGTCCGACTTCTCCGCTGTCGAACGCAAGGAGCTGGAGTTCCTGGTCGACCGGACGGCGGACGCGGTGGAGTCGGTGATCACCCGGGGCGTCGAGTGGACGCAGAACGCCTACCACGGCGGCTGAGGGCGGGGCGTGCCGGCGGAGACGCCGGTGGCCGGTAGTCTGCGGCTTTGGCGTGGCCCGGACGGGAGTGTGGCATGAGTCCTCCGATGATCGACGGTGCGTTCGCCCGCTGGTTGGCGGCCCGCGCCGGGCAGGCATTGCTGGATCTCCGGGCCGAGATGGGCTTCGGCGACCAGGGCGCCCTGAAGGCGGCCGGGGACAAGGTCTCGCACGACCTGATCCGTACCGAGCTGACCCGCTGGCGCCCGGCGGACGCGGTGCTCTCCGAGGAGGACGAGGGCGCCCGGATGGCCTGGGCGGCCGAGGTGAGCAGCCAGGCGGCCTCCCGGCTCACCGCCGAGCGGGTGTGGATCGTCGACCCGTTGGACGGGACCCGGGAGTTCTCCGAGGAGGGCCGTTCGGACTGGGCGGTGCACGTCGCCCTCTGGGCCCGCAACGGCTCCACCCCGCACCGGTTGGTCGGAGGTGCGGTGGCGCTGCCGGCGCAGCACCGGGTGCTCGGCACCGACCAGCCACCGGCGTACCCGCCGATGACGGTGGAAGCGGCGACGGCGCGGGGAAGGCGGACGCTCCGGCTGGCGGCCAGTCGTAGCCGTCCGCCGGTCTTCCTGACCGACCTGGCCGGGGACGTCGGTGCGGAGTTGGTGCCGATGGGGTCGGCGGGGGCGAAGATCGCGGCGGTGGTGACCGGTGAGGTGGACGCGTACATCCATGCCGGGGGACAGTACGAGTGGGACTCGGCCGCCCCGGTCGCTGTGGCGACGGCCACCGGACTGCACGCTTCCCGGATTGACGGATCTGCGCTGAAATACAACGAGGCGGACCCGCGCCTGCCTGACCTGCTGGTCTGTCGCAAGGATCTCGCCAGCCGGTTGCTTGCAGCGTTGCAGAGGCATGCCGGGGTAGCCTGACCCCCAGTTCCTGAGGTGTCCGACCGGAAAGGTCTGGAATCCATGAGTCGACCCGCACGTACCGAGTCCGCGTCGTGACCGCCCCGGCGGCCTACCGCGTCTCCCACCTGGACGCGTTGGAGGCGGAGAGCATCTTCGTGATGCGTGAGGTGGTGGCGGAGATGGAGCGGCCGGTGCTGCTCTTCTCCGGGGGTAAGGACTCGATCGTGATGTTGCGGTTGGCGGAGAAGGCGTTCGCGCCGGCGAGTGTTCCGTTCCCGGTGATGCACGTCGACACCGGCCACAACTTCCCCGAGGTGCTGGAGTACCGCGACCAGCGGGTCGCCGAGCTGGGGCTGCACCTGATCGTGGCCAGCGTCCCCGAGGCGCTGGAGCGCGGTCTGGTCCGGGAGAGCCCGGACGGGATGCGCAACCGGATCCAGACGCCGGTGTTGTTGGATGCGGTGGAGAAGCATCGGTTTGATGCGTTGTTCGGTGGGGCGCGTCGGGATGAGGAGAAGGCGCGGGCGAAGGAGCGGGTGTTCTCGTTCCGGGATGAGTTCGGGCAGTGGGATCCGAAGAATCAGCGGCCGGAGTTGTGGTCGTTGTACAACGGTCGGCATCATGCGGGTGAGTCGATTCGGGTGTTTCCGTTGTCGAACTGGACCGAGTTGGATGTGTGGCATTACATCGCTCGGGAGCGGATCGCGTTGCCGTCGATCTATTTTGCGCACGAGCGTGAGGTGGTCGAGCGGGACGGCATGCTCTACGCCGTCAACGACTTCTTCCGGCCCCGGGCCGGGGAGGAGCGACGGAAGGCGCGGGTGCGGTACCGGACGGTGGGTGACGCGTCCTGCACGGCCGCCGTCCGCTCGGACGCCGACTCGGTCGAGAAGGTGATCGAGGAAGTGGCGGCGACCCGGATCACGGAGCGGGGGGCGACCCGGGGCGACGACCGGGTGAGTGAGGCCGCGATGGAGGACCGCAAGCGGGAGGGCTACTTCTGATGAGTGCCGAGACGATCACCCCGGAGACCTCGGCCCGCCCGATGGACCTGCTCCGCTTCGCCACCGCCGGCAGCGTGGACGACGGTAAGTCCACGTTGATCGGTCGTCTTCTGTATGACACGAAGTCGTTGTTCACGGATCAGTTGGAGGCGGTGGAGGCGGTCTCCGCGGCGCGGGGGGATGAGTACACGAATCTGGCGTTGTTG
>NZ_JBEZZN010000024.1:0-54599 GCF_040639195.1 Micromonospora sp. NPDC023956
TGGATGACCATGAAGAGGGTGGCGTCGTTGGTGCGGGCGAGGGTGCGGAGGGCGTGGTGGGTGTCGGGGTCGATGGTGAGGTCGACGCGTCCGGCCCGGTAGGTGGCCTGTGCGGGTCGGGGGTGGTCGGTGGGCAGCGGCATCTCTTCCGGCAACCCGGCCAGCGTCGTACGCCAGTAGTCGAGCTGGCGGCTGACCTCGCTGTCCGGGTCGTCCTCGGCACCGAGGAGTTCCTGCTCCCAGAGGGCATAGTCGGCGTACTGGACGGGCAGGGGTTGCCAGTCGGGGGCGTGTCCGGCGGTGCGGGCGGTGTAGGCCTGGGCGAGGTCGTGGGCGAGCGGGCCGAGCGACCCGCCGTCCCCGGCGATGTGGTGCAGGTTCCACACCAGCAGATGTTCCCGCTCGGCGATGGTGAACAGCCGCACCCGTAGCGGTAACTCGGTGGCCAGGTCGAACGTCCACCGGCAGGTCTCCAGCACCGCCGCGTCGACCTCGTCGGCCGGGACGACCACCTGGGCGACGTCGACGGAGACTCCGGAGGCCGGCAGGACACGCTGCATCGGTTCCCCGGCCACCTCCACGTACACGGTGCGCAGGATCTCGTGCCGGTCCACCACGTCCCGTACGGCGGTGAGCAACGCGTCGGCGTCCACCCGATCGCGGATGCGGGTGACGATCGGGATGTTGTACGTCGCCGACGGACCCTCCAGCCGGTACTGGAACCACAACCGCCGTTGCGCCGACGACAGGGGGAACTCGGTGCACTCGACGGCTCCAGCGGGATCCATCCCGGCAACACCTCGTACTCTCCGTGAATGGTCAGCTTCACTGCGCCGCCGGAGTAAGGATCGAGGTGGGCACTCACCGGGAGCTTCCCGGATCCTTCCCGCCGGACTGTCGACGGGGGATCACGCCACGGGATCGGTGGGAGCGCTCAGCCGCCGTGCTGGTCGAGCCTCGCCCGTAACGTACCGGCGAAACCCTCGGCGACGGCGAGTTCGTCGCGGAGCGCGGCGACGCGGGCGTCGGCCGCCTCGTGGAACGTGGCGAGCCGGTCCCGCAGGGCGGTCCGGTCCCCACTCACGGCGGTGTCCAGGGCGTCGAGCAGGCCGAGCAGGTCACGCATCTCGTCGAGGGTGAACCCGAGCGGCTTCATCCGCCGGACCACGGCGAGCCGGTCGAGATCGGCCCCGGTGTAGAGGCGGAAGCCGCCCTCGCTGCGGGCCGAGGGGACGATCAGGCCGACCTCCTCGTAGTGCCGGATGGTGCGGATGCTGAGGCCGACCCGTTCGGCGGCCTCCCCGATCTGCACGAACCGACCGGGGCCGGGCGCCGGGCCGGCCGGACCGGAGTGCGCCGGGCCGGAGTGCGTGTCCGGCCCGGCCACCCCACCAGGGCCTGCCATCAGTGGCCGACGTCCAGGTGACCGGCGAGGGTGCCGTGGATGCGGGCACTGGGCGGGTTCAGCTCGACGATCTCGACGGTCTTGCCCCGGGCGGCGTACCGGGTGGTGACCGCGTCGAGGGCGGCCACCGAGGAGGCGTCCCAGACGTGGGCGTGGGTCATGTCGACGACCACGTGGTCCGGGTCGCCGGTGTAGTCGAACTGGTGGACCAGGTCGTTGCTGGAGGCGAAGAAGAGTTCGCCGTGCACCGAGTAGACACGGGTGCCGCCCCCGGCGTCGAGGACGCTGGTGACCTGGACGAGGTGCGCCACCCGGCGGGCGAAGACCACCATGGCGGTGAGGACGCCGACCAGCACGCCGATGGCCAGGTTCTGGGTGACCAGGGTGGTGACGACGGTGGTGACCATGACGGTCGTCTCGCCGTACGGCATCCGCCGGAGCGTGGCGGGGGCGACCGAGTGCCAGTCGAACGTGGACACCGCGACGACGACCATCACGGCGACCAGGGCAGCCATCGGGATGAGCGCCACGACGTCGCCGAGCGCGACCACCAGGACCAGCAGGAAGGCCCCGGCCAGGAAGGTGGAGAGGCGGGTACGCGCTCCGGACGCCTTTACGTTGATCATCGTCTGACCGATCATCGCGCAGCCGCCCATGCCGCCGAAGAACCCGGTGACGATGTTCGCCACGCCCTGCCCCCAGGACTCCCGGGTCTTGTTCGACGGCGTGTCGGTGATGTCGTCCACCAGTTTGGCGGTCATCAGCGACTCCATCAGGCCGACCAGCGCGATCCCGAGGGCGTAGGGCGCGATCAGGGTGAGGGTGTCCAGGGTCCACGGGACCTGCGGCAGGCCGAGGGTGGGCAGGCTGTCCGGCAGCGCGCCCTCGTCACCGACCGTCGGTACGGCCAGCCCGACGGCCACCGTTGCCACCGTCAGCAGCACGATGGCGACCAGGGGAGCGGGCACCGCGCGGGTCAACCGGGGCAGCCCGACGATGATCACCAGGGCGACGGCGACGAGCGGGTAGACCAGCCACGGCACCCCGATCAGGTGCGGGATCTGCGCGGCGAAGACCAGGATGGCCAGGGCGTTGACGAAGCCGACCATCACGCTGCGGGGGACGAACCGCATCAGCTTCGCCACCCCGAGCGCGGCCAGGACGATCTGGAACAGCCCACCGAGGATCACGGCCGCGACCAGGTGATCGAGGCCGTGCTTCTTGGCCAGCGGCGCCACCACCAGGGCGATCGCACCGGTCGCGGCGGAGATCATCGCCGGACGGCCACCGCAGATCGCGATGGTCACCGCCATGGTGAACGAGGCGAAGAGGCCCACCCGGGGGTCCACGCCGGCCAGGATCGAGAACGAGATCGCCTCCGGGATCAGGGCCAGGGCGACGACCAGGCCGGCGAGGACCTCGGTACGGAACACCGTCGACGAGGACAGCCAGGAGGGGCGGGACAGGCGCGGCCGGCGGGCCGCGGACAGGAGAGAGGACATGCGGCCATTTCCGGTCGGTACGGGGGAAGCCCGACCGACCGTACTCTCACGTCAGGGGAGAGTTCCCCCATCGTGATCATCGCCACCGGCGCCCCGTCCGCGCGGAGCCCCTGGTCTACTCCTCGTCGGTGAGTGGCTCCGAGTCCGTCGCCTGCGCCTGGTCGTAGAACCAGGCGAGCTGTTCCAGCAGCAGCTCGCGGGCCTTCGGATCGTTGAGCACCCTGAGGGAGAACCGGGGCCGCATGGCGATCTTGGCGGCGGCGATCTCCACGCCGGGAACCTGGTTCAACCGCTGCCGAAGCTCCTCCCGCAGGGCGATGTCATCGAACGGCGTCCGGATGCGCAGCCGCTGGAACACGACCTCGATCCGCCCGCGCGGACGGATGGACACCGGCCAGATGTCGCCGAGCTTGTGGTCCCTGCGCCGGGCCATGAGGAAGCAGGTGGTCTCCTCACCGGCCCCGTAGAGCAGGAATCCGCCGAGCTTGCACCACTCGTCGAGCAGGGAGAGCGTCGCGTGGGCCAGATCCGGGCCCTGAAGAACGGCGAGCTGTTCGGCGAACCGTTCGGCCCGCTCGGACGGTGGCGTGGCGGTCGGTCGGTCCGGCAGGTCGTCCGCCGTCATGCCGATGAGCTGCGCCAGCTCCTCGGTGACCATGCGCTGGGCGGGGTTGGCCCGCTCATGCTGGTCGAAGTGCACGCCCTCGGCCCGCAGCACGTCTCGGGGGTGGTCGGTACGCGCCGCGTCGAGCCAGCGGAAGTTGGGTGAGACGGTGCCTTCCACCTGGAGCACCCGGTGCGCGTTCGGGGCGGGATGGTTGGCGAGTCGGGCGCCGACCGGTACCGGGTGACTGCCGATGAGCGCGGCCACGTCCCCGTACGTCGTCCAGGACCCGGCGGGTAGCTCTGCGAGCACCCGGTCCATGACGTCCCACGGCACCTCGGATCCAGTGCCCGCGCCCTGGTTGGTCGGACCCGGCCAGAGCGAGATGATCCGGTCGGCCAGCGACTCGGCACGGGCGTGGATCTGTGCTCGACCCCACCGCTCCTGGGCGGCGATCTCCCGGTTGAGGGAAACTCCGCTCGTGCGGAGCTTCTCTCGTTTGACGGCGAAGGAACTGTTGCCCAACGACGAGTTGTAGCCGGTCAGCGTCAGGTTGCCCAGCGTGTGCACCAGGGCTTCGTACGCCTCAGCGGGGTTCTCGTCCGGTTCGAGGTCCGCTGCCAGTTCCTGCCGCCACTGCATGGTCGGGGTCTGCGGTAGTACGTGCTCGATGGTCAGCGAGTCCAGCCGCACCGGCTCCTTGTTGCCGTGCGACTCCTCCAGCCACCGGAGCACCAGGTTGCGCTGGTGTGGACGGCCGTTGAGGTAGTAGGGCATGGACCGTACCGAGCTGCGGACCTGGTCGTCGCCCGCGTAGTGCTTGCGGCCGGCCGACAGGTACGTCCGGACCGCCTCGTCGATCGACAGCTCCGTGCTCATCTCGGTCACCACGGAGAGCAGGATCCGGTTGATGTTGGCGGTGGCACGGCCGATCAGCAACCGCCGGACGAAGAAGCTCTCCACGTAGAGCATCGCCACGGCGATCTGCTCGGAGGTGGCGGCCTTCTCGTCGCGGCGCTCGAGCAGGTGCAGCAGCAGCGGGTAGACGGTGGTCGTTCCCCAGGCCTTCAGGCGCTCCAGCCGCAGCCGTACGCTCGGATCCTTCTCCTCCTCCGGATGCAGGATGACCCGCAGGAGGGCGCCGAGGCGGTTGAACCGCTCCACCTCGACCTCGATCTCCTTCTCGGAGCGCAGGGCGTTGAGTCGCGCCTGTTGCCGGGCGTAGACGTCGGTTTGTTTGACCCGAGGGTCCCGTTGCACCAGGTCGAGCCAGAAGAGCAGCTCCATATTCTCTTTCAGGCTCTCCTGGAGCGGTAGCCACAGCGACTGGTAGACCACTTTGCTGCGGGTCGGGAGACGCATGAAGAGGTAGTTGCGCAACAGGTCGGCCTGGGACAGCTTCAGGCCGGTGTTGTTCAGGGACTCGAAGATCCGGTAGACGTTGTCACCGTGCTGGGCGGTGACCGCGACCAGCGCCAGCCCAGAGATGACCGCGTCCTCGATCCGTGCGATGTCGAGCGGGTCCTCCGGGTCGTCGGCCAGCGCCAGCCGTCCCGTGAAGTACTGGTACGCCGCGCCTACCTGGTCCGTGCCCCCAGCCTGTGCCGTCGCGCCGAGGCAGGCCACGTAGGAGGCCTGGTCAGCCTGGGTCGGCACCAACTTTGGCCGCCGATCCTCCCACTTGTTGATCAGGTACTGCTCGTCGATCCGGTCCCGATGGCGGGGGTGCTCGTGCGTCGCCCGGTGGTCGCGGATGGCGCAGAGCAGGATGGAGAGGCTGGTGAGTCGCTGCTGACCGTCCACCACGAGGTACTCGGAGAGCCCCGCCGGGCCGTTGTCGGGGCTCGGCGCGAGCACGAGTGACCCGATGAAGTGGGTGACCCCTTCGTCCACCGCGCGATCCTCAGCCAGCTTCCGGACGTCCTCCCAGAGCTGTTCGAGCTGCTTCCCGCTCCATGAGAACGTGCGCTGGTACAGCGGCACCTGGTACTGCTTCGTGCCTTCCAGTAGTTCCCGCAGCGTGGTTTCCTTTGCCGCGACCATGGTCCGGCTCCTTCTACTGTGGATATGTGCCGAGCCCGGCAAGACAACCAGACGGGCGGCAGGCGGAACAACCAGCGTGAGGTGCCCATTCTCACCCCCTGGTCGGGCAGAACCTCACCTTCAGTGGCAGCGGGTCGAACAGACGGCCGAGCCTGGCGGGGAGCCCACGATCGGTGTCAGGGCTGGCTCGGGCGGCGGAGGTCGTCGAGGTGGTGGGCGAGGGCGGTCCGGACCCGGTCGGGCGGCATCAGATCGGGGTGCAGCAGCGCGTGCAGGGCGAGCCCGTCCAGCAGGGCGTGCAGCCGAGCCGTCTCGCTCGGTACGTCCCGGTCGGTGGCCGTCAGTCCGGCGTCGGCGAGCGCGGTGACGGCGAGTTCGGCGGCCCGCCGTACGCCGTCGTCGGCCTCGGCGACGTGGGTCCGCGCGACCGGGTCGGCCGGGGCTCGGGCGGCGAGCAGCAGCCACACCTCCATCTCCCGGATGCGCTGCTGGTCCAGGGGGAGGAACTCCTCCAGCATGCGTTGGACGACCTCGCGGACCGGTCCGGTCCAGTCCCCGGCGTGGAAGCGCCGGGTCGCCTCGGTGATGACGTGTTCCATGGCGAAGGCGAGCAGTTCGGTCTGGGTGGTGAAGTAGTGCCGCAGCGCGCCGGGTGACCAGCCGGCCTCGGTCGCGATGCTGCGCACGGTCGCGGCGGCCGCCCCCTCGCGGTAGACGACGCGCCACATCGCCTCGGCCAGCTCGGCGCGGCGGGCCTCGTGATCGACGATCTTGGGCAACGGCCCCTCCGGCTGGTGTGCGGTCCCCTGCTACGGTTATCGCACAGCGTACTAAAAACGGGGTGGGAGATGCTCGTCGGACTGATCATCGCGTGTGAGGTGGCCTTCTGGGTCGTGCTGGCGGCCGGGCTGATCGCCCGCTACCCGCTGCGCCGCCCCCGACTGGGGGCCGCCCTGCTGCTGGCCGTCCCCCTGGTCGACGTCGTGCTCCTCGTCGCCACCATGATCGACCTGCGCTCCGGGGGAACCGCGACGCTCGTACACGGCCTCGCCGCCGCGTACCTCGGCTTCTCGGTGGCCTTCGGGCACAGCATGGTGCGCTGGGCCGACCAGCGCTTCGCGCACCGGTTCGCCGGTGGCCCACCGCCGGTCAAGCCGCCCCGCTACGGCCGGGAGCGGACCCGGTACGAGTGGCGCGAGTGGGGCAAGGCCCTGCTCGGCTGGGCCGTCGCCTGCGCCCTGCTGGTCGGCGGGATCGTCCTGGTCGGCGACCCGGACCGGACGCGGGAGCTGGAGGCCTGGATCGGCCGGCTCAGCCTGGTCATCGTGGTCTGGCTGGTCTTCTGGCCGCTGTACTACACGGTCTTCCCGAAGCGGGAACCGCGCCGCTGACCTCGATCGTCAGCCCTGGTACGTCTTCTCGGTGGTCTTCTCGACCAGGTGCCGAGAGCGCCGTGGTCCGCTCGGCGGACGCCCCGTGGAGCAGGCACGTCGCCCGGACGTCGAGCCCGTGAACCGGCGCGAGGTGGTCGCCTCCGTACGTCCTCGGGCCGGCGCGGACGACCGTCGTGATACGTTCGGCGTCGCCGTGCGCTGCTGCGAACCGAGGAGGTGGGACCGATCAACGGTATGACAGGTCGGGGCTCCCTCCCTCGCATGGTCTAGGGAGTGCCCGCAGGAGGCATCCCGAAAGGCTTGGAACGCTGTGCGCTTCAACTCTGCGACGTCGTCCGACGGCGTCTCCGAACAACTCTTCACCCTCGGTGAGGTTCCCGGCGTGCTGTGGACGCCAGAAGGCGCCGCCGGTCCTCGTCCCCTCATGGTGATGGGACACGGCGGCGGTCAGCACAAGAAGGCCCCCGGCATCGTGGCCCGCGCGCACCGCTTCGTAACCGAAGGTGGGTTCGCGGTGGTGGCGGTCGACGTGCCGGGCCACGGCGACCGGCCGGAGGACGAGGAGTACCACCGGATCGCGACCGAGAACCAGGCTCGCGTGGACGCGGGGGAGGAGCTGGCTCCGCTGATCGCTGCCTTCCAGGCGCTCGTGGCTCGCCAGACCGTCCCGGAATGGCGCGCGGTCCTGGACGCGGTGCAGGATCTGGACTACGTCGGTGCCGGTCCGGTGGGCTACTGGGGGGTGTCGCTGGGTTGCGGACTCGGCGTTCCGTTCGTTGCCGCCGAACCCCGGGTCCGCGCGGCCGTCTGGACAGCGGGCTGCGGTTCTTCGCCCGGCACCTCGGCTGACACCGCCGCCGGTGGCCCGCCACGCGCCGATCGGGATCCGCTCCCGGTCGGCGCGGACAGCGAAGGCTGGTCAGCGGGGCTGGCCGAGTCGGATGGGGCGGGTCCCACCCGTACCCCACCCCATCCGATGAGCGCTGCCCTCAGTGCTCCGGCTTGTGGGCGACGACCAGCTCCCAGCCGCCGGGGAGCACCTCGACCTTCTCGAAGCCGCTTTCGGTCAGCAGGCCGGTGTAGAACTCCACCTCACGCAGCCGGCTGACGCAGCTGTCCACCCCGATCAGGAAGTACGACCAGAAGAACTGCATCGCCAACCGGTCCGGCGTGCGGAACTCCTCGCAGATCAGCAGCATCCCGCCCGGCGGCAGGGCCGCGTACGCCTTCTCCACCAGCATCCGGGCGACGTCGTTCGGCCAGTCGTGCAGCACCCGGACGAAGGAGATCGCGTCGTACCCGGACGGCAGCGGCTCGGCGAAGAAGTCACCGCCGACGAAGCCGAGCCGCTCCGGGTCGACACACCCCGTCCGGGTCTGCTCGACCAGCGGCCCGACCGCCGGCAGGTTGTAGACGTCGACCCGCAGCTCCGGCGCGTCCCGGAGCACCCGCGCGGCGAGCGTGCCGTCGCCACCGCCCACGTCGAGGAAACGACGACGCCCCGCCCAGAGCCGGTCGGCGTGCTGGCCGAAGACCTCGACCACCGGGCCGAGTCCGACCGACATGCTCTGCTCGAACGAGGCGGTCTGCTCGTCGGTCTTCGGCGGCCAGGCGAAGTCGTCGTCGGTCATGCTGACCTCGCCGCGCAGGCTCTCGGCGAGCCGGCCGTGCAGCTGCCGCCACGGGTACCGGTCCCGGTCCTTCTCGATCGACCCCGGCCCGACCACCGCCCGCACGGCGTCGCGCAGGCCGGGCGTCGCCCGGTAGCTGGCGTCGGTGATGTCGTCGCCCTTCTCCTTCCGTTCGACGACGCCGACGCTCTCCAGGCAGTCGAGGAACTTGTAGAGCCGCAGCGGCCGGACGTCGAACCGGGCCGCCAGCTCGCCCAGGCGGACCGGACCCGGCTCCAGGGCGTCGAGCAGCCCCATGCCGAGCGCGGTCTCCAGGACGTCCACCGCCTTGCTCGCGTTGACCAGCAGGCTCATCAGTGCGCGGGGCGACAACGACGGAGTGCTCATCGGCGGATTCCCTGCCATTCCTGTTCCAGTGCGTCCATGAACTCGTCGATCTCGTCGAGGGTGTTGTAGACGTGCGGCCCGATCCGCAGCCAGCCCCGCCAGGAGCACACCATGTTCCGGGCGGCCAGCCGGTACTTGACCGCCTCCCCGTCGGGGACGTCGAGGCAGACCACGCCGCCCCGCTCCGGGCCGACCGGGCTGACCACCGGGATGCCGGCCGCGCCGGCCCGGTCGATGACCCGCTGCGTGCAGCGCAGCGAGTGCGCCCGGATCGCCTCGATGCCCACCCCGCCCAGCAGGTCCAGGCCGACCTGGGAGATGAGCGAGGTGAGCGGGTACGGCGTGCCACCGGCGAACCGCTGCGCGCCCTCGGCGAAGCCGGTCGACGGCTGGAAGGTCAGCGCCCGGTCGCCCGCCTGCCAGCCGGTCGCCGCCGGTTCGAGGTGCGGCAGCAGGTCCGGGCGTACGTAGAGGAAGGCCGTCGCCGCCCCGCACATCCACTTGTGCGCGCCGCCGAGCAGGAAGTCGACGCCGAGCGCGGTGACGTCCAGCGGCATGACGCCGACGCTCTGGAAGGCGTCGACCGCCACCAGGGCGCCGACCGAGTGCGCGTGGGCCACCAGCCGGGGCAGGTCCAGGACCGCGCCGGAGGAGAAGCTCGCGTGCGGTACGCAGACCAGCAGCGTCCGTTCGTCGATCCGCTCCTCCAGGGCGTCCTGGTCGAACCGGGGGCCGCCGGTGCCGACCACGTCGGGCTGCGCGCCGTAGCGGCGGAACGCGTTCCAGACGAACGGCACGGTGGGGAACTCGAGGTCGGTGGTGACCACCCGGTCGCGCGGCGGGCGGTAGTCGAAACAGGAGGCCACCCGGACCAGCAGGGCGCTCAGGTTGGCGTCGGTGGCCACACTGCCGGCGGGCGCGCCGAGGAACGCGGCGAGGGTGTCGGCGTACCGGTCGAGGGCCTCGTGCCATCCGCCCCAGACGTCGTCGCGCCAGGTGCGCAGGGTGTCCCAGTAGCCGGTCAGCACCTCCTGCACGCCGCGGGGCACCGCCCCGGTGGAGTTGCTGTTCAGGTAGACGCAGGTGTCCAGGACCGGGAACTGCGCGCGGAACGCGGCGTCCACGTCACGCCCCCGCACCGGCGGTGACCGCCGGGTCCGGGTGCTCGTCGGCGGTGGGGTGCGCGTCGGTGAGTCCGGTGCGGGCCCGCCACAGGTCGGGGAAGAACCGGTGGTCGATCAGCTTGGCGAGCCAGTTCGCCGGGCTGCCCTGGGTGCCGATCTCGCCGTGGCTGCCGATCCGAATGGCGATCTTGTAGTGCCGGACCCGCCACAGGGCGACCCGCTCGTCCCATTCGACCATCGCCTCGGCGAGCCGGTACACCGGGTCGGCCGGGTTGCCCGTGTAGAGCCTGCGCAGGTCGATCCCGTGCGCGGCGCGGTACGCGGCGAACGCCTGGTCGAGCCGGCGGCTCGCCGCCTGGGCCTGCTTCCAGCCGGGCGACTCGGCGCCGGAGCCGTTGCCGAGCACCGGGACGAGGGCCTGGAAGGTGGCCGGTGGGAGGTGCCGGAACATGTCGAGCTGGTCGCTGACCAGCCGGACGGCGAGGGCGGCCCGGCCCAGCAGCAGTTCCGCCTCGGCCAGCTCCCCGTCGTCGATCCGGGCGGCGGCCTCGGTCAACTCGGCCACGGCGAGCTTGAACCACAGCTCGGCGGACTGGTGCACCACCTGGAAGAGCAGTTCGTCCCGGTGGACCATGTCGGCCGGGTCCCGTTGCAGGGCGAGCAGCGTGTCCGTCCGCATGTAGCGCGCGTAGTCCGTGGCTCCCTCGCCGGGGAGCACGGGCCCGTGGTCTCGCTTCACAGATCCGTCCCTTTCCTGGGTGCCGGTGGACCCGGGTCGAGCCGGGACCGCCGATGATCGCGGCTCATTATCCAGTGACGCCGGACGATCGATGGGTGGCCCCCCGTGTCGGTCACTGGTGCGAACATCGGCGCGACGGCAACCGATTCCGATCCGTCCGATGCGGACCGAAGGGTGGCGCCACTCCACTGTGGTGTGGTTCCGCCCGGTTGTCCGGACCGGTCGACTCGGGCCCGGCCGGCCCGCCCGCCGCTCCCCACCGATCGACATCTCTCGTTGACAGGCCGGTGAACCAGGGGTTACGTTCCTGCCAATAGGAAAGCGCTTTCCCTTCGGTTCGGTCAGCCCCGACCGGAGGGTCGTGCCGTCTTCGGGAGGTCGCCTTGGACACACCGGTTCGGTCCCGTTCCACCCGGCGGGGGCGGTGGGCCGCGCTCGGCGGCGCGGTCGCCGTGCTCACCGCCGCCGGGTTCGCTCTCGCCCCCACCGCCTCCGCCGCCACCGTCTTCTCCGCCGACTTCGAGAGCGGCGGTCTCACCTCCTGGTCCAAGTCCGGTGGTAGCTGGGCGGTGCAGGCCGACGGCTCGCAGGTCGCCCGGCAGTCCAACGCCGGCAGTGAGAACGCGCGGCTGTTCAACGCCCCGACCAGCCTCACCGACTACACCGTCCAGGCCCGGGTCAAGCCGGTGAGTCTCGGCTCCAACGGCTTCGTCGGTCTGCTCGCCCGGGCCGCCGGGTCGACCAGCTTCTACCGGCTCGCGCTCCTTCCCGGCCGGGCCGAACTCCAGGCGGTCAACGGCAGCACGGTGACCGTCCTGGGCAGCTCCACCCGGAGCGTGGCCAACGGCACCTGGTACCAGCTCGCGCTGACCACGAGCGGGTCCGTGGTGAGCGCGTCGGTCGACGGCGCGCCGGTCGCCTCCCGGTCGGCGTCCGGCCCCACCTCCGGGCGGATCGGTCTACAGACGTCGTACGCGTCGGCCTCCTTCGACGACGTGGTGGTGACCACCGGTGGCACCACCCCGACCACCCCACCGCCCACCACCGCTCCGCCGACCACGACGCCGCCGACCACGACCCCACCCACCACGGCACCGCCGACCACCCCGCCGGCCACCACCCCGCCGCCGACCACCCCGCCCGGCAACGCCACCGGCCTCCAGGGCTTCGCCACGATGAGCGGCCACGGCCGGACCGGCACCAACGGCGGTACGGGCGGCCCGACGGTGACCGTGACCAGCTACGCCCAACTCGCGGCAGCGGTCGCCGACGACGCCCCCCGGATCGTGCGGGTCTCCGGCACCATCACCGGCATCGGGGCGGACATGCTGGACGTCGGCTCGAACAAGACCATCATCGGGGTCGGCTCCACCGCCACGATCAGCGGCTTCGGCCTCGACGTCAACGGTTGGGGCCCGGACGAGGTGGCCTGGGGCGGCGACATCTGCGACCCGGCCGAACGCACCCAGTTCACCCACGTCCAGAATGTGATCATCCGCAACCTGAGTTTCCGCAACGCGCCCGACGACTCGATCAACGTGCAGTGCTACTCGCACCACGTCTGGATCGACCACAACACCTTCCACCCGGGCGCGGACGGCTCGGTGGACGTCAAGCGCGGGTCGGACCTGGTCACCGTCTCGTACAACCGGTACGTCGGCACCGACAAGTCGATGCTGCTCGGGCACAGTGACAGCAACGGCGCGCAGGACACCGGCTACCTGCGGGTGACCTACCACCACAACTGGTTCGACGGTTCCAACACCCGGCACCCCCGGGTCCGGTTCGGCTACGCGCACCTCTTCGGCAACTTCGTCCAGGTCGACGACTACTTCATCGGCCTCGGTGTGCAGGGCAGCATCTTCGCCGAGAGCAACTACGTCAAGAGCGCGAAGACCATCACCGAGGACTTCGGCAACGCCGGGCTGACCTGGCGTCCCAGCAACTTCTACGACCCGGCCACCATCACCCGCGCCAACGACTCCGGCAAGGACATGGACGACTGGCTGCGGATCACCAACAACGTCGCGGCGCCGCCGTACAGCTACTCGGCGGGTTCCGCCTCGGCGACCCCGCCGGCGGCGGGCGCCGGGGTCGGCGGGGCCGACGTGATCCCCTGACCGGTCCGGCCGGGGCGGGCCGCCGGCTCACCCCCACCACCACACCCCGCCGCGCCCTGTCCTGAGCGCTGACGCACCGGTGCCCGGCCCCGACGCCGGGCACCGGTGCGTCGGCTCACTCGAAGCGGGTCGGGTCCCCGGCCCCCCGGCGGACGATCTCGGCCGTGCCCTGCGAGAAGTCGATCACCGTGGTCGGCTCGGTACCGCACTCACCGGAGTCGACCACCGCGTCGACCGCGTGGTCGAGCGTCTCCTTGATCGTCCAGCCCTGGGTCATCGGCTCGGCCTCGCCCGGCAGCAGCAGGGTGCTGGAGACCAGCGGCTCGCCCAGTTCGGTGAGGAGCGCCTGCGCCACGGTGTGCCGGGGGATGCGCACGCCCACGGTCTTGCGCTTCGGGTGCAGCAACCGGCGCGGCACCTCCCGGGTCGCCGGCAGGATGAACGTGTAGCTGCCGGGCGTCGCCGCCTTGATCGACCGGAACAGCGCGTTGTTGATCTGCACGAACTGGCCGAGCTGGGCGAAGTCCCGGCAGACCAGGGTGAAGTGGTGGTCGTCGTCGAGATGTCGGATCTGGCGGATCCGGTCGATGCCGGCCTTGTTGCCGAGCTGGCAGCCGAGCGCGAAGCAGGAGTCGGTCGGGTAGGCGATCAGCCCGCCGTCGCGGACGATCCCGACCACCTGGCCGATGCTGCGCGGTTGCGGGTTGTCCGGGTGCACGTCGAAGTACCTCGCCATGCGCCGGAGCATAGAAGCGCAGGTCGCCGTACCGCCAATCCGCCTCGGCGCGCCCGGCGCGCCGCCCGGCCGCGCCCGGCACGGTGGCGGACCGCCCGGTGACCGGGTGCGGCCACGCCGCGTGGACCCGGCGAAAGTCGGGGCGGACGGTGAAGAAACCGGTGTCCGGCGGGCTCTACCTGATGACCGACGCGTCAGCGACCGGTCCGCGGGAGAGAGCGAGGTACCGATGGACAGAACGACGGTCGTCCTGGAGGTGGCCACCGGCGCGGTGGGACTGGCCCTGGCCGTCACCAGGCTGGTGACCGGGACGGCGGACTGGTGGTCCGGCCGTCGCCGGCTCGCCGCTGTCGAACAGGCGACATCCCGGCCCGGCGCGGTCGGCGATGCTGGGAGGGCCCGTTCCGGCGTGGAGCGGGCCGGCACGTGGGAGGACGACGGTGCATGAGTACGCCGACTTCGACGACTTCGTCGTCCGGACCCGGTCGGCGATGCTCGCCCAGGCGGTCATGTACTGCGGTCGCCGCCCGGACGCCGAGGATGCGGTGCAGGAGGCCTACCTGGCGGCCTACCTGCACTGGTCGCAGCTGCGCGAGCCACGGGCCTGGGTGGAGACGACGGTGAGGCGGCGGTTCGCCCGGGAGGCCGGTCGCTGGTGGTCACGGTGGCGGCGCACGGAGCTGGAGGTGCCGGTCCCCGCCACGTCCACGCCGGACGAGGAGGTCGCCGCCGTGGCCGTGCTGCGCAGCATCGGGCTGCTGCCGTCCCGGCAGCGTCAGGTTCTGATCATGGTGTGCCTGGAGGGCATGACCTACCGGCAGGTCGCCGACGAGGTGGGGATCAGCGTGGGGGCGGTCGGCGCCAACCTCGCCAAGGCCCGGGAGCGGCTGGCCGTCCTGCTCGGACTCACCGGCGGTCCACACCGGCCGGGCGACCCGCTGGTCGCCGGGGTGCTCACCCGGCCCGGTCCGGGCGGCCAGCCGGGGTACGGCGAGGACGCGCTGACGGGGGCGCTGCGCCGGACCGAACGGTGGCTGGTCCGCGGCTTCGACGCCGATCCGGGGTCGGCGCACCGGCTGTGGACGGCCGGGCACCGGCAGCGGGACCTCCCGTGACCGCCTCGCTGCGGGCGCTGCTCGCCCTGGCCCTGCTGGCCGGCGTCCACCTGTTCACCGGTCTGCTGGTGCTGCTCTGGATCGGCTTCGCGATCGGCGCGGTCTGGGTGGTCGGCCGGCGGGGGGCCGGTCCGCAGTTCAACACGACGCCGTTGCTGCTGGCCTCGGCGACCTTCGTCCCGCTGCTGCTGGCCGTGCGGGAACTGGTCCGGGCCAGCCGCCCGGCCGGTCCCCGTCCCGACTCCGTGCTGCTCACCCGCAGCCAGGGAGCCGCGCTGTGGGCGCTGGTGGGGACACTGGCGGAGCAGATCGGCACCGATCCGCCGCTGGAGATCCGCCTCACCGGCGAGGCCAACGCGGCGGTCACCGACGACGCCTGGCTGCTCGCCCCGGCCGGCCGACGGAGGCTCTACGTCGGGGTACCGCTCCTGGTCGGCCTCCGCCCGGACGAACTGCGGGCGGTGCTCGCGCACGAGCTCGGCCACTACGCGCGCCGGCACGCGCGGTTCAGCGAGCCCGCCCACCGCGCGTACGCCGGCATGGTGATGGCCCGGCAGCGCATCCGGGAGGTGATGGTCGCCAACCCGTTGGCACGGCACTACGCCGGGCTTCTGCTGCTCACCGTCAGCGCCTGCGCGGGGCTGACCTACCGGCTGGTGCGACCCGTCCGGCAGCGGCAGGAACTGGAGGCCGACCGGATCGCCGCCGAGGTCGCCGGGGCCGCCGCGCTGGCCGACGGGCTGCGGTCCGTGCCGGCGGTCGCCGCCGCGTGGGCCCGGTTCGAGGAGGACCTCGTCGAGCCGGTGCGCCGCGCGACCGGTACCGTCCCGGACGACCCGCACCGGCCGTTCGCCCACCTGCTGGCGGACCCGGATCACCGGACCGAGTTGGCGGCGCTGCGCCGGGCCGCCGAGCGGCTTCCGGCCGACGGGTTCCACCCCGCCATGCGGCGTCGCCTCGACCGGTTGGCCGGGCTCCGCGACGAACCGGGGCTGCCACCCGCTCCCGAGGTGGCCGCCGCGCTCGCGCCCGGCCCGCTGCGCCGGGCGACGAGGTACCCGGGGCGGAGGCGGCCGTGGCGGGAGTGGCTCGACACGCTCGCCGCCCACCGGGCGGGCGAGGCGGTGACCGCGGTGACCGGGGTGCTCCGACCCGGTCCGGGACCGGTGACCGTGGCGGGGGTGCTCCGCGAGGTGGGTGCCGGCGGGGCCGGCCGGGCCGTCCGCGCCCTCGGCCCGGATCCGCGGGTGGGGCGGGCACGGCTGGTCGAGGGCCTGTCCGCGCTGGTGGGGCTCTGCCTGGTCCGGGCGGGCCAGGCCCGCGTGACGGCGTGCTGGACGGGGTGCGGCCGGTTCAGCGGTGCGGCCGTCGACCACGACGACGTCACGGTCTGGGTCACCGCGGCCCTCGACGATCCGGACGGGGTGCCCCGACTGCTGGCCCGGCTGACCGCGCTCGGGGCCGATCCCGACGACGCCGTGCGGGCCGTGCCGACCGGGCCCTCCCGGGCGCTGACCATCACCCCGGCACTGGACGAGGCCACCCGACGGCGGCACCAGGACATCGCCTACGTGTCGCTGGCCGTGCTGCTGGGGCTGGCCCTGCTGGGCTTCGTGCACTGGCTGAACGACGAGCCGGAGCCGCGGTATCCGCCGGGCTTCACACCCACCTGGCCGGTGCTGACGGATCCGCTGGACCGGGAACCCCTGCCGGGTCTCCACTCCGTGCCCGGCTTCCCGCTCGGCCCGACCCGGGCGCCCCTCCTGCCGGACTGGACACCGCCACCGCTGCCGGACCTGGTGCCCCGCTCCGTCCCGGGCGGATGAACCGCCGGGGCGCCGCACCCGACCCGAACGGATGCGGCGCCCCGGTCGCGGGTCAGACCCGGGTGACCCGGATGGCGTCGGCGATGACCAGGCCGCTGGCGGTGGTCCACCGGCTGACCCCGACACGGTTCGCGTCGCCGGCCGGCAGCGTGAACGTCCCGAGGGTGCGCCACTGGCCGCCCGTGCGCTGGTCGACGACGATCGTCTTGTTGCCGGTCGTCGTCGAGACGATGTACGGCGTGGCGCTGTTGTAGCCGGAGACGCCCGGCCACCAGGCGTCCACCCGGTAGTTCGCGGTCGCCGGAACATTCACCTTGTACCAGGCGACGTCGCTGGCCAGGACGGGGTTGGCATACCGGTAGTCGGCGCCGTACCGCTGGCCCGAGTACGTCGAGACGCCCCAGTTGGCGCTGGCGGTGAACCGGCCGGCCGTGGTGTTGTCGACGATGGTGCTCCACGTTCCACCGCCGCCCGACATCTTGGCGGCCACGTCGGCGCGCATGACGTTCAGGTCGATGAAGGACGGGTCGATCTTGCCGCTCGTGCTCGTCTCCCGGTGGCCCCGGGCATAGCTGGAGTCCTTGCCCAGCCGCTTGAGCACGGCTGCGGTCGCGGCGACCGAGGCGTTGTACTGCGCCGCCGTCATCTCCTGGTTCACGCCGTTGTAGTCGATCTCCCACCCGATCATCAGGGTGTTGCCGTCCCCGGCGGGGATCGGCCCGCTGCCCCGACTGGTGCCCGCGTGGTTGCAGCGCCCGGCGGAGATGACGTGGAAGACGCCGTGGTAGTCGACCAGCGCCTGACAGAGCGGGCCGGGCAGGTCGGACCGGCCGTTGATGCAGACGTTCAACGCGGGGTGCGGGTTGCTGGCGCTGGAGGTCGCGGCGGTGTGGTGCCAGAGCACGCCGATCGGGTTGAAGTCACCCGGCCGCATCCGGTTCAGCCAGTCGCCCTGGACCACCACCTGCACCCCGGCGGAGCGCAGGACGTCCACGAGCCAGGGGATGGTGGCCATCAGGCCTCCTCGAGCAGGTCGGCCAGGCACTCCACGCGCTTGGCGGCGCGGGTCGGCGCGGCGCTGGCCGAGACGGGTGCGGCGGCGACGGCGGCGGATGCGGCGACCACGAGGGCCGGGATGCCGAGAAGACCTCGGCGCCGCAGTCGGATGGATCGTGGAGTGGCCACGGCGCTCCTTAGGAACGATGGTCCAGCGGGGGTGTATCTGGTCGACGACCAGGTGATCGGCACGCTATATCCTCATGAGCATCTATGTCGATAGTCTTCGCGTCTCTTTATCTACGTGAAACTCTTCGACGATCACCGGGCGGCCCGCCGCCCCCGTCGGTAGCGGCGCCCGGCCTGTCCGTCACCGGGCGCCGGCCGCCGACAACCGGTCCTCCCGGGTGGGCCGGGGCGGTCGATTACGCCGGATCGGTCCGGTACGCCCGCTGCTGCGGCATGCTGATCGGTGAGGTGGGTCGTCCGGCCGTCGGTCATCCCGGCGGGCCGGGCGGATGACGGCCGGCACGCGGGACCGTGACGGTTCCATGACGAAGCAGCCGTTCCGCCGCGAACCGCGTTTCAGCAGCTCGGAGCGGTGGGGATGGGTACGTTGACTGACAGACCCGGAAGGGAAGGTACCCCGTGGAAGTAACCGGCTTTTTCACCGCGCTCGTCATCGGCCTGATCATCGGTGCGCTCGGCCGACTGGTCGTGCCGGGCCGGCAGTCCATCCCGATCTGGCTCACCCTGCTCATCGGTGTGATCGCCGCCGTGCTCGGCACGCTCGTCGCCGGGCTCCTCGGGGTCGACGACACCCGGGGGATCGACTGGATCGAACTCGCCCTCCAGGTGGTCTTCGCCGCGGTGGGCGTCGCGATCGTCGCCGGCACCTACGGCAAGAACCGGCGCTGACGGCGTCGCCCTGCGGTCACCCCGGCGCTGGCGCGGTGCTGCCGCGTACGGTCAGCCGGGGTGCCAGCAGGGTGGCGTCCGGCACCGGCTCGCCGGTGAGCTTGCGCATCAGCAGCGACACCGCCTCCCGGCCGGTCTCCTCGGCCGGCACCGGAACCGAGGTCAGCGCCGGGCTGGCCCGCTCCGCGAACTGGTCCGGGCAGACCGCCACCACCGAGACGTCCTCCGGCACCCGCCGACCGAGGGCGGGCAACGCGGCCAGCACCGGCCCGACGGCGGCCTCGTTCTGCACCACCAGCCCGGACAGGTCGGGGGAGCGGGTCAGCAGGTCGGCCAGCTCGTCCCGGACGGCGGCCACCTCCTCCGGGCAGGGTCGCGTCTCGGCCGCCACACCGAGCCGGGTCGCGGCCGCGGTGAACCCGGCCCGGGTCCGGTGCGCGAACCCGGTGCCCCGGTCGTAGACCGCCGTCGGCGCGCCGAGCAGGGCGACCCGGCGGTGCCCGAGCGCGGCCAGGTGCTCGACGCAGACCTCCCCGGCCCGGTGGAAGTCGAGGTCCACGCAGGTCAGGTCGGTGGGATCGGCGGGAAAGCCGATCAGCACGCTGGGCCGGGTCAACGCCCGTAGCAGCGGCACCCGGTTGTCGTGCATCTCCACGTCCATCAGCACGATCCCGTCGACCATCGCGCTGGCCGCGATCCGTCGCAGCCCGGCGGCTCCCTCGTCGGCGGTGAGCAGCAGGACGTCGTGGTCGTAGCGCCGTGCGGTGGTCACCACGGCGGTGGCGTACTGCATCAGCACCGGCACCTGTGCCCCGGTACGCAGCGGCAGGACCAGCGCGATGACGTTGGCCCGCCGGCTGGCCAACGCCCGCGCCCCGGCGTTGGGGTGGTAGTCGAGCAGCCGGATGCTGGCCAGCACCCGGCTGCGGGTGGCCGCCGAGATGGCCCGCTTGCCGCTGAGCACGTACGACACGGTGCTGACCGCGACCCCGGCGTGCCGGGCCACGTCGGCGATCGTGACCAGGTCGGCCGACTTCACCGGACGGGTCGGGGAGCCGGCGGCCCGGTCACCGGGTGGCGCCGACATCGAAGGGTTCCCGCTCGGGCCGCCATCCGGCCGACCCGCCGGCCACGGCGAGCACGCCGACCAGCCGGATGTCCCGCGACGAGCGCCCGACGAGCACGCTGTGCCGGGCGTCCTCCAGCACGGGCCGCCCCCGAGACTCGTCCCAGTACGCCAGGTCGGCGACGCGCAGCCGAAGGGTGACCACCCGGCGTTCGCCGGGGGCGAGGGTGATCCGGGCGAAGTCGCGCAGCTGGCGCAGCGGCTGTTTGACCCGGGAGCGACGCTGGCGGGTGTAGAGCTGCACCACCTCCTCGCCGGGGCGGTCGCCGCTGTTGGTCACCGTCACGCTCACCCCGACCTCCTCGTCGGCGGTGGCCGACGCCGCGCTCAACTCCAGGTCAGCGTAGTCGAACCGGGTGTAACCGAGCCCGTGGCCGAACGGGTAGAGCGGATCGCCCCGGTGGTAGAGGTAGGTGGCGTCCGCCTCGATGACGTCGTAGTCGAGCAGGTCGGGCAGTTCGGCGGCGTCCCGGTACCAGGTCTGGGGCAGCCGGCCGCCCGGTTCGGCGTCGCCGACCAGCACCGAGGCCAGGGCCGCGCCGTACTCCTGGCCACCGTGTGCGGACCAGAGCACCGCCGGCAGGTGCGCGTCGGCCCACCCGACCGCGTACGGGTAGCTGCTGCTCAGCACCAGCACGGTCCGGGGGTTGGCGGCGTGCACCGCCGCCAGCAGGCGCTGCTGTCCGGCGGGCAGGGCCAGGTCGGTCCGGTCCTCGGTCTCTCGACCGTTGACCATCGGGTGGTTGCCCAGCACCACCACGGCCACGTCGGCGTCGGCGGCGTGCGCGGCGGCTCCGGCCACCCCGTCGGCGACCAGTTCGACCCGGAACGCGGTGGCCGCGACGGCGTCGACGGCGTCCGCCCGCAGCAACCCGTCCGGGCCGACGGTGACGTACCGGTCGGTGGCGACGTGGTGCAGCACCACCGTGCCGTCCGGGCCGGGACGGCACCGGAAGGTCTCCCGGACCACCCACTCACCCGGTCCGGGCCGGTCGTTGACGAGCAGCCCTTCCTCGTCCGCCCGGACGTGCCGCCCGTTCGCGACCGCGCGCAGCGCCAGCAGGTCCGCGCCCCAGTCGAAGACGTCCAGGTGGGTGTCGTCGGTCGCGGCGGTGGCGTCGGCGGTGAGCGTCGTGCCGTCCGGCGTGCCGGCGCAGCGGACGTACCGGTCGCCGACCCGTAGCGCGATCCGGTCGGCCCCCTCGTGGGTGGTCACCGTGCGGTACCGCCCGGCGAGCGCCCCGAAGGCGGTGACCGCGTACGGCAGGGTGCCGCTGTACCAGTCCGTCAGGAGGGTGTCGGCCAGCGGGCCGAGCACCGCCACCCGCAGCCCCGGGTCGGCGGACAGCGGCAGCAGCCCGTCGTTGCGCAGCAGCACGATCGACTGCCGGGCGGTCTCCCGGGCCAGCGTCCGGTGCGCGGGGCAGTTGACGGTGTCCGGCGACACGTCGGCGTACGGGTCCGCACTCTCCGGGTCCAGGTCGCCGAGCCGGGCCCGGACGGTGAGGATCCGCCGTACCGCGGTGTCCACGTCGGCCTCGGTGACCAGCCCCCGGCGCAGCGCCTCGGTGAGCCGCCCGACGGTCGGCGTGCTGTCCTCGCCGTCCTCGGTGAAGTTGTCGATCCCGGCGCGCAGCGCGGCGGCGAAGCCCCGGACGTGGTCGGGCAGGTGGCCCTGTACGCCGGCGATGTTGGTCACCGCGCCGGCGTCGCCGACCACCATGACCTCGCCCGGGGCGTACCGGCGCAGCTCGTCGGCGATCAGCGGGCTCAGGTGCGCCGGCACCCCGTTGACCAGGTTGTACGAGGCCATCACGGCGACTGCGGCGTCGGCGGCGAGGGGGGCCCGGAAGGCGGGCAGTTCGTACTCGTGCAGCACCCGGGGCGGCAGGTCGCTGGAGGTGGTGGCCCGGTCGGTCTCGTTGTTGTAGCCGAGGAAGTGCTTCAGGGTGGGTGCGGTGCGCAGCCGCCAGGGATGGTCCCCGCGCAGTCCGCGCGCGTACGCGGTGGCCAGGTGCCCGGTCAGCCAGGGATCCTCGGCGAAGCCCTCCTCGTTGCGTCCCCAGCGCGGGTCGCGCAGCGGGTTGACCACCGGTGCCCAGACGTTGAGTCCGACCCGTTCCGGGTCGGCGTGGTGCAGGGCGCGGACCTCCTCGCCGACGGCGGTGCCGACCGCGCGCAGCAGCTCCGGGTTCCAGGTGGCGCCGAGCCCGACCGCCTGCGGGAAGACGGTGGCCGGTCCGAGCCACGCCACCCCGTGCAGCGCCTCGGTGCCGGTCCGGAACGACCGCAGGTGGAGCCGGGGCACCGGGGCCTGGTGCTGGTGCAGCAGCCCGATCTTCTCCGGGAGGGTGAGCTGGCCCAGGAGGTGGTCGACGCGGGCGCCGAGGGCGTCGCCGGATGCGGGATCGGTGCGGTTGGTCATGGTGGGTCCGTTACCTTCCTGGCCTGCCTCGGCCCGTTCCGGTGTCGAAGCGCTTCGACGAGCGGCCGGCGCGGGGCGTGCGGCATCGGGGTGAGAGGTAGCCGTCAGCCCGGTCGGCGCGAAGCGCTTCGACGGCATGCGCGAGTGACCCGCCCCTGTTGCCCACGTGTTACGGGGCGGCTGTCTGAGGCTTGCACCAGGGCCGTCCTCCGGTCAAGAGGTGAATGGGATCGCTTCCACGCGGACCGTGGTCGATGGCGACGCCCGGCTGCCGGTGGGTCGACGGGCCGGGTGCGGGTCAGCCGGCGATGGCCGCCGGAACGGGCAGCCGGCCGGCCTCGACCGCCGCCAGCGAGGCGGTCGCGCCACCCAGCGCCGCCGCCTCGGCACCGAGAGCCGAGGCGTCCAGCCGGCAGCCACCGGCGTCGGGGGCGAGGGTCCGCCGGGTCAGTTCCGTCCGGGCCGTCGGCAGCAGCCAGGGGGCCAGCGCCGCGAAGTGCCCGCCCACCAGGACGGCCTCCGGGTTGAGCAGGTCGGCCAGGACGGCCACCCCGTGCCCGAGGTGCCGGCCGAGGTCGGTCAGGCCGGCGAGGGTGGCCCGGTCCTCGGCGCGGGCCAGGGCCCGGATCCGCTCGATCTCCGGGGCGAAGTCGGTGACCGCGCCGTCGGCCTCGGCGTCGGGCAGCAGCCGGCGCACCACCGCCGGCAGGCCGACCAGCGCCTCCAGGCAGCCCCGTCGGCCGCACCGGCACACCGGTCCGGCCGGGTCCAGCGGGAGGTGCCCGACCTGGCCGGCGAAGCCGCGTCCACCGCGCAGCAGCCGCCCCTCGACCAGGATGCCCGCGCCGATGCCGGCCCCACCGGTGAGGTGGACGAGGTTGGCCGTTCCGGCCCGCTCCCCGTGCCGCTGTTCGGCCAGGACGGCCAGATTGGCCTCGTTCTCCACGGCCACCGGGAAGCCCGGGTCGCGCAGCGCCGCCCGCAGCTCGGCGGCGACCGGTGCGTCCCGCCAGTCCAGGGTGGCGGCCAGCGGCACCGTACCGGTGGTGTCGACCAGCGCCGGCACGCCGAGGGTGAGCCCCAGCACGGTGCGGCCCTCGGCGGTGACCCGCCCGACGGCCCGGCGGGCCAGCTTCGTCACGGCGGCGACGGTCTCGCCGGGGGAGGCGCCCAGCGTGCCGAAGGCCCGCCGCCAGGTGAGCAGCCGGTTCCCGCCCAGGTCGACCGCGACCACCACCAGCTGGTCGGCGTCGACCTGCATGCCCAGCGCCGCGTACGGCTCGCCGTCGAGGACCAGCATGGTCGCCGGCCGGCCGACCCGGTTCTCGGTCAGCCCGGTCTCGCGCAGCAGCCGGCGCTCGATGAGTTCGGTGACCAGGCTGGAGACGGTCGCCTTGTTCAGCCCGGTGCGGGCCGCGATGTCCGCCCGGGAACAGGGGGAGTGGGTGCGGACGTAGCGCAGCACCACGGCCCGGTTGGTGGCCCGGACGTCGCTCAGGTCGGTCGGCTGCGGCCCGGTCTGCATGGTGATCAACGTTCTCCGCTCCCTGCGCCGACGTGCCCCGACCGGTGCTGTCGTGGGCGGTGATCGCGTCTTCATCATGCCGCACCCGCACCGTCGGATCCGACCGGCGCGCCTGCCGCGGTCCGGTGGCGGGCCACCCGGACCCGCTCCCTTGTGGGACCGGTGGCGGTCGTTTAGTTTGTTCGGCTAGAAGACTAACTAATCCTAACCGGGTCGGGCCGCTTTGCAACCGTGATCGTCAGGATCCGGGCCGGTTTCGCCATGAAGGGAGTGCGCCGTGCAGCCGTCCATGCCGGACGTATCCACCGATCGTCGGACCCTGCTCCGCCTGGCCGGTGTCGGCGCCGCCGCGACCATGGCCGGCGGAACCCTGGCCGGGTGCAGCAAGGAGGCGGGCAGCCGGGGCAGCGCCACCAAGGCCGACGCGATCCGTGCCGTCCTGCCCACGCACAAGCCCGCCGAGCTGCTCAAGCCGGACATCGCGGGGGAGGGGCCGATCCCGGACGGCTACCTGACCTATCCGCGTGAGCTGGTGGACGCGGTCACCGAGCAGCCCGGCCGGGGTGGCGCGCCGATCAGCACCATGAGCCCGTGGTGGGGCCCGGCCCCGCCGACGCTCGGACGCAACTCGTACCTGGCCGCGGTCAACGGCAAGCTCGGCGTGGACGTCAACCCCAGCCTCCAGGACGGCGGCACCTACGCCGACAAGCTCAACGCCATGCTCGGCGCGCGGGACGTGCCGGAGCTGCTCAGCGTGCCGAACTGGGAGGTCGACAAGGTCGCCCGGTTCTCCGAAGCGGTGAAGGCGCTCTTCGAGGACCTCACCGACCACCTGAAGGGCGACGCCGCCGCCACCTATCCGTACCTCGCCGCCCTGCCCACCGGGGCCTGGGAGTACTCGGTGTGGGGCGGGCGGCTGCACGCCGTCCCGTTCCCGACCGACGGCCCGTTCGCCTACGCCCTCTTCTACCGCAAGGACCTGGTGGCCAGGGGCGGCCTGGGCACCCCGACCAGCCCGGAGGAGCTGTACGAGTTCGGGAAGAAGGCCACCGACCCGGCCAAGGGGGTCTGGGCCTTCGGCAGCGTCTTCGACATGGTCCAGCAGTTCTTCGGCTGCCAGCAGATCTGGCGCAAGAAGCCCGACGGCGGGCTGGAGCACAAGTTCGAGACCGCCGAGTTCCGGGCCGCCCTGGAGTTCACCGCCCGGCTCTTCGCCGAGGGGCTGGTCCACCCGGACACGGTGGCCAGCAAGGGCGCCGACGAGAAGCAGCTCTTCAAGGGCGGCAAGATCCTGATGTACCAGGACGGCCTGGGGGCCTGGCAGGGCATGCAGGGCGAGCAGTCCAAGGTGCTGGCCAGCTTCGACATGCAGCCGCTGCCCGTCTTCGGCGCGAGCGGGAAGCCGGCGGTGATCTGGGGCAGCGAGAAGCCGGTCTTCTTCACGTTCGTCAAGAAGGGGCTGGGCGAGGAGCGGACCCGGGAACTGCTCGGGGTGCTGAACTGGTGCGCGGCGCCCTTCGGCAGCCGTGAGTTCGAACTGCGCGAGTACGGCGTGGAGGGTAAGCACTTCACCCGGGGCCCGGACGGCAGTCCGGTCCCGACCGAGCTGGGCCGCAAGGAGTTGGGTGCGCAGTACACCCACATCGGCGGCCGGGTGCCGGTGAAGGTGCGCAGCGGTGACACCCCGAACTACGTCCGCGACTACCTCGGCTACTACCAGCAGCACATCGGGCTGATGGAGAAGGACCTCTTCGCCGGGATCAAGCTGGAGCTGCCGGCCAACTGGTCGAAGATCATCACCCCGACCGACGACAAGATCCGGGACATCCTCCGGGGTCGTCGGCCCATCGGTGACCTCGACCAGGTGCGCAAGGAGTTCCTGTCCACCGGTGGCGAAGAGGGGCGCGCGTTCTTCGAGAAGGCGCTCGCCGACAACGGCCGATGAGCCGGGCGGACGTGGCCGGGGTGGTGGACGCCCCGGCCACCGACGGGGCGTCCACCCCCGCCGGGCGTACGTCGACGCGGGCCGGTCGCCGACGCGGCGACCGGCCCCGCCCCCGGCACAACCTGCGGGCCCGGCTGCGCCGGGACTGGCCGTTGCTGGCGATGACCGCCCCGGCCGCGCTCCTGCTGCTGGTCTTCCATTACCTGCCGACCCTCGGCAACGTGATCGCCTTCCAGGACTACAACCCGTTCGTCGGTGACGACCCGCTCGAGGCGTTCCTCTACAGCGAGTGGATCGGCTTCGGCAACTTCGAGGCGCTCTTCCGCGACCCGCTCTTCTGGGACGCGGTCGGCAACACCCTCACCATCACCGCGTTCCAGCTGGTCTTCTTCTTCCCGCTGCCGATTCTGCTGGCCATCCTGCTCAACAGCCTGGTCTCCGGCCGGGTGCGCGGCTTCGTGCAGAGCGTGGTCTACCTGCCGCACTTCTTCAGCTGGGTGCTGGTGATCACCTTCTTCGTGCAGATGCTCGGCGGCGCCGGGCTGCTGGCCCAGGAGATGCGCCAGGCCGGGCTCGAACCGTGGCAGGTCATGACCAACCCCGACACGTTCATCGTGCTGGTCACCGCCGAGGCGGTCTGGAAGGACGTCGGTTGGGGCGCGATCGTCTTCCTGGCCGCGCTCGCCGCCATCGACCCCAACCTGTACGAGGCTGCGGCGGCCGACGGCGCCGGCCGGTGGCGCCGGCTCTGGCACATCACCCTGCCGGGCCTGCGGCCGGTCATCGTCCTGCTGCTCATCATGCGGCTGGGCGACGCGCTCTCGGTCGGCTTCGAGCAGTTCATCCTCCAACGCGACGCGGTCGGCCGGGAGGCCGCCGAGGTGCTGGACACCTTCGTCTACTACCAGGCGATCGCCACCCAGCAGTGGGGCCTGGGGGCCGCCGCCGGCCTGTTCAAGGCGGTCATCGGCCTGCTGCTCATCGTCACCGCCAACCACCTGGCACACCGGATGGGCGAACAGGGGGTGTACTCCAAGTCATGACCGCACAGCTCAGTGGAGTCGGACCGGTGCCGGTGGCGCCGCCGCCGGTCGACGGCCGTCGTGCCCGGCGTGCCCGGTCCCGGCGGCCGGCCTGGGAGGAGCCACCCTCGCCGGTCGGCCAGGTCGGCAAGGGCGTGGTGCTCACCCTGTTGGTGCTCGCCGTGCTCTTCCCGATGTGGTCGGTGGTGGTGACCAGCCTCGCCTCCCGGGAGACGATCAACGAGACCGGTGGCATGGTCGTGGTGCCGCGCGAGTTCGACCCGAGCGCGTACGTGACGATCTTCAACGGTGGGCAGATCACCCAGGCGGTCTGGATCAGCACCCTGGTCACCGTCCTCGGCACCACGGTCAGCCTGGTGCTCACCGTGCTCGCCGCGTACGGGCTCTCCCGGCCGGGCTCGGTGGCGCACCGGGGCTTGCTCTTCTTCTTCCTGCTGACCTTCCTGATCTTCCCGGGTCTGGTCCCCAGTTACCTGGTGGTGACCGGGCTCGGCCTGAAGGACAGCATCTGGTCGCTGATCCTGCCCAGCGCGATCAGCGTGTTCAACCTGGTGGTGGTCCGGGCGTTCTTCATGAACGTCCCCGGCGAACTGGTCGACAGCGCCCGGATCGACGGGGCGGGCGAGTTCCGGATCCTGTGGAAGGTCATGCTGCCGCTGTCGAAGGCGGTCGTGGCGGTGGTCGGGCTCTTCTACGCCGTCGGGTACTGGAACGCGTACTTCAACTCGGTGCTCTACATCGACGACAACGACAAGTTCCCGATCCAGCGGGTGTTGCAGACCTACATCCTGGGTGGGCAGTCGCCGGCCGTCTCCGGGTCGTCGTTCACCATTCCCGGGGTGACCGCGTACCCGCCGACGCTCGCGGTCAAGATGGCGGTGGTGGTGGTGACCGTCCTCCCCGCCGTGATCATCTATCCGTTCGTGCAGCGGCACTTCACCAAGGGCATGATCACCGGCGCGGTCAAGGGCTGACCGCTCCGGCGCCGGTGGCGCGTCCGCCCCGGGCCCGGTTCCACCGGCCGGGCGTCCGCATCCGCGTGCCCCGGCGCCCCGACCGGTTCCGGTCGGGGCGCCGTTCGCGGCTCAGGCCGCCGGGTCGAAGAGCCCGTCGAGCGGGGTCACCGGGACCTCGATGCCGTCGAGCAGCACCCGGGCCGGCGCGTCGCTCCCGACCACCGGGGCGAGCGACACCCCGCGCAGCCGCAGCGGGCCGTCGCTGGTGATCTTCAGCGTGTCCCCGTCGCGGACCGCCTCGACGACCGTGTCCCCGTCGACGTCGTGCACCACCGTGCGGCCGTCCACGCCACCCCAGCTCACCAGCGTCACGTCGGGGAACGGACCGTCGGCGATCCGGTCGGCCGGGGGCGCGACCGGAAGCAGCGCGCCGTGCCGGACGAAGAGCGGGGTCCGCTCCAGCGGGACGTCGACGCGCACGTGCCGTCCACCGGTGTGCACCTCGCCGGTGTTCGCGTCGACCCACCGGTCGCCGTCAGGAAGGTAGACGGTGCGCCGGCCGGTCGGGTCGAACATCGGCGCGACCAGCAGGTCCCGGCCGAGCCGGTACTCCAGGTCCCGGGTCCAGGCCACCGGGTCGTCCGGGGTGTCCACCAGCAGGGCCCGCATCATCGGGGCCCCGGTGCGGGCCGCGTCGGCGGCAGCCGAGTACAGGTACGGCAGGAACCGGTAGCGCAACCGGAGCGCGGCCACCGCGTCCCGTTCGGTGTCGGCCGGGAAGTCCCAGGGCAGCCGGCTGGTGGTGCCGTGCAGTCGGACCAGCGGCGAGAAGGCCCCGAACTGGGTCCAGCGGACGTACAGGTCCGGCTCGGGGGTGCCGTGGAAGCCGCCGGTGTCGTGGCTCCAGAAGGGAATGCCGGAGAGCCCGTGCGAGAGGCCGCCGCGCATCGTGCTGGCCAGTGCCGGCCAGGTCGCGTTGACGTCGCCGCTCCACTGTGCGGCGTGCCGTTGTCCACCCAGGAAGGAGGAGCGGGCCCAGACCGTGTCGTGTCCGGCCACCTCCCGGGTCACGCCGGAGACCGCGTCGTTGAACAGCAATGCGTACACGTTGTGCAGTTCCACGCCGGTCATCCCGTTGGCGGCCACCGCGTCGGCCGGCACCCCCTCGGCGAAGTCCGTCTTGAACACCATCGCGCCCTGCTCGAGCAACGGGCGCAGCAGCCCGGTGAACCAGTCGGTCGCCTCCGGGTCGGTGAAGTCGACGATCGCGCTCGCCGCGTGGCTGCCGTGCCAGACGTCGGCCACGTAGGTGCTGCCGTCGGCACGGGTCAGGAAGTAGCCGGCCTCGGCCGCCTCGGCGTACAGCGGGCTGTCGGCGGAGACGTACGGGTTGATCCAGAGGCAGACCCGGAAGCCCTGCTCGGCGAGGGTCGCCATCATGCCGGCCGGGTCGGGGAACTGTGCGCTGTCCCACTGGAGATCGGACCAGTGCCCGTCGACCTGCCAGTAGCAGTCCAGGTGCAGCACGTCGCAGGGGATGCCCCGGTCGCGGATGCGGCGGGCCCGCTCCAGCACCCGTTCCTGGCTGTCCGGGTAGAAGCCGGACGAGATCCAGGCCCCGAACGCCCACTTCGGCGGCAGGTACGGCCGCCCGGTGAGGCGGTCGAAGCGGTCGATGATCTCGGTCGGCGTCGGCCCGGCCAGGACGTAGTAGTCGAGCACGTCGTCCGGGACGAGGATCTGCACGCTGCTGTGGGTGGACTGGCAGACGTCGAACTCCACCGGCAGGCCGCTGTCGACCAGCACCCCGTAGCCCCGGCTGGACAGGTAGAACGGCACGCACTTGTGGGACCGGTCCGACTCGCTGCCGAAGGCGTCGAAGTTCCACATCAACGCGCGCTGCCCCCGCTTGTCCAGCGGGGTGAACTTCTCCCCGAAGCCGACGAAGTGCTCGTCGCCGGGGGCCACGAAGCTCTCGTGGTACGCCACCGGCTGCCCCCCGGAACCGGAGCGACCGAAGGGCAGGGTGCGCCGCCGGCCGGAGATGTCCAGGGTGCCGCCGTCCTGCTCGAGCAGCACCCGTCCGTCCGGGGCGAGGAAGCGCAGGTGCCAGGGGTCGAGCCGGATCTCCGCGACGACCGCCCCGGCGTCGACCCGGACCCCACCGTCGTCGACGGTGACCCGGGCGGGCCGGGGCTCGGCGGTGACCAGCGGCAGGATCCGGGCGGAGCGGCTACGGGCCTGCGGGTCCTCGGCGAGACGGACCCGGATCACCCCGTCGCCCGCCGACTCCACCCGGACGACCAGGGAGCCGCCGTCGGAGGTAGCGCTCTTCAGGGTCACGCCGTGGTCGTCGGTCTCCACCACCTCCGCCCGGCTGACCACGGCGGGGCCGTCGTCACCGGCGCGGCGGACCGGCAGGTCGGGCGGGTCGGCCACGAAGGTCTCGAACGGAACCAGTGGCGGGCGGTACGGCATGGACGTCTCCTCGGTTCCCGGGTCGGCAACCCCACCAGTTTCTTTGGATACCCAACAAAGTGTCAACGAGGAGCCGTCGCTGCGGGACCGTGCGATCGCGTTGACAAGCGGGTGACCTCGCCATAATTTAGCTACGTACCAAACAAAATTCGCGGGAGTGCGGCATGGTGCTGGACGGTCGGCTCTGCTATGGCGGCGACTACAACCCGGAGCAGTGGCCGGCGGAGGTCTGGGAGCAGGACGTCGACCTGATGCGGCAGGCCCGGATCACCCTGGTCACCGTCGGCGTCTTCGCCTGGTCCCGACTGGAACCCGCTCCCGGCCGGTACACCTTCGACTGGCTCGACCAGGTGCTCGACCTGCTGCACTCCGGCGGCATCCGGGTCGCCCTGGCCACCCCGACCGCGTCGCCCCCGCCGTGGTTCTCCCTGGCCCATCCGGACGCGCTGCCGGTCACCGCCGACGGCGTGCGGCTGCACCACGGCAGCCGGGACACCTACTGCGCCGCCGCACCGGCCTACCGCGCCGCCGCCCGCCGGATCACCGACCTGCTCGCCGAGCGGTACGCCGACCATCCGGCACTCGCGCTCTGGCACGTGCACAACGAGTACGGCACCACCTGCCACTGCCGCCACGCCGAGGTCGGCTTCCGGCGTTGGCTACGCGACCGCTACGGCGACCTCGACGCGCTGAACGACGCCTGGACCACCAGCTTCTGGAGTCAGCACCACTCCGACTGGGCGCAGGTGACCACCCCCCGGGCCACCCAGTACCTGCCCAACCCGACCCAGGTGCTCGACTTCCGCCGCTACTGGTCCGACGAACTGCTCGCCGCGTACGTCGAGCAGCGGGACCTGCTCCGCGACGCCACCCCGGCGGTGCCGATCACCACCAACTACGTGCTCGGCGACTGGGTGCCGGTCGACCACGCCCGCTGGGCCGCCGAGGTCGACCTGGTCGCGATCGACCACTACCCGTCCGACGCCGGGCCCGCCGCCGAGGAACAGATCGCGCTCGCCGCCGACCTGGCCCGGGGCTGGGCCCGGCACGGTGCCCGCCAGGACGCCCGCGCCGTCGACGGGGACCTGCCCACCACGCCCGGCTCCTGGCTGCTGATGGAGAGCGCGCCCAACCTGATCTACACCCCCGGACGGATGCACACCCGGGAACCCGGCCGGCTGGCGCGGCACAGCCTGGGCTACGTCGCCCGGGGCTCCCGGGGAGCGATGTTCTTCCAGTGGCGCGCACCGCGCGGCGGCGCGGAACTCTTCCACTCCGCCCTGGTGCCGCACGCCGGACCGGACAGCCGGATCTTCCGGGAGACGGTCGAGCTGGGCGACCTGCTGGACCGGCTCGCCGAGGTCGACGCCGGCACCATCGAGGCCCCGGTGGCGATCGCCTGGGACGCCGCCAGCGGCTGGGCGTTGCAGCAACGCGCCCTGCCGTCCGACCGGATCCACCACCACACCGAGGTGGCCGCCGCGCACCGGGTGCTCCGGCGGGCCGGGTACGTCTGCGACCCGGTGCTCCCCGGTGACCCGCTGACCGGGTACGCGCTGCTCGTCCTGCCCGCCCTCTACCTGGCCAGCGACGCCACCGCCGGTTGGGTCCGCGACTACGTCCAGGGCGGTGGGCACGTGCTGGTCGGCTACCTCAGCGGGGTCGCCGACGAGCACGCCCGGATCCGGCTCGGCGGCTACCCGGGCGCGTACCGGGACGTCCTCGGGGTCCGGGTGGAGGAGTTCCACCCGCTCGCCGAGGGCGAGGAGATCCCGCTGACCGGTGGCGGCGCCGGGCGGTTCTGGTCGGAGACGGTACGGCTCGCCGGGGCGGAACCGGTCGACGCGTACGCCACCGGCGTGCTCGCCGGGCAGCCGGCCGTCACCCGGCACCGGTACGGCGACGGCGTCGCCTGGTACGTCTCCACCCGCCCCGACGAGGGCACGTACCAGCGCCTGCTCGCCGACGTGGCGCGCGCCGCCGGTGCCATGCCGACCTGTCCGGACGCGCCGCCCGGCGTCGAGGCGGTGCGTCGGCGGGGTCCGCGGGCGAGCTGGCTGTTCCTGCTCAACCACACCGGCTCCGCGCAGCGGGTGCCGACCGCCGGGATCGACCTGCTCACCGGCGCGGTGGTCGAGGACGCGGTGACCCTGCCCGCCGGGGGCGTCGCGGTGGTCCGGGAGCGGGCCGGTGGCTGACCCGGCGACCACCGGGCCGGGCCCCCGGATCCGCTTCCACCACCCCGCTACGAGCTGGCGGGACGCGCTGCCGTTGGGCAACGGCCGGCTCGGCGCGATGGTGCACGCCGGGCGCGTCCACGACCGGATCGCGCTCAACGTCGACACCCTCTGGTCCGGTGGGCCCCGGTCGCACGGCGTGCCCGACGGCCCGGCCACCCTCGCCGAGGTCCGCCGCCTCCTGCTGGACGAGGACGACCCGGCCGCCGCCGGCACCGCCTCGCAGCGGTTGCAGGGGCCGAACAGCCAGGCGTACCAGCCCCTCGGTGACCTGCTGGTCGACCTCGCCGCCCCGGCCGACGGCGACTGCCGGCGGGAGTTGGACCTCGCCCGGGCCACCGCCACCGCCCGCACCGGCGCGGTGGTCCGCACCGCCTTCTGCTCCGCCCCGGACGGCGTCCTGGTGGTCCGGGTGCGCGGCGACCAGCCGCTCGACCTGACCGTCACCCTGCGCCACCCGCACCGGGAGGGCTGGACCACCCGTCCCGACCCGGTGACCCTCGCCGTCGGGGGCCGGGTCCCCGCCCACGTGCCCCCGCCGCATCCCGACCGGTCCGAGCCGGTCGTCTACACCCCCGGCGAGGGCATGTGCTTCGGGTACGCGGTGCGGGTGCTCGCCGGGACGGGCAGCGTCAGCGCCGACGGCGACACCCTACGGGTCACCGGCACCCGGGAGGCGACCCTGCTGGTGGCGGCGGAGACCGGGTACCGGGGCTGGGACCGGGTGCCGCACGACGACCGACGGCGGCTGCTCGACGCGGTCAGCGCGACCCTGGACGCGGCCACCGCCGTCGGCCCGGACCGGCTCGCCGTCCGGCACGAGGCCGACCACCGGGCGCTGTTCGACCGGGTCCACCTCGACCTGCCGGGCGATCCGGCCCTGGCCGCCGTGCCCACCGACGAACGCCTCGCCCGGGTCCGGGCCGGGCACCCCGACCCCGGGTTGGCCGCCACGCTCTTCGCCTACGGCCGCTACCTGCTGATCGCCGGATCGCGGCCGGGCAGCCAGCCGGCCACCCTCCAGGGCGTCTGGTGCGAGGACGTGCAGCCGGCCTGGAGCAGCAACCACACCATCAACATCAACCTCCAGATGACCTACTGGGCGGCGGAGCCGACCAACCTCCCCGAGTGCCACCGGCCCCTGCTCGACCTGGTGGACGAGTTGGCCGTCTCCGGGGCGCGCACCGCCCGTTCGCTCTACGACTGTGCCGGCTGGACCGCCCACCACAACGTCGACCTGTGGCGGACGAGCTGGCCGGTGGGGGAGGGCCGGGACGACCCGAGGTGGGCGATGTGGCCGCTGGGCGGGGTGTGGCTCGCCCTGCACCTGGTCGACCACGCCGTCTTCGCCGGGGACGACGACCTCCTCGTCCGCCGGGTCTGGCCGCTGCTGCGCGGTCTGGCCGCGTTCTTCCTCGACTTCCTCACGCCGGACCGGACCGGGCGGTGGGTCAGCTGCCCGTCGACCTCGCCGGAGAACACCTACCGGGACCGCTCCGGTCGCGAGGTGTCGGTGGACGTGACGACCACGATGGACAGCTGGCTGCTGGGCGACCTCTTCAGCGCCGTCCTCACCGTCGCCGACCGGGCCGGCGGCGATCCGGCCGTCGACGTCGACCGTGACCTGGTCCGGCGCGTCCGCGCCGCGCGGGACCGGCTGCCCGCGCCGGTGGTCGGCCCGGACGGTCGGCTCTGCGAGTGGTCCGCGCCGGTGGCCGAGGTCGATCCCGGCCACCGGCACCTGTCCCACCTCTACGGCCTCTACCCGGGCAGCGCCGTCGACCCGGCCGACACCCCGGGATGGGCGGCGGCGGCCCGTCGCTCCCTGCGCGCCCGGCTGGAGGCCGGAGGCGGCAGCACCGGCTGGAGCCGGGCCTGGACCATCGCCCTCTGGGCCCGGCTCGGTGACGGGGCGGCCGCCGCCGAGGGCCTGGGCGACCTGTTCGCCCACTACACGGCGGCGAACCTGCTCAACCTCCAGCCACCGGCGACCTTCCAGATCGACGGCACCCTCGGCGCCACCGCCGCCATCGCCGAGCTGTTGGTGCAGAGCCACAACGACCGGCTACGGCTGCTGCCGGCGCTGCCGCCGGCCTGGCCGGACGGGGCGGTCCGGGGGCTGCGCGCCCGGGGGCCGGTGCTGGTCGACCTCAGCTGGCGGGCCGGTCGGCTCACCTCGGCCACGCTGACCGCCGCCCACGACCGCACCATCGTGCTGGTCCTGCCACCGGGGGTGCCCGGCCCGTCGAGCGTGCACGTGCGCGCACACGTTCCGACCACCCTGACCTTTCCCCGCTGAACCGGGGCAGGGGACGCTCCGGCCGTCGCGGTCGGATCGGCGACCGGACCCTGTGCCGGACCGGTCGAGGTGGCCAGCATGGACGGCCAAGGGGGGACGGTGCCCTCGGGGGGCGGGTGGCGGCCGCCGGTGTCGACAGGGCACGATGCGGGGGAAGGGGAGGTGCGGCATGGGGGATGTCATCGTCGTCGGGGCCGGCATCGTCGGGTTGACGACCGCCGTCCGGTTGCAGGAGCGGGGTGCGCGGGTCACCGTGTTCACCGCCGACCCGCCGGAGCGGCTGGTCTCGACGGTCGCGGCGGCGGTCTGGTATCCCACCCACACCGATCCGGATCCGCGCGTGCTGGCCTGGGCCGCCACCACCTACCAGGAGTTCCGCCGGCAGGCCGCCGACGGCGTGCCCGGCGTGCTGCTGCGCCGGACCAGGATGTTCCAGCGCCAGGCCGCCGACGACCTGCCCTGGTGGGCAGCGGCGGCCGACGACGTGCAGGCCGTCGACGCGTCCGCGCCCTACGCGCGCGAGCTGCGCTTCGTGGCCCCGCTGGCCGAGATGACCACGTACCTCGAGTGGCTGCGCGACCGGCTGGTCGCCGGCGGAGGGCAGCTGGTGGAGCGGCGGGTGGAGGCGCTCGACGACCTCTTCGCCGAGGCGCCGGTGGTGGTCAACGCCGCCGGTCTGGCCGCCGGTGCGCTCTGCGGGGACCACACGGTCTTTCCGGCGCGCGGCCAGGTCGTGCTGGTCGCCAATCCCGGCCTGGACGTGTCGTTCCGCGACGAGGAGAACCCGGCCGGCACCACGTACGTGCACCCGCGCAGCCGGGACGTGGTGCTCGGCGGCAGCTTCGAACCCGGTCGGGCCGATCTCGTCCCCGACCCGGCGGTCCGGGCCGGCATCCTGGCCCGGGCGATCGCCCTGGTGCCCGAACTCGCCGTCGCGCCGGTCGTCGGAGAACGGGTCGGCCTGCGTCCGGCCCGTCAGGGCGGCCCCCGGGTGGAGGCGGAACACCGCGCCGGGGGTCTTCTCGTGCACGCCTACGGGCACGCCGGCGCGGGGATGACCCTCTCCTGGGGCAGCGCCGACGAAGTCTGCGCGCTGGTGGAAGCGGGTCGGTGACGGAGCATCGGTTCCCGCGTTCACGGCGGGAACCGATGATCAGCAAACGAAGACCGGGGTGTCCGGGGTGGCTCCGTACAGCGGCAGTCGGCCGTAGAGCTGCGAGGTGAAGCCGAGGGTGCTCAGCGCGGTGGCCCGGCGGGTGGTCGTCGGGTCGAGGGTCACCCCGTCGTGGGGGACCGCCCCGAGGTCCGCCGCCGGAACCGGGTCGCCGCAGGTCGCCTGGGCGCGCACGAGGTACATGCGGGTGAACGTCTCCTCGATGCTCCAGCCGAGGTGACCGAAGACCGGCGCGGCGAGCGCCGTGGTGACGGCGTTGGTGACCCCGGCGCTGTTGCGTAGGCCCCCGCTGCTGGTGCGGGCGTTCAGCAGTACGGTGAGCGTGGCGTACGGCTCGTTCCACCGGCCGGCGGCGAGCAACGCGTGCGCCACCGTCGCGGTGGTGTCCACGTCGGAGCGGCAGGTCGGCTGTCCCGGCACCAGCGGGTAGCCGAGGTCGGCGCAGCGGCTGGTGACCAGGAAGTCGACCGCCGCCGCCGGGGCCCCGGCCGGCGTGCGCTGCAACGCCAGGATGGCGAAGGCCTGGCCGACGGTGGTGCTGCGGTCGCCGTGCGCGGAGCGGTCGACGAAACGGCCGGACCGGGTCTGCAACGACCGGAGGCGGGCGATCAGGTCGACCCCGTTGACCGAGGTGGGGTCGCCACCGCGTACCGCCACGGCCAGCGCGAGCCGGGCGGTCGGTTCGACGTAGGACTCGCCGACGCCGTCGCCGATGTAGGCGTCGCGGACGTCGGGGCGGGACACCCAGGCCAGCGCCCGAGCCGCGTGCGTGTCGGCGACATCCACGGCGGCGAAGGCGAGGACCGCGTCCAGGGTCAGCTCCGGGGCGGGGTGGGCCACGCCGTCGCGGACCGTCTCGAAGCGCTCGCCGTCCACGAGTTGCCGGGCAAGCCACCCGGCCGCCGCCTCGTCGTTGCTGGTGGTCGGGCGGTCATCGGCCCGGACGGGGGAGGCCACGGCGAGAACGGTGAGTAGACCGCAGAGCAGGGTGAGCGGCCGGCGTATGAGGTGAGGGAAAGCCACGGCGGTGGGCACCTTTCCGACCCTGCGGGCCTCGTTCGGGGACGGGAGCGTGACCATTGCGTGACGCACGGTATTCGCGGGCGTGGGCGGGTGTCAATCGTCGACCCGGTGTGCCGGAGGTCGGCGCGCAAGGAGGCGCACGGGCAGGGGGCGGTGCCCGTCGGGTGCGGAGCCGTCGTCCTGGGCGGTGCTCAGCGGTCGGGGCTGTCGGCCGGGGCCATCACCCGCAGCGCGTTGGCGGCCAGACCGAGCCGGATCGGCGTCCGGCCGCACAGTTCCCCGTCCACCTCGACGCGGGCCGGGCGGTCGGTCTCCAGCCAGAGTTCGCGTACCGCGAGGAAGGGCTCGTCACCGAGCGTGCGGCGGTGACCGGTGGCCGCGTTGCGCGCGGTGTCGCGCAGCAGCCCGCGCCGGGTCGGCCCACCCACCGGGTAGGCGACCAGCAGCCGGTCGTCGGCGTCGGCGTCGGCCGTGATCCGTCGTCCGGCGTGGAACCCGCCGTTGGCCACGTACAACTGGTGGGTGACGAACTCGTGCCGGTCGCCGGCGGACCGGAGGACGGCCCGCATCGGCCGGTGCCGGGCGAGCAGCGCCAGCGCGGTCAGCGGGTACGCGAGCCGACCGGTGATCCGCTTCAGCCGGGGCGGGGTCCGGAGCATGATGTCGGCGGAGAGCCCGATCCCGACGTGGTTGGCGAACGGCACGTCCCCGGCCAGGCCGAGATCGACGTCGATCACCTTGCCGTCGGTCAGGACCGCGACGGCCCCGTCGAGGTCGAGCGGCACGCCGACGGTGCGGGCGAAGTTGTTGGTGGTGCCGAGGGGCAGCAGGCCGAGCGCCATGTCGCGGTGGGCGAGCAGCCGGGCGGCGGCGCTGAGCGTGCCGTCCCCGCCACCGGCCACGAGCAGGTCCGGCGCCAGGGCGGCGGCGGCCGTCAGGCTCTCCTCGAGTTGACCGGGGCGGTCGACCGGGTACGTGCCGACCAGGTCGAAACCGGCCGCCAGCAGTCGGGACCGTGCGTGGTCGTAGCGGCGACGCCCCCGACGGGAACGGGCGTTGATGACCAGTACGGCGCGGCGGTCCCGCCGGATGGCCTCACCCAGTTCCTGCTTGCTCCGCATGGGAACCGAGCCTATCGCCCGCCGGTCGTCCCGACGTGGTCGGTGCCGCGCGGTCGTCCGGTGCCGGCGTCGCCGCCGGGACTCCGGGCGGTGCCGGAATCCTGAATCGTCAAGACCGATATGTGGTTCCGGTGTTCGACCGTCGCGGCGTCAGCCACCGATTCAGTGCCACTCCCAATCGTTGCGGTAGGAGGTGGACCGCGCCGTGAATCCCTGCATCGTGACTTCCTCTCGCGTTCTGGTGTCATCGACGTTAGTCCACGCGAGGAACAGTGTCTGCACTAATGGGAACTGTTGACCGGTTCCGGCCACCGGTCGCCAATTCGAGATCCGCGAGGGCACGTCGGATCGTGCCCTCCAGCAGCGTCGGGCGCGGCTGTCGGCACAGCACAAGGGCGGTATGCAGGGTCTTCCGGGCCCGTTCCACCTGGCCGAGGCCCTGGTAGCAGCGACTGAGCCCGTGCAGGGCCTGGCCCTCGCCGGTGAGGTCGCCCAATTGTCGGCTAGCCGACAGTACCCGGGAGAACAGCGGCTCGGCCTCGGTGAACCGCTCCTGTCGCACCCGGAGCATGCCCTGCCAGAACAGCACCTGCGCTTCCAGTCTCGTCGATCCACCCAGTCGACACATGTCCAGTGCCTGACCGAAATAGTGGTCGGCGGTCGAATGGTCCTGCTGGTTGAGATGTATTTGTCCGATACCTCGGAGTGCGAGCGCGGCGGAACTCCAGTCCCGGGCGTCGACCAATTCCGGAAGTACCTCCTTGTATCGGACGAGTGCGTCGCGCTCGTGCCCCTTGATTCGGCTCAGGGACGCGGCAAAGGCATTCACGAGCGCTCGTCCGTGCAGGCTGCCCGTGGTGGCGAAGATCTCCCGGGAGAGGGCGATGTACTCCTCGGCCCGACCGAACTCACGGCGGTCGGTGCTGTGCATGGCGAGGCGGTACAGCATCGTCGCCTCGCCGAGCCGGTCACCGGCCGCACGTGCCGCGTCGAGGCCCAGGACGATCAGGTCGTGCCACTCGGTGAAGTAGCGACGCATCTGGAACAACGGCGAGGTGATGTTGACCAGCTCCCAGCACGCTGCGGCGTGTCCCTCCTTCGCGGCCCGGCGGGCGACCACGGCCAGCGCGGCCCGTTCGCTCTCGAACCAGGTGACCGGCCCCTCGGCGGGACGGATCCGCTGGGCGTCGTCGACCGCGTACCGCTCGACGGAGACCCGGACCGTCTGGTAGGGCCCACCGTGGATCGCCCGGTAGGCACTGTCCGCCATGGACAGCCACGCCCCGAACACCCGGACGCGCGCCGCCGCCAGGTCGTTGCCGTCCTCCTCGGCGTCGGCGCGCTCCCGGGCGAAGAGGCGGACCAGATGGTGCAGGCGGAACCGGGAACCGCTCACCGGGTCGGCCTCGGCGACGTCCACCAGCTGCCCGTCGAAGAGCTCCTCCAGCAACGTCTCGCCCTGCGCGGCGCTGACGTCCAGCAGCGCCGCCGCGATCCAGGAGTCGGTGTAGGCCAGGTCGACGTGGCCGGTCAGGCGCAGCAGGCGTTGCGCGGCCGGGGAGAGGCCGGCGTAGCTGATCGCCAGACTCGCCCGGACGTCCAGGTCGTGATAGCTGAACTGGTCGAGCCGTCCGCTCTCGTCGCGCAGCATCCCGCTCAGCTTGGCCACGCTCCAGTGTGGCTTGGCCGCGAGCCGGGCGCCGAGCACCCGCAGCGCCAGCGGCAGGAAACCGCACTGGCGGCACAGCTCGGCCGCGGCCTCGGGCTCGGCCCGCAGCCGGGCGGTGCCGGCGACGTGCCCCAGCAACTCCACCGCCTGCCCCGCTTCGAAGATCTCCAGGCGCAGGGCGGGCGCGCCGAACGTCGAGCCGAGGTGGGTGCGACCGTTGATGATGACCGCGCACCGGCGTCCGGCCGGCACGAGCGGGGCGATCTGGTCGTCGGAGGCCGCGTTGTCGAGCACCACCAGCACCCGGCGCTCGGCGAGCAGGTCGCGGTAGAGGTCGGCCCGTTCCTCGATGGTCTCCGGCACGGCCGCGCCGTCGACGCCGAGCGCCCGCAGGAAACGACCGAGCACCTCGGCCGGGTCGATCGGGGTACGGTGGTCGGGTCCGCGCAGGTTGGCGTACATCTGCCCGTCGGGGAAGTCCTCCTTGAGGGTGTGTGCGACGTGCACCGACAGCGCCGTCTTGCCGACCCCGCCGGGGCCGGTCACGGCCACCACCGCCACTCCGGTGCGGGTCGGCGCGGTGAGCAGCCGGCGGATCCGGCCGATCTCCGCCGTCCGCCCGGTGAAATCGCTCACGTCCGGCGGCAGCAGGCGGGGCATGCCGCCCCGGAAGGTGACCCCCGACTGGTCGGTGACACCGGCCGGCAGGGGTTCGTCCGGTGGATCGGCCGGCGGCTCGCCCTCCCCCTCCCGCAGGATGGACAGGTGCAGCCGTTGGACGTCCGGCTGCGGGTCCACACCGAACTCGTCGGCCAGCCACCGGCGCCACTCGTCGTAGTAGCTGAGTGCCTCGGCGCTGCGCCCGACCCTGGTCAGGGCCAGCATGAGCTGGCCGACGAGCCGCTCCCGGGCGGGATTGACCCGGGCGGTGGCGAGGAGTTCGTCGACGATGCGCTGCTGGTTGCCGAGCCCCAGCTCCAGATCGAACAGTTCCTCGGTGGCGGTCAGCCGAGCGGACTCCAGTCCCTGGCAGAGCGTCGCGCAGAGTTCGTTGGGGACGTCGCCGCCCAGCACCGGCCCCCGCCACAGGTCGAGGGCGCGGCGCAGGGTCCGGATGGCGGCGCTGCCGTCCCGCTCGGTCCGGGAGGCCCGGACCAAAGTGAGGAAGTGCTGCGCGTCGATCGCCTCGGGCGCGGATTCGAGGAGGTAGCCGCCGCCACGGGTGCGCAGGCGTACCGCCGGGTCGGCCGACCCGTTGAGGACGGCCCGCAGCTCGCTGACCCGCGTCTGCACGACGGCTCGGGCCTGGCGGGGAGGCGAGTCGCCCCAGAGCAGGTCGATCAGCTGGTTGGACGAGACCAGCTCGTTGGCGCGGAGGGCGAAGATGCCGAGGATGAGCCGCTGCTGGCGCCGGGCGAGCCGGACGGGGGAGCCGGCGTGCCGCACCTCCACCGGCCCCAGTATGCGAACTTCCACCCCACACCCCCCCGGGTCGCAGTTTCCGCGACGATACTCCTCGCTCCGACGTCACCGCCCTACGTGTCGGGAACTTCTGCGGTAGCGAAGCAGCACTTAGGCCAATGTTATGGTCGTCGATGGAACTGGGCGGGAAGCGTTTGGGAAGGCATGCCTTGCGACACTGGGGCGGGCCGGCCGTGGCTGACTGGTCCAGTGAACTCAGGAGGAACAACCCATGCCCGTCCACAACGGACTCGTTGCCGCCCCGCCCGTTGGTGTCTCCCTGCCCACTCTCGAGGTCAGCAAGCTCGACCAGGACATCCTGCGTCAGCTGGCCGCCGGGCACACCGACGAGGCGACGGCACTACGGCTGAACGTGAGCCCGCGTACGGTCCGCCGTCGGGTGGCCATGATCGGGGAGCAGCTGGGAGTGCAGGGCCGGTTCGGTCTCGGTGTCGCCGCCGCGCAGTTGGGACTGGTCCGTTGGCGCTGACCGCTACCGCGACTCGTCCGGCCACCGGGCCTCGCGGATCCGCCGGTCGGTGAAGGCCCACCCGACCGCGAGCGCCAGGACACCGGCCAGGGTGAGGATCGCGTACGCCGCCGGCAGCCGCTCGAGCAGCTGACCGGAGGCGAACAGACCGACCGACGCCCCGGCCCCGAGCACCGTCATGAACGCCGTGAACGTCCGTCCGCGCTGCTCGTCGGGCACCTGCCGGAAGATCAGGATGTCGACGAGGACCCGCATCGACGGCCCGCCCAGACCGAGCAGGAACAGCGCGGATGCCAGCCACCAGGCGCCCCAGGGCAGGGCCAGCGCGCTGATGAACGCCACCGCCGTTCCGCCGAGGACCAGCATCAGCGTGCCCGGGGAGAACGCGCGGTGCAACGGGCGGACCAGCAGGGTGCCGGTGAGGCCGCCGACCGCCAGACCGGCCGAGGTCAACCCGATCATGGTGGGGGAGGCCCCGGCGCGGTCCAGCATCACCAGCACGATCAGGAAGAGCGGTGCGGTGACCATGTTCAGCGCCATGGCGAAGAGGGTGCTGTGCCGCAGGGTCGGCACCCGCCAGAGCAGGGCGAGCCCGGTGAGGGCGCGGCGGACCGTCCCACCTGCCTCGACCGGCGCGGCCGGTGCGTCGTCGCGGCGGGGGACCCGGACGAAGAGGGCGCAGATCAACGACACCGTGAACGACACCGTGGTCGCGACGAAGGGCAGCACGGTGGCGAGGCTGTAGAGGAAACCGCCCACCGGTGGTCCGCCGAGGGCCGCCGAGTGGGTACGCACCTCCTCCTGGGTCAGCGCGGCGGTGAGCTGCCGGGGCGGTACGACCGCCCGGACCAGGAGCATCCGCGCCGAGCCGCCCAGCGGTCCCACCGTGCCGACGACGACGGCCACGCCGAGCAGGTGCGGCAGGGTGACGGCGTCGAGGAGGACCGCCGCCAGGACGCTCGCCGAGGCGGTCGCGCGGGCGGTCTCCATGACGATGAGCAGCTTCCGCCGGTCGTACGTGTCGGCGACGCTGCCGGCCGGGATGCCGACCAGCAGGGCCATGAACAGTTGCACACCCCCGAACGTGCCCGCCCAGCCGGGAGACCCGGTGATGGCCAGGACCATCAGGGGATAGACGAGATCGGTGATCTCCCGGCCGAGGAAGGCGAAGGCCGAGCCGCTCCACAGCAGCTGGAAGTCGCGGTTGCGGCGCAGCGGCCGGTCCGCGGCCACCGCCGTGTCGAGCACGCCCGCACCGCCGGGGTGGGCACTCATCACTGGTCTCCTGTCGGTTGACACGTCGGGCTCAGGCGTCGGCGGCGGTGTCGTCGTCGGCGAGGATGCGGTACACGTCACGGCGGGCGGCGTCCAGCACCCGTCCGGCGCGGGCCAGCTGGTCGTCGGTGCCGATGGCGGTCACCTGGGTCACCGCCGCGGTCAGCCCGTCGAGGGCGTGGCGCACCTCGACGGCCCGCTCGGGGAGCAGCCGGGCCGCGGCACGCCACGGCTCGTTGACGCGATCCCCGTGGGCGGCCACGAAGGCGTGGCCGGCCTCGGTGAGCTGGCAGCGCCGGTCCGCGCCGGTGCCGGTGACGGCGACCAGGCCCTCCTCCTCCAACTGGGACAGTGCCGGGTAGACCGAGCCGGGGCTGGGTCGCCAGTGGCCACCGCTGCGCTCGGCGACGGCCTGGATGAGCTGGTAACCGTTGCGGGGCTGCTCGCGCAGCAGGGCCAGCAGGGCCGCCCGCACGTCGCCCCGACGCATCCGGCCGCCCCGGCGTCCGCCCGGCGGCGGGGGAGGGGGCGGGGGGAGCGGAGGTGGCGGCTTCGCCGGCAGGGGCGGGAACGGGATGTCCGAGCTCTCGCCCGGTCCGACGTGGACATGGCGGGGAGTCCCGGAAGGGCTGTCGGGCATCGGTCGACCTCCGTCAGGCTCGGGAGTCCTAACGATATATCGCGATAGCTCTTTCCGAAACCCCGCCGTGGACCGGTCACCGGCCCTCCCAGACCGGATCCCGCTTCTCCACGAACGCCCGGGGGCCCTCCACCGCGTCCCGGCTGGTCGACCGGCGCTGCTCCCACTCGTAGCGGGCGGTGAACGCCTGCTCCAGCGGCATGTCCACCGACCGCATCGCCGCCTGCTTGATCGCCCGCACCGCCAGGGGGGCGCTGCGCAGCAGGTCGGCGACCCAACCCGCCACGCAGTCGTCGAGGTCGTCGGCGGGCACCACCTCGTTGACCAGCCCGAGCTGCCAGGCGCGGTGCGCGTCGAGCCGCCGACCGGTCAGCAGGTGACCCATCGCCGTCTTCAACGGCAGCTGCCGGGCCAGCCGGAACACCCCGCCCGCACCGGGGACCAGCCCGAGCCGGGCCTCCGGCAGCGCGAACACCGCGTCCTCGGACGCCACCACGACGTCACAGGCCAGCGCCAGTTCGAACCCGCCGCCCAGGGCGTAGCCGCGCACCCGGGCGACGACCGGCTTGGACAACTCGAACCGTTCGGTCAGTCGGGGCCAGCCGGGCTGCCCCCGACTGCCGAACGTGGTGGGGCCGGAACCGGCGCGGTCCCGATCGGCCCGCTCCCGGAGGTCCTGCCCGCTGGAGAAGGCGCGCGTCCCGGCGCCGGTGAGCACGGCCACCCACAGCTCGTCGTCGGCCTCGAAGTCGTCCCAGATCCGACCGAGTTCCTCGTGCGTCCGCAGGTCCATGGCATTGAGCACGTGCGGCCGGTTCAAGGTCACGTACGCGACCCGGCCCCGCTTCTCGTACCGGACCCGGGGCTCCTCGCCGTCTGCTGCCACCATGGCGCGCTCCTTCTCCGTCACGGGTCAGCCTGTCACCGCCGCCGCCCGGGGAGCCGCGGCGAAACGGGTGACTTTGTGCATGACGTCCTCGCTGTAGAGCCGCCGGGCCTGCTGGACGGCGAACTCCGCGAGGTAGGCCCGGAACCAGTCCTGCGGCTCCTCGGCGAGGTTGAGCATCCGCCGGTTCGCGACCACCGCCGGGGCGTCCATCCGGGCCACCTCCGCCGCGACCGCCGCGTCCATCTCCTCCGCCGGGACGACCTCGTCGAAGAAGAGCTTCCCGTCCGGCTCGCTCGCCGACACCCGCCGCCCGGCGAGGATCACCTGCCGGGACAGCCGGCCGTTGGCGACCCGCCCGAGGCGCAGGTTCCCCAGCCCCGGGACGATCCCCTCCTGGGCGGCCGGCAGGCTGAAGAAGGCGTCCCGTTCGGCGACCACCCGGTCGCAGGCCAGCACGAGTTGCGCGCCACCGCCGATGGCGAAGGAGTCCACCGCCGCGATCCACGGCTTCTGCACCACGTCGCCGTCCCAGGCGCGGTCCCGCTCACCGCTGAGTCCATGGACGATCTTGGCTATGTAGCCCAGCTCCCGCCGGAGCAGGAAGTCCACGTAGGAGATCTGCCCGGCCTGGAGACAACGCAGGTTGATGCCCGCGCTGAACACCCGGCGCCCGGCGTACCGCGGATGGGTCATCACCCCGCCGCGCAGCACACCCACCCGCACCGACGGTGCCAGCATGGCCAGGTCGACGGCGGTCTCCATGTCCTCGACCTGGGCGTTGTCCTCGGCGTTGAGACAGTCGTCCCGCTGCATGGTCAGGTGGGCCGCGCCGTCGTGGACCTCGACCCGTACCGCGTCCAGCGCCGCCACGCCGGTGCGCGTGAATTCCGGCAGCAGGGACAGTGCCCGCGCGGTGGGCCGGCGCATCGCCTCCAGCAGGTGCGGTCCGGCGACGTCCGACCGGAGCAGGTGACCGACCAGGATGCTCTGGTCGATGTCCAGGCCCTCCTTCTCCGTCGGGATCAGCCGCAGCTCCGCGTCCACCTGTGCCCGGGTGGGCACGAGACCGGGCACCGCCTCGGCGACGGCGGCGCAGACCTCGTCGAGCCGCAGGAACCGGGACCGGTCCCCGGTCACCTCGTCGTAGAGGCGGTCGACGTGCGACCGCAGGAACGCGTCGACGAGATCGCGGGCGTGCCGGCGCGCCTCGGTGACGGCCGTCCGCTGCTCCGGCGAACGCTGCCCCGGACCGGGCAGGACGGCGGTCAGCTCGTCGACCCGGGCCGCGGCGGCGGTGATCTCGCGGGCGGCGGGCAGCCCCGCCACCGGCTCAGACGAGAGCCGCGACATCGCGCACCTCATCGGCGTCGGTGCGGCGCAGGAGCCGGTCGCAGGCGGCGAGGTGCCGGCCGAGCGCCTCCTCGAACGGGGTGGTCGTCGCGTCGAGCATCAGCTGACGGCGCACGGCGACGTCCGGTCCGGCGGTGGCGGCGAGCGCGGCGACCGTCTCCGCGAGGGTCGTCGCGACGTCGTCGCTGACCTCGTCCACCAGGTCCAGGGCGACGGCCCGGTCGGCCGGGATCGGCGCGGGGCGGAGCACCGCGCGCCGCAGGCGGGCGTACCCGACCTGGTTCGCCAGCCGGTAGAGGGCCATCCCCGGCCAGACGCCGTCGGTGGTGACCGGCAGGTGCAGGCGGGCGTCGGCGGTGGCGATCCGCAGGTCGGTGCCGAGCAGGGCCTCGAGGGCGGTACCGCCGCAGTCTCCGCGCACCACGGCGACCGTGGTGGTGTGGACCCGTTCCAGCCGTCGCAGGACCCGCTCCCACCGGTTCACCACGGCCAGCGGCGGCCGGTCGGTGTCGGCCGGCGTGGGGACGCCGGTGAGGTCGAGAAGCGCCACGGAACCGACGGGGGCGTCCTCGACGGTGTCGATGAAGGCGTCGAGCGCCGCGACGGTCGCCGGGCGCAGCGGCAGGCTGCCGTCGATGGAGTGCTGGAGCTGCATGTCTTCTCCCGTGTGGGGTGGCAGGGGCGGAGGGGAGGCCGGGCGGGTCACCAGCGGACCAGGGCGGTCTCGATGGTGGAACCGGGCCCCATCGTCATGAGGACGCCGTACTCGCCGGGGCGGACGGTTCCCTCCTGGACCAGGCGCTCGTAGGAGAAGAGGAACGACCCGCTGGACAGGTTGCCGTAGTCGCGCAGGACACCGGTGGTGTGTCGCAGGTCGTAGCGGGTGAGGCCGAGGTTCACGCCGACGGCGTCGATGACCTTCTTGCCCCCGGAGTGCACGAGCCAGTGCGCGATGTCGGACTGGCGCAGGCCGGCCCGACCCAGCAGCCGGTCCACGGTCAACCGGGCGTGGGCCCCCACGACGTACGGGATGTCGGGGTCGAGGAAGAAGCTGAACGCCTTCTGCGAACTGTCCCAGTCGTAGCGCATCGCGTCCACCGCCTCGGGGATGATGCAGCTGGTGAAGTCGATGACGTGCGGCGTCAGCGGCTGGTCGGTCGCCGCCTCCGGCTCGGTCCCGGCGACCATCGCGATGGCCGCCGAGCCGTCACCGAAGAGGCTGTTCACCACTGTGGTCCGCATCGTGCCGTCGAACACGTACGCGGCCGAGCAGGCCTCGATGCAGACCATCACCGCCAACTCGCCGGGGTGCGCGCGGGCCCAGCCGGACACCACGTTGAGGCTGTTCAGGCCGGCGTTGCAGCCCATCCCGACGATGTCGGCGCGGCTGGTGTGCCGGTCGAGCCCGAGTTCCCGGATCAGCAGGGCGCTGAACCCCGGCGTGAGGAAGCCGGTGGAGGTCACGCAGCACAGGTAGCGGACGTCGGAGAGGTCGGCCCCGGCCTGCTTGAGGCACTCCTGCACCGCGCGGGTGCCCATCGCGATGCCCTGCGTCTTGTGCTTGGCCAGCAGCTGACCGGTGTCCTCCCGCGGGGGGACACCGCTGCCGTCCGGCTCGGGAAGGGTCAGGAACCGCCGCTCGATGGCGCTGTTGAGGTAGATCCCGGCGATCCGCGGGTCCTGGATGCCGAGGATCTCGACGAGGTCCCGCTGGCTGTAGGCCGTCTCCGGGGTGGCCGTGCCGACGGCCAGGATCCGGGACATGGCCGGCGACTCGAGGGCCGGCGGCGGTGCGGTGCGCAGCAGCCCGGGGTGGGGCAGCGGTACGGTGGCTGTCATCATCGGTAGGTCCAACCCCACATCCGCTTGCGGCTCCTGGTCAACCTCTTGACCGTTTGCTCAGTCAACGTCCTGCATCCTTTCCGCGATCATCGGGCCGATCCGGGACATGGCAGCCGCCTTGACGATGTCGAGGTGGCCGCAGTCCACGTCGTGGAACTCCGCCGTCCCGCCGAGGAACGGCTGCCAGAGCAGGTCGGAGTCCTTGTTGTGCCGGGTCGCGACGAATCCGAGGGTCGGACCGTCGAAGTGGCCCGGCGAGTGGTTGGCGAGCGCCCGCACGTTCGCCGCGGTCACCGCGACGAGCCGGTCCAGCGTCGGGTCGTCCAGCGAGGCCAGCGGGCTCTGCGCCGCCACCAGCTGCTCCCGCCGCGCCGGACCGACGTCGGTGGTCACCCCGTCCAGGGCGATGTAGCGGGCCTCCTCCTCGGTCGCCTCGTACGGACCGTCGCCGCCGGGCCGGGCGTCGAGCAGGACGAGCAGCGCCACCTCGGCGCCACCGGCCCGCAACGCCACCGCCACCTGGTGAGCCAGGGTGCCCCCGAACGACCAGCCGGCCAGCAGGTACGGGCCGGTGGGCTGGATCGTGGTGATCTGCTGGTGGAATCCGGCGGCCAGGTCGGCCAGGCTGCGGTCGTCCACCCGCCCGCCGGCCAGCCTCGGGTCCTGGAGCGCGTGGATCGGGTGGCCCGGCGGGACGTGCCGGGGCAGGGCCGAGTAGCCCCAGCCGAGCCCGTTCGCCGGCGGTAGCACGAACACCGGGGTCCGCTCGCCCGAACGACGGTAGGTCAGCACCGTTTCCAGCCCCGTCGGCTGCTCCTGGTCGAGGAGGCGGTCGAGTTGCGCGACGGTCGGGGCGGCGAACACCGTCCGGACGCCGACCTCGACGCCGAGCACCGCCCTGATCCGGTTCACCAGGCGGGGCGTGAGCAGCGAGTGCCCACCCAGGTCGAAGAAGCTGTCGTCCACCCCCGGGTCGGGCACCCCGAGCACCTCGGCGAAGAGGTCGGCGAGGACCTGCTGGCGGGGCGTGGCCGGGGGACGCCCACCCGTGCGCCGCTCCGGCTCCGGCAGCGCCGCCCGGTCCACCTTGCCGTTGGCGTTCAGCGGCAGCGCGTCCAGTACGACCAGCGACGGGGGCACCATGTAGTCGGGCAGCCGGGCGGCCAGGTGCGCCCGGAGACCGTCGAGGTCCGGTTCCGTTCCGGGCCGTCGGGCGAGGTAACCGACCAGGGAGCGATCGTCGTTGCCGCCGGTGTGCACGGTGACCACCGAGGAGGCCACGTCCGGGTGCGCGTCGAGGGCGGCGACGATCTCACCCAGCTCGATCCGGAACCCGCGGATCTTCACCTGGTCGTCGGTGCGGCCCAGGTACTCCAGGTGACCGTCGCGGGCCCACCGGACCAGGTCGCCGGTGTGGTACATCCGCGCGCCGGGCCCGCCGTACGGGTCGGCGACGAACCGGGTGGCGGTCAGCCCCGGCCGCCCCAGGTAGCCGCGGGTCACCCCGGCGCCACCGATGTACAGATCGCCGGCCGTGCCCTCGGGCACGGGCCGCAGGCGCTCGTCGAGGACGTACGCCCGGGTGTTGGCGACCGGATGCCCGATCGACGGGCCTCCGGGCCGGTCCTCGATCACCGCGTCCGTGCAGCTGACCGTCGTCTCGGTCGGACCGTATCCGTTGATCACCCGACGGCCGATCTCGCGCATCCGGTCGGCGAGCTGGCGGGACAGGGCCTCGCCCCCGGTGATCAGCAGGAGGCCGCGCATGGCGTCCGGCGCGGTCGCCAGGAGCACCTGCCACAGGCTCGGCGTGGTCTGCATGACGGTGACGCCCCGGTCGCGGACCACCTCCGCCAGCGCGGACGGATCCGGGACCACCTCCCGGCGGACCAGCACCACCGTGGCCCCCGCGACCAGCGGGGCGAACAGGTCGAGGACCGACATGTCGAACGCCGGCGTGGTGATCGCGGCGAGCCGGTCCTGCGCGGTCAGGCACAGGAACTCGGCGATGGCGACCTGGTAGTTGACCAGGTTCGCGTGGGACACGACGACCCCCTTGGGGCGTCCCGTCGACCCGGACGTGTAGATCACGTAGGCGGCGTTGTCGGGCGCCACGACCGGGCGGACGGCGTCGGCGGCCTGCGGCAGCAGCCCGGTCACCGCCGCCTCGTCCAGCACGATCCGGGGACACCCGTCGACGTCGGGCAGCGCGTCCGCCGACTCCCGGTCGGTCAGCAGCAGCACCGGCCGGGCGTCGTCGAGCATGAAGGAGATCCGCTCGGCCGGGTGTTCGGTGTCGATCGGCAGGTACGCCCCACCGGCCTTCCACACCGCCAGGATCGCCACGAGCAGCCGCTCCGACCGGTCCAGGGGAAGGGCGACGATCCGCTCCGGACCCACCCCGCACCGCCGGAGGATGCCGGCCAGCCGGTCGGCCTGCTCGTCGAGTTCCCGGTAGGTCAGCTCCCGGTCCCCGGCGATCACCGCGACCGCCTCCGGCCGGCGCGCGACCTGCTCGGCGATCATGCCCAGGATCGAACCGTCCGGCACCGGACGGGCGGTGGCGCCGGCGGTGTCGAGCAGCCGGTTCCGGGTGGCCTCGTCCAGCAGGTCGATCGCGCTGATCGGCTGTCGGGGCGCGGTGGCCACCGCCGCCAGCACGCGGACCAGTTGCGCGGCGACGGCCTGCGCGGAGTCCCGGCGGAACAGGTCCTCGGCGTACTCGACCAGGCCCTTGATCCCCGCCGGTTCCCCGGCCGCGTCCCGCTGTTCGGCGAGGACGAACGAGAGGTCGAACTTGGCCACGTCGTGGGTGGAGCGTTGCGGCGTGCCGGCCAACCCGAGCAGCGGCACGTCCTCGGTGCCGCCGCTGGCCAGGAGGAAGAAGACCTGGAACAGCGGGTGCCGGGACAGCGAGCGGGTCGGCTGGAGTTCCTCGATGAGGCGCTCGAACGGCAGGTCCTGGTGGTCGAAGGCGGCCAGGTCCAGCGTCCGGACCCGGTGCAGCAGCTCGACGAAGGTCGGATCACCGGAGGTGTCGGTACGCAGCACCAGCGAGTTGACGAAGAACCCGACCAGGTCGTCCAGTGCCTCGTCCGAGCGGCCCGACACCGCGGTGCCCAACGGGACGTCGGTCCCGGAGCCCAGGCGGGTGAGCAGGGTGGCGATGGCCGCCTGGACGACCATGTACACGGTCACCTGTTCGGCCTGGGCCAGGCTCCGCAGCCGCCCGTGGGTCTGTGCGTCGACGGTGAACTCGACCGTGCCCCCGCGGTGGGACGACTGGACCGGACGGGGGAAGTCGGTGGGCAGGGTCAGCTCCTCCGGCAGCCCACGCAGGGTGCGCCGCCAGAAGTCCAGCTGCCGGTTGACCTCGCTGGCCGGGTCGTCGTCGCTGCCGAGCAGGTCCCGCTGCCAGAGCGTGTAGTCGCCGTACTGCACCGGCAGCGGCTCCCAGTCCGGGGCCGTGCCGGCCAACCGGGCCGCGTACGCCTGCGACAGGTCCCGACCCAGCGGCCCCATCGACGCGCCGTCGGCCGCGATGTGGTGCAGGACCAGCACCAGCACGTGATCGTCCTCGGCGACGGTGAACAGCCGTACCGCCAGCGGGAGCTCGGTGGACAGGTCGAACGTGCGCGCGCAGGCCCCGACCACCCGCGCGTCCACCTCGTCGGCGGTCACCGTCTCGTGCCCGGTGTCCACCCCCGCCTCGGCCGGCGGCAGGATCCGCTGCGCCGGCTCACCGTCGACCTCGACGTAGACCGTCCGCAGCACCTCGTGCCGGGCGACCACGTCGGCCACCGCCGCCCAGAGCGTGTCCGGGTCGACCCGCTCCCGGAAGCGGTTGATCAGTGGAACGTTGTACGTCGCCGACGGTCCGTCCAGCTTGTACATGAACCACAGCCGGCGCTGGGCGTACGACAGTGGCAGTACCGTTCCGTCCCCCGTGGTCACGACTTCGCTCACCGCTTGCGCCAAACCGTCACGTGTGACTCGAACCAGTCGTACTCACGCGGGTTCTGCCGCAGCACACCGGGTTCGTCGACCTCGGCTACCAGCTCGAAGTCGTCCCGCAGCAGGGTCTTGAGCGCCTCTTCGCTCGGCGTGGCGGTCGCCGCCGAGCCCAGCCACTCGCTCGGAGCGCTGTACTCCGGATACCACGACCAGGGACAGGCGACCATCATCAGGCCACCGCTGCGCAGGATGGCCGCCGAGGTGGAGAACTGCTCCAGGCAGGCGGCCGGCTGCTGCACCCGGTCCAGGACGTTGGAGAGCACGACCGCGTCGAACGCCTCCTCCCGGGCCCGCAGCGCGTTCGCGTCGCCGACCTCGAAGGTCAGCCCGGCGCGTCGGCCGGCCTCGGCGACCCGGATCACGACCTCCCGGTAGAAGGGCCCCTGTTCGATGATGCTGAAGGTCCCGCCGCCGTGTTCGGTCAGCGACTGGGCGATCTCGATGGAGCGCTGGCTGACGTCCACGCCGACGACCTCGTCGCGCACCCAACCGCTGAGCGCGTGCGTCACGCCTCCGACGCTGCACCCGATGTCGAGGGCGCGGGCCACCGTCGTCCCGGTCCGCTCCGCGCACGAGCGCAGCAGGTCGGAGAGGCGCTGGCAGTAGCCGTGGGCCCCCGCCAGCGGATGCTGGTCCCGGTTGAACAGGTCCTGCACGCTGCCGTAGTGCATCAGCAGGTACTTGGAGAGGTCACGGGAGGCGTCGTAGGGGGCACTGGCGTCGTGCTCGAACAGTTCGTCGCCCTTGAGCAGGGCCGGAGGCAGCGTCACGGTGTTCCTTCCGCTTGTGGCTCAGCGGTTGCCCGTCGACCGCGCACGAAGCGTGGGACGGGCGGGCCGGGCCGAGGTCAGGTGGGGTTCGAGAGCGGCGACGGTGGGGTTCTCGAACAGTTGGCGGACGCCGACTTCGACGCCGAGGGTGGTGCGGATGCGGTTGACCAGGCGGGTGGCGAGCAGGGAGTGGCCGCCGAGGTCGAAGAAGTTGTCGCCGGTGCCGACGTCGGGCAGGCCGAGGACGTCGGCGAAGAGCCGGCAGAGTACGTCCTGGCGGGCGGTGCGGGGAGTGTCGTCGACGGTGGTCTGCCGCTCCGGTGCCGGCAGGGCGTTGCGGTCGAGTTTGCCGTTGGCGGTGATGGGCAGGGCGTTCATGGTGACGTAGGCGGTGGGGACCATGTAGTCGGGCAGGTGTGCCGCGAGGTCCTGGCGTAGTGCGGTCAGGTCCACGGGGGCGTTGTCGGTGGGGACGAGGTAGGCGACGAGGTGTTTGTCGCCGGGTTGGTCTTCGCGGGCGATGACGGCGGCGTGGCGGAGGTCGGGTCGTGCGGTGAGGGTGGACTCGATTTCGCCGAGTTCGATGCGGTAGCCGCGGATCTTGACTTGGTCGTCGGTGCGGCCGAGGAAGTGGAGGTGTCCGTTGGTGTCCCAGCGGGCGAGGTCGCCGGTGCGGTACATGCGGGTGCCGGGGGGTCCGTAGGGGTTGGCGACGAAGCGGGTGGTGGTGAGGTCGGGGCGGTTGAGGTAGCCGCGGGCGGTGCCGGTGCCGGCGAGGTACAGCTCGCCGGGAACGCCGGTGGGCGCTGGCTGGAGGTGCTGGTCGAGGACGTAGAGGTGGGTGTCGCGTAGGGGGTGTCCGAGGGGGACGGTGGCGCCGGCCTGTTCGCCCTGTCGCCAGGGGTACTGGGTGACGCAGAGGGTCATCTCGGTGGGGCCGTACGTGGTGCGGACGATGGTGGTGGGGCAGTGGGCGAGGGTGTCGTTGACGGCCTGCGGGGAGATCACGTCGCCGCCGGTGGTGACCTCGGTGAGGGTGGTGAAGGCGTCGACGAGTTCGTCGGCGACCACGCGGAACAGGCCGGCGGTCAAGCTGAGGCGGGTGATCTTGTGTCCGTGGATGAGGTTCTGGAGGGTGGTCGCGTCGAGGTTGCCGGGTGGGGCGACGACGACCTGGCCGCCGGCGAGGAGCGGTCCCCAGAGTTCCCAGGTGGAGGCGTCGAAGGCGTGCGGGGCGTGGAAGAGGACACGGTCGTCGGGGTGCATGGCCCAGCTGGGATCGCGGACGAGGTCGACGACGCCCTGGTGGGGAATCTGGATGCCCTTGGGCTCGCCGGTCGAGCCGGACGTGTACATGACGTAACAGAGCTGGTCGGGGTGTACGTCCGGCAGGTCGACGCCCTCGGCAGCCGGGTCGGGCTCGCAGGTCAGCACCTGCCGGCCCGTGGCCCGCTCCTGGGCGACCAGTTCGTGGTCGGCGAACGCCGCGTCCACCAGGAGGACCGGTGACGTGCTGTCCGCGGCCACCGCCCGCATCCGGCTCAGCGGGTAGGCGGTGTGGATGGGTAGGTAGGCGCCGCCGGCCTTGAGGACGGCGAGGATGGCGACGACGAGGTCCACCGACCGTTGCATGAGCATCGGTACGGGCGTCTCGGTGGTCACGCCGGCCGCGCGCAGCGTCCGGGCCAGCCGTTCGGCGCGGTCCCGCAGTTCCGCGTACGTCAGGGCGATCTGTCCGTCGGTCACCGCGACGTTGTCCGGGGTGCGGTCGGCCTGCTCGTCGAAGGCCCGCACGACGCTGCACGCCACGGTCGCGGTGGCGCTCGCGGCGGCCTCGGCCAGCAGATGCCGCCGCTCCGCGGCGGTGAGGATGTCGAGCCGGCTGATCGGGGTGGCGGGTTGCCGGGCGACCTGGCGCAGGATCGCGAGCAGGCGCGCGCCGATCAGCTCGACGGTCTCCTGGACGAAGAGGTCGGTCGCGTAGGTGATGGTGATGTCGAGATCGGCGTCGACCGGTTCGTCCGCCACCGTGATGTCGAGGTCGAACTTCGCGATGGCCAGCCGGGTCGGTTCCGGCGTGCAGCCCAGCCCCGGCAGGGGGGTGGTGGTCGGGGTGCGGTCCGCGCGGGACAGGGCGATCTGGAACAGCGGGTGTCGGCCGGACTTCCGGGCTGGCCGCAGGTGCTCCACGAGGCGCTGGAAGGGGAGGTCCTGGTGGTCGTAGGCGGTGAGGTCGGTGTCGCGGACGCGGTGGAGGAGGTGGGTGAAGGTGGGGTTTCCGGTGGTGTCGGTGCGTAGGACGAGGGT
>NZ_JBEZZN010000025.1:0-41600 GCF_040639195.1 Micromonospora sp. NPDC023956
CGGGGTCGTCGGAGTCTGCGTTGGATGCGCAGGGTGCCGGTGACCAGGGGATGATGTTCGGGTTCGCGTGTGCGGAGACCCCGGAGCTGATGCCGTTGCCGATCGCTCTGGCGCACCGGTTGGCGCGTCGGTTGTCGGCGGTGCGGAAGGACGGGACGATCCCGTACCTGCGGCCGGACGGTAAGACGCAGGTGACCATCGAGTACGAGGGCCTGCGTCCGGTCCGCCTGAACACGGTGGTCGTCTCGTCGCAGCACGCGGCGGACATCAGTCTGGAGTCGTTGTTGACGCCGGACGTGCGCGAGCATGTGATCGCCCCGGAGGTCGAGGGTCTGGGGTTGGACACCGACGGGTACCGGTTGTTGGTGAACCCGACGGGCCGCTTCGAGATCGGTGGGCCGATGGGTGACGCGGGTCTGACCGGCCGGAAGATCATCGTGGACACCTACGGCGGGTACGCCCGCCACGGTGGCGGGGCGTTCTCCGGTAAGGACCCGTCGAAGGTCGACCGGTCGGCGGCGTACGCGATGCGGTGGGTGGCGAAGAACGTGGTCGCCGCCGGCCTGGCCGAACGCTGTGAGACGCAGGTCGCCTACGCGATCGGCAAGGCCCACCCGGTGAGTTTGTTCATCGAGACGTTCGGTACGGAGAACGTGCCGGTCGAGCGGATCGAGAAGGCCGTGGCGGAGGTGTTCGACCTGCGTCCCGCAGCGATCATCCGGGATCTGGACCTGCTGCGTCCGATCTACCGGCAGACCGCCGCGTACGGCCACTTCGGCCGGGAGCTTCCCGAACTGACCTGGGAGAACACCGACCGCGCCGCCGACCTCAAGTCGGCCGCAGGCGCCTGACCCCCAGCAGGCACACCGACCGGCGGCCCGCTGACGGGTCGCCGGTCGCTCGTGTCTGCGTGGACGTGCCCCTGGCCCATCTGGACCGCCCCTTCGACTACCTGGTCCCCGCCGAACTGGACACCACGGCGGTGCCCGGCACCCGGGTCAAGGTCCGCTTCGCCGGTCAACTCGTCGACGGCTGGCTGCTGGAGCGGACCGAGCGGTCCGGGCACGCCGGCCGGCTGGCGTACCTGGAGAAGGTCGTCTCGCCCGAACCGGTGCTGGCTCCGGAGATCGCCCGGCTGGCCCGCGCGGTCGCCGACCGGTACGCCGGCAGCCTCCCCGACGTCCTCCGCCTCGCGGTGCCGCCCCGGCACGCCCGGGTGGAGAAGGAGACCGTGCCCGAGGAACCGGCGACCGTCGACGTCGTCCCCTCGGCCGCTCCGGACGGCTGGGACGCGTACCCGGCCGGGCCCGGATTCCTGCGGGCGCTCGCCGAGGGCCGGTCCCCGCGCGCGGTCTGGTCCGCGCTGCCGGGGGAGGACTGGCCGGCCCGCGTGGCCGACGCCGCGGCGGCCACCGTCCGCGGTGGGCGGGGCGTGGTCGCGGTGGTCGCCGACGCCCGCGAACTGGACCGGCTCGACGCGGCGCTGACCGGGGTGCTCGGCCCGGACCGGCACGTCCGGCTCTCCGCCGCCCTCGGTCCGGCCCGCCGTTACCGGGCCTTCCTCGCCGCACTCCGGGGCCGGGTGCCGGTGGTCATCGGCACCCGTGCGGCGATGTTCGCCCCGGTGCGGCGGCTCGGTCTGGTGGCGATCTGGGACGACGGCGACGACCTGCACGCCGAGCCCCGGGCGCCGTACCCGCACGCCCGCGAGGTGCTGCTCACCCGGGCCCAGCTCGGCGAGGCTGCCGCCCTGGTCGGTGGATACGCCCGGACCGCCGAGGCGCAACTGCTGGTGGAGACCGGCTGGGCACGGGAGGTGCTCGCGGAGCGGGCCACAGTGCGGGCGCGTACCCCGGCCGTCGCGCCGACCGGCGACGACCCGCAACTGGCCCGAGACCCGGGCGCCGCCACCGCCCGGCTGCCCAGCCTGGCCTGGACCACCGCCCGGGACGCGTTGCGCGCCGACGCGCCGGTGCTGGTCCAGGTGCCCCGCCGGGGCTACCTGCCCTCGATCTCCTGCGCCGAGTGCCGGGCTCCGGCCCGGTGCCCGCACTGCGCGGGTCCGCTCGCGCTCCCCTCCGCCCGGGGCACGCCGGCCTGCCGGTGGTGCGCCCGGGTCGCCGCCGCGTACGCCTGCCCGGAGTGCGGCGGCCGACGGTTGCGGGCCGCGGTGGTCGGCGCCCGGCGGACCGCCGAGGAACTGGGCCGCGCCTTCCCTGGGGTGCCCGTGCGCACCTCCGGGCGGGAGGAGGTGCTCGCCCGGGTGCCCGGCGGCGCGGGGCTGGTGGTGGCCACCCCCGGGGCCGAACCGGTCGCCGAGGGAGGCTTCGGCGCGGTGCTGCTGCTGGACTCCTGGGCCCTGCTCACCCGGGCCGACCTGCGGGCCGGGGAGGAGGCGCTGCGGCGGTGGCTGACCGCGGCGGCGCTGGCCCGGCCGGCCGCCGCCGGTGGGCGGGTGGTGGTGGTCGCCGACGGTGGGCTCGCCCCGGTGCAGGCGCTGCTGCGCTGGGACCCGACCTGGTTCGCCGCCCGGGAGCTGGCCGAGCGCCGGGAGCTGGGCTTCCCTCCTGCGGTGCGGATGGCCAGTGTCACCGGCACGGCGCCGGCCGTGGCCGAGCTGCTCGCCGAGGCCCGCCTGCCCGAGCAGGCCGAGGTGCTCGGCCCGGTCCCGGCCGACGACGACCGGGAACGGATGCTGGTCCGGGTGCCCCGGTCGCGGGCCGCCGCGCTCGCCGAGGCACTGCACGTCGCGGCGGGGGTCCGCGCCGCCCGTAAGGCCACCGACCCGGTACGGGTGCAGGTCGACCCGCTGGAGCTGTTCTGACCCCCTCCGGTGTGCGGCGTTCGCCGGGAAAGTCCTGGCGGGTGCGTGGTAGCATCGCCCCTCATTACCCGCGCCGGTGCGGCGCGACGGTGGCCCGAGCGCGGCGGGGCGACGCCGAATCGATGATGTCAACCAGCCGGTGATCAAAGGTGGATCAGTCGTGACCGTCCGTCAATCGATCGTCTTCAACGGTGATCTCGGCAGCGGCAAGAGCACCGTCTCCGTCGAGATCGCCCAGCGGCTCGGCATGCGGCGGGTCAGCGTCGGCGACCTGTACCGGCAGATGGCCCAGGAACGGCAGATGACCGCGCTCCAGCTCAACCTGCACGCCGAGCTGGACCAGGCCGTCGACGGCTACGTCGACCAGCTCCAGCGGGACATCGCCGCCTCCGGTGAGCCGCTGGTGATGGACTCCCGGCTGGCCTGGCACTTCTTCACCGACGCGGTCAAGGTGCACATGATCACCGAACCGGGGGAGGCGGCCCGACGCGTGCTGCTGCGTCCCTCCGGCCCGGCGGAGAGCTACGTCTCGCTGGAGGAGGCGAAGGCCAAGCTCAAGGAGCGCAGCGACAGCGAGCGGAACCGCTTCCTGGTCCGGTACGGCGTGGACAAGGCCCGGTTGCGTAACTACGACCTGGTCTGCGACACCACGCGGGCCGCCCCGGCCGAGGTGATCGCGCACATCGTCGACGCGTACGAGGGGCGCCTCGCCGCCGACGTGCTCCGCGACGCCCCCCCGCTGCTGCTGCTCGACCCGGCGCGGGTCTATCCCACCGAGGACGTGCACAACCTGCGCGGGCTCTGGGAGGGCGACTTCGTCGGCACGGTCGGTGCCGCCGGTGACCGGGCGCTGGAGCCGCTGAGCATCGGGTACTCCGGGGAGTACTTCTTCGTCGTCGACGGCCACCGCCGGCTCAGCGCCGCGCTCCAGAACGGCTTCACGCTGGTGCCCGCCCGACTGGTGGCCGAGGCCGACGAGCCCGTCGTCGACGGCCTCACCGCGGCCCAGTACTTCACCCGGCACGTCCACGCCGGCACCGTGCACGACTGGGAGGCCGCGCACAAGATCGAGCTGGCGCTGCCCGAGCACGTCCTGCGGGCCCCCGACGCGGTGCTGGCCGGCGACCCGGTCGCAGGGGCCTGACCTCGGCATCCAGCAACCGCCTCCACGGCGCGTCACGTCACCGTCACGGACAGTTCCGGGCATGATGAGGGCCCGGACGCCGTCGATGGAGGTTGACCGTGGACGTTGCCGAGGCGATGGCATGCCTGCTGTCACCACAGGGCCGCCTTGACCCCTATCCCGCGTACGAGCGGCTCCGTGCCCACGGCCCGGTCGTGGAGGCCTGGCCGGGGCTGCACGTGGCCACCGGGTACGCCGTGATCGACGAGGTGCTCCGTGATCCCCGGTACGCGGTCAGCTACGAGCCACTGCCGCAGACCACCGTCCCCGGCTGGGCGGAGAGCCCGGCGGTCGCCTCGATCGCCCGGTCGATGCTGCGGGCCAACCCGCCCGACCACGGCCGGATGCGGCAGATCGTCGCCGGGGCGTTCACCCCGCGTCGGGTCGCCGCCCTGCGGGAGGTCGTGACCGCCCAGGCGACCGCGCTGGTCGCGGGGATGGCGCAGCGGGGTCGCGACGGCGCGGTCGTCGACGTGCTGGACGAGTTCGCCTACCCGCTGCCGATCGGGGTGATCTGCGCCCTGCTCGGCGTGCCGGAGGCGGACCGGGGCGCCTTCCGGGAGTGGACCGCCGACCTCACCGTGGTCCTGGAACCGGACATCTCCGAGACCGAGCTGGCCGTGGCCGACCGGGGCGCGGTGGCGCTGCGCGACTACGTCCGGGGTCTGGTCGAGGCCCGTCGCCGGGCCCCCGCCGACGACCTGACCACGGCGCTGGTCCAGGCGCACGACGCCGACACCGGCCGCCTCAGCGCCGAGGAGCTCCTGGCCAACCTGGTGGTCCTCCTGGTCGCCGGGTTCGAGACCACCACCAACCTGCTCGGCAACGGGCTGGTGGTGCTGCTGCGGCACCCGGCGCACGCCGATGCGCTGCGCGCGGACCCCGACCTCGCCGGGGCGTACGTGGAGGAACTGCTCCGGATCGACTCCCCGGTGCAGGTGACCAGCCGGATCAGCAGTGTGCCGGTCGCCCCGGGCGGGGTGCCGGTCCCGGCCGGCGGCGAGGTCCTGCTGCTCCTCGGCGCGGGCAACCGCGACCCGGAACGGTTCGCCGACCCGACCCGGTTCGACCCGACCCGGCCACAGAACCAGCCGCTCTCCTTCGGCGGGGGACCGCACTACTGCCTGGGCGCGGCGTTGGCCCGGCTGGAGGCGCGGATCGCCTTCCCGCTGCTGCTGCGTGGGCTGCCCGACCTGGCGCTGGCCGGTGAGCCCCGGCACCGGACCCGGCTGACCCTGCGCGGCTACGCCACGCTGCCGGTGACCACCGGAACCCGCGGCCACCGGGCCACCGGCACCGACCACCGGCGGGCGACGGTGACCGCCGCGGTGAACCAGCGGTGGGGCGCGCGGACCGTGCCGGCCGGGGAACGCGGTACGCCGACCGGAGCCGGCCCGGGGACTCCGTAGACTGGTGCGGCACGAGTTCCGTCCCGTCGACGAAGGAGCCACCCCGCGTGACCGTCCAGCCCATCCGTCTGTTCGGGGATCCGGTGCTGCGCACGCCGGCCGATCCGGTGGTCGACTTCGACGTCGAGCTGCGCAAGCTCGTCGCCGACCTGACCGACACCATGCGGGAGCAGAGCGGCGCCGGTCTGGCCGCCCCGCAGCTCGGCGTGGGCCTGCGGGTGTTCACCTTCGACGTCGACGACGTGCTCGGACACCTGGTCAACCCGGTGCTGGAGTTCCCCGACGCCGAGGAGCAGGACGGTCCCGAGGGCTGCCTCTCCATCCCCGGGCTCTACTTCGACACCAAGCGCCGGCAGAACGTGATCGCCAAGGGGTTCAACGCCTACGGCGACCCGATGCAGATCGTCGGCACCGGCCTGATGGCGCGGTGCGTGCAGCACGAGACCGACCATCTCGACGGGGTCCTCTTCATCGACCGGCTGGACGCCGCCGGGCGCAAGGAGGCGATGAAGGCGATCCGTCAGGCCGAGTGGTACGACGTCGCCGCGCCGCCGGTGGTCAAGGTCGACCCGCACGGTGCCGCCAGCCCCTTCGGTCTGGGGCGGTGACCGTGCGCCTGGTCTTCGCCGGCACGCCGGCCGTCGCCCTTCCCGCTCTCGAGGCGGTCGCCGCCTCCGGGCACGAGCTGGTCGCCGTGGTCACCCGCCCCGACGCGCCGGCCGGACGCGGACGCGGGCTGTCCCGCTCCCCGGTCGGCGCGTGGGCCGACGCGCACGGCGTCGAGGTGCTCACCCCTGCCCGGCCGCGTGAGCCGGAGTTCCTCGACCGGCTCCGGGCGCTCGCTCCGGACTGCGTCCCGGTGGTCGCGTACGGCGCGCTGGTGCCGCCGGCCGCGCTGGAGATCCCCCGGCACGGCTGGATCAACCTGCACTTCTCGCTGCTGCCCGCCTGGCGGGGCGCCGCCCCCGTGCAGCACGCCGTGCTGCACGGCGACGAGCTGACCGGGGCGAGCGTCTTCCAGTTGGAGGCGGGGCTGGACACCGGCCCGGTCTACGGGACCCTCACCGACCGGATCGGGCCGCAGGACACCTCCGGTGACCTGCTGGAGCGGCTGGCCGGCTCGGGCGCGGGCCTGCTGGTGGCGGTGCTCGACGCGATCGCCGACGGCACCGCCCGTGCCGTCGCGCAGCCGGCCGACGGGGTGTCCCTGGCGCCGAAGCTGACCGTCGAGGACGCCCAGGTCCGCTGGACCGAGCCGGCGTTCGCGGTGGACCGGCGCATCCGTGCCTGCACCCCGGCCCCGGGCGGGTGGACGACCTTCCGGGGCGACCGGGTCAAGCTCGGCCCGGTGCGGCCGGTGCCCGACGGTCCGGAGCTGAAACCCGGTGAGCTGCTCGTGGAGCGTCGGCGGGTGCTGGCCGGCACGGCCACCAGCCCGGTGACGCTCGGCGAGGTACGCGCCGCCGGCAAGAAGCCGATGCCGGCCACCGACTGGGCGCGGGGCGTCCGGCTCGAGACCAGCGAGCAGTTCGCGTGACCGGGCCGGGGGAGCGACAGTACCCACGTCCGGTCCGGTCCGGTCCGGGCGGCGAGTCCGGGCGCGGCGACCGCCGGCGTGACCCACGGGACGGTCGGACCGGTGCCCGTCCGGGCGGGGCCGACCGGCGCGGCGGCGGGCGCACCGCCCGCCACGACGTCGTGGACCGGCCGCGTCAGGCCGCGTACGAGGCGCTCGCGGCGGTGCACCGCGACGACGCGTACGCCAACCTGGTGCTGTCGGGAATCCTGCGGGACGCGGGACTGTACGGCCGGGACGCCGCCTTCGCCACCGAGCTGACCTACGGCACCCTGCGCGCGGTGGGCACCCTGGACGCCATCCTCACCGACGCCGCCGGTCGGGACGTGCAGCGCATCGACCCGCCGGTGCGCGACGCGCTGCGGCTCGGCGCGTACCAGCTCCTGCACACCCGGGTACCGGCCCACGCGGCGGTCTCCGCCACGGTCGACCTGGTCCGGTCGGTCGCTCCGGGCGCGACCGGGTTCGCCAACGCGGTGCTGCGCGAGGTCGCCGGCCGGGACGCCGACGCCTGGATCGACCGGATCGCCCCGTCGATGGCGGACGACCCGGTCGGGCACCTGGCCCTGGCGCACAGCCACCCGCAGTGGATCGTCCGGGCCTTCCGCGAGGCGCTCGGCGGGGACCTCGGCGAGACCACCCGACTGCTGATCGAGGACAACCAACCCCCGCCGGTGCACCTGTGCGCCCGGCCGGGACTGGCCGACCCGGGGGAGCTGGCCGACGAGGTCGGCGGCGCACCGGGGGCCTTCTCGCCGTACGCGGTGTACCTCGCCGGCGGCGCACCGGGTGACCTGCCGGCGCTGGCGCAGGGCCGGGCGCACGTGCAGGACGAGGGTTCCCAGTTGGTGGCGGCGGCGCTGGCCGCCGCGCCGCTGGACGGGCCGGACGGTCGCTGGCTGGACCTGTGCGCCGGCCCCGGCGGCAAGACCGGCCTGCTCGGCGCGCTCGCGGCACAGCGCGAGGCCCGGGTGACCGCGGTCGAGGTGGCCGAGCACCGGGCCCGCCTGGTCGAGCAGGCCACCCGGGGCCTACCGGTCACCGTGCTGCACACCGACGGCCGGACGGTCGGCGCCGACCCGAAGCTGCCGGAGGAGCACTTCGACCGGGTGCTGGTGGACGCGCCGTGCACCGGCCTCGGCTCACTGCGCCGCCGGCCGGAGTCGCGTTGGCGCCGCCAGCCGTCGGACCTGCCGCCGCTGACCCGGCTCCAGCGGGAACTGCTCACCGCCGGCCTGCGGGCGACCCGCCCCGGTGGGCTGGTCGCCTACGTCACCTGTTCCCCGCACGTGGTGGAGACGCACGTGACGGTCACCGAGGCGGCCCGCCGCTGTGGCGCGCCGGTGGACTTCGTCGACGCCCGGACGCTGCTTCCGGCAGGGATGCCGGGCCTCGGGGCCGGGCCGACGGTGCAGCTCTGGCCGCACCGGCACGGCACGGACGCGATGTTCCTCGCGGTGCTGCGCCGGGGCTGAGAGGAGGGTGGGTGCGGTGTTCGGCCGAGCACCGCACCCACCGTCACCGAAGTAGGGCCTCGCCAGCCGTACGCCGACGGCATCGTGCGAACCGGTGAGCCGGGACGGAAGTGTCGCGGGGTGGCCGGCAGGACGGGACCGGTCAGGCGTAGCGGATCGGCAGGACCTTCGTGCCGCCGCCCTTGACCGAGCGCTTCAAGCTGCGGTCACTGAGCCAGAGGAAGCACTGCACGCCCTTGTTGCCAGCCTCCCACTCGTCCTTGGACGGGTGGTAGTAGATGGTTCCCGCCCGGTACTTCAGGTTGCTGTCGTCGGGGACCTTCGCGTAGGCGGCCACCATGGACAGGCACCGCTTGTGCGCCTGCGAGCTGCCGCTGACCAGGTCGGCGTGGTCGCTGGCGGTGTCCTGGTGGACGCCGACGAACTCGGCGTGGTGCGCGGTGGTGCAGGACGTCTCGGCCATGTCGTCGACCTTGCCGCCGGCCAGCTTCACGTTGAAGCAGCGGTGGGCGAGGGGCGCGGCACCGTCCAGCGCCCCCTTCAGGCTGCCCGTGCGGGTCTTCGTCGTCGGCCCGTCGAGGCGGTTGACCTCGGCGATGTCGCACCGGAACCAGCGGGCGCCGCCCCGCCAGCCGTACTCGGACGGCAGCATCGTCTGGAGGTCGATCCGTCCGGAGCGCCAGTCCGCGCCGAGCGTACGGTTGGCCGCCTTCTCGCACTCGGCGTACGCGAAGAGCCAGGCCGGGGAGCCCGCCGCCGGGGGCGTGGACCGGTCGGCGTGCTCGGCGGGCAGCGTGCCGACGTGCACCGTCTCGTTGTGGTGCGGCCCGTCGCAGGGCACCGGCCCGTACGAGCTGAGGAAGTTCAGCGAGGTCCCGGCCGGGTGGCAGGTGCCGGACTCCGGCTGGAACACCGTCGCGGCGGGGATCGCGGACCAGTCGTCGACCAGGTCGCCGTCGGTGCCCTCCGGCACGCCGCAACCGGCGAGCGCCAGTGCCGCCACTCCGCCCAGAGCGCACGCCCTCAGCCACCGTCGCATGAACCGACCTCCCCGTGCCACGTTGTCGGCACCGCCCCGGTGTTCGGGGCGGGCCACGGCGCAGGAGCATACGGCAACCGCGGCGGTGACGAGGGGACCGACCGTCCTCCCGGGACCCTGGGCGACCCGGTCGCGCCCGTCGGCGACCAGGGGCCACCGGGCGGCGCGTCACGGTCCGGATCGCCCGGTGGCTCAGCCGATCCGGGCGGGGCCGGGCGGGCGGTGGTGGCGCGGTGCCGAGCGGTGTCGACCGCGTTCGTACACTGGCCGGGTGACCGTACCGCCCCCGATCGTCGCGCCCAGCATCCTCGCCGCCGATTTCGCCCGCCTCGCCGAGGAGGTGCGGGCCGTGGAAGACGCCGCGGACTGGCTGCACGTGGACGTGATGGACAACCACTTCGTGCCCAACCTGACCATCGGGCTGCCCGTGGTGCAGAGCCTGCGGGCGGTGACCGCGATGCCGTTCGACGTGCACCTGATGATCGAGGATCCGCGCCGCTGGGCCCCCGGGTACGCCGACGCCGGGGCGTACAACGTCACCTTCCACGCCGAGGCCTGCGACAACCCGGTGGCGCTCGCCCGGGACCTGCGCTCGGCCGGGGCGAAGGCGGGCCTGGCGATCGACCGGGACACCCCGATCGAGCCGTACCTGGAGATCCTGCCCAGCTTCGACACCCTGCTGATCATGACGATCAAGGCCGGGTTCGGCGGGCAGCGGTTCATCCCGGGCCTGCTGGACAAGGTCCGTACCGCCCGCCGGCACGTCGCCGCCGGCCACCTGGAACTGCGTATCGAGGTGGACGGGGGGATCGCCGCGGACACCATCGCGCAGGCCGCCGAGGCCGGGGCGGACGCCTTCGTCGCCGGCACGGCCGTCTACGGCGCCGACGATCCGGCCGAGGCGGTGCACCGGCTGCGTGCCCTCGCGGAACGCGCGGCGGCCGGGGCCTGAGTCGTGGAGCCCACCGGCGAGCGTCCCGACGTCATCCTCGTCGTCGACGACGACGAGGACATCGCCCGGTTCGTCGAGTTCAACCTCCGGCTGCACGGCTTCGAGGTGATGCACGCCGCCGACGGCCAGGAGGCGCTCGAGCTGATCGAGCGGGCCCGCCCCGACCTGGCCGTGGTGGACCTGATGATGCCCCGCATCGACGGCCTGGAGCTGACCCGCCGGCTGCGGGCCGACCCGATGACCTCCGCCCTGCCGGTGATCATGCTGACCGCCAAGGGCATGACCGTGGACAAGGTGCACGGGCTCAGCGCCGGTGCCGACGACTACCTGGTCAAACCCTTCGACACCGCCGAACTGGTGGCCCGGGTCAGCTCCACGCTGCGGCGCAACAAGGAGTTCCGGGAGGTTTCCCCGCTGACCGGGCTGCCCGGCAACAGCCGGATCCGTCGGGAGATCAGCGACCGGGTGCGCAGCGGCACCGACTACGCCGTCGGGTACGTCGACATCGACCGGTTCAAGAGCGTCAACGACCGGTACGGCTTCGTCCGGGGCGACGACTTCATCTCCGCGCTGGCCCGCAGTCTGCACCGGGCGGTGGTGTCGATCGGGCTTCCGCCGGCCTTCCTCGGCCACGTGGGCGGCGACGACTTCGTCATCGTCTGCGCCCCCGAGCAGGTGCGCCCCCTCACCTCCCGCGCGGTGGTCGACTTCGAGACCGCCGCCGACACGCTCTACGACCCCGAGGACGCCCAACGCGGCTACGTCGAGCTGAAGGACCGGCGGGGCAACATCCGCCGGGCCGCCCTGGTCACCCTCTCCATCGGCGTCTCCCTCTCCGACAGCCGGAAGCGCTTCACCGACCCCCTGGAGGCGATCGCGGTCGCCTCGGAGATGAAGACGGTGGCCAAGAGCCAGCCCGGTTCGTACGTGGCCGTGGACCGGCGCCGGGGCATTCCCTGACCGTGCGGCGCGCCACCGCACGAACCTGTGAGGTAGCTCGCCGGGGTGGCGGACCCCCGGGGTCGACGTGTAAGACTTCCCTCGTACCCACCACGCGCTGGCGGGACTCGGTGTAATTCCGAACCGGCGGTGATCCACGGCCCGTGCCGTGGTCAGCCCGCGACCCGGTCGGCCTCGGCCGCCCGGTGGACCTGGTGAGAATCCGGGGCCGACGGTTGGGGGCGGGCAGACCCGCGCCCAGACAGTCCGGATGGGAGACAGCGCGCGGGACGGACAGGCCCCGGGGCCGGCACGCGCTGTCGGCTGCCCTCCGGGCCCTGCCGGGTCGGCTCCGCCGTTCCCGGCTCCGCCGCCGCATGCCCGTCTTCCGCCCCGCCGCGCGCCGACCCGCGCGAGAGAGCAGGGGCAGGCGATGGCCGGCGTCTCCACCGACGAGGCGATGCGACGCGCGATCGCGCTCGCTGCCCGGGGCCTGGGCACCACCAGCCCCAATCCGGTGGTCGGGTGCGTGCTGCTCGACCCGGACGGCGAGATCGTCGGGGAGGGCTTCCACGCCTACGCCGGCGGACCGCACGCCGAGATCGTCGCGCTGGCGCAGGCCGGCACCCGGGCCCGGGGCGGCACCGCCGTGGTCACCCTGGAGCCCTGCGACCACACCGGCCGCACCGGTCCCTGTAGCGACGCGCTGATCCGGGCCGGCGTCGCCCGGGTGGTGGTCGCCGTCCCCGATCCCAATCCGGTCGCCTCCGGCGGTGCCGGCACGCTGCGCGCCGCCGGGGTCGAGGTCGAGCTGGGGGTACGCGCCGACGAGGCGGAGGCCGGCAACATCGCCTGGCTCACCGCGACGCGCCGGGGCCGACCGTACGTGATCTGGAAGTACGCCGCCACGCTCGACGGCCGGTCGGCGGCCGAGGACGGCACCAGCATGTGGATCACCTCCGAGGCGGCCCGGACGGACGTGCACGCACTGCGGGCCACGGTCGACGCGATCGTGGTCGGGGTCGGCACCGTGCTCGCCGACGACCCCCGGTTGACCGTGCGGAACCTGCGCGACGGCACCCTCGCCATCCGGCAGCCGCTGCGGGTGGTGGTGGACAGCGCCGGGCGTACCCCGCGCGACGCCCGGGTCCGCGACGCCGCCGCCGACACCTGGATCGCCACCACCGCCGAGGTCGGCGCGGGGCCGGACGGCCGGGTCGACCTGCCGGCGCTGCTCACCGCGCTGCACCGGCGCGGGATCCGGGCGGTCCTGTTGGAAGGGGGTCCCCGGCTCGCCGGCGGCTTCCTCGCCGCCGGACTGGTCGACCGGGTCGTCGGCTACCTCGCGCCCCGGCTGCTCGGGGCGGGACCGACCGCCCTGCTCGACGCGGGCGTACGCACCATCGGCGAGGCCGTCGACCTCGAGATCGTCGACGTCACGCGGGTCGGACCCGACCTGCGGATCATCGCGCTGCCCCGGAAGAGGGAGAGCTGACATGTTCACCGGCATCGTCGAGGAGCTGGGCGAGGTCGTCCGGGTGACCGAGACCGGGGACGACTCGGCGCTGGTCGCCGTCCGTGGTCCGCTGGTCGTCTCGGACGCCCGGCACGGCGACTCCATCGCGGTCAACGGGGTGTGCCTGACCGTGGTCGAGGTCGACGGGGAGGTCTTCACCGCCGACGTGATGGGGGAGACCCTGCGCCGTTCCGCGCTGGGCGCGCTGCGTCCCGGTGACCGGGTCAACCTGGAGCGGGCCGCCGCGGTCGGCGGCCGGCTCGGCGGCCACGTGGTGCAGGGGCACGTCGACGGGGTCGGCGAACTTCTCGACCGGGAACCGGCCGAGAAGTGGGAGACGGTCCGCTTCCGGCTCCCCGCCAACCTGGCCCGGTACGTGGTGGAGAAGGGCTCGATCACCGTCGACGGGGTGTCGCTGACGGTCGCCTCGGTCGGTGACGACTGGTTCGCCGTCGGGCTGATCCCGACCACCCTCGCGGCGACCACCCTCGGGGGGCGGCGACCCGGTGACCCGGTCAACGTCGAGGTCGACGTGCTCGCCAAGTACGTCGAGCGGCTGCTCGGCGACCGGCTCACCGGCGGGGCCCGCTGATGGACCCGATGGCGTGGCTGCTCACCGCCCAGGTCGAGGTCGCCGGCGCGCCGGTGCTGGTGCGGGAGATCGTCGGCAACGGCTTCGGGCTGGCCTCGGCCCTGCTCGGGCTGCGCCGGCTGGTCTGGGCCTGGCCGGTCGGCATGGTCGGCAACGCCCTGCTGCTGACCGTCTTCCTCGGCGGGGTGTTCGCCACCCCGCAGGCCCACGACCTCTACGGCCAGGCCGGGCGGCAGGTCTTCTTCTTCGCCGTCAGCTGCTACGGGTGGTGGAGCTGGTCGCGGACCCGCCGGCTCGGCACCGCACCCGACCGGGCGGCGGTCGCCCCCCGCTGGGCCACCGGCCGGGAACGGCTGGGGATGCTGGCGGTGGCCGTGCTCGGCACCGCCGCCGCGTACCCGGTGCTCGCCGCGCTCGGGTCCTGGGGACCGTTGCCGGACGCCTGGATCCTGGTCGGCAGCCTGCTCGCCACCTACGGCATGGCCCGGGGCTGGGTGGAGTTCTGGCTGGTCTGGATCGCGGTGGACGCGGTGGGCGTGCCCCTGCTGCTGCGCGGCGGCTTCTACCCCTCCGCCGCGATGTACCTGTTCTACGGGCTCTTCTGCGCCTGGGGCCTCGTCAGCTGGTGGCGCACCTCGGCGAGGACCGCGCGGGCGGCCCGCACCCCTGTTCCGCACAGCTACCTGGAGGCGGCGTGACCACGTTCGGAACCATCGAGCAGGCGGTGGCGGACATCGCCGCCGGCCGGCCGGTCGTCGTGGTCGACGACGCCGACCGGGAGAACGAGGGCGACCTGATCTTCGCGGCCGAGAAGGCCACCCCGGAACTCGTCGCGTTCATGGTCCGCCACACCTCCGGCTACATCTGCGTGCCGCTGACCGAGAGCGAGTGCGACCGGCTGGACCTGCCGCCGATGCACCACACCAACCAGGACCGGCGCGGCACCGCCTACACGGTGACCGTGGACGCCCGGGAGGGGGTCAGCACCGGCATCTCCGCGGCCGACCGCGCGCACACCATCCGGCTGCTCGCCGACGCCGCGACCAGCCCGGCGGACCTGGCCCGCCCCGGGCACGTGGTGCCGTTGCGCGCCCGGGAGGGCGGGGTGCTGCGCCGGCCCGGACACACCGAGGCCTCCGTCGACCTGACCCGGCTGGCCGGACTGCGTCCGGCCGGGGTGCTCTGCGAGCTGGTCAACGACGACGGCACCATGATGCGCCTGCCGGACCTGGAGCGGTTCTGTGCCGAGCACTCCCTCACGCTGATCACCATCGCCGACCTGATCGCCCACCGGCGGCGGACGGAGAAGCAGGTCGAGCGGGTCGCCGAGGCCCGGATGCCCACCGCGCACGGGGTGTTCCGGGCGATGGGCTACCGCAGCGAGCACGACGGCGCCGAGCACGTCGCGCTGGTCATGGGCGAGCTCGGCGACGGCCGGGACGTGCTGGTGCGGGTGCACTCGGAGTGCCTCACCGGGGACGTCTTCGGTTCGCTGCGCTGCGACTGCGGCCCACAGCTCGACGCCGCCCTGGCCCGGGTGGCGCGGGAGGAGCGGGGCGTGGTGCTCTACGTGCGGGGGCACGAGGGGCGCGGCATCGGCCTGCTGCACAAGCTCCAGGCGTACCAGCTGCAGGACCTGGGGCGGGACACCGTCGACGCCAACCTCGACCTGGGGCTGCCGGCGGACGCCCGGGACTACGGCACCGGCGCGCAGATCCTCTACGACCTCGGGGTCCGCTCGATGCGGCTGCTCACGAACAACCCGGCCAAGCGGGCCGGCCTGGAGGGCTACGGCCTGACCATCTCCGGCCGGGAGGGACTGCCCGTCCGTCCGCACCCGGAGAACGTGCGTTACCTGCGGACCAAACGGGACCGGATGGGACACCTCCTCGACGAGCTGGACGAGGTCACCGAGACGCCGCTGCGCCGGGTGGCCGCGGCCGACGAGATCGGAGCATGACGAGATGGCGGGATTCGGCGAGCCCGGTGCGGGCGCGGTGGACGCGACCGGCCTGACCGTGGGCGTGGTCGCGGCCCGGTGGCACGGTGACCTCACCGACCACATGTGCGACCGGGCGGTGGCGGCAGCCGAGGCGTGCGGGGCCCGGACCGTGGTCGCCCGGGTCGCCGGCTCGGTCGAGCTGCCGGTGGTGGCGCAGGCGCTGGCCCGCCGCTGTGACGTGGTGGTCGCCCTCGGCGTGGTGGTGCGCGGCGCCACCGCCCACTTCGACTACGTCTGCCGGTCGGTGACCGACGGGCTGACCCGGGTGGCCCTCGACGAGGGGAAGCCGGTCGCCCACGGCGTGCTCACCGTGGACACCATCGAGCAGGCCCGGGACCGGGCCGGGCTGCCCGGCTCGGCGGAGGACAAGGGCTGGGCGGCCACCGTCGCGGCCCTCGACGCCGCCCTGGCCATCCGGGGGCTGGACGCCACCAACGGTCTCCGGCTCGGCTTCGGCGGCTGACCGCCGGTCACCGTGGCCGGCCGGCGGTGCCGGCGGGTGACCAGCCGCCGCGCCGGGCTGCCGACGATCGGCTGACCGCCGGTCACCGTGGCCGGCCGGCGGTGCCGGGGCACCGGGCAGCACCGGCGTTCTCCGTACCGGGTCCCGGGCGGCGTGTCCCGCCCGGGACCCGGGCCACCCGGCCGGCAGGCCCGGCTGGAAGAATCGCGTCCCGTGAAGACGTTCGAGGAGCTGTTCGCCGAGCTGCAGGCCAAGGCCGCCGCCGGCACCCCGGGGTCGGGCACGGTCGCCGCGCTGGAACGGGGTGTCCACTTCATCGGCAAGAAGGTCGTCGAGGAGGCGGCCGAGTCGTGGATGGCCGCCGAGCACGAGGGGCCGGAGCGGACCGCCGAGGAGATCTCCCAACTGCTCTACCAGGTCCAGGTGCTGATGATCGCCAGCGGGCTCGACCTCGAGGACGTCTACCGACATCTGTGAGTGCCCCACCCGACCGGTTGCATCACGATCGAGACAAGGAGCACTCCACCATGTTGCGTGTCGCCGTACCCAACAAGGGCACCCTGGCCGAGCCGGCCGCCCAGATGCTGCGCGAGGCGGGTTACCGCCAGCGCACCGACGCCAAGGACCTGGTCTGCCGGGACGAGGGCAACGACGTCGAGTTCTTCTACCTGCGCCCGAAGGACATCGCCACCTACGTCGGCTCCGGTGACCTCGACCTGGGCATCACCGGCCGGGATCTGCTGATCGACTCCGGCGCGCCGGCCGAGGAGGTGGTCGACCTGAACTTCGGTCGGGCCACCTTCCGGTTCGCCGCCCGCCCCGAGGACATCCACTCCGTGCAGGAGCTGGACGGGCACCGGATCGCCACCGCCTACCCGGGCCTAGTCGAGCGGCACCTCGCCGACCTGGGCGTGCGGGCCGACGTGATCCGCCTGGACGGGGCGGTGGAGAACGCCGTCCGCCTGGGGGTCGCCGACGTGGTCGCCGACGTGGTCTCCACCGGGGCCACCCTGCGCCAGGCCGGTCTGGCGGTCTTCGGCGAGCCGCTGCTGCGCTCGTCGGCGGTGCTGGTCCGCCGGACCGAGGCCCCCGCCGGTGTCCAGGCCGACCAGTTGCTGCACCGGCTGCACGGGGTGCTGGTCGCCCGCCGGTACGTGATGCTCGCCTACGACGTGCCGGCGAACCTGCTGGAGCGGGCCAGCGCGCTCACCCCGGGCATCGAGTCGCCGACCATCTCCCCGTTGCACCGGGAGGGCTGGGTGGCGGTGCAGGCCATGGTGGCCCGCGACGAGGTGCACCGGATCATGGACGAGCTCTACGAGGTGGGCGCGCGGGCCATCCTGGTCACCAACATCCACGCCTGCCGGCTGTGAGAGCGCTGCCGCCGACGGCCGCCCTCGCCCTGGTGGCGCTGGGCGGGGTGGCCTCGGCGGCCCAGGGCGTGCTCAACGCCGAGTTCGGGGCGCGGGCCGGTGACCCGGTGCTCGCCGCGGTCGTCAACAACGTGGGCGGCAGCGCGGTCGTGCTGGTCGCCCTGCTGGCCTGGCCGTCGATGCGGGCCGGGCTGCGTCAGCTGCGGACCGCCGGGCTGCCCTGGTGGGCGTACCTGGGCGGGCTGGGGGGCGCGGCGATCGTGCTGGTCGCCGCGTACGTCGTACCGGTGCTCGGGGTGGCGGCCTTCACCGTCGCCCAGGTCGCCGGGGGCAGCCTCGGCGGGCTCGCCGCCGACCGGGGTGGTCTGGCCCCGGTGGGACGACTGCCGCTGACCGGCCCCCGGGTCACCGGCGCGCTGCTCGGTCTGGCGGCGGTCGCCCTGGCCCAGCTCGGCCGTCCGGTGGGGGAACTGGCGGTCGGCCCGCTCCTGCTGGCCGTGGCCGGGGGCCTGGCCGTGGCCCTCCAGTCCGCGTTGAACGGACGCGTCTCCGCCGCCGTCGGCCCCGGCGCCGGCATCGCGGTCAACTTCGTGGTGAGCACGGCGGCGGTGTTCGCCGCCGCGGCGGTCGCCGGCACCCTCGTGCGGTCCCCGGCGAGCTGGCCCGGCGACTGGTACCTCTGGACCGGCGGGCTGCTCGGGGTGAGCATCGTGGGCGCGCTGCTGGTCGGGGTCCGGTCGGTTGGCGTGCTGCGCACCGGTCTGGTGCTGGTCGGCGGGCAGCTCGGCGGGTCCCTGCTGTTCGACGCGTTGGTGCCCGGCGGCGCCGGGCTGCGGCTGCCGGTGCTGGCCGGCGCGGTGCTCACCCTGCTCGCCGCGGTGCTGGCCGGCCGGGGCACTCGGGTGGGCGGGGATCGGGCGGTCGCACCGCCGGTGCTCCGGGCCGCCCGGGACCGTCCCGTGACGACGGACCGGCGGCACTGACGCCGGATGTCGCGCATGGCGGCGCGGGTCGTCCCGGAACCGGATGGCAGACTGGTGGGGTGAGCGATTCCGACCTGGTACGCCTGCGTCCCCGCCGGATCCGGGTGGTCTGCTGGTCCTCGGCCGTCGCGTTGGTGGTGGTCTTCACCCTGGTGGCCACCTCGCTGCACGGCCCCACCGGTAACGGCTACGGCTCCTTCCAGCGGGGCGACCAGCTGGCCATGATCGGCCTGGGCGTGCTCGGCGCGCTCGGCGCCCTGCTCTTCACCCGTCCGCGCGTCGAGGCCGACGCGCACGGCGTCCGGGTGCGCAACATCATCGGCTCGTACGAACTCCCCTGGGACGTCGTGCGCAACGTCCGGTTCGACCGGGGGGCGCCCTGGGCGAGCCTGGAGCTGTACGACGACGACCTGATGCCGATGGTGGCCCTCCAGGCGGCCGACAAGGAGCTGGCGGTGGACGGGGTGCGCGCGTTGCGCCGCCTGCACCGGGCCCGCCAGGCCACCCTGGCCCAGGGCTGAGCCCGGCCCGGTGGGTCGATTTGGGTGCCTCCCCGTCGGGGGTGTAATGTGACTCTGTCGACCAGGCTGCCGCAGATATGTGGGCAGCCCTGAAGTGGAGCGCCTGCTCCCACCCGAGTCGCCCGCGTCGGCGGCCGGGTCCGGTCACCGGTTCCGGGCATGTTCCGGCTCCGGATGCGCGATCATGTGATCGTGCCGACCGGTCGAGCGGGCCCTGGCGTGTGCCGGGGCCTTCTGCTTTCCGGGTCGGTTCCCTCCCGGGAACCACGGAGTCGGCCGCCTAGGAGAACGGACTCGAGGAGGCCCCATCAGCGTCGAACCACGCGTGAACGAGCAGATCCGGGCACGTGAGGTCCGACTGGTCGGCCCTGAGGGTGAGCAGGTGGGCATCGTCCCGCTGGAGCGCGCCCTTCAGCTGGCCGCGGACGTCGACCTGGACCTGGTCGAGGTTGCGCCCATGGCGCGCCCGCCGGTGTGCAAGCTCATGGACTTCGGCAAGTTCAAGTACGAGAGCGCACTCAAGGCGCGCGAAGCGCGGCGTAACCAGCAGCAGACCGTCATCAAGGAGATGAAGCTCCGGCCCAAGATCGACCCGCACGACTACGAGACCAAGAAGGGTCACGTGGTGCGGTTCCTCAAGGCCGGCGACAAGGTCAAGGTGACGATCATGTTCCGTGGTCGCGAGCAGAGCCGTCCGGAGCTGGGCTACCGCCTCCTGCGCCGGCTCGAGTCGGAGATCTCGGAACTGGGGTACGTCGAGGCCGCTCCGAAGCAGGACGGTCGAAACATGATCATGGTTCTCGCTCCGCACCGTGCCACCAAGGCCGCCGCCACGGCAGCCCGGTCCGGCGCACCGCGGGAGCGGGAGGCCGGTGCCGCCGAGGCACCAGCGGCCGAGGAGGCCGAGCCCGCCGGCACGCCCGGCGAGTAACAGGGGAGAGACGTTTCACATGCCGAAGATGAAGAGCCACACGGGAATGGGCAAGCGGGTCAAGGTGACCGGCAAGGGCAAGATCGTTGCCCAGCAGGCCGGCCTGCGTCACAACCTGGAGAAGAAGCCCTCCACCCAGACCCGGCGGCTGACCGGCACGGTCGAGCTGGCCAAGGCTGACGTCAAGCGAATCAAGAAGCTGCTCGGCCGCTGACGCGCGCCACGCGACCACTAGTAAGGAGTAGTTGAATGGCACGCGTCAAGCGGGCTGTGAACGCCCACAAGAAGCGTCGTACCCTGCTGGAAGCCGCGAGCGGCTACCGCGGCCAGCGCTCCCGCCTGTACCGCAAGGCCAAGGAGCAGGTGCTGCACTCGATGCAGTACGCCTACCGGGACCGTCGCGACCGCAAGGGCGACTTCCGGCAGCTCTGGATCCAGCGGATCAACGCCGGAGCCCGCGCCAACGGGATGACCTACAACCGGCTGATCCAGGGTCTCAAGCTGGCCGGCGTCGAGGTCGACCGCAAGATCCTGGCCGACCTGGCCGTGAACGACGCGACGGCGTTCGCCGCCATCGTCGAGGTCGCCCGCGCCGCCGTGGCGGCCGAGGGCACCGGTGGCGCGGCGGCCCAGGCCGCCTGATCCACCGCAACCGGTCATCGAGGCGTCTCCCATGCCACCACCCGCGCACGGGAGGCGCCTCGACGCCGTCCCGGGTCCGTTCACCCCGCGTACCCCCCGGGTCGCCGCCGCCCGCCGGCTGCACCGCCGCCGCGACCGGGACGCCACCGGCCGCTTCCTCGCCGAGGGGCCGCAGGCCGTCCGGGAGGCGCTGACCCGCACCGGCCTGGTGGTCGAACTCTTCGGCACCCCGGCCGCCCTCGACCGGCACCGTGACCTCGCGGCCCGCGCCGCCGCCACCGACGTGCCGGTCTCCGAGGTCACCGAGGAGGCGCTCGCCGCCCTCGCCGAGACCGTCGCCCCGCAGGGGCTGGTCGCGGTCTGCCGGCACCTCGACGTCCCCCTCGACCGGGCGCTCGCCGCCACCCCCCGGCTCGTCGCGGTGCTCGCCGGCATCCGCGACCCGGGCAACGCCGGCACCGTGCTGCGCACCGCCGACGCCGCCGGAGCGCAGGTGGTGGTCTTCGCCGGGGACACCGTCGACCCGTACAACGGCAAGTGCGTGCGGGCCTCCGCCGGCAGTCTCTTCCACGTCGACGTGGTCCGCGCCGCCGACCCCGCCGAGGTGGTCGAGGCGTCCCGCGCCGCCGGACTCACCGTCCTGGCCACCACCGGGTACGGCGACAGCGACCTCGACGACCTCGCCGACACCGACCGGCTGGCCGCCCCCACCGCCTGGCTCTTCGGCTCCGAGGCGCACGGCCTGCCCGCAGAGCTGACCGCCACGGCCGACGCCCGGGTCCGGGTGCCGCTGCACGGGCGTGCGGAGAGCCTGAACCTGGCTGCGGCCGCCGCCGTCTGCCTGTACGCTTCGGCGAGAGCACAGCGATCCCCCGTCCGGGGATCCACCACGAAGGAGAGCGTCCGCCCGTGAACGCGCCTCGGCGTTCCTTTAGCCAGCCCGCCGGTCCCGGCGGGCGGCGGGCCTGACCCTCCGCGCGTCCCTCCCACCGGCGGGCTGCGGCACAGCCGCGCGTCCGTAGACTCGCCTGGCCGTCCGGTGAGGGCGGCGCCGTCGTGAGGGAGTGCCCGTACGCCATGACCTATCGCAACGATCCGTACGACCCGAAGCAGGTCGCCCTGCTCGACCCGGCCGCCCTGGCCGCGGCCGTGGCCGACGCCGAGAAGGCGTTCGCCGGCGCCGCCGACCCGGACGCGCTGACCGCGCTGCGCCCCGCGCACCTGGGCGACCGGTCCCCGGTCTCGCTGGCCCGCCGGGAGATCGGCGCCCTGCCGCCGGCCGCGAAGTCTGACGCCGGCAAGCGGGTCAACGAGGCCCGCCGGGGCATCGAGGCGGCCTACGCCGCCCGGCTGGAGGTCCTGGAACGGGAGCGGGCCGAACGGGTGCTGGTCGAGGAGCGGGTGGACGTCACCCTCCCGTACGACCGGCGGCCCCGGGGCGCGCGCCACCCGGTCAGCACGCTGATGGAGCAGATCAGCGACCTCTTCGTCGGGATGGGCTACGAGGTGGCCGAGGGCCCCGAGGTCGAGCTGGAGTGGACCAACTTCGACGCGCTCAACATCGGCCCCGACCACCCCGCCCGGGGCCTGATGGACACCTTCCACGTCGCCACCAGCGGCGCGACGGGCCCGGGACAGGTGCTGCGGACGCACACCTCACCGGTGCAGGCCCGGTCCATGCTCACCCGCCAGCCCCCGATCTACGTGGTGGTGCCCGGCCGGGTGTACCGCACCGACGAACTCGACGCCACCCACTCGCCGGTCTTTCACCAGGTCGAGGGGCTCGTGGTGGACCGGGGCATCACCATGGCCCACCTGCGCGGCACCCTGGACCACTTCGCCCGCGCGATGTTCGGTGAGGGCGCGCGGACCCGCTTCCGGCCGCACTACTTCCCGTTCACCGAGCCGTCCGCCGAGTTCGACGTCTGGTTCCCGGAGCACCGGGACGGGCCGCGTTGGGTCGAGTGGGGCGGCTGCGGCATGGTCAACCCGCGCGTGCTGCGGGCCTGCGGCATCGACCCGGAGGTCTACTCCGGATTCGCGTTCGGGATGGGCATCGACCGGACCGTCATGTTCCGGCACGGGGTCAGCGATCTGCGGGACATGGCCGAGGGCGACGTGCGGTTCACCCGCGCGTTCGGCGCCGGGGCGTAGCGGGAATGCGGGAACGAGACACGGAGACGGTGGTCTAGAGGCATGCGAGTTTCAGTCAGTTGGCTGCGGGAGTACGTCGACCTGCCCGCCGACCTCGAACCGGCCGACCTGGAGCGGGCCCTGGTCGACCTCGGCATCGAGGTCGAGTCCCTGGTGGACCTGCGGGCCACGGTCACCGGGCCGCTGGTCGTCGGCGAGGTCCGCGAGATCGAGGAGCTCACCGGCTTCAAGAAGCCGATCCGGTTCTGCCTGGTGGACGTGGGCCAGGCCAACGGCACCGGCGAGTTGCAGGAGATCGTCTGCGGGGCGCGCAACTTCGCCCCCGGCGACCGGGTCGTGGTGATCCTCCCCGGCGGGGTGCTCCCCGGCGACTTCGTCATCGGCGCGCGCAAGACGTACGGGCGCAACTCCCGGGGCATGATCTGCTCGGCCAAGGAACTGGGCCTCGGCGACGACCACTCGGGCATCATCGTGCTCGGCGGGGAGAACCCGGCCAAGCCCGGCGACGACGCGCGCCCGGTGGTCGGGCTCGACGACGTCGTGGTCGAGCTGGAGATCACCCCCGACCGGGGCTACCAGATGTCGGTCCGGGGCATCGCCCGAGAGTTGGCGCACGCCTTCGGGGTACCGTTCCGCGACCCCGGCCTGGTGCCCGCGCCGGTCGGGACGGCGCGTCCGGCGTACCCGGTGGAGGTGCGCGACCCGGTGGGCTGCGACCGGTTCGTCGCCCGGACCGTCCGGGGCGTCGACCCGACCGCCCGGACCCCGGAGTGGATGAGCCGCCGACTCACCGTCGCCGGCATCCGCAGCATCTCCCTGCCGGTCGACATCACCAACTACGTGATGCTCGAGCTGGGGCAGCCCATGCACGCCTTCGACGCCGACCGGCTCGTCGGCGGTCTGGTGGTGCGCCGGGCCGAGCCGGGGGAGAAGCTCACCACCCTGGACGGGGTGACCCGCAGCCTGGCCGCGGAGGACATGGTCATCTGCGACGAGACCGGTCCGATCTCCCTCGCGGCGGTGATGGGTGGCGAGACCAGCGAGGTGGTCGCCGGCACCACCACCGTGCTGCTCGAGGCGGCCCACTGGGACGCGGTGATGGTCGGGCGCACCGCCCGCCGGCACAAGCTGTTCAGCGAGGCGGCGAAGCGGTGGGAACGCGGCGTCGACCCGGCCCTGCCGCTGGTCGCCGTGGAGCGGGCGGTGCGGCTGCTCACCGAGTACGGCGGCGGGACCGCCGACGCGGAGATCCTCGACATCGACCACGTCCGGCCGGCCACCCCGGTGAGCCTGCCGGCCGACCTGCCGGGTCGGCGGGTCGGCGTGGACTACCCGCCGGCCCGGGTGGTCGCCCTGCTCGAGCAGGTCGGCTGCACGGTGACCCGGGGCGTCGACCGGCTCGCCGAGGACCCGGGCGCGGTCGGGGTGATTCCCGGTGGCCCGACGGTGCTGACCGTCGTCCCGCCGACCTGGCGACCGGACCTGACCGACCCGGCCGACCTGGTCGAGGAGGTGGTCCGCCTCGACGGGTACGACCGCGTTCCGTCGGTGCTGCCGCCCGCCCCGCCCGGCCGGGGGCTCACCCCGAGCCAGCGGCGGCACCGGGCGGTCGCCCGCGCGCTGGCCGAGCAGGGGTACGTCGAGGTGCTCGGGCACCCGTTCGTCGCCCCCGACCTCGCCGACCAGCTCGGCCTGCCCGCCGACGACCCGCGTCGGATGGCGGTACGGCTGGCCAACCCGCTGTCGGAGGAGGAGCCGCTGCTGCGCACCATGCTGCTCGGACCGCTGCTGGGCATCCTCAAGCGCAACATCGGCCGGGGGCACCGCGACCTCGCCCTCTACGAGACCGGCCTGGTCTTCCACCCGCGTCCGGACGCCGGGCCGGCCCCGGCGATGGGGGTCGACCAGCGTCCTTCCGACGCCGACTTCGCCGCCGCCGACGCGACCCTGCCGGCTCAGCCCCGGCACGTGGCCGTGGTGCTCGCCGGGGACGTCGAGCCGGCCGGCTGGTGGGGGGCGGGCCGCCCGGCGAGCTGGGCGGACGCCGTCGAGGCCGGCCGGACGGTGCTCGCCGCCGCCGGGATCGACGCGCACCGGGTCGTCGTCCGCGCCGCCGAGCAGGCCCCCTGGCACCCGGGGCGCTGCGCACAGCTGCTGGTCGACGACACCGTCGTCGGGTACGCCGGCGAGCTGCACCCGTCGGTGCTGGCCACCCTGGAGCTGCCCCGGCGGACCGTCGCGATGGAGCTGGACCTGGACGCCGTGCCGGCGGCCGGTGTCGTCCCGGCACCGACCGTCTCCGGGTTCCCGCCCGCGCTGATCGACGTGGCGTTGGTGGTCGACGAGACGGTGCCGGCGGCCGACGTGCAACGGGCGCTGGCCGAGGGGGCCGGCGAGCTGCTGGAGTCGGTCCGGCTGTTCGACGTGTACGTCTCGGCGCAGCTCGGCGAGGGACGCCGGTCCCTGGCCTACAAACTCACCTTCCGCGCCCCGGACCGCACCCTGACCGTCGAGGAGGCGGTGGCCGCCCGCGACGCGGCGGTCGCCACCGCCGCGTCCCGCTTCGGCGCGACCCTGCGCGGCGCCTGAGGCGCACGGAGGGGCCCCTGCGGACGCCTCAGGCACCGCAGGGGCCCCTCCTGTCACCGGATCCGGTCAGCCGGGGATCTTCGAGTTGGCGAACGGGTAGTGGTCCCACCAGGTGCCCCGGCGGTGCTTGCGGACGACGCCGTTCCTGCGAAGCAGCAGCAGGTAATCGGCGTTGGCCACCAGAGCGGCGTCCTGCGTGGTGGTGCGGAGCACCCGGGCGAACACGTCGAGCATGTGCGGGATGCCCTGCTCGGTCAGGGTTTCCTTGTTCATCCGGAGGTTGAGCCGGGCGTACGGGTCCGGCTCCCACTCCCACTGCCCCTCGTCGGTCTCCACGTCGACGTAGCCGTTTCGGCCGACCGTGACGTCGACCGTGAACCCGTACCGGTCGTAGAGGTCGCCCTCCAGCCCGTTGGCGTACGGCGTGAAGGTGGCCCGGTCGGTCGGGTCCGGAAACGCATGGTCGGCGAGTTGCTCGGCGGTGATGTCGCCGGCGAGGACCAACCGGTATTCGATGGCCACGTGGTGCTGCCCCTCCTCAGACGATCTGGACGATCTCGCCGTTCGGCAGGATCGCCTTGACTTCCTTCAGTCCCGGTACGGGCCAGTCGTCGAACTGCCTCTGCAGGGCGGCCGGGTCGCCCCGCCACTCCTGCAGGTCCACCACCGCCCGCTGCGTCTGCCCTCCGGCGACTGAATTTGCGGCCCGGTTCCCGCCCCTGCTAACCTGACTGCATAGTCATGCGGAGGTTGGTATGGGTATCCGAACTGCGGTCGCGGGAGCGAGCGGCTACGCCGGCGGCGAGCTGCTGCGTCTGGTCGCCGGGCACCCGGAGTTCGACCTCGTCGCCGCCACCGCGCACAGCCAGGCGGGTCAGCCGGTCGCTGCCGTGCACCCGCAGCTCGCCGGGCTGGACCTGACGCTCGCCGCCACCGACTCCGCCGCCCTGGCCGAGGCGGACCTGGTCTTCCTGGCCCTGCCGCACGGCCAGTCGGCGGCGCTGGCCGCCAGCCTGCCCCCGAGCGTGAAGGTGGTCGACCTCGGGGCGGACCACCGGCTGGTCGACGCCGCCGCGTGGCAGCGGTACTACGGCGGCCCGCACGCCGGGACCTGGACCTACGGCCTGCCGGAGCTGCCCGGCCAGCGTGCGGCGATCACCGCCGCCGACCGGGTCGCCGCCACCGGCTGTTACGCCGTGGCCACCACCCTCGCGCTCGCGCCGCTGGTCGCGGCCGGGGCGGTCGCGCCCGCCGACGTGGTGGTGGTCGCCGCCTCCGGCACCTCCGGCGCCGGCCGGGCTGCCAAAGCGCACCTGCTGGGCAGTGAGGTGATGGGCGATCTCTCGCCCTACAAGGTCGGCGCCCACCAGCACGTGCCGGAGATCAGGCAGGCCACCGGCGCGACCGGCCTGAGCTTCACCCCGGTTCTCGCGCCGATGCCGCGCGGCATCCTCGCCACCGTCACCGCCGTGCCGACCAGCACCGACGCCGATCCGCGCGCGGTGCTCGCCGAGGCGTACGCGGACGCGCCCTTCGTGCACGTACTGCCCGAGGGGAGCTGGCCGCACACCGCCGCCACGCTGGGCTCCAACTCCTGCCACCTGCAGGCCACCCGGGACGTCGACACCGGTCGGGTGATCGTGGTCAGCGCGATCGACAACCTCGGCAAGGGCGCGGCCGGCCAGGCGGTGCAGTGCGCCAACCTGATGCTCGGCCTGCCCGAGACCACCGGCCTCTCCGTCTGGGGGATCGCACCATGACCGTCACCGCTCCTCGGGGCTTCCGGGCGTCCGGTGTCGCCGCCGGACTCAAGAGCGGCGGCGCCTCCGACGTCGCCCTCGTCGTCAACGACGGCCCCGACGCCACCGTGGCCGGGGTCTTCACCGCCAACCGGGTCAAGGCCGCCCCCGTGCTCTGGACCCAGCAGGTCGTCCGGGGCGGCGTGGTCCGCGCGGTGGTGCTCAACTCCGGCGGCGCGAACGCGTGCACCGGTCCGGCCGGTTTCCAGGACACCCACGCCACCGCCGAGCACACCGCCGCCGCGCTCACCTCGGCCAGCCCCCGGCTGCGCCTCGGCGCGGCGGACGTGGCGGTCTGCTCCACCGGGCTGATCGGCGAGCGGCTCCCGATGCCGAAGCTGGTCTCCGGGGTGCGCACGGCGATCCGGGGACTCTCCCGTGACGGTGGGGCCGACGCCGCCGAGGCGATCATGACCACCGACACCCGCCCGAAGACCACGGTCATCCGGGGCACCGGCTGGACGGTCGGCGGGATGGCCAAGGGCGCGGGCATGCTCGCCCCGGCCATGGCGACCATGCTCTGCGTCCTCACCACCGACGCGGTCGCCGGCCCCGACGCGCTCGACGCCGCGCTGCGGGCCGCCTGCCGGGTCACCTTCGACCGGATCGACTCCGACGGCTGCATGTCCACCAACGACACGGTGCTGCTGCTGGCCAGCGGCGCCTCCGGCATCGAGCCGACCGGGGCGGAGCTGACCGCCGCGGTCACCGCCGCCTGTCACGACCTGGCGCAACAGCTCCTCGCCGACGCCGAGGGCGCCACCAAGCAGATCGCCATCGAGGTCGTCGGCGCGGCCGACGAGGACGACGCGGTCGAGGTGGGTCGCGCGGTGGCCCGCAACAACCTGGTCAAGACCGCGCTGTTCGGCAACGACCCGAACTGGGGACGGATCCTCGCCGCCGTCGGCACCACCGCCGCCGCCTTCGAGCCCGACGACATCGACGTCGCGGTCAACGGCGTCTGGGTGTGCCGGGGCGGGGCCGCCGCCGAGGACCGCGCGAAGGTCGACCTGACCGGCCGCCACGTCACCATCCGGATCGACCTGCACACCGGGTCGGACCGGGCCACCGTCTGGACCAACGACCTGTCCCACGCGTACGTCCACGAGAACTCGGCCTACTCGTCGTGAGCGCGAGGAGCCTGACCGCCGACCTCACCCGGGCCCAGGCCAAGGCCGCCACGCTGATCGAGGCGCTGCCCTGGCTGGCCCGCTTCGCCGGGGCCACCGTGGTCGTCAAGTACGGCGGTAACGCCATGGTCGACCCGGCCCTGAAGCGGGCCTTCGCCACCGACATGGTCTTCCTCCGGCACGCCGGCCTGAAGCCGGTGGTGGTGCACGGCGGCGGGCCGCAGATCTCCGCGATGCTCGACCGGCTCGGCATCGCCAGCGAGTTCCGGGGCGGCCTGCGGGTCACCACCCCGGAGGCGATGGACGTCGTCCGGATGGTCCTGGTCGGGCAGGTCGGCCGGGAACTCGTCGGTCTGATCAACGCGCACGGCCCGTTCGCGGTCGGCCTCTCCGGTGAGGACGCCCGACTCCTCACGGCGGTGCGCCGGCCGGCGTGGGTGGACGGGGAAGCGGTCGACGTCGGCCTGGTCGGGGACGTGGCGTCGGTCGACGTCTCCGCGGTGACCGACCTGATCGCCGCCGGCCGGATCCCGGTGGTCTCGACGGTCGCGCCGGACGCCGACGGGGTACTGCACAACCTGAACGCCGACACCGCCGCCGCCGCGCTCGCCGTCGCGCTGCGGGCCCGCAAGCTGGTCGTCCTGACCGACGTGCCCGGCCTCTGCACGAACTGGCCGGACACCAGCAGCCTGGTCAGCGAGATCACCGTCGACGACCTGGCGGAGCTGCTGCCCCGCCTGGAGTCCGGCATGGTGCCGAAGATGGAGGCCTGCCTCCGGGCGGTGCGCGGCGGCGTCCCCGCCGCGCACGTGGTGGACGGCCGGGTCGCCCATTCCACGTTGCTCGAGGTGTTCACCTCGGAAGGGTTCGGAACGATGGTGATCCCGTCATGAGCACGCTCGTCGAACGTTGGACCCACACCATGATGGACAACTACGGCACCCCGCCGCTGGCGCTGGTCGCCGGCAACGGCGCCGTCGTGGTCGACGAGGCGGGCCGGGAGTACGTCGACCTGGTCGGCGGAATCGCGGTCAACGCGCTCGGGCACGCCCATCCGGCGGTGGTGGGGGCGGTGTCCCGGCAGATCGCCACCCTCGGGCACGTCTCCAACCTGTTCGTGGCCGAACCACCGGTTGCCCTGGCCGAGCTGCTGCTCGCCCTCGCCGGCCGGCCGGGTCGGGTCTTCTTCGCCAACTCCGGTGCGGAGGCCAACGAGGCCGCCTTCAAGCTCTCCCGGCTCACCGGGCGCAGCCACGTGGTCGCCGCCGAGGGCGGCTTCCACGGCCGCACCATGGGCGCGCTGGCACTCACCGGCCAGCCCGCCAAGGCCGACCCGTTCCGCCCGCTGCCCGGCGACGTCACGCACGTCCCGTACGGCGACCCGGCGGCCCTCGCGGCGGCGGTCACCGACGCCACCGCGATGGTGATCCTGGAGCCGGTGCAGGGGGAGAACGGCGTGGTCGTGCCGCCCGCCGGCTACCTCGCCGAGGCCCGGCGGGTCACCGCCCGGCACGGCGCGCTGCTGGTGCTCGACGAGGTGCAGACCGGTGTCGGTCGGACCGGCCACTGGTTCGCCCACCAGGCCGAGGGGATCGAACCCGACCTGGTCACCCTGGCCAAGGGGCTCGGCGGCGGGCTGCCCCTCGGCGCCTGTCTGGCCTTCGGCCGGGCCGCGGACCTGCTCGGTCCCGGCTCGCACGGCACCACCTTCGGCGGCAACCCGGTGAGCTGCGCCGCCGCGCTCGCGGTGGTCTCCACCATCGCCAGCGAAGGGCTGCTCGACCACGTCGAGCGGGTCGGCGAGCGGTTGCGCCGCGGCGTCGAGGCGATCGGTCACCCCCTGGTCACCGGGGTCCGGGGTGCGGGACTGCTGCTCGGGGTGGTGCTCGCCGCACCGGTGTCGAAGCCGGTCACCGAGGCGCTGCGGACCGCCGGTTTCCTGGTCAACCCGGTGCAACCGGACGTCCTCCGGCTGGCCCCGCCGCTCATCCTCACCGCCGGGCAGGTCGACGCCTTCCTCGCGGCTCTTCCCGCAGCTCTCGACGCGGCGGCGGTCCCGGCCGCCGCGTCGAGCCCCGCCCCCGCCCCGACCAGCATCCCGGAGACGCTTCCATGATCCGGCACCTGTTGCGGGACGACGACCTGACCCCCGCCGAGCAGGCGGCCGTGCTGGACCTGGCCGTCCGGATGAAGGCCGACCGGTTCGGGTACCACCCCCTCGCCGGTCCGCGCTCGGTGGCGGTGCTCTTCGACAAGCAGAGTCTGCGCACCCGGTTCTCCTTCGACGTCGGTATCGCCGAGCTGGGCGGTCATCCGCTGGTGGTGGACACCCAGGTCACCCACTTCGGTCGGGGCGAGACCCTCGGCGACGCCGGTCGGGTGCTCTCCCGGTACGTCGCGGCGATCGTGCTGCGGACCCACGGGGACGACCGGATCGCCGAGGTCGCCGACGCGGCCACCGTGCCGGTGATCAACGCGCTCACCGACGGCTTCCACCCCTGTCAGCTCCTGGCCGACCTGCTCACCGTCCGGGAGCGGTGCGGCGGCACCGCCGGGCGGACCCTGGCGTACGTGGGGGACGCGGCGAACAACGTCGCGCACTCGTACCTGCTGGCCGGCGCGACGGCCGGGATGCACGTCCGGGTCGCCGGTCCGGCCGGGTTCGCGCCGGATCCGGCGGTGCTGGCCCGCGCCGCCGAGATCGCCGCCGGCACCGGCGGATCGGTACGGGCGCTCACCGACCCGGTCGTCGCGGTGCGCGACGCCGACGTCGTGGCGACCGACACCTGGACCTCGATGGGGCAGGAGGAGGACGGGCTGGACCGGACCACCCCCTTCCTGCCGTTCCAGGTCAACAAGGAACTGCTCGGGCACGCCGCGCCGGACGCGATCGTGCTGCACTGCCTGCCGGCGCACCGGGGTGAGGAGATCACCGACGAGGTGCTCGACGGCCCGCAGAGCGCGGTCTTCGACCAGGCGGAGAATCGCCTGCACGCCCAGAAGGCGCTGCTGACGTTTCTCCTGGAGGTATCCACCCCGTGACCTCTCCGTCGACCCGTGCCGCCCGGCACGCCCGCATCGTCGAACTGATCCGTGACACGGCCGTCCACTCGCAGACCGAACTGGCCGACCGGCTCGCCGCCGACGGCGTCCAGGTCACCCAGGCCACCCTCTCCCGGGACCTGAAGGAGCTGGGCGCGGTGACTGCGCGCGGCGGCGACGGCCGGGGCGTCTACCTGATCCCCGAGGACGGCCACCGGCCGCTGCGGGACGCCGAGAGCGCGCCGGCCCGGCTGGTCCGGCTGCTGCGCGAACTGCTCAACGGGGTGGACGCCAGCGGCAACATCACCGTCCTGCGCACCCCACCGGGCGCGGCGCACTACCTGGCCAGCGCGGTGGACCGGGCCGGCCTGCCCGAGGTCGTCGGCACCATCGCCGGCGACGACACCATCCTCGTCGTGGCCCGCGAGGCCGACGGCGGGGCCGCGCTGGGCGAGAAGCTCAGCGCCTGGTCCCGCCGCGAAGAGAACGTTGAAGGGAGCACCACATCATGACCGAGCGGGTCGTCCTGGCGTATTCCGGAGGGCTGGACACCTCCGTCGCCATTCCCTACCTGGCCGAGCAGACCGGCGCCGAGGTGATCGCGGTCGCGGTCGACGTCGGACAGGGCGGCGAGGACCTCGACGCCATCCGGGAGCGCGCGCTGGCCTGCGGCGCGGTGGAGTCCGAGGTGGTCGACGCGCGCGACGAGTTCGCCGCCGAGTACTGCCTGCCGGCGATGCGGGCGAATGCCCTCTACATGGACCGCTACCCGCTGGTGTCCGCGCTGAGCCGGCCGCTGATCGTCAAGCACCTGGTCGCGGCGGCCCGCAAGCACGGCGGCACGATCGTCTCGCACGGCTGCACCGGGAAGGGCAACGACCAGGTCCGCTTCGAGGTCGGCCTGGCCGCGCTCGCCCCGGACCTGAGGATCATCGCCCCGGCCCGGGACTTCGCCTGGACCCGGGACAAGGCGATCGCCTTCGCCGAGGAGAAGGGGCTGCCGATCGACGTGTCGGCGAAGTCGCCGTACTCGATCGACCAGAACCTGTGGGGCCGGGCGGTGGAGACCGGCTTCCTGGAGGACATCTGGAACGGGCCGATCGAGGACCTCTACTCGTACACCGCCGACCCGGCCGAGCCGCGTGACGCCGACGAGGTGGTCATCACCTTCGACGCCGGGGTGCCGGTGGCGATCGACGGCGAGACGGTCACCCCGTACCAGGCGATCGGTGAGCTGAACCGGCGGGCCGGCGCGCAGGGGGTCGGCCGGCTGGACATGGTCGAGGACCGGCTCGTCGGCATCAAGAGCCGCGAGGTGTACGAGGCCCCCGGCGCGATCGCCCTGATCACCGCCCACCAGGAGCTGGAGGCGGTCACCGTCGAGCGGGACCTGGCCCGGTTCAAGCGCGGCGTCGACCAGCGCTGGGGCGAGCTGGTCTACGACGGCCTCTGGTTCTCCCCGCTGAAGCGGGCGCTGGACGTCTTCATCGACGACGCCCAGCAGCAGGTCTCCGGCGAGGTGCGGCTGACCCTGCACGGTGGGCGGGCCACCGTCACCGGCCGGCGTTCCGAGGCCAGCCTCTACGACTTCGGCCTGGCCACCTACGACACCGGGGACACCTTCGACCAGTCCCTCGCCAAGGGTTTCGTGCAGTTGTGGGGCCTGCCGAGCAAGATGGCCGCGGCGCGGGACGCCCGGCTGGGCGGCGCCGGACAGTGACCACCAGAATGGGCGGGGTGGACGACAAGAGTCTGACCGAGAACAGTGCCGCGACCAACCGGACGAGCCTCTGGGGCGGCCGGTTCGCCGGTGGCCCGTCGGAGGCCCTGGCCCGGCTGTCGGTGAGCGTGCAGTTCGACTGGCGCCTCGCCCCGTACGACATCGCCGGCTCCCGGGCGCACGCCCGGGTCCTGGCCGGCGCCGGCCTGCTCGACCCGGACGAACTGGGTCGGATCCTCGCCGCCCTGGACGACCTGGAGGCCGCCTGTGCCTCCGGGGCGTTCCGTCCCACGGTCGACGACGAGGACGTGCACACCGCCCTCGAACGCGGCCTGCTGGAACGTCTCGGCACCCTGGGCGGCAAGCTGCGCGCCGGCCGGTCCCGCAACGACCAGGTCGCCACCGACCTGCGGCTCTACCTGCGCGACCACGCGCGGGGCGTGGCCGCCCGGCTGGTCGAACTGGCCGAGGCCCTGGTCGAGCAGGCCGGGCGGCACGTCGACACCGCCGCGCCGGGGATGACCCACCTCCAGCACGCCCAGCCGGTCACCTTCGGCCACTGGCTGCTGGCCCACGTGCACCCGCTGCTGCGGGACCTGGAGCGGATGCGCGACTGGGACCACCGCGCGGCGGTCAGCCCGCTCGGGGCGGGCGCGCTCGCCGGCTCCGGCCTGCCGCTGGACCCGACGGCGGTCTCCAAGGAACTGGGCTTCCGCACCTCGTTCGCCAACTCGATGGACGCGGTCGCCGACCGGGACTTCGTGGCCGAGTTCCTCTTCGTCACCGCCATGATCGGGGTGCACCTGTCCCGCCTCGGTGAGGAGGTGGTGCTCTGGACGACGCAGCAGTTCGGCTGGGTCGAGCTGGACGACGCCTTCGCCACCGGCTCGTCGATCATGCCGCAGAAGAAGAACGCGGACATCGCCGAGCTGGCCCGGGGCAAGTCCGGTCGGCTGGTCGGCGGTCTGGTCGCGGTGCTGACCATGCTCAAGGGCCTGCCGTTGAGTTACGACCGGGACATGCAGGAGGACAAGGAGCCGGCCTTCGACGCGGTCGACACCCTGGAACTGCTGCTGCCCGCCCTGGCCGGGATGATCTCCACGATGACGGTGCGGGTGGACCGGCTGGTCGCCGCCGCCCCGGTGGGCTTCTCGCTCGCCACCGAGGTCGCCGACTGGCTGGTCCGGCGCAACGTGCCGTTCCGCGAGGCGCACGAGATCACCGGACGCCTCGTCGCGCTCTGCGTGGCCCGGGACTGCGCCCTCGACGAGGTCTCCGACGCCGACCTCGCGGCGGTCAGCGAGCACCTCGACCCGTCCGTGCGGGACGTGCTGTCGGTCCGCTCGGCCCTGGCCGCCCGGATCACGCCCGGCTCGACCGGCCCCGGTCCGGTCGCCGACCAGCTCGCTACGGCCGTCGAGCAGCTCGCCGGCTGGCGGGAGTGGGCCGCCGAGACGGTCGTTCCCCGCTGAGCGGCACCGTCGCGGCGCACGGGGCGACCCGCGCGCCGCGACGGCTTCGCGCGGGCGGTCAGGACGCGGCCGGGCGTTCGCGTTTCGGCAGCCGGGCCACGATCGTGTCGTACGAGGCGTCGACCGCCTCCCGTAGCTCGTCGTCGTCGATCGCGCCGTCGAGCCGCAGCGTGTTCCACCCGGACCGGCCGATGTAGGGGGAGGAACGGGCATCCTCGGGGTACCGGTGCAGCCACTCGTCGGCGACGTCACGGTCCGGGCCGCACTTGACCCCGACGGTCGCGGCGTCCGGGCCGCCGAGAAAGGCGAAGATCCGGCTGCCGACCTTGACCACCGCGTCCCCCTCCCACGGGTGGTCCTCCCAGGCACCCGGCTTGGCCAGGCAGTACGCCAGCATCTCGGCACGGGTCATCCCGTCGCTCCCTCCCGGCCCGTCCTCGGGTGGCACGGGCGCGAGGCATGCCTACCATCCCGGGGCGACGGGGCGGGGCCATCGCCCCGGGTCACGGGCGGCGGTCAGCCGACCGGGGGAGCGGTCCGCCCGGAGACCCGTTCGAAGCGCTGCCGGGCGGCCTGTGCGCTGCCCAGGCCGAGGCCGAAGGCGATCTCCTGCCAGGTCATCCCCCGGCTGCGGGCCAGCGAGAGCAGCCCGGCCTCCAGGGTGTCGACGTCGGCGCGGACCCGGGGCACGAGGGTCAGCGCGGCCATCAGGTCGGCGTGGTCGACCGGTTCCTCACCGGGTGCCGCCTCGGCCGCCCCGGCGGCGAGCGCGAGCACCAGGCTGGCCGCCTCGTACGGCTCGGGCACGTACGCGTGGGCATACCGTCGCCGTCGTTCGTCGGTGTCCGCGTGCCGCTCGGCGATCCGGAACAGTGCGGTGTGGTCGCGACGGGCGCGTTCGGCGCCGGGATGTGGGGGAGTGAACGGGGACGGTGTGTCGCTCATGCCACCATCCCAGCACTTAACCAACGTGTTGTCAACGGATTGTTTATGCGTCCGGTGGTACGGCCACGCCCCGGCCGGTCCCGGCAGCTGGCGGGTCGATCCGACCCGGCCGGGCCATCCTCGGTTTGCCGATCGGCGGCCGGCAGCGTTTCCTGGTCCGGTGGACTACTCGTGGTTGCACGCACCCGCCGCGCAGGTGCCCGGGACCGCGCGGGCCCTGCTCGGCTGGGAGCTCTCGGCCGGCGGCGTCCGGCTCCGGCTGACCGAGGTCGAGGCCTACGCCGGGACGGGGGAGGACCCGGCGTCACACGCCCACCGGGGCCCCACCCCCCGGACCAGGGTGATGTTCGGGCCGGCCGGGCACGCCTACACCTACTTCGTGTTCGGTGTGCACTGGTGCCTCAACGTCGTCTGTGGGGGCGAGGGGGAGGCGGCGGCGGTCCTGCTCCGGGCGGGCGAGGTCGTCGACGGGCTCGACCTGGCACGCAAGCGCCGGGGCGAGGTCGCCGACCGGGACCTGGCCCGTGGCCCGGCGCGGCTCGTGGTCGCGCTGGGCATCACCGCCGAGGCGAACGGCACGTCGATGGTCGACGGGAACGGGCCGCTGCTGCTGACCCCGCCCACCCGTCCGGTCCCGCCGTCGTCGGTCTCCGCCGGCCCACGGGTCGGCGTGGCCGCCGCCCACGACGTCGCGTGGCGCTACTGGATCACCGGTGACCCGACGGTCAGCGCCTACCGCCGGCACGTGCCCCGACGGCGCGGGTGATCCTCGGCCCCGCTCAGCCGGTGTGCCCGTGCGGACGGGCGACCAGCACCGGGCACCGCGCGTGCTGCACCAGCGCCTGACTGACCGAGCCGAGCAGCAGCCCGGTGAAGCCACCCCGACCCCGGCTGCCGACCACCACCAGCGCCGCGTCCGCACTCGCCTCGACCAGCGCTGACGCGGGTTCGGCCGCCCGGACGACCCGCTCGGTGACGGCCAGCTCCGGATGCCGCTGCCGGACCGTCGCGGCGGTCTCCGCCACCAGGCGGTCGGCCGGTTCCCCGCCGGCGGCGGCGTCCCGGGTCACCGGCTGCGTGTCGGGGGCGACGACGTGCGCCAGCACCAGGGGAACATCCCGGCGGGCGGCCTCCTCGACGGCCTGGCCGACGGCCAGCTCGCCCAGCTCCGAGCCGTCCACCCCGACCAGCACCGGCCCGGCAACGGTGACCTCCCGGTCGGCGGGCCGGACCACCAGCACCGGGCAGTGCGCGTGCCCGGCGACCTGGGAGCTGACCGAGCCGAGCAGCAGCCCGGCGAAGCCGCCGAGCCCTCGGCTGCCGACCACCACCAGCTCGGCGCGACGGGACTCCTCGACCAGCGTGGCACCCGGCCCGCCGGCCACCTGGCGTGTCTCGACGGTCAGCTCCGGCCAGCGCCCGCGCAGGTCGGTGGCGACCCGGTCGAGCATCGCGTCGGCCTCCTCGCTCGGCTCCGGCAGCCCCACGTCGTACGGGTTGATCGGCACGCCGTAGCCGAGCGGGTGGAGGTAGCCGTGTACCAGGTGCAGCGGGCGGTGCCGCAGCGCCGCAGCCCGCGCGGCGTGTTCGGCGGCGACCAGACTGGCCGGTGACCCGTCCACGCCCACCACGACAGCTCGGTTCATCAGTCCTCCCGTTCCGGGCTCGTCACCCCGTCCTGGACGTACCCTGCCCTACCCGACGGGCGGGTGCCCGGCACGCCACGCGTGCACCACCTGCGAGCCGGCCGCCCCGGGCCGAGGCACGGCCGGCGACAACCATCGACCCCGGGTACCGCGCGACACCGCCGACGCGCCGGACTACCCTCGCGGCGTGAACTGGCTGGACATGATCGGTTGGATCGGATCGGCGCTGCTGGTCTGGTCCCTGCTCCAGGCGCGCATCCTGCGGCTGCGCGCCCTCAACCTCGTCGGCTGCCTGGTCCTGATCTGGTACAACGCCATGCTGTCGGTGTGGCCCATGGTCGGGCTCAACGTCGTACTCGCCGTCATCAACGTCTGGTACCTGCGGAAAATGCTCGCCACCCGGCACGACGAGCAGACGTACCAGGTGGTGCAGGTCGGTGTCCGGGACGAGTTCCTCGCCCACACGCTGCGGGTGCACGCCCGGGACATCGCCCGGTTCAACCCGGACTTCCGTTGGGACGACCGCACCGCCCACGGCGACGCCTTCCTGGTGCTCCGCGCCGACGAGGTGGTCGGGGTGGTGCTCTCGCACGCCGAGGCGGACAACGTCGCCCAGATCGACCTGGACTACGTCACCCAACGGTTCCGCGACCTGACCCCGGGCGAGTTCGTCTTCCGGCGGAGCACCCTCTTCACCGAACGGGGGTACCACCGGGTGGTCAGCCCGCCGGGCATGGTCGCCCCGTACTACCACCGGCTCGGCTTCCGTCCCGAGGGCGACTCGTACGTGCTCGACCTGCCGACCCCGAACGGCGCCGGACGATGATTCGCCGTCCCGGCGACGGGGCAAAGAACCGCGTACGCGGGCCGGGACCACCGGTGCGCGGCGCCGCAGCGCCGGCGCGGGCTGCGTGAGGAGATTCTCGGCGTGCAGAGCTACTGGAGCCAGCTGGCCCTGGTCGGAGTCCTGGTCGTGCTGAACGCGGTCTTCGCCGGCAGCGAGATGGCCCTGGTCTCGTTGCGGGAGAGCCAGGTGCAACGCCTGGAGCGCACCAGCCGCTCCGGACGGGTGCTGGCCAGACTCGCCCGGGACCCGAACCGGTTCCTGGCCACCATCCAGATCGGCATCACCCTGGCCGGCTTCCTCGCCTCCGCGGCGGCGGCCGTCTCGCTGGCCAAACCCGTGGTCCCGCTGCTCGGCTTCCTCGGCGGTGCCGCCGAGACGGTGGCGATCGTGCTGGTCACCCTGGCGTTGACCTTCGTCACCCTGGTCTTCGGCGAGCTGGCCCCGAAACGGGTGGCGATGCAGCGGGCGGAACGGTGGGCGCTGCTGGTGGCCCGCCCGCTGGACCTGGTCGCCAGCTTCTCCCGCCCGGCGGTCTGGGCGCTCGGCGCCACCAGCGACCTGGTCGTCCGACTTTTCGGCGTCGACCCGAAGCCGCAACGCGACGAGATCAGTCCGGACGAACTGCGGGACATCGTCGCCGGCAACCACGGCTTCACCAAGGAGCAGCAGACCATCATCGCCGGGGCCGTGGAGATCGCCGACCGACGGCTGCGCGTCGTGCTCGTCCCCAGGTTGCAGGTCTTCTGCCTGGACAGCGGCACCACCGCGGAGGCCGCCCGGCTGGTGCTCGCGGCCTCCGGGCACTCCCGGGCCCCGGTGGTCCGGCACGGCGGCCTGGACGACGCGGTGGGCGTGATCCACCTGCGCGACCTGGTGGGCGTACCGGACGACCGGCCGATCGACGAGTGCGTCCGCCCGCCCATGCTGCTGCCGGACTCGCTGCCGGTGGTCGACGCGCTACGCCAGTTCAAGGCGGAACGCCAGCACATCGCGCTGGTCGTGGACGAGCGCGGCGCGGTCGACGGCATCGTCACCCTGGAGGACATCCTGGAGGAGATCGTCGGCGAGATCTACGACGAGACCGACCGGGACGTGCGCGCCGTGCAGCCCGAACCGGACGGCACCCTCCTGCTCCCCGGCACCTTCCCGGTGCACGACCTGACGGACGTGGGGATCGAGCTGCCCGGCCGCCCCGACGGGGACTACACCACGGTCGCCGGCCTGGTGCTGGCCTGCCTCGGGCACATCCCGACCGAGAGCGGGGAGCAGGTGACCATCGACGGCTGGCGGCTGGAGGTCGCCGACATCGACCACCACGCCATCTCCCGGGTGCGGGTACGCCCGGCCGAGCGGCCGGCGCGGCCCGCCGACGCCGAGCCGGCCCTGGACTCCGTCGAGCGGTGAGCCGGCGTCCCCCGCGACCGGTCAGCTCCGGGGCCGCCACACGGCGGTCGGCCGTCTCCTGACCGACCGTCGGCGGTGCGGCCTCAGGCGGCGGCGAGGTTCTGCAACCGGACCTGCCCCCGGGCGACCAGGCGCCCGGCCCCGTCGGTGACCTCGACCTGCCAGAGCTGCTGGCTGCGACCCCGGTGCACCGGGGTCCCCACCGCGGTCAGCTCGCCCTCGCGCACGGCCCGCAGGAAGTCCGTCTGGTTGGACACCCCGACCACCCGGCCACGGTCACCCAGCCAGAGCGAACCGCCGACGCTCGCCGCCGTCTCCACCACCGCGCAGTAGACCCCGCCGTGCTGGATGCCGTACGGCTGGTGCAGTTCCGGCCGGACCCGCCAGCGGATCACCACCCGGTCACCGCTCATCTCGCCGAACTCCAGCCCGAGCAGGGCGACGAGCCCACCGTTCATGTCCAACGTCTCCACGGTGACTCCTCCTCGGTCGACGCGACGGCCAGCCTAGCCGGGCCGGTCGCGCGGCAAACCCGGTACGTGCCGGCCCCGACGATGGGGGACAATCGGTGACCGTGACCGATAGCAGCCTTCCGTCGCCCAGCCGGGAATCCCTGACCGACGACCTGCGGTGGCGGGGCATCATCCAGGACTCCACCGACCCCGACGAGCTGCGCGCTCTGCTCGACGGCGGGGCCGCCACGTACTATGTCGGTTTTGACCCGACCGCGCCGAGCCTGCACGTCGGCCACCTCATGCAGGTCGTCACCGCGCGCCGGCTGCAACTCGCCGGGCACCGGCCGCTGCTGCTGGTCGGTGGCGCGACCGGGCAGATCGGTGACCCGAAGGAGAACGCCGAGCGGACGTTGAACCCGCCCGAGGTGGTGAACGGCTGGGTCGAGCGCATCCGCGACCAGCTGGCGCCCTTCGTCTCCTACACCGGAGCCAACGCCGCCCACCTGGTCAACAATCTGGACTGGACCGGCGAGATGTCGGTGGTCGACTTCCTCCGGGACGTGGGCAAGCACTTCCCGGTCAACCGGATGCTCGCCCGCGAGGTGGTCAAGGCCCGCCTGGAGAGCGGGATCAGCTTCACCGAGTTCAGCTACCAGCTCCTCCAGGCCAACGACTTCTTCGAGCTGCACCGCCGGCACGGCTGCCGGTTGCAGTTCGGCGGATCCGACCAGTGGGGCAACATCGCCGCCGGGGTCGACTACGTCCGACGGCGCGGCGCCGGACCGGTGCAGGCCTTCACCACCCCGCTGGTGACCCGGTCCGACGGGACCAAGTTCGGCAAGACCGAGGGCGGGGCGATCTGGCTCGATCCGGCCATGACCAGCCCGTACGCCTTCTACCAGTTCTGGGTCAACGTCGACGACAAGGACGTCGACCGTTACCTGCGCTACTTCAGCTTCCGATCCCACGACGAGATCGAGGAGCTGGAGCGGGCGACGGCCGAACGTCCGGCGGCGCGGGCGGCCCAACGGGCGCTGGCCGGCGAGCTGACCACGCTGGTGCACGGCGAGAACGAGACCGCGCAGGCGGTCGCGGCGAGTCAGGCTCTTTTCGGTCGCGGCTCCCTGGCGGAACTGGCCGAGGGGACCCTGCGCGCGGCCCTGGCCGAGGCCGGGCTGGTCCAGCTCACCGAGCTGCCGGACGTCGCCGGTCTGCTCCGGGAGTCCGGCCTGGTCACGAGCATGAAGGAAGCCCGACGGGTGATCGCCGAGGGCGGGGCGTACGTCAACAACGACCGGGTGACCGAGACCGACGCGGTGGTCGATCCGGCGTCCCTGCTGCACGGCCGGTTCCTGGTCCTACGCCGGGGCAAGCGGTCGTTTGCCGGGGTTGAGCTGCGTAAATAGCCCAACGGCAATGATGTGACGTGGGACGCGTCCAGCGGATTTGACGACCAAACCGCTGGACGCGTAACTTTCTCTCTGTCAGCGCGGAACGGACGAAACAGGCAAAACGCCTGAGAGTCCGGATCGGGAATGACAGCGGGTCCGGCGAGGTTGATACCTCCGGGGCCCGATCCGGGTGGTGCTCCACCGGTCGACCGAGGGGTCGATTTGGCGGGGCGGAACCGGCCGGGTAAGGTTGACGACCGGCAGGGAACCGGGCGAGCGAGCGGGAAACCGCAGCGGCCGGCCTGTCACAAGCCACGGTATCGAACGGCGGAGACGCCGACAGGATCCTTGGTGCCCCAAACCGGATAGAAGCACGACAAAGCGCCACAGAGCGGTTTGACACGGCGGAAACGGTGAGGTAACGTAGTAGAAGTGCTCGCCGCGAGAGTGGCGGGGGCAGGGAAAGCCCCGGATGGTTCCCGGTGAGGGTTCCGGATGGTGTGTGGTTGTTCTTTGAGAACTCAACAGGGTGCTTGATAAGCCAGTGCCAATTAAGTTATACCCCGTGCTGGTTGGGCCTTCGGGT
>NZ_JBEZZN010000026.1:0-38649 GCF_040639195.1 Micromonospora sp. NPDC023956
GGCGCCCGGTTCGCCGCTCGCCGTCGACCTCGGCATCCGGGTGCCCGTCGCGCAGGGGCCGATGACCCGGGTCAGCGACGAGCCCGGCTTCGCCGGAGCCCCGCCGCCGGTCAGGCGACGGCCACCAGGGTGACCAGGACGAAGAAGACGGTCAGCACGGTGCCGGTCCAGCGCCGCCAGGGCGGGACGCCGGCAACCAGGGGCAGCGTCCGCCACCGCCGGGCGGCCAGGGCCAACCCGGCCGCGCCCAGCCCGCACCCGACCGCCCAGATCCAGCCCGGCAGCACCGTCCACTCCCCGAGCCGGTGGGCGAGCAGCAGGGACGCCGGCAACCAGAGCGCCGCGTCGAGCAGGCTCAGCCGGTCCGGGCCGCGTCGCGCGGCGCCGAGCAGGGAGAGCCCGCCGATCAGGCTGAACACCAGCGCCAGCCCCACCCCGACCCAGCCGGGCAGCCCGGCGCCGCCCTCGGCCGGCAGGTCCTCCTCCGGTACGCCGAGCAGCCGCAGTCCGATCGGGTCCACCGACCGGTCGGTGTTGCCGAGCACCACCACGCCTCTGCCGGCGGCCCGGTCCACGCCGACGTACGCCCGGAAGCCCCCGGTGCCACCGTTGTGCCAGACGACCTCGCGGTCACCGTGCCGGGTGGTGAACCAGCCGTACCCGATCCGGCTGCGGTCGTCCCTCTCGAAGCGGGCGGTGGCGGCGTCCGCGCCCGGCGCGCTGCCGGCCAGCACGGCGGCGACGAGCTTGCCGAGGTCGCCCGAGGTGGACCAGGTGCCGACGCCGGCCGGCACCCACCCGGACCCGGTCCACGGGTCGGCCGGCCGGCCGGTGGCCCGACCGCCGTCGGCGTGCCCGGCGGGCGGGGCGGCCCCGTCGACGTGGACGGAGGTGCGGTCCATGCCCAGCGGGGTGAGCAGTTCCCGCTCCAGCAGCTCCGGGTAGCTGGTGCCGGCCTTCGCGGCGAGCGCCTGCCCGAGCAGCGCCGCGCCGAGGTTGGAGTACTCCACCCGGCCCCGGCCGTCGCCCGGCTCGGTCCTGCCGGCAGTCCGGGTCAGCCAGTCGACGTCCTGCCCGGCGTACGGGTCGCCGGCGGTGACGTTGGCCCACCAGATCCGCGCCGCGCCACCGACCGAGGTGACCGGCAACCGGGGCAGCCCGGAACGGTGGCTGGCCAGTTCGGCCAGGGTGACGTCGCCGGCCGGGCCGCTCACCGGCAGGGCGTCGCGCAGCCGGTCGTCGGGGCGCACGGTGCCGGCGGCCACCTGGTCGGCGAGGAGCATGCCGGTCAGCGTCTTGGTGACCGAGCCGATCTCGAAGGTGGTGTCCGCCTCGACCGGTGCGCCGTCGGGGTTCCGTTCGCCGAGGCCGGCGACCCGGACCCGGCCCGGCTCGACGAGGGCGACGGAGAGCCCCCGCAGCCCCTCGGTGTCCCCGGCGGCCCTCCGGACGGCGGCGGCGAGGTCGGCGTCCCCGGTGGTCGGGCCGGAGAGCTGCGGGGGACGGGGTATGCCGAGCAGGGCCAGCGCCCCGGCGAGCAGGCCGATGACGAGGGTGATGGCGGTGAACCTGCGCATGGTTGCTCCTTGGCGACGGTGCCGGACGACCGGTCGGTACGGCGGCGGGCTCGGGGTCGGTCGGGCGCGGGCGGGCGGGCGGTGGAGCCGGCGGGATGGGCCGGGCAGCGGTGGAGCCGGCGGGGTGGGCCGGATCAGCGGTGGGTGGCGGTGAGGATGGTGAGCAGCGGCACCACCCGTTCCGGCGGGACGACGTACCGGCCCCGGCCGGCGCTGCGCAGCCAACCGGCGGCGGTGAGCTGGCGCAGGTGGTGGTGGAGCTGGCCGGTGGTGCCGAGTTCCTCGATCCCGGCCAGTTCGGCGGTGCCCCGCCGGCCGCCGAGGATCTCGCGCAGCAGCCGCAGCCGGACCGGGTGGGCCAGCGCGGTCAGCGCGGCGGCCGACTCGGACCAGTCACCGGCGAGCACGTCGTCGACGGGCAGGCCGTACTGCCAGTCGTACCGCTCGCCGTCGAGGTCGACGGTGCCGGTGTAGAGGACCGCGCCGGAGTGCCCCTCGGGCAGCCGCTGCCGCAGCCCGTCGAGCGCCCAGAACGTGTCACCGGGTGCCGTGGGCGGTGTCGGGGCGGGCCCCCGCCCGACCAGCTCCGCGACCTGCGCCTCGAGCGCCGCGACCCGTTCCTCCAGGGATGCCATGACTCGATAATACGAACGTACGTAGTTACGTACAACCGGCGCCCTCGTCCGGGCAGACGCCACCGGCCGCCCGCGGGGTGTTCCCACGGGCGGCCGGGTGTCCGGCACGCTCTCGATCCCACCCGCGGCTGCCGGGTCCGCACGGCGGGGCACCCCTCGTCGGGGGCGGCGAGGACGGTCAGTTGTCGGCCGCCACCGCCAGGGTGAACCGGCTCAACGCCTCCTGCTTCTCCGGCGGCAGGGACTCGACGTCGATGCGGTCCGGACCCTCGTCGGTGCGGCTGTCCACGCCCTGAACCAAGCGGTCCACGATGCGGTTCGCCTCGTCGGTGGTGAATCCGGCGTCGGTCAGGATGTTCAGCGGAAGATCGTTCATGAGGGCCCTGTATTCCCACCTCGACGGCTCCGCAACCAGCGCGCCGCCGGCCGGCCACGGCCGCGTCGACGGAATGTCGACCGGATGATCTTCCGGAGTCCGCACCCCTGCCGATAACATCGCTGGGCATGAATATTAGGAGCATCACCCGCTCGCGAACCGGGCGGATGATCACCGCCGTCGCACTGACCGTCGCGGTGGCGGTACCCGTCGTGGTGACCTCCGCCTCGGCCGCGACGGCTCTCACCGTGGCCCAGGCGCTCGCCGCCCAGGACGGCCGCACGGCGACCGTGACCGGGTACGTCATCGGCCAACCCACCTCCACCACGACGGTGCTCCGGTCCGGCTTCACCGCCGACACCGCGATCGCCATCGCCGACTCGGCCACCGAGACCAGCTCGGGCCGGATGCTCTACGTCCAGGTCACCAGCGCGTTCCGCAGCACGTTCGGCCTGCTCACCAACCCGGACCTGCCCGGGAGGCAGGTCACCACGACCGGCACGCTGACCGCGTACTTCAGCCACGGCGGGCTGAAGAACCCGACCGCGATGAGTCTCGGCGGCACCACCGGGCCGTCGCCGACCACGTCCCCCACGCCCCACCCGACCGGCACCGTCCCGGGCGGCGACTACGACTCGACGTACTACGTCACCGCGATCGGCAAGACCGGCAGCGCACTGCGCAGCTCGCTGCACTCGATCATCAAGACGCAGACGAAGCTCTCCTACGACCAGGTGTGGGAGGCGCTCAAGGACACCGACCAGGACCCCGCCAACCCGAACAACGTGATCCTCCTCTACACCGGACGCTCGCAGAGCAAGACCAGCAACGGCGGCGGGGCGAACGACTGGAACCGCGAGCACGTCTGGGCCAAGTCGCACGGCGACTTCGGCACCTCGACCGGCCCCGGCACCGACGTGCACCACCTGCGCCCGGAGGACGTGTCGGTGAACTCGACCCGGGGCAACAAGGACTTCGACACCGGCGGCAGTGCGGTCGGCGAGGCCCCGGGCAACTACACCGACGCCGACTCGTTCGAGCCGCGCGCCGCGGTCAAGGGCGACGTCGCCCGGATGATCATGTACATGGCCATCCGGTACGAGGGGAACGACGGCTGGCCGAACCTGGAGCTGAACAACACGGTCAACAACGGCAGCGCGCCGTACCACGGGAAGATGTCGGTGCTGCTCCAGTGGCACCAGGCCGACCCGCCGGACAGCTTCGAGAAGCGCCGCAACCAGCGGATCTACGAGCGCTGGCAGGGCAACCGCAACCCGTTCGTCGACCACCCGGAGTGGGCCGCCTCGATCTGGGGCTGACCGGCCGCCGTGGCCGGTCCCGGACCCGCCGGGACCGGCCACGCTACATCGACTTCCATCGGGTTCTTTACGGTACTGAAATCGACTGTTATCTTTCCGGCAATCGCTGCAAGTTCTTGCGGCACCCGAACCTCGGACGTCGGAGAAGGCCATGCCCGCACCTCGCGCCCGGCGTACCCGGGTCGCTCTCGCCGCCGGACTCGCCGCCGCGCTGACCGCGCTGGCCGCCCTGGTCGCGCCCCTGGTCACCGCACCCCCACCGGCCGCCGCCGCGATCGACGCCCGCGCCCTGGGCGCCCGCTACGACAGCACCGGGTCACGGATCACCTTCCGGGTCCACTCCGCCGCGGCCACCCGGATGACCGTCAACCTCTACGCCACCCCCACCGGCACGAGCGAGAACGTGAGCTACCTGCTGACCCGGGACTCCTCGGGCGTGTTCGGCACCACCGTCGAGGTCGCCGCGCTGCGGGCCGCCGGCATCTCCGGCACCGTCTACTACGGCTACCGGGCCTGGGGACCGAACTGGCCGTACAGCAGCGCCTGGACCAAGGGCTCCCCGGCCGGCTTCGTCGCCGACGTGGACGCCGCCGGCAACCGGTTCAACCCCAACAAGCTGCTGCTCGACCCGTACGCCCGGGAGATCAGCCACGACCCGCTGCGGCCCGGCATGGCCAACCAGACGGTGTACGCCTCCGGGCCGGCGTACCGCACGGTCGACAGCGGCCCGCACGCGGCCAAGGGCCTGGTCCTCGCCGCCACCACGGCGAGCGTCGGCAGCAAGCCGACCAGGGCCCTCAAGGACGACCTCGTGTACGAGGTGCACCTGCGCGGGCTGACCCGCAACGACCCGTCGGTCCCGGCGGCCTACCGGGGCACCTACCGGGGCGCCGCCCTGAAGGCCGGCTACCTCGCCTCGCTCGGGGTGACCGCGGTGGAGTTCCTGCCGTTGCAGGAGACGCAGAACGACACCAACGACGTCGACCCCACCGGCACGGCGGGCGACAACTACTGGGGCTACATGACCCTGAACTACTTCGCCCCGGACCGCCGGTACGCCTACGACCGCTCCCCCGGCGGGCCGACCCGCGAGTTCCAGCAGATGGTCAGGGCGTTCCACGACGCCGGGATCAAGGTGCTGGTCGACGTGGTCTACAACCACACCGGTGAGGGCGGCGTCTACAGCGCGGGCGGGTCGAACGTCTACGACATCTTCTCCTGGCGCGGGCTGGACAACCCGACCTACTACTCGCTCACCGCCGACCGGCAGTCGTCCTGGGACAACACCGGCGTCGGCGGGAACTACAACACCTACCACCCGGTCGCCCAGGACCTGATCGTCGACTCGCTGGCCTACTGGAAGAACGTGCTCGGGGTCGACGGGTTCCGGCACGACCTCGCCTCCGTGCTCGGCAACACCTGCCAGCACGGCTGCTTCTCGTACAGCCGCACCGACCCGAACACCGCGCTCAACCGGATCACCCGGGAGATGCCGCCCCGCCCGGCCGGCGGCGGCGCGGGCGTGGACTGGATCGCCGAGCCGTGGGCGTTGGGCGACGGGACGTACCAGGTGGGGAACTTCCCGGTCGGCTGGTCGGAGTGGAACGGGCGGTACCGGGACACGCTGCGCCGCGACCAGAACAAGCTCGGCGTCGACCCGGTCACCCCGGGACAGCTCGCCGACCGGTTCGCCGGCTCCGCCGACCTGTACGGCGACGACGGGCGGCGACCGTGGAACTCGGTCAACTTCATGGTCGCCCACGACGGGTTCACCCTGGCCGACCTGTACGCCTGCAACAGCAAGAACAACACCCAGCCCTGGCCGTACGGCCCGTCCGACGGCGGCAGCGACGACAACGTCTCCTGGGACCACGGCGGAAACGCCGCCGACCAGCGCCGGGCGGCCCGCAACGGGCACGCCTTCCTGATGCTCTCCGCCGGCACCCCGATGATCACCGGCGGCGACGAGGTACTGCGCGGGATGCGCTGCAACAACAACCCGTACAACCTGGACTCGTCGGCGAACTGGCTGGGCTGGAGCCCGACGGCCGACCAGACCACCTTCCGCACCTTCGCCTCCCGGCTGGCCGCCTTCCGGCACGCCCATCCGGCGCTGCGGCCGGCGACCTTCTACTCCGCCGCCGACACCAACGGCAACGGGATGGCCCAACTCGCCTGGTTCACCCCGGCCGGCAGCGCCCCCGACGCCGCGTACTGGGGCAACGCCGGCAACCACGCGCTCGGCTGGCGGATCGACGGCACCGAGTTCGGCGACCCGGCGTCGGCCGTCTACGTCGGCTACAACGGCTGGTCCGGGGACGTGAACTTCACCCTGCCGTCGCCCGGGGCCGGGAAGCAGTGGTACCGGGTCACCGACACCGCCAGCTGGGCGGAGGGGCCCGACCAGGTCGCCGTCCCCGGGTCGGAGGCGCTGATCGGCGGCCAGGGCACCAGCTACCTGCTGCGCGGTCGCAGCCTGCTCCTCCTGGTCGCCCGGTAGCCGTCCCCGGTCGGCCGGCGGCGAACGCCGTCGCCGGCCCGACCGGTCGACTTTTCCTGCGCCGCGTCAGGTGAGCCCTCCGGCCTGCCGGGTACGACAGCACCGGGAGACCCTGACGAGGCGCAGAAGGAGTGGCATGGCCACCACCATGGTTCCGGACATCACGCTCAACGACGGCAACACCATCCCGCAGCTCGGCTTCGGGGTGTTCCAGATCGAACCCCGGGACACCACCACCGCCGTCCGCGAGGCGCTGCGGGTCGGCTACCGGCACATCGACACCGCCCAGATGTACGGCAACGAGGCCGAGGTCGGGCAGGCGATCCGGACCTCCGGGCTGGAACGGGACGAGGTCTTCGTCACCAGCAAGCTCAGCAACGCCTTCCACCGCCCGGACGACGCCCGCAAGGCGATCGAGTCGACCCTCGACGAGCTGCGGTTCGACCACGTCGACCTGTTCCTGATCCACTGGCCGCTGCCCACCCGCTACGACGGCGACTTCGTCTCCACCTGGCAGGCGCTGGAGGAGTTCCGGGCCGACGGCCGGGCCCGGTCGATCGGCGTGTCGAACTTCCAGGTGCCGCACCTGGAGCGACTCGCCGCCGAGACGGAGACCCCGCCGGCGGTGAACCAGGTCGAGGTGCACCCCTACCTCGGCAACGAGCAGGTCCGGGCGTACGGGCGGGAGCACGGCATCGTCACCGAGGCGTGGTCACCGATCGCCCAGGGGAAGGTGCTGGACGACCCGGTGGTCACCGAGATCGCCGGGAGGCTGGGCCGTACCCCGGCCCAGGTGGTGCTCCGCTGGCACATCCAACGCGGCGACGTCGTCTTTCCCAAGTCGGTCACGCCGGCGCGGATCGCCGAGAACTTCGCGATCTTCGACTTCACCCTGGACGACGACGACCTGGCCCGGATCAGCGCCCTGGACCGGGGCGAGGCGGGTCGCCAGGGCGCCCACCCCGACACCTTCGACTGGCTGCCCGCCTGAGGTCCGGGCCGGATGACATCCCGGCCCTGCTCATTCCGGGCCGGGGGTGAGGTCCAGCCGCCAGTCGTTCGCCCGCATCAGCCGACCCGGCGGGAACTCGACGTCGGTCTCGCCGAGCAGGGTGAACCCGGCCTTGCGGCAGACCGCGTTCGAGGCGGCGTTGTCGACCGAGGGGAAGGCGTGCGCGTACCGGTGCGTCTTTCGGGCGCGGACCTGGTCCAGGGCCGCGGTGAGCGCCGCGGTGGCCAGGCCCCGGCCCTGGTACGCCGGCAGGATCGACCAGCCCAGCTCGTAGACGGTGTGGCCGTCCCGGACACGTTCCCAGTAGCCGATGCTGCCGACCGCCTCGACCTCCGGCAACGCGACCACCCGGAACATGCAGCCCGCGCCGGTACCCGCGAAGTCCACGTACTTCCGGTGCCGGGCGAGGACCTTCTCCTCGGTCTCCGGGCCGCCCAGGTGTCGCTTCATCTCCGGCGCGTTGATCCGCCGCAGCAGGTCGAGGTCCCGTTCCTGCCACGGCTCGATCCGGACCAGGTTCACCACGGCTCCTCCCGTCGGGTCGTCTCCCGACAGTGAAGCCCATTCGTCAGACGAGGTGGTGCCGCCCCCCGCGCACGGGAGCCGCACCGCGGCGGACCGCCGTCAGCGGTCGGCGCAGATGGCGAACGACCTGATGTCCCAGTTGCCGGCGAAGGGCTTCTCCTCGTACGCCCCGGAAACCACCGACGTCGGCGCGCTCACCGCACCGCCGTTGGGGGCGAAGTCGTCCACCACGGCCTCACCGGTGGCGCCGTTCAGCTCGAATCCCCCGCCGGTGAGCACCCTGCCGGTCGGGCACGCGGCGGTGGCACCGTGGAAGTCGTTCGAGTCGGTGGCGCTGAGCACGGTGAGCCGGGACAGTCCGGCGACCGGGTTCGCGCAGATCCCGTACGCCGCCGCCGTCCAGTTGCCGACGAACGGGTCCGTCTCGTACGCCCCCACGGTCACCGCCGTCGGCGCGTTGACGATGCCCCCGTTCGGCCGGAAGTCGTCCACGACGCCCTCGCCGGTCACGCCGGTGAGTTCGAACCCGGCACCGGTCAGTACCTTGCCGGTCGGGCAGGCGGCGGTGGCACTGTGGAAGTCGTTCGAGTCGGCGCTGCTCAGGGCGGAGATCCGCACCAGCCCGGCCAGCGGGTTCGCGCAGACGGCGTACGCGGTGACCGTCCAGTTCCCGGCGAACGGGTCCGCCTCGTACGCCCCCACGGTCAGGGCGGTGGGGGCGGTCACCGTGTTGCCGTTGGGGGTGAAGTCGTCCACCACCACCTGCCCGGCCGCGCCGGTGACCTCGTATCCCGTCCCGACCAGCATCTTCCCCACCGGGCAGACGGCGGTGACGGTACGGAAGTCGTCGGAGTTGCTGACGCTGGTCGCGGAGATCCGCACCAGCCCGGGGACGGCCGCCGAGGCCGGGCTCGCCGGGGCGAACACCCCCACCACGGCGACGCCGAGCACGAGAGCGAGCCCACGGGTTCCGGGACGCCGGAACCCTGTCCGATCTGACATCGTTGCTCCTGTTCCGCTACCCCGGTCGCGGCACCACGTGCGCGGAATTCCGGGGCCATTGTTCCGATGCGTTTACTCCACGTAGTCGACTGGCTTCACCTTGTCCGCGGGACCGTGCCGCTCCCGGGTACGGAAGCGGCACCTGGCCCCGAACGGCCGTCAGAGGTTCGCGCAGAGCCCGAACGCCCGGATGGTCCAGTCGTCGAGGTAGGGGTCTTCCTGGAAGGCGCCGGCGATGATGGACACCGGCGAGGTGGCCGGGCCGCCGTCGGGGGCGAAGTCGTCCACCACGACCTCGCCGAAGGCGTCCCGGAGGTCGTACCCTCCGCCGAGCAGCACCTTTCCCGGCGGACAGATGGCCACGATGTTCATGAAGTCGCTCGTGGTGGGAGCGCTGATCGCGGTGGACTGCACCAACCCGGGAAGCGGGTCCGCGCAGATGGCGTACACGGTCGCCGACCAGTCACCGTAGAACGGGTCAGCCTCGTAGGCCCCGAGCGTGACCCCGGTCGGGGCGCTGCTCACGGTGCCATCGGGCCGCAGTTCGTCCACGATGCCCTTACCGGTGATCTCCCGCAGCTCGAAACCCGAACCGGTCAACACCTTCCCGCTCGGGCATTCGGCGGTGACGGTGTGGAAGTCGGCGGAGTCGTCCGGCGTCACCGCCGCGACCCGCACCGTCCCGACCACCGGGTCCGCGCAGACCGCGTACGCCTTGACCGTCCAGCTTCCGGCGAACTCGTCGATCTCGTAGGCGCCCACCGTCACCGCGGTCGGGGCGGTGGCCGGGCCGCCGTTGACCCGGAAGTCGTCCACCGTCACCTCACCGTTCCCGCCGAGGATCTCGTACCCCGTCCCCACCAGCACCTTCCCGAGCGGACAGATGGCGGTGGCGCTCTGGTAGTTGGCGGAACCGGTGGGGCTGGACGAGGCCATCCGCAGAAGGCCGGGGACGGTGGCCAATGCCGGGCTCGCGGGGATGGCCACCCCGGTCAGGGCGACGCCGAGCGCGAGGACGATCCCTCGGGCTCCGATCCGCCGGAACCGTGTCTGATCTGACATTGTTGCTCCTCTTCTCAGCCCGGTCCCGTCACCGCGTACTCCAGGCTTCTCGGTTGGCTGGCATGGCGTCCGTCCGGCCCTGCGGTCCCACGCGTTGGTGGCCACCGCAGGGAGGACCAGATGTCGCCATGGTCAGCCCCACCCCGTTCAGCCTCGTCAGTCCGGAGGCACGCGTCGTTGACAGTGGAGTGACGCACGACTGATCCGCAGGCAGGCGTGCCGGTGCCACCGGGCGGTGCGGGTGATCCGGAGAGCACCCGTCGCCGGGCCCCACCCAAGGGACGTGCGGACGGACGGGGACGCCGCCCGGGGTGCGTCAGCCGCGTGCGACCGGAACGGCTCGGGGCCGGGCCGCCACGCTGCTCTGTCGCAACATGGACAGGATCCCCTGGTTCGCCTCCCAGCCGTCCGGGAACCTGACCGGGACGTTGAGGTGCACCGGCTCGGTCGACGGGTGGGCGTCGAGCAGTTCGGCGATCCCGGCGCGGGCCACCACGACACAGGCGTGCCGGTGCCGGCTGGTCAGGACGCAGAGCCGCCCCGACTCCAGGTGGAACGCGGTGGCGTCCCGCCGTCCGGACAGCGGGTGCAGGACGATCGTGACGTCGTACTCCCGGCCCTGGAGCCGGTTGGCGGTGTCCACCGTGACGCCCGCCCCGGCCTGGCCGAGCCGGGCGCGGATCGCCGCGACCTGGTCGCGGTGCGCGGCCCCGACGGCGATCCGGGACGCGTCGACCGGGGACGTCTGGCCCGACGAGTAGGCCACCGGGCCACGCTCCAACACCCGTAGGGCCAGCTCGGCGCAGGCCGCCGCCGCCTCACCGTCGGTCCGCACCGTGTGCCGGGCCGGCAGCTCGTGCAACGCCCAACCCGACGACGCGGCCAGCTCCACCGTCGCGTCGAGCGCGTCACCCGGGCCGGCCTCGGTGAAGGTCAGCACCCGGTCGTCCGGTCCGGTCCCGGCCCGGAACCCGGTGAACGGGTAGAAGGCCGCCGCCACCACCCGGGCCGCCGAGGCGGGCAGCCGCCACGACACCGGCAGCCGGTGCACCGGCAGATCCGGGTTGTGGCGCAGCAGCACCGCCACCGCCGACTGCATCGGATCCCAGGTCAGACCGGTCCAGCGCGCGGTCTCGACGGTGGAGAACGGGTCGAGCTGCCCCGGATCCCCCACGAACAGGGCCCGCTCGAACCGGCTGGCCACCCGCAACAGGGCGTCCGACCGCATCTGGTAGGCCTCGTCCACGATCGCCCACGGCCAGGAACCCTCGGTGACGGTGGCCCATTTGGCGGCCGTACCGACGACGACGGCCGGACCACCGAGGTCGGCGACCTTCGCGGCCACCCGGACCGTCTCGTGCGCCCTGATCCGCTCGGTCGGCCGGTAGTCGGCGGCCGACAGCCGGCCGATCCGCAGCTCGGGATCCTTCCGGGCGAGCCGGTCGATCAGGTCGTCGACCTGCTCGTTGGTCTGCGCGATGATGATCAGCGGCTCGCCGGCCCCGGCCAGCTCCACCGCCGCCCGGACGACGAGCGTCGACTTGCCGGCCCCGGGCGGCGAGTCGACCACCACGCCCCGGTGGTCGCCGGAACGCAGGTCGGCCAGGACCGCCGTGATGACCCGTTCCGCCGCCACGGCCGGCGGCAGCTCCAGCACATCCCGCATCTGCCCGCGCCCCCGCTCGTCTGCCACCCGGAACCCGCCCACCATACGAGTGCGCCCCCCCCGGCCGCCCTCCAGCCGAGCGTTCCTCCCGCGCGGCGTCAGCCTCACGTACCGGACGGTCGGCGGTACGGTGCGGTAGTGGAACAGCGGATCAGCCTGATCACTCTCGGCGTCACCGACCTGGCCCGTGCCCGCGCCTTCTACGAGCGGCTCGGTTGGCGCGGCCAGGAGGTCGAGGAGACCGTCTTCTTCCAGGCCGGCGACCTCGCCGTCGTGCTCTGGAGCCGCAGCAAGGTCGCCGAGGACGTCGGGATCACCGACCGGGACGACAACGGCTTCGGCGGCATCGCCCTGGCGCACAACGTCCGCACGAGCGACGAGGTCGACCAGGTGCTCGCCGAGGCCGCCGACGCCGGAGCGACCATCACCCGACCGGCCCGACGGACCTTCTACGGCGGCTACGCCGGCTGCTTCGCCGACCCGGACGGCCACGTCTGGGAGATCGCCCACAACCCCGGATTCACGCTGGCTCCCGACGGGTCGCTCACCCTGCCCGACTTCGGCCAGCCCTGATCCGACGTTCTTCCGATGTGCTGCGCTCGCCTGGCCTGGCTGGCAGAAGGACGAGTCGACGCGGCACTTACCCTGTCGAACCATACCTAGGCGGTGTCTTCAAAGGGTTACAGCCATTGCAGTAGGGCGGCGGTGGTGACGGTGGCCTGGTACGACGTGGCGGTCTTGTCGTAGCGGGTGGCGACGCTGCGGGCCTGCTTGAGGCGGTTGAAGCAGCGTTCGACGACGTTGCGGCGTTTGTAGAGCTGCTTGTCGAACTTCGGTGGTCGGCCACCCCGGCTGCCTCGCCGGCGGCGGCCGGCTTGCTGGTCAGCGCGTTCGGGGATCGTGTGTCTGATTCCGCGTCGGCGTAGCTCGGCCCGGATGGCCCTGGAGCTGTAGCCCTTGTCCGCGATGACGTGGTCCGGGCGGACCCGGGGCCGGCCCGGCCCGGACCGCCCGACGCGGATCGCCGCCATGACCTGGGTGAAACGGGTGCAGTCGTTGACGTTGCCGCCAGAGAGCACGAACGCCAGGGCCCTGCCGGCGCCGTCGCAGGCGAGGTGGATCTTCGTGGTCAGTCCGCCGCGACTTCGACCGAGGGCGTGATCTTGTGGTTCGTCCGTTTCCCGTCGCCCCCTTTGGCCCCGGCGGCGTGCTGATGAGCCCGCACGATGGTGGAATCGACCGACACGAGCCAGTCGATGTCCCCGGCCGCGTCCGCGTCGGCCTGCACTCCGGCGAGCATCCGCGTGAACGTGCCGTCCAGAGCCCACCTGCGGAAACGGGTGTAGATCGACTGCCAGGAGCCGTAGCGGGCGGGCACGTCACGCCAGGTCGCGCCCGCCCGGACCTTCCACACGATCCCGTTGAGCACCCGCCGGTCATCCGATCGCGGGCGACCACCGGTCACCGCCGACGGCAGGTACCGCGACAACGACTCCCACTCAACGTCAGACAACTCGTAGCGACGACCCACGCCCTACATCATCCGACACCAAGATCCTTAAAGACACCGCCTAGGACATGACTGCCGGGTTGGCGGTCGCGCGTGAAGCTGAGCAGCCGTCAAAGACCGCGACGGGACCGACCACAACAGCGCATCGGCCATCACCTTCGCAGCCACCCCCAACCTGATCCCCAGCCTCCTCGACCTGGTCGAGGAGGCCGAGCCATCATCCGTCGACGGGCGTATCTGGCAACATCCCCCACCACTCGACAAGGCGTGATGGGGGATGCCACGTGGGCCTGACACACACAAGAGTTCGGGCATCCTCGGAAGCACTCTGGCAGACTAAACATCGAGAAGTGATGCTAGGTTCCTTGCACGATTTTGTCGGCCTTGACCCGCCTGTTTCCGCCTTTATTTATGATGCGAAGGCCGTCGTGCCTGATCTCTAGCCAGCCGCCCGCTGAGCGAGGAACTGTGTAAACGGCTGCCGCTTCGTAGCATCTACAGCTTTCGTTTTGTTTGCCTTAGTGAAGCTCTCCAAAGCCCCAACCGAAAGCCGGTAAGCGGTTTGCAACTCATCCTCAGAAAACGAGTAGTCCGACTTCGCCAGATCAACGATGTCAGTCCAATGACTCGGAGCTTTGCCCAACTTTCTCGCCACCAAGGCAAAGGCAATGAAGAACGACAGATGCCTCTTCTCCCAATATTTTAAAACGGGAGAACCGCCCTGCATCGCCTCATCAACAGCTCGCATCGTCTTGGCGCACCAGTAAAAGATGCTGAGATCCGCCTTACCGTCGAAGGCCTGCTTATACCTGCTATCTTCCGCTAGCAATGAATTGGGCTTACCTCGCGCAACTTCGGGCCGACCGTAAGCAATGGCATAGACTGCTTGGCCAAGATGAGAAATGCTGACGATCCGGCCCGGATCCTTACCCAAGTTCCGGTAGTACCCCTTCCGACGATCGTAAAAAAGCCCTTTAGCCGAGAAAAATGCTTCAATCCGTCGCTGCACTTCGTCGGTCGCACGAAGCGAAGCATCCGCAACGGGAGTCTGCCTGTTGGTTGCTCGAATAATTTGATCACGAACAGCCGTGTCGTCGGCAACAATGATGCGGACGAGGAGATTACGCGAATCCGCCAGCAGACGGTCTAAATCTCCGACAAGGCGCTGCTCATTGAACCAACGAGCCATATTATGGGAAGTCTGCAGGCCATTTACAATCTGCACGTTCGTCAAGGCGAACCGTTTTCCAACACTGTGAGCCTCGTCGCACAAAATCGTCACACCATTATTAAGCCACCAGAAATCAGGGCCATCCTCCCTCTTGAGTGAGGCAAGGATCTCCTTGTTAACAGCAACATCTCCTTGGAAGTCACGTACATTAGCGTCAAAAAGATGTCTCTGGATCGCATAACTGTCGTCTGAGATCATCTTCATGAAACTGGAAAGCCTTGCCAATGCAACATAGGATTCGCCGCTCGTCATGACCTCCTCACATTCGAGAGTTAGCGTCTTGGCCGGGCGCCGATCATACAAGCTCCACAGTTCTTCGGCACCTACGAACTGCACCTCTACCATCGCAGAAGGCATCAGCCTCTCCAGGTCCCGCTTTAGACTCCTGGCTCTGCTTTCTACGTTATCTGCCACTCGATCCGCAAAGCCACGAGAAGCCATAACGACGTGAACAGCCACTTTCGGGCGCCTAGAAAGAAGGTTCCTATACGCGTCTCGGAACAAGCCAATCTGCTCCATGGCGGCCGGATTCAGTTCGCTTGACAATAGGTCGAGATCCTGAGCAAGATCGAGAGCGCGAGGCAAAATTGATTGCAACGTCGTAACCATCAACTGCGGAAATCGTTCATTGTTTTTCGCCTGCAGCACATACAGACTTAACTCCAGACCCTCCGTCATTTCTCTCGCGGCGCGCGGATCTTCTACCGCCTTGTGGTCAGGAGGAGTAATTCCTCCCTCGATCAGGGTGTAAATCGCATCGATTCCGCCATCGTTGCTGCCATCGACAATCCCGTCTTGAAGCGCGTCCAGAGTTACGTCGAACTCGCGAAGTAACAGCCAGGCGACAAAGACCTCCCAGGCATCGTCTTCAGCCATCTCAGAAAGGTTCTCACGATGCCAATCACGAAAGACAGTTTTGACCAGAGTTTGAGCACCAGACATACACACCTCACATTTTTTCCGGCCTGCCATCGGCAATCGCGCCACCACCACGGCCAAGACCAAGCGGATCAGCCTGCGGAACTGGACGGGCTACAACCCGACGAACGGTCAGATCCACTCCTGACTGGCCATCACGATCACCTGCACCTCACCTTAGTCCACCTTGGAGCGAAACACAGTTACGGGACATCCTTACGGCCTCGTACGCGGTCGATGGTGGAAGGAGCAGCGCCGTCTCATCGAACGTGGGCGTGGCGGGTAGGTCCTAGTTCGCCGGGCACTGTGCTCGGTGCGGTCGGTGCGTTTGTGCTGGGACCGGAGGCCATCGCCCGGATGGTGATATCGAAGGAGCCGCGCCGACCGTGGAAGCGGCCGAGGATTCACCAGTCCTTGCGGTGTCCAGTGGCGGGCTCGACGGACGCGTCGGGAGGAGTGCCGTTTGCGGTTCGCCTCGCGTGCGGCGATGACGCTCGGTGGCAAGTGAGATCTGGCGTAGACGCGGCTTGTGTCTCGGGGTAATGACCGCGCCTATCGGTGCTCAGGCCCTGGTAGCCGGCGTCGGCGAGGCTCCGCACGCCGAGTGGCGCTTGCAGAAGAAGGCCGACCGGGCCAGCGGTGCGGGCCTGAGTGATGTCGTGCATCGAGCCCGGATGTGCCTTTCCACAGAACAACAGCCGGCCGAGCGGATCACGGATCACCAGGGCTTTCATCGCGTTCAGCCAGGGCTTGCCGGACATCAACTTTTTCCGCCCGCTACGCCATGCAGCCGGCCGGCCTACCCGCGCCCCCGTGGCATCCATCAACGCCTGTCGGTGCTGCGGGACCGGATCCACCGGGTCACCTCGCCGACCCCCTCACCGGGGTGCCGCTGCGGGGGCACACCCGGTACAGCACCACTACTCCCCCACCACGATGTACGCCGATCGCGCGGTCACCGAGCGGCTGTTCCAGTGGGAGTCGCAGAGCACCACGTCGACCGCCTCACCGACCGGGCAGCGGTACGTCCACCACGCCGCGCGGGGCTCGACGGTGCACCTCTTCGTCCGGGAGAGCCGGATCGCCGACGGTGATCTGGGCGCACCGCCGTACCTGTACGCCGGGCCGATGACCTACCGGGAGCACACCGGGGACCGGCCGACGCGAATCCTCTGGGAGCTTACCCACCCGCTACCCGCCGACGTGTACGCCGCCGCCCGCACCATCGCCGCCTGATGTGTCCACTGAACGGCCGGCATGATCGTACGGTGGCGGGCGTGACGTCGCCCGGCCGATCAGGGAGCTTCGACAGCGGAGATGCGGTACTTGTGGACCGAGGCCTCCCGGATCGCCACGGCCTGCTCGCCGCTGGGGCCGCTCCCCCGGAACGCGAGGAGCTGCTCGTCGGAGGCCCACCGTTCGTGGACGTTGATCCGGCCGGGGTCGAGCAGGTCGGCGGTCAGCGCGAAGTCGAGGCAGCCGTCGGCCGCCCGCGCGGCCTCGACCACCGACCGGCACCCGGCCAGGTAGTCGTCCCGCGCGGCGGGGTCGACGTGCAGCGTCCCGGCGATGATGAGCACGGCCTCTCCCTCGGGTCGGGTACGCCCCCACGCTAACGTCGCCCACCGACAGCGGCGGGTGCGCCCGGCGGCACTCCGACAACGGCGGGTGCGCCGGACAGCACCCCCGCCGCTGTCCGACGGCACACGCCGCCACCTGCCGTGACCTCAGGCCCGGGTGATCGCGTTGGCGTGGATCGCCTCGCTGAGGTAGGCGGTCAGACCGGGCCTGATCTGCTCGTAGTGGGCGGTGAACCGGGGGTCGGCGAGGTAGAGGTCGGCCAGCCCGGTGTGGATCTCGTAGCCGCACTCGTAGTACCAGCGGCTGATGTGCGCCCGGTGCTCCTCGGCCAGCTCCATCGCCTCCGCGCCGTCGGCCGGGGCGCCGGAGTCCAGCACCGCCACGATCCGCCGCCCCCAGTCCTCCACCTCCGCCCTGATCCGTAGCCAGTCAGCCTTGGCGTAGCCGGTGGTGCGCCGGGTCGACTCCCGGTACGCCTCGGTGCCGCCCCAACGCCGCTCGGCCTCCTCGGCGTGCGCGTCGGGGTCGACGTCGCCGAAGACCTCGAACCGTTCCTCCGGCGTCAGTCGTACGTTCATCTTCTTCGCCTCCATCGCGAACTCGATCGCCGTGACCATCTCCGCCAGGCGCTTCATCCGTACCGTCAGCAGCTCGTGCTGCCGGCGCAGGTGGGCCGCCGGGTCGGCACCCGGGTCGTCGAGGATCGTGGCGATCTCCTCCAGCGGGAACCCCAGCTCGCGGTAGAAGAGGATCTGCTGGAGCCGCTCCAGGTCCGCGTCGTCGTAGCGGCGGTACCCGGCCGGGGTACGCCCGCCCGGAGACAGCAACCCGATCTCGTCGTAGTGGTGCAGCGTCCGTACGGTCACCCGGGCCAGCCGGGCGACCTCTCCCACCGTGTGCGTCATGGTCCCGCCCTTCTCCGCCACCACGGTGCCGCCTCCCGTCACGTGAGGGTCAATCCCGGCGGGTGCCCGCCACCACCAACGCCCCTGGTCCCGCCGGGGTGGCGGGACCGGAGGCGTACGGCTGGCGGGTCAGGCGGTGGCGCGGTCGCGCTCCGGGGCGGCGAACGTCTCGTTCTTCGGGGTGCGGGCGGCGTGCACGAAGCCGGCGATCGAGAGCAGGAAGAGCAGCCCGGCGCCGAGGTACATGGCCAGCGCGCCCTGCTGGGCCTTCACGCCGAACTCGCTGAACCCGTACGAGGTGAGCAGCAGGCCGCGCAGCGTCTCGCCCTTGAAGACGGTCTCCCGCTGGCCCTGGAGCTGGGCGAGCTGCTTCTCCAGCTCGGGCAGGGCCGGGTCGTTGGCCTGGCGGGCCGCCTCGATCTTGCCCTGCATCTCGCGCTCCGGGCCACCGAGCGAGGCGTAGGTCTGGCCACCGGCGATCGACTTCAGGTGCAGCCCGATGTACTCGTTGGCGTAGCACTCGGCCTGCTTGCCGGTGGTCATCAGCTTGCCGGCGTTCTCGACCAGGCAGTCGGCCTTCTTCTCCTCGTCGCTGAGGTTCTCGGCGGGGGTGAACCGGATGTTCTGCTCACTCAACTGGTCGTGCACGTAGTCGTGGGCGAAGTTGGCGTTGGTGGTCAGCACGATGCCGACGACGAGCAGGAGGGCGGCCAGCCCGAGCCCACCGATGCTGAAGAGGATGTCGAGGGTCCGGCGCTTCATGTCGTTCTCCCCAGGTCGCTACCGCTGTCGCATGTCTACATGTCGATTACTGATACATCGTCAGGCAGACCGCACGGTGGGTGACAGGGCCGAAGCTCCCCGACCGGACCGGGACCTTCGACCCTGTCGTACCAGGGGAGGACGGCCGGGGTGGTCCGGAGCGGCGGGCTCAGGAGGCGGTGAACGCCGAGCGCAGGTCGGCGAGGCTGCCGGGCCGCCCGTAGAGGTAGCCCTGCCCCTGGGCGCAGCCGATCGCGGCGACCGCCTCGTGCTGTTGGTCGGTCTCCACGCCCTCCGCCACCACCCGTAGGTCGAACGCGTCGGCGAGGCTGCTGACCATGTTGACCGTCGCGTACGCCCGCGCGTCCTCGCCCAACCGGGCCACGAACGACCGGTCGATCTTCAACTCGGTGGCCGGGATCCGGTGCAGGTAGCTCAGCGACGAGTAGCCGGTGCCGAAGTCGTCGATGGCGATCCGGATGCCCAGCTCCCGCAGCTGACGGAGCCGGTCGAGCACCGCCTCGCTCCCCTCGATCAGCGCCGACTCGGTCAGTTCCAGGGTCAACGCGCGCGGGGCCAGCCCGGCGGCGGCGGTCGCCCCGGTGACCGTGGCGATCAGGTCGGGGCGACGCAGGTGGGCCGCGGCGATGTTCACCGCGACCGTCGCGTCCGGGGCGACGCGTCGCCAGACGGCCGCCGCCCGGCACGCCTCGTGGATCACCCAACGGTCGATGGGCAGGATCAGGCCGGTCTCCTCGGCGATCGGCAGGAACCGGCCCGGCGACAGCATCCCGAGCCGGGGGTGCCGCCAGCGCACCAGCGCCTCGGCGCTGCGGACCTGGCCGGTCCGCAGGTCGACGATCGGTTGGAACTCCAGTTCCAGCTGGCCCTCGTCGACCGCCCGGCGCAGTTCGGCGATGAGTTCGGCCCGGCTCACCGCCGACTCGCGCAGCGCCGGGGTGCAGATCCGGTACGCGGATTTGCCGGCCGCCTTCGCCGCGTACATCGCGATGTCGGCGTCGCGGAGCAGGTCGCTGTGGGTGGCGTGCTGGGGGCCGTACTCGGCGATGCCGATGCTGGCCGACGGGTGGGTGCCGACGTCCTCCTCGTCGTCGGCCGGGCGCAGCGCGGTGAGCAGCCGCTCGGCCAGCCGTTCGGCGGAGACCGGCCGGTCGGCGTCGACCAGGACGGCGAACTCGTCCCCGCCGAGGCGGGCCACCGTGCCGTCGCCGTCCACCGCGTCGCGCATCCGGTCGGCGATGCTGACCAGCAACGCGTCCCCGGTGGCGTGCCCGAACCGGTCGTTGACCTGTTTGAAGCCGTCGAGGTCGAGCAGCAGGACGGAGACCGGTGACTCCTCCCGGATGGCCCGGCGCAGCCGGCGGGTGAACATCAGCCGGTTCGGCAGTCCGGTGAGCTGGTCGGCGTAGGCGAGTTGGCGGAGCTGGGCGACCAGTCGCAGGTTCTCGTTGGCGGCGAGCCCCTGCCGCAGGGCCAGCACGGCCAGCAGGCCCAGCACGCAGAGCAGGATCAGCGGCGGCGTCTGGCCGGTGGGACGGCGGGCCAGCAGAACGGCGACGATCGCCCCGCCCACCGGCAGGTACGGCAGGGCCGCCCGCCACCAGGCCGGTGCCGGCGGGACGATGGTCTCGTCGGTGTCCACCCCCTCGGCCGGCGGCGGGTAGCGGGTGGCCAGGCCCACCAGCAGGCAGGTCAGCGGCCAGCCCAGGTCGACCAGGTGCCCGGGGACGTAACTGTGGTGCGCGAGCAGCCAGACGTAGCCGACGTCGGCCACGGCCCGGACGGCGAGACTGCCGCCGAGCAGGGTCAACGGCCGCCACATGGTGCGGGCCGAGCCGGCCACCGCCGCCAGGATGGTCAGCTGTACCAGGTCGAAGGTCGGATAGACCAGGGCGAGGGCGTGGTCCGGCTGGGTGAGTGGGGCAGCGGCGGCGACGTCCCGGAAGACCACCACCCAGCCGATCGGCACCAGGGAGAGCCCGACGATCACGCCGTCGAGCACCACCCGGCCCCGGCCGACGGTGCTGTGCGGCGCGACGGGGCTGGAGAGGATGCCGACGGTGCCGAGCACGATCCCGGTGATGAAGACCAGCCCGACCAGCGGGGTGTGCGGGGTCTCGCCGCTGCCGAGACGTTGCAGCGCCCACAGTGCCCGGGAGGCGGCGGAGAGGGCCATGGTGATCGCGAGCAGGGTCCAGAACCGGCGCAGCGACGGCGGGTGACGGCGGGCCGCGCCGGCACAGGCGGTCGCGGCCCAGCCGGCCACGGCGAGCGCGCCGAGGTCGGCGACGAGCGCGGCGGCGGGGAGCCGGGCGGCGAGCCAGAACGCCTCGACGAGGACGACCGCCACGGCGACGGCCAGACCGAGCCACCCGGGGCGGGGCGACCCCGGCGAGAACCGGAACGAACCGGTCGCCCCCACGGCGTCCCGGGTCACCTCCTGCGGCGGCACGGCGATTCGCTCCGGCTTTCTCTGTTGAGTCCACGCTGGACGGCGTGTACCGGCCACGGGTGGCGAACGAGCAAAGCCTAGCCAGCGTCCCGCGCCCCCGCTAGCACCCGGACTGACCACCTGCTCAGTCGGCGTGCCCAGGACCTGCCCGGTCGACCGGTTCGGGACGCGACGGTGCCGGAGTTGATCAGTCCCATTCCTCGGCGGCCACCGCGCGGTCCGAGGGGTCGACGGTGTCCGGGTCCACGGCGTCCGGGTCGGCGGCGGCGGGCGGCGGGCCGCCGTGCGTCCACGGGGTCTCCTCCACGGTCGGGAACACCCCGGCCGGCAGGAACGCGTCCGACAGGGTGGTGTAGCAGAGCCGCTCCCCGACCTCGGGAACCGTGCCGGGCGGCGGGGTCCGCCCGCGTCCCATCCCGCCGGACAGTTCCAGCACCACTTCGGTCTTCGACTCCCCCGCCGGGTTCACGAAGACCACCTTCGCCTTCTGCACGGGTCGGGCCGGTGACCAGAGGGTCGCGCCGACCGGCATCGCCACCGGCTCGTCGGTGACCACCTGGATCCGGGGGCGCAGCACCGGGCGCTTCCCGGTGTCGTCCATCCGGGTCGGGTCGGCCAGGATGACGTCGCCGACGAACGCCTCCCCGGTCAGCCGGTGCTCGGCCATCACCAGCGGGTCGTCGTAGGCGCGCTGGACGGCGTACGCGGTCAGTGCCCGTTCCAGCCGGTGCAGCTTCTGCGCGGCGGCCACCGCCCCGTCCCGGCGGGGCTGCGGCGCCCCGCCCGCGTCGACGTGCTCGGCGAAGGCGGTGAACGCGTCCCGGTCGCCGTCCCAGCGGCCGGCGACCCGCGCCCCGGGCGGCAGGGCGTAGAGCAGCGCCAGTCCGCGCCACATCAGGTCCCAGGTCGGCGCGAGCTGGCCGCGCAGCAGCTCCGCCAGGTCCGCGTACGCCGTCCGGCGGGCGTCCGGGTCGTCGCCGGCCGCCGTGTACGCCTCGATCGCCGGGTGCAGCCGGGCGTTGTCGAAGTCGGGGTCGGTGGCCGGACCGGCGGGCGGGCAGGTCGACGGGTCCTCGGCGCGGGCGGCGGCCTGCGCGCCGGTGAGTCCGGGCGGCGGGTCGATCCAGCCGAGCAGCGCCGGCAGGTGCAGGTCCTCCAGCACGCTCTGCCCGGTCGCCCAGTGCAGGGTGAGCGCCTCGGTCAGCGCGAGCAGGGCCGACGAGCCGGGGTGCTCGGCCCGGTCGGCGAAGAAGGTGAGCCAGCGGCCGAGCAGCGGCACCGACGGGTGCACCGGGTAGTCCCCGTCGGCCCGGCGGAAACGGGTGGCTCGCCCGAACAGGCGCAGGAACGTGACCCCGGCCGGGTTCGGCACCACCAGTTGCGGCGCGTCGACGTACCGCCGGCGCACGTCCCGGCCCCGGTCGGTCGGGACGTCCTCGGTCGTACCCCGGTGCCCGTCGAGCCAGGGCAGCACGATGCCGGCCAGATCGGCGGCGAAGGCGAAGCGCTGGTCCCGGTTGCGGGGTTGCGGCACGACCAGCAGCCGGGGATCGTCGTGGGCGGTGCCGACCAGCGCCGCGAGGGGGGCGTTCGCCTCGCCGGCCAGCGCCAGCGGGACCAGGACCAGCGGCCGGGCGGTCAGGTGCAGGTGCCGGACGGTGGCGACCGGCTCGGCCCGCCCGGTGGCGAGCGCGCGGGCGCGGGCGAGGGCGCGCAGCGTACTCACGTGGTTCGCCCGGCCAGTGCCTCGGCCCGCAGCCGGGCCGCGGCCCGCAGCAACGCGGCGGCCTCCGCCTGGTCCGGTTCCCCGGGGTGGTCGCCGTCGGCCAGCGCCAGCGCCTCGGCCACGCCCGCCACCCCGCCGAGGGCCTCGCGGACCGGCCGGCCCAGCGCGGCGGTGTGTCCGCGCGCCTCGTGGCGGCAGAAGAACGCCAGCTCGCAGGCGGCCAGGCACTCCGGGGCGTAGTGCGCCTCGACGGAGCCCAGCGCCGCGACCAGGGCCGCCGGCTCGGCGGTCGGGTCGGCGGTGAAGTCCTCCGGTACCCGGGCCAGCAGCGCGTCGAGCCGGGCCATCCGGGCCAGTTGCCGGCGCAGCACCAGCAGTTGCCGGCGCACGTCGACCAGGCTCGCCACCGGCTGATTGGCGAAGTCGCGCGGACAGACCAGCACCACGTCGGCCGAGACCAGCTCCGGGTCGTGCCCGGCGGCGGCGAGCAGGTCGCGCAGGGCCAGCACGTAGACGGCGGACTGGATCGCGGCGGCGGCCACCTTGCCCGGGTCGGCCTGACCGTCGACCACCGGGAACGACTTGATCTCCACGACGTGGAAGCGGCCGGCGAGCCGGGCGGCGACCAGGTCGGGTTCCAGGTACACCCGTTGTCCGGCGATCTCCAGGCTGAGCAGCGGGTGGTCGAACAGGGCGGGTGCGGCGTCGGCGGGGGCGCCGGTCAGCAGCTCCCGGGACCGTTCGTGCCGCTGCGCCAGGTCGTCGGCGTTCAGGTCGGTCCAGGTCGCCGGCCCGCCCGGCGGCACCCCGAGCCGCTCGGCGACCAGCCGGAGCAGCTCCGCGCCACCGTCGGCCTTGACCTGCGCCTCGAACGCGTTGCCCCGGCTGATGGCGAACCGGGACTGCCCGAACCGGGCGGGAAAGCCGATCCGTTCCGCCAGGCGGGGCTTGTCCACCCCGGCCCCGTCCAGTACGGCCCGGCGGGTGCAGCCCGGGTTGCCGGTCAGCGCGGCGATCGTCCGGGCGTTGTGCCGGCGGGCCGGCACGCCGCCCCGGATGGCGGACAGTCGCTGATCGGTGGTCGTCACGACAGGCCACGATAGGCGCTCCGGCCCCGACCCGCCCGCACCGGCACCCGGCGCGGAGACGTTCCGCCCGGCGGGGCAGGGGGTGGGGGAACGTCAGCGGCCGGTGGACCGGTTGCGGGGGGAGCAGGGCAGCCGCGCCCCGGCGGACGGCCGGCGTCGGCGGCGACGGGGTCGCCCGGGGGTGCAGGGTGGCCGGGACACCGTGTGGGTGGGCGGTGCGTCGGGCGTGCTCGGGGTACGGCCGATCAGCCAGCAGAGGAAGCGGGTCATCTCAGCCGACCGGGAGGCTGCGCGCCTCGTCCTTCGAGATGCCGTACTCCGCGCCGCAGAAGGAACACTGCCGCACGTAGCGGGTGCGGATCGGGATCAGCGGCACGAAGAACACGCTGAACCTGGTCGACCGGCGGGTGATCACCTGGGCGGCATGGTTGCCGCAGTGCGGGCAGACCATGGCGACCACCCCCGACCGCTTGACCGAGGTACGGAGTCCGAAGATGAGGAACATCCCCCGGCAGTACCCCGATCAACCGGTCGCTAACGGTGTCAGAGCCAGATCGGCCGCCAGTCGGGCATCTCGTGGTAGCGGCGCAGCTCGGCGAGACCGGAGACGGAGCCGCCCCAGGCGGCGTACGGGGGATTCTGCTCGTCGAAGCCGCTCTGCACGAAGGTCAGTCGGGTCCGGCCGGCGGACTCGTCGAGTTCCCAGGTGGTGATGCCGGGCGCTCCCCAGTCGACCGACATCCGCCGCCCCGGCTCCAGGTCGACGACCTTCGCCGCGTGCCCGGACTCGAAGCCGCCCATGGCGTACCGGCCGCCGACCCAGGGCTCGATGCCGATCGGGTACCCGAACCAGGCGCTGGCCTGCTCGGAGTCGATGAGCGAGGTGTAGACGGCGTCCACCGGCGCGTCGATGAGCAGCTCGCCGCGCAGGTCGGTGGAGGTGAAGTCGACCTTCGGCAGCAGGGTCCGTCCCTCCAGGTGCGCGGCCAGGTTGGCGATGCCCAGCGACCACCAGGTCTGGAGCACGCCCCGGATGCTGGTGCCGTTGATCACGTCGGCGAAGTCGAAGTGGGTCTGGGTGAGGGTGAGGATCGTCGCGTCCGGACCCTCCTCGGCCAGGTGGATCGTGGTGGTGGTCTCCTCGCCGTCGAGCAGCCAGGTGAAGCGCAGGTCGTGCTCGTCGGCGTGCAGCAGCCGCTGGTGCGGGGCGTCCCCCTCGGGGGTGTGCCGGCCCCAGAACGCGTACCGCTCCGGCAGCTCCACCTCGGCGTGCTCGGTGAGCCAGGTGCGCAGTTCGGCCGGGTCGGTGAGGGCGTGGTGGACGGTCTTGAGCGGCGCGTCCAGACGGACCCGGATGGTCATCGGCTCAGTCACGGTCTTCTTCTCCCTTGGGATAGCAGGCCAGGGCGAGCTTGAAGGCGTCGCCCTCGGCACCGCCGTAGCGGGTGAACAACTCCTGGAGGGTGGTACGGAGATCGGCGAGGAACTCCTGCCGGCGTTCGGCCGGCACCCGGATCTCCCCGGACACCCCGATGCTGGGCAGCTCGGGGGCGGAGCGGTCGAGCGCCGCCACGTCCGCCTGGACCTCCTCCATGAGGTCGAGCAGGTGGCCGAGGCTCAGTTCGTCGCGGGCCCGGCGGAGCCCGCCGAGCCGGCCGACCAGCCGGGGCGAGAGCCAGTACGACCGGGCGACGGCCTGGTAGCTGCCCTCGCTGATGCCGCGCACCCGACGCGCGGACACCTGCTCGGCCAGGCCCGCCGCGACCAGCTGCTTGACGTGGTAGTAGACCCGCTGCGGGGTCTGCCCGAGCCGGGTGGCGACCTCGGTGCAGGTGCGCGGCTCGGCGAGCTGCCGCAGCACCTCGACCCGCTGTGGCTTGAGCAGGATCTCGGCCTGGCTGATCTCTTCGAGGTACAGGACGTCTCTCATGGCAAAAACAAGTTTGTACGTAAAAACTTTGCTTGTCAATCGGGCCGACGGCGGCGCGGACCGCCGGGGTCAGCCGCCTCAGCCGGTGGTCGGCCGGGTTTCAGCCGGTGGCGGGGTCAGGGCGTCCAGTCGGGACGCAGGGGGTAGTCGTCCGTCCCGCCGGGACCGTTCCGGGTCGCCAGCACCTGATGCAACTGGATCCCGTTGCGCTCGAACGCCAGCCGTGAGCCCGCCATGTAGAGCCCCCACACCCGGGCGGTGCCCGCGCCGACCTCCGCCACGCAGGTGTCCCAGTGCGCCACCAGGTTGCGGCACCAGGCGGCCAGGGTCAGCGCGTAGTGCCCGCGCAGGTTCTCCTCGTGCCGCACCTCCAGGCCGGCGTCGTGGATCTCGCCGATCAGCCGGCCCGGACCGGCCAGCTCGCCGTCCGGGAAGACGTACCGGTCGATGAACACGCCGGAGCGGTGCGGGGCCCGGTTGTCCGCCCGGGTGATGCAGTGGTTGAGCAGCCGGCCACCGGGACGCAGCCGGCGCCGCAGCGCGCCGAAGTACCCCGGGTAGTTGCGCACCCCGATGTGCTCGGTCAGTCCGATCGAGGAGATCGCGTCGAAGGGCCCGACCGGGGCGTCCCGGTAGTCCAGGTGCCGCACCTCGGCCAGCGAGCCCAGGCCCTCCCGCGCGATCGCCGCCCGCGCCCAGTCGGCCTGGGCCCGGGACAGGGTCACCCCGACGGCGCGGACGCCGTACTCGCGGGCCGCGTGCCGGACCATGCCGCCCCAGCCGCAGCCCACGTCGAGCAGCCGCATCCCCGGCCGCAGCGCCAACTTGCCGGCGACCAGGTCGTACTTGGCCGCCTGGGCCCGCTCCAGGGTGTCGTCCGGCGCCCGGAACAGCGCGCAGGTGTACGTCATCGACGTGCCGAGCACCTGCTCGTAGAAGGCGTTGGAGACGTCGTAGTGGTGCGAGACCGCGCAACTGTCCCGGGACCGGGAGTGCCGCAGCCCGCTGACCACCCGACGCCAGCGCGCGACGGCCTCCTGCGGCGGGGGCGGCGGCGGGCGCAGCCGCTCCCAGCCCAGCCCGCGCACCAGGGCCAGCCCCTCCGCCAGCGACGGCGGGCGCAGTCGCAGCTCGTCCTTGAGCACCCGCAGCGCCTCGTACGGGTCGCCCGGGTGCACTCCGGCGAGCGCCAGGTCGCCACTGACGTACGCCCGGGCCATGCCCAGGTCCCCCGGGGCGGTCAACAGGTACGACAGCCCGCGCTCGGAGCAGATCGCCAGGGTGATCCCGGCGTCGGCCGGGCCGACGGCGCTTCCGTCGTAGCCGGTGATCCGCACCGGCAGCGGCCCGGCGGTGACGGCGCGGACGACGTCGGCCACGGTCGGCCCCGGCGACCGGCGACGTGCCGGCGGTACGGGCGGGACGGCCACCGTCCCCTGTTCACGGTCGATCAGGCTCACTGTCGTGCCACCGCCTTCTCGTAGAGTCCGGTGAGCCGGTGTTCCGGGTCGTAGCGGTCCTTGACGGCGCGGTACGCGGCCCCGCCGTAGAGCCGGTCGAACTCCGCCCGGCCGTAGTAGGCGTCGGAGTAGAGGGACTTGTGCCCACCGGACCGGGCCACCGCCCGCTCCACGGCCCGGTTGACGTCGCCGTCGGCGGCGCCCCGGGCGATCGGCACGGTGCCCCAGAAGCCGACGTTGACGTAGGTCTCGCCGGAACGCAGCGGGTAGAGCGGCCAGCTCCGGGCCGAACCGGGACCGGCCGGCTCGCGCAACCGCAGCGGGCAGAGCCAGATCGGCGACATGCCCACCTCGCGGGCGAACCAGCGCAGGAAGTCGGCGGTGCCGGCGAGCGGGATCTCCACGTCCTGCACCACCCGCTCGCGGGGCGGCCGACCCCGCCAGCGGTCCACCCGGGCGGCGAGGCCGTGCCGGTGCTCCAGCCGGACCAGCCGGTGGTAGACGTCGCTGCGCCGCCAGCGGGCCGGCCACAGCCGACGCACCACCGGATGCTGCGCGCCGAACGCCCGCGAGCACCAGAACCAGTCGGTGTCCCAGCGCCAGAGATAGTCGTGGCTGGTCAGCAGGTCGTGCCCGCGCCGGGGGATCGACCGATAGTAGATGTCCCGGCCGGTGTAGTCGCTGGCCGGCCCGCCCCGGCCACCACCCGGCCGCCCGCCGCCGACCGGGCCGGCTCCGCCCACCGGGCGTCCGTCGTCGGCCGGGCGCGCGTCGTCGGTGAAGGTGCCGAGCACCAGGTACGCCTCGTCCGGGGCGAACACCACCCCGTCCATCGCGTCGACCGGACGGCCCGCCCAGGCCCGGGTGGCGGTCACCGCGCCGATCGCGTCGACCAGCGCGTCCAGGTCGGTGAAGCGGACGTTGCGCAGGGCGACGTACCGGCGGACCGGTTGCAGCTCGATCCGCAGCCGGGTGGCGTAACCGAGGCTGCCCAGCGAGTTCGGGAAGGCCGCGAAGAGATCGGCGTACGGGCCGTCCGGGCGCGTGGTGAGCAGGTCGCCCGCGCCGGTGAGCACGTCCATCTCGACCACCGACTCGTGCGGCAGGCCGTTGCGGAACGAGGTCGCCTCGATGCCGAGGCCGGTCACCGCCCCGCCCAGCGTGATGGTGCGCAACTGCGGCACGACCAGCGGCATCAGCCCGTGCGGCAGGGTGACCGCAACCAGGTCCTCGTAGGTGCACATGCCCTGCACGTCGGCGGTACGGGTCACCGGGTCGACCCCGAGCACCCCGGTCAGGCCGCCGACGTCCAGCCCGGGGGACGCGACGGCCGACCGGGGACGGAACAGGTTGGACGTCCGCTTGGCCAGCCGGACCGGCGCGCCGGGCGGCACCGCCGCGTACGACCGGAGGAGCGCCTCGACCGCCCGGCCGTGCCGGTCACCCGCCTGTTCCCGCAGGCCAACCACCCTATCCACACGCAACGCACACACATCGTCACCTTACGCCCACCACGGCCCGTTCCGCTGGTTGTCCACGGTGGCTTTTCGCAGGTCCCGCCCCCTTTCCGGGCACGACCGCAGGCTCAGCCGCCGGCCGCGCCGAACCACCTCGGCAACTGGCCGAGGAGGTCCGCCTGGTCGTCGCCGACCCAGGCCACGTGACCGTCCGGCCGGAGCAGCACGGCGGGCACGTCCAACTCCTCGCTGCCGTCGACGACGTGGTCGACCCGGTCCGCCCAGCCCGCCACCGAGAGTCGGCCGGTCTGGTCGAGCAGCAGCCCGCGACCGCCGTGCGTCAGCTCGTAGAGGCGCCCCCGCTTCAGTCGCACGTCCCGCATCCGCCGGCCGAGCAGTTCGTGCCCCTCGCCGACGTCGTAGCGGACCCCGATCGCGGTGATCTTCTCGATCAGATGCCGGTTGACGTCCTCGAAGTCCATCAGCTCCGACAGCAGCCGGCGCACCGCCAGCGGGCCCGGTTCGACGGACATCAGCACGGTCTGTACGCGGCTGTTGTCCAGCACGGCGGCGGCCACCGGGTGCCGTTCGGTGTGGTAGCTGTCCAGCAGCCCTTCCGGCGCCCAGCCGTTGACCTCGGCGGCCAGTTTCCAGCCGAGGTTGAACGCGTCCTGGATGCCGAGGTTGAGCCCCTGCCCGCCCATCGGCGGGTGGACGTGCGCCGCGTCGCCGGCCAGCAGCACCCGGCCGACGCGGTAGCGCTCGGCGAGCCGGGTGGCGTCGCCGAAGCGGGACAGCCAGCGCGGTGAGTGCACGCCGAAGTCGGTGCCGGCGTACACCCGCAGCTGGTGCCGGAAATCCTCGACGGTCGGCGGGACCGAGCGGTCCTCGGCCACCCCCGCTGCGGGTACGACGACGCGGTACACCCCTTCCCCGAAGGACCCCAGACCGAAATCCCTGTGGGTCTTGCGGACCTCGGCCACCACGGCGGCCACCGTCTCCGGTGACGCGGTCACCTCCATCTCGCCCAGCAGCCACTCGACCCGGGCCGGCTCGCCGGGGAAGCCGACGCCGAGCAGCTTGCGTACGGTGCTGCGACCGCCGTCACAGCCGACGAGGTAGCGCGAACGCACCTGCGTGCCGTCGGCCAGCTCGACGGTCACCCCGTGGTCGTCCTGGCTCAGCCCGACCACACCGCAGCCGCGCCGGATCTCGGCCCCGAGTTCGCCGGCCCGCTCGGCCAGCAGGCGATCGGTGCTGGTCTGCGGAATGCCGAGGACGTATCCGTGCGCGGTGTCCAACTCGGGCGAGGGCTTGACGATGCCGGCGAAGAAACCGCCGAGCGGGTGCTGCTGGCCGAGTGCGAGGAACCGCTCCAGCAGACCGCGCTGGTCCATCACCTCGATGCTGCGTACGTGCAGGCCGAGCGCGCGGACATTCCTGCTCGGCTCCGGCTCCTTCTCCACCACGAGCGTGTGCACGCCCTGCAGCCGCAGTTCACTGGCCAGCAGCAGACCGGTCGGTCCAGCGCCGACCACGATCACGTCAATCATGAAACTCCCATTCGGCGAGAGGGAAAAATGGCCAGCCGCTCCGCACAACCGGCGGCGCACATCCGCACATCCGCGCCTGCGCGCCACGTCCCGGTTGATCGCACACGAAACATTGATTTCCGCAGGTCCCGGCCTCGGCCGACAATTCTGCGGCACGACCCGGGTCTTGCGGCAAGACCCCCGGTGCGCTATATGTTGAGAGTGGCAAGGAGTGGACGACCTCCTTGCCTTTGCTTTTTCTCCGACCCCCGATCCCGAACCCGAGCAGGCACGGCGGGCGACGCTCCGGCCGACGGGCCATGGTTTCGGCCGACCGGCGGGGCATAGCCTGGACGCATGCCGAAAGCCGTCTGGAACGACCTGGTGATCGCCGACAGCGACGACACGGTGGTGGTGGAGGGCAACCACTACTTCCCCCGCGCCGCGCTCCGCGACGACCTGGTGCGTGAGTCCGCCACCCACACCCGCTGCCCCTGGAAGGGCACCGCCTCCTACCTGAGCCTGGAACACGACGGCCGGACCAGTACCGACGCCGTCTGGTACTACCCCGACCCGAAGCCCGAGGCCGAGATGGTCCGCGACCGGGTGGCCTTCTGGAAGGACGTCACGGTCGTCGACTGACCGCGCTCCGGCCCGCCCGTCGGTGCACGACGCCGGGCCGGCGCGGTCGTCGGTGAACCGCTGCCGGGCCGGCGCGGTCGTCGGTGAACCGCGCCGGGTCAGCCGCCGGTGCGCAGGGCGCGCAGCTCGGCCAGGTGCAGCGGCAGGTGCACCCGGCCGTGCAGGTCGAGGGTGCGGCCCCACGGCAGCGCCTCGTCCACCCGCAGCTCGAACCCCTCCCGCAGGTGGGTCTCCACCAGCGTCTGCGCCGCCGGGCCGAGCTGGTCGGCCAACGCGCAGAGGCGCCGGCTGGTCTCCCGCAACAGGGTGGTCAGCCCGGCCAGGCCGCCGTGCTTGACGACCATCGCGTCGAGCTGCGGGCGGTGGATGTCCTCCAGGTCGTAGTAGGCGTACGTCGAGCCGGCGAGCACCGCCTCGGTCGCTTCGCTCAGCAGCTCGTCGTTGACGGCCAGGTGGGCCACGATCTGCTCGGCACTCAGCCCGCCGTCCCCGGGCGGCCCGAATCCACCTGTCCCGACCTCGGCGAGCAGGACGTCGTACGTCCGGCGCAGCTCCGTGGTCTCCATCTGCCCAGCGTAGGCACCGGCGACGCGACGGCGGGGCGGTTCCGCGGCCCACGCGACGACCGGGACGGTCAGCGGCGGCCCCGGCGGGCGCGCAGGTAGTCGGAGACCACGTACTCGCCGAGGTCGTCGGTGTCCGGCGTGAACAGCCGCCCCTTCGAGCGGCGGGCCACCGCGTCCATGAACCGGCGCAGCCCGGGATCGTCACCGAGCATGAAGATGTTCAACGTCGCGCCGTACCGGGTCAGCCGGTCCACCTCGCGGATGGTGGCCTCGACGGTCTCGCGCAGCGGCGGCCAGTGGAAGACCGGCTCGCCGTCGTCCGGGTCCAGGTGGGCGGTCGGTTCGCCGTCGGTCACCACCAGCACGACCGGCTCCGCCCCCGGGTGCCGGCGCAGGTGGCGTCCGGCCAGCCGCAGCGCGTGCTGGAGGTTGGTGCCCTGGACCATCTCCGGCTCGACCGCGGCCAGTTCCTGCTGGCTGAGCGGCAGCGCGGCCCGGCCGAAGCCGACGATCTGGAGGGCGTCCTGCGGGAACCGGGTGGCGACCAGGTGGGACAGCGCCAGGGCGGTCTGTTTCATCGGCCCCCACCGCCCCTCGGACACCATCGAGAAGGAGAGGTCCACGCAGAGCGCCACCGCCGCCGAGGCCCGCCGCTCGGTCTCCATCACCTCGAAGTCGTCGACGGCGAGCCGCACCGGCACCGTCGGCCCGGCCCGGTGCACGGCGCGGGTGAGGGTCCGCACCACGTCCAGCGGCTGCTCGTCGCCGTACCGCCAGGGGCGCGACGCCCCGCTCACCTCGCCGGCCGCGCCCGCCGAGCGCAGGTCGTGCTGGCCGCGCGGACCGGCGGTCAGGTCGGCGAAGACCCGGCGCAGCGCGGTGCCGGCCAGCCGGCGCAACGCCTTCGGGCTGAACGTCAGGCCGTCCGGGCTGCGACTCACCCAGCCCTGCCGGCGCAGCTCCTGCTCCAGCTCCCGCAGCCGGCGTACGTCGTCGGCGGCGTCCCGGCCGAGCGTACGGGCCACCGTGTCCACGTCGACGTCGTCCAGGGTCGCCCCCGGGTGCTCCTGACCGAGCTGGTCGAGCAGGTCGTCCAGCTCGCCGATCTCGCCGAGCGCGGCGGCGGCCTCGCCGTAGCCCAACGGCTGGTCGCCCCGGACCCGCTCGCCCCGCGCCCAGCCCAGCTCCGGCCGGAGCGCCCGCAGGTTGGCGTCGAGTGCGGCCAGCTCACCGGAGAGCCGGTCGCCGAGGGACTGCCGCATCAGCCCGGCCAGTTCCTCCCGCTGCCGGTCCGACAGCGACCGCAGCAGCCGTTCCCCCGCCGCCGACCGGCGGGCCAGCACGTCCACCAGCTCGTCGACGTCGCGCGGCTGTTCCGGGAAGAAGTCGCCGTGCCGGCGCATGAACTCGGCGAACGCGTCGGTGGTGTCCTCCGCGCGGGCGTGCCGGGCCAGCAGGTCGTTGAGGTCCCGCATCATCTCGGCGAGCTGCTGCTGCACCCGGGGGTCCGCGGCGGCCCGCGCGGCGTTGCGCAGCCCGGCGAACCGCTGCTCCAACACCTCGCCGCGCAGCCCGTCGAGAATCCGCTGGTACGTCTGCCGGGCCTCGCCGCTGGCCCAGTCGTACGCCGCCAACTCCTCGACCGCACGGGCGGTGGACCGGGGGAGGTTGTCCAGCATCGCCTCGGCGAACCGGGCGTCGTCGCCGTCCCGCCCGCGCAGCTCGTCCCGCTCGGCGGCGAGCGCCTGGTCGAGCAGCGCCCGGGCGCGGGTCACCGCCCCGTCCAGATCCCCCCGGCGCAGCGCCTCGCGGCGCAACCGGCGGGCGCGGGCGACCAGGTCGTCCAGGCCACGCCGTCCCTGCGGCCCCCGGCGCAGCAGGTTCCGCAGTGACTCGCGCAGGCTCCCGCCGGCCAACACCTCCGCGCCGACCTGGTCGACGGCCGCCCGCACGTCGTACGGGGGCGCGAGCGGGTCGGGCCCGCCCCGCCACTGCCCGTACCGGAACCGGTTGCCAGCCATGCCCTCCCCCACCTTCCTCGCACCGGCCCGGCCGCCGTGGCGACCCGGTCGTCTCGGTCCCTGCTCAGCTACCGTCCGGGCTCAGCCCCGCCCGCCGTAGCGGGTCCTGCCGTCCTCGGTGACGTCCTTGCCCAACCGGCGGGTCAGGTGCAGCCCCTCCAGCACGAACTCGATCCCGGCGGCGGCCTCCTCCGGGATCGGCGCGTCGCCCAGGCCGAGCCGGTCCAACACCTTGGCCAGCCCCGGAACGGTGCCCACCTGGGCCAGCAGGTCGGCGGCAGCGACCAGCTCACCGGTCTCGATCACGGCGTCGTCGGCGACCAGCGCGGTGAAGCCGGACAGGTCGAGCCCGGCCATCCGGGCCCGGAACGTCTCGGCGGTGGCGGTGCGCAGCAGGTGGGCGAGGATCTCCGCCTCCCGGCCGTCCTCGCCGCTCTCGAACTCCACCTTGCCCCGCAGCGTGCTCACCACCGACACCGCATCGCCGACGCGGGCCACCGGCTGAGTGTCCGGGGCGGTCGCGGCGAGCAGGCCGGCGCGGCGCAGGGCGGCGGCGGCCACCGTCTCGGCGGCGGCGATGGCGAACCGGGCGGAGACCCCGGAACGCTGGTCGACCGAGGGCGAGTCGCGCACCGTACGGGCGAAGCGGGCCAGCACCTCCAGCACGTGCTCCGGCACCTCGGCGACGAGCTGCGCCTCCTGCCGGATCAGCGCCAGCTCCAGGTCCAGGTCCAGCGGGTAGTGGGTACGGATCTCCGCGCCGAACCGGTCCTTGAGCGGGGTGATGATCCGGCCCCGGTTGGTGTAGTCCTCCGGGTTGGCGCTGGCCACCAGGAGGAGATCCAGCGGCAGCCGGAGCTGGTAGCCACGGACCTGGATGTCCCGTTCCTCGAGCACGTTGAGCAGCGCCACCTGGATCCGTTCGGCCAGGTCGGGCAGCTCGTTGACGGCGAAGATGCCCCGGTTGGTGCGGGGCACCAGCCCGAAGTGGATGGTCTCCGGGTCACCCAGCGAGCGGCCCTCGGCGATCCGGATCGGGTCCACGTCGCCGATCAGGTCGCCGACGCTGGTGTCCGGGGTGGCGAGCTTCTCGCCGTACCGCATCGAGCGGTGCAGCCAGCCGATCGGCAGGTCGTCGCCGGCCTCGGCGACCGCCGCCCGGGACGCCGGGGTGAGCGGGTGCATCGGGTGCTCGTTGAGCACCGAACCCGGGATCACCGGCGTCCACTCGTCGAGCAGCGCGGCGAGACTCCGGATCAGTCGGGTCTTGCCCTGGCCCCGCTCCCCGAGCAGCACCAGGTCGTGCCCGGCGAGCAGGGCCCGCTCGACCTCGGGCAGCACGGTGTCGTCGTAGCCGACGATGCCGGGGAAGCGGTCGCCGCCCGTCCGCATCCGGGCGAGGAGGTTGTCACGGAGTTCCTGCTTGACCGTACGGTGCTGGTGTCCGGCCGTGCGCAGCTCGCCGAGCGTGCCGGGCAGGTCGGCCGGCGGGACCGGAGATACCGGGGAAGGGGCAGTCACCCGACCAAAGCTAGCTCACGCCGGGGAACAATCCGTCGCACGAGCCGTACGTCGGAAACCGTCCGACGCCGTCCACCACGTCATCCACCCAGCTGAAGGAGTGCCCGCATGAACGATCCGGTCGTCACCCGGTACGCCACGCTCGCCGACCTGGAAGAGGTCGTCGACCTGCACACCCGGGCGCGGCTCGCGTACTACCAGGCGGGCGGGCTGACAGCCGACGCCGTCCAGGATCCGACGGTACGGGAGGCACAGCGGGAAGGCTGGACCGAGGCGATCGAGTCACCCCACAAACGCGTGCTCTGTGCCACCGCCGGGCACGAGATCGTCGGCGTGGCCGCGATGGGACCGCCGCTGGAATCCGCCCCGGACACCAGCCGGGCCGGGCAGCTCTACCAGATCCACGTCGTTCCCGGCCGCTGGGGAAACGGCATCGGCAGCGTCCTGCACACCACCTTCCTCGACTACCTGGTGGAGGCCGACCTGTCCCTCGGTCTCATCGAGGTCTGGGAACGCAACACCCGCGCGCTGGCCTTCTACACCCGGCACGGCTGGGCACCGGACGGAGGATCTCGCCCCGGCCCGGACGAGTCCCGGTACCTCTTCCTCCGACTCGACCCGGTAGGGAGCCGTCGGTAGCCACCGCGTCGCCGTTTCGCCGATCTGGGGGCATCGGACCGATCCGACCGGCCGATATCGACGAAACGGAGTGGATCACCCGGGGGCGGGGCGGGTGGCGGGGGCGCCTCAGCGGGGGCGGGTGGGGGCCCCCAGTGGGCGCGGGTGGGGGCCGCCCTCAGCGGGTGCGGGCGCGGAGCAGGCGGGGCAGGGCGGCCAGGCCGGTGACCGGCTGGAAGCGGCGGGCGGCGGCGCGCAGGGCGTCGTGCTCGCCGTCGGTGAGGTCGATCTCGGCCGCGGCGGCGTTGCGTTCCATCTGCTCGACGCTGGACGCGCCGGGGATGGCCACCACGTTCGGGTGGTGCAGCAGGTAGGCGAGGGCGATCTGGCTGGGCGTGGCGTCGTGCGCGTCGGCCACCTCGCGCAGCGTGCCGATCAGCGCGGCGCCCCGCTCCAGGTTCTCCGGCAGGAAGTACGGGTTCGCCCTGCGGACCGCTCCGGCGGGCGGGTTCGCCGCGTCGTACCGGCCGGAGAGGAAGCCCTGGGCGAGCGGGCTGTACGCCATCACGATCCGGCCGGTCCGTGCCGCGTACGGCAGCAGGTCGTCCTCCGGGCCCCGGTCGACGAGGCTGTAGCGGACCTGGTTGCTCAGCACCCGCCGGCCGAGCGCGACCTCGGCGAACTGCCACCGGCGGAGGTTGTAGTTGCTCACCCCCACCTCGCCGACCAGGCCGACGTCCTGGAGTGCGCGCATGCCGCGCATGGTGGTGTGGTCGCCGACCACCGGGTTGGGCTGGTGCACCTGGTAGAGGTCGATGTGGTGCACGCCGAGCCGGGCCGCCGAGGCGACCGCCCGCTGCTGCACCACCGGCGCGATCGGGAGCAGCGGCAACACCTTGCTGGCCACCACGACCGTCGACCGGTCCTCGCCGAGCGCCGTGCCGAGGATCCGCTCGCTGCGGCCGAAGCCGTACACCTCGGCGGTGTCGAAGAGGGTGACCCCGAGGTCGAGCGCCCGCCGGACGATCTGGGCGGCCCGCTGCTCGTACTCCGGGCCGTAGCCCCACTCCCGGGAGCCGAACTGCCAGGTACCAAGACCGATCTTGGAGATGGGCTTGGGCGCTTCCAACGGCACATAACGCATGATCCGACGCTACCCGGCCACCAGCGGTCACGGCCGGGCTTCGGAGGGTGCCGGACGCGGCACAGGAGCGCGGCACAGGAAGGGTGCCGGGCGCAGGGCCGGCGGGCCGGAGCGCGGTGCCGGCGGGCCCGGAGCGCAGGGTCGGCGGGCCCGGAGCGCGGTGCCGGCGGGGACCCTCGTCCGGACGAGGGTCCCCGCCCCGTGCCGGTCAGTGGTAGACGGTGCCGGTGCCGAGGTCGCGGATCCCACCGGAGAGGTTGCCGGTGAAGTCGTTGCCCGGCCCGACCGCGGTGGCCCGGCAGTGGCTCGTGGTGATGTGCAGGCCGAAGCGCTGGGTCTTGCGCGTCTGGTAGTCGGTGGCCACGTTGCCGGCGACGATGTTCTCGGCGCAGGCGACCTCGGTGGGAGTGGTGATCCGGATGCCGTCCCGGCCGGAGGTGACGGCGGAACTGTTGGTGACCCGGTTGTTGAGGATCTGGTTGGCCTCTCCCCCGTCGATGTTGATGCCGTCCAGACCGGCCTCGTCGATGACGTTCCCGGTCAGCACGTTCCGGTCGGCGGTCTTGTTCGGCTGGTCGGCGCTGCTGGAGGAGCGGTTGACCTGGATGCCGTGCCCGGCGACGTGGTGGATCTGGCAGCCGCTGATCGTGTTCCGGCTGGCCGCGAGCAGTTCGATCCCGTCGCTGGCCGCGCCGGTGACGACGCAGTCCCGCACGATGTTCCCGGTGGAGCTCCAGCCCTGGTTCTTGCCGTCGAAGACGATGCCACGGCCCCGGGCGGCGCTCACCCGCACCCGTTCCACCAGCACGTCGACGCCGTCGTCGAAGTCGAGGGCGTCGCTGGTGGACCGGGCCGGACCGCCCGCCGCGATGCTGAGGTCCCGGACGACCATGCCGACCGCCCCCTTGGTGTTGAACGGTTCGGTGTCGGCGCTGGCGCTGCTGTAGTTGCGGATGAGGGTCAGGTCCATGCCGGCCCCGGCGAAGACGATGTTGTCGACCTGGACCAGCTTGAGGAACTCCGTACCGAGGTCGAAGGTGCCGGCGTCGAACTGGACGGTTCCGCCGCCCCGGCCGTCGAGTTCGGTGACCGCGCTCTCCACCACGGCCTTCAGCCGGCCGGTGTAGGTGTACCCGGTGACCTGGGAGACCGCCCGGTAGGTGGTCGCCCCGATCCGGGTGACCAGGTACGGCGACGGGTGCGGTGGGGCCGGCACGAGCAGTTCCGGCTTCGCCGTCCCCTCCCGGCTGGTGATCCGGACGCCGGTGTCGTTGTCCGTGGTCAACGCGAACGAGACCGGTCCGTCGCCGCTGATCAGCGCCGACACGTCCACCGAGACCCAGGTGCCGGCCTCGACCGGTCCGCTGCTGCCGACCACCGCCCCGACCGGCGGCGCGTCGTGGTACGTCAGGGTCGTCTCCTGCCACGGCTCGTCGCCGACCGCGCGTACCTCCACGCCGGTGCTGCTGGCCGTCTCGACGTGGAAGCGGAGCAGCGCGGAGGGTTCGGGGTCGGTGCCGCGCACGTCGAAGCGGAGGTACACCACCGCAACGGGCAGGCCGTCGGCCTTCAGGTAGCTGCCGGTGCCGTGGTTGGTCGCCGGGGCCATGCTGTCCACCCAGGCGTCGGCCACCGGGGCGACCGCCGTCGAGGTGGCCGCCGGAGGCGGAGCGTGCGGTGTCGCGGCGGCTGCCGGGGGGACGGGACCGAAGGCCGCCACGACGACCGACCCGAGCACCGCCACCGTCGGCCGGACCCGCCGGCCATGTGTCGTCCGCATCATGTTCTGTTCTCCTCACCGGCCCCGGCGCGTGGTGGACCGGACCATCCCGGCCGACCCGGAGACGAAGCAGTCGTGCGCCGTCCACGGGCCGTAACGGGTCACCACGT
>NZ_JBEZZN010000027.1:0-29807 GCF_040639195.1 Micromonospora sp. NPDC023956
GCCGCCTCCGCCGCCCGGCCCCCCCCCGGCTTTTAGTGCCCGCCCCACCCCGGGGCCGTGCCTCGTTCGCGTTCCGTCCCGGTACCGGGACCATCCGCGGTCGCGGTTCCGGGTCGGCTCGTCCCGTCCGGCGCTACCCGACGCTCAGCTCGGCCAGGCGGCCCGCCGACACCTCGGTCAGCGTGGCGGCCGCCGTCGCGGTGTCGGTGGGCGGCACGTCCGTGCCGGGGCTGACGAGGACCAACGCGTCGCCACGGCGCACCAGATGCACCTCGCCGCCGGCCTCCGCACGGGTCCAGTGGTCGGGGCCGACCTGCCGGCAGGGCAGCGGCGTCGACGGTTGCGGGCTCTCCCGCCGCAGCACGACGGCGGCGGTGGTGGGACCGCAGCGCTGCGGGGGCGCGAAGTCCGCCGGCAGGGGAAGCACGTGCACGCTGATCCATTGGCGCTGCCGGGTCAGGGTCACCGACAGCACCCGGTCGGACAGGTCGGCGTCGGCGAACCCCACCCGGTAGCCGGGCACCGTGGGGACCAGCAGGGGAAGGCCCACCCGGGCGAACGCGGCGCTCCGGTCGTCGCGCCGGGTTTCCCGGCGTAAGGGCTCGAAGGCGGCCAGCGGGGCCAGCAGCAGAAGGGCCAGTCCGACCTGGAGGGGCACCGGCCAGCGGGCGGTGACCACGAGGGTCCCCACACCGAAACCGACGGCGGCGAGCAGCGCCGCCAGCCAGGGGGAGGGTGGCAGCCAGCGCGGCTCGGTGGCCTGCTGGAGCAGGACCGCTCCAGCGGTGGTGAGGGCGCCGAGTACCGCCGCGGGCAGCGCCCGCCGGGCGTCGGTGGCCCGCAGGGCGAGCCACACGACGGCGGGCACCACCGCGGGACCCACGATCAGGATCGGCACCGGGTAGCCGAAGCAGGCACCGATGGTGTCGGGCACGCAGTTCGCGTGGGTGTCCGCCTGGTCACGCCAGAGCGCGGCGAGCACGGCGGCCCCCACGGCACCGATCACGGCGGCCACCGGCGCGTGGAGCTTCGCCATCGTCACCCTCCCCCGGAACCGGGGCCGGTCCACGACGGTGGCCGGCCCCGGGACGATCGCTACCAGTTGTAGTTGTAGGTACTCATGTAGTTGTTCACGATACTGGCGAACGCCTGGCTACCCGCCTGGTTGGGATGGAAGGACTCCATACTCAACGCCTGTTTCGGGTCACCGTCGTCGTCGGTCGTCACGTCCCCGGCCACCGGACCGTTGATGTAGAAGTTGCTGCCGCAGATGGTGTGGCCGGCGAACGTTCCCCGGGAGTCCATTCCGTGCACCCGGATCGCCGCGTTCGAGGGCAGTGCCTCGGTCACCAGCATGTCGGACATCTGGTTGAGGAAAATCGTCTCGTTCCAGGAGAATCCCACTGTCGTCCCCGGCAGGACCAGGCCGAACTCGCAGTTGTTCTCGAACAGGTGCGGATAACCCATCACGAAGATCCTGGCGTTCGGCGCGCGCACCCTGATGTGTTGGATGACCGCCTGGAGAGACTGCTTCACGTCGACCTGGATGAGGTTCTGCTGTACCTGGTGGAGTGGGGCACTGTCGCCCTCCATCTGGTAGTTCGCCGCACTGCAGTCGGGTGCGGCCGCGCAGGCCGTGGCGACCTTGGTGAACCGTGCGTCGTTACCGCCGATCGAGAACATCACCGCCGTGGTGTTCGCGTTGAGCGAGCCCTGGTCGATCTGGCTGATCTCGCCGTACTGGCCCTTGATGTCGTTGCCATGCCATTTGGTGCCGCTGACCAGGCTCGGACTCAGCAGGTTGTGCGTCCGCGCCCCGCTACAGGCGATGAACTGGGCGTCGATGTCCGGATGGTGCGAGGCGGCGAGCGAGGCGACGTTGGCCGGCGCACCGGGGATGGTCGCCTGCTGGGACCAGGCGCGGGAACTCCGCCGGCACGAGTTCCTCTGCATCTCGCCCTCGTCGCCGTACTGGTCGCTGACGGACGTGTAGCCGCCGGCCCCCTCGCCGGAGGAGAACGAGTCGCCGAGTGCCACCACGAAGTGCCGCGGCTTGCTCGGCAGCGCCTGCACCGCGAGCGCGTCCCAGGCGACGTCCTGGACACCGACGCCGTCCAGGGTGAAGTTGCTCAGTTCGACCTTCGGTGTCCCGGACCCGGTGAAGTCGAAGACCCCGAGGTTGACCCACTTGTTCTCTTCCCACTGGGTGGGGACGGTCCGGTGTTCGGTGCTGCCGTTGGGCCGGTGGATGACGTACCTGGCCTGCCGGGTGTGGGCACCGTGGTCCGGCATGTGCGCCCAGACCCGGGTCCAGGCGTTCGTCGGGTTGATGGTCCACGTACCGGTGGTCCGGTAGGTCGGTCTCTCGTCCTGCTTGTACGTGTGGCTGAACCAGAAGTGGCCACCGAACCCGGCACCGATCTGGTGGAGGTCCACCTTGCCCGGGTTGACCACGTCCCCGTCCGGCTGGGTGTGGTTGGCGAAGTTCAGCGCGAACGTCCCGCCCCGGGTGAAGGTGGGTGTGCAACCCTCCGCGCCCAACGGCACGGTGGTGGTGATGTTGTCGATGATCTTCACCCCGGACGGGGGCAGGCCGGACACCTTGCAGGTGCCGTCCGAGTTGACCGGGGTGGGATGGATGTTGTCCCCGGTCTGGGCGTAGGGTCGCGGCTCGACCGTGGTGTACTTCCGGTTCTCCTTGCCGCAGTTCACCAGGCAGTCCGTCCAGGTGATCGCCCCGTGCCACCAGCACTTCAGGTCGTCGCGCTGGCAGGCGCCCGCCTTCGTGGTCGGGTAGTCGCCCGGAACCTTCGGCGGCAGGGTCTCGTCACAGTCGTTGACCTGCGGCTCGCAGAAGGTGTAGAGGCTCGCCTTGGCGACGTCCGGGTTCCGGCTGACCGCCGTCACGTAGGTCGGGCTGAACGTCTCCAGCTTGTAGTTGTAGCGGACGAGCGAGGTGTAGGCGAAGCCGATCACCCGCTCCGGGTACGACCAGTGGTTCGGGTGCTTCGCGTTGTCGTACCCGATGTCGTCGTCGACGATCTTGTTACCGTTCGAGTCGTACACGTCCAGCGGTTCGGTGAGGAAGCGCTTGCGGTCCGCCGGATAGTCGGTGTTGGCCGGGTTGTTGGCCCACCCCACGCCCCACGGCGCGGAGGGGTTCTGCGGCGACTGGGAATAGAAGCCCGTGTTGTACGCCCAGACCGCGAACCACCAGTTCTCCAGGTACTGCGGGTCACCGTTGTTGGCGATCAGACCGGCGTTGCGGGTCTGGTTCCACTTGTCCTGGAGAATGCGCAGGCCCGCCGCCACGTTGGTGGCGTAGTCGGTGGCGACGGCCTTCTGCTTGGTGTAGTCCCAGACCACCCCGGCGACGGTCGTGCCGGTGTCGGCCACCCGCATGCCGGAGGTGACCTGTCCCGCCCCGTACCCGCAGTCCGGGTGCGGCAGTGCGTTCACGTTGAAGTTGATGTTGTTGAAGTCCGGGTTGGCCAGGTCGAGGCCGTAGTAGCCGAGACTGGTCAGCGGGTTGCCGGACGAGGCGTCCACCGCCTTGTAGCTGGCCTGCCAGAGGTTGGACTCCTGCGCCAGGATGCCCAGGAAGATCTGTGCGGGCACGTAGCCCCCGCCGGAGAGGGGCATCGACGGGAACATGCCCTGCGGGGAGTACGCCGGCATGCCGTTGTTGTTCCAGTTCGCCGGCCGTTGGAACGTCAACTGGTTCCGTACCGCCAGGTTGGCGGCCCACTCCATCTGCGGGACGGTCGGCTGGTACACCTGCAACGTCGGGTCGTTGCGACTCACCGCGCAGGCGCGGTCCGGATCGTGCGGGACATTGGGGTTCCCGACCGTGGTCGCCCGCGCGGCGGACCGACCGGACGGACCGGACGGTGCCGGGGCGGACTGTCGGGCCGCCGGTCGCCGTCCGGGCTCCGTCACGACCGGCTGCACGGAGAAGGTCAGTTTCGCGTCGTTCGCGGTCCGCCGGGCCTGGATGTGCACCCGGTCCGGGCGGTCACTGTTCGGCCGTTCCGCGATGGTGCCGGCCGCCTCGCGTCCGGTGCTGGCCCGCTGCACGACGAGCGCACCGGTGGTGGAGACGTCCGCGTCCGGCAGCCCGTCCACCGCCCGCCAGCTACCGGGTAGCCGACCTGCGGTGACGCGCTCCGCGCGACCGCCGACGGCGAAGACCCGCCCGCCCGCTCCCGGCCGGAGCTTGATCTGCCCCTGCGGCGCCGACCCGTGGTCGGAGACCCGGCCCGCGGCGAACCGTTTGAACTCGGTACGCCCGTCGCGGACGATCTGGAACGCCACCGCGTCGGGTCCGTCGGCGAGCATCCGGAACGGGGTGCCCGGGGTCGTCGCCAGCCGGGTCAGCCTTCCGCCGGCACCGATCCGGACCACGTTGTTGCCCTTCGCGCCGACCACGGTGTTCCCCACCGGCAGCGCCGAGGACACCTGACCGGCCGCGCGTACCGCCGCGACCGCGCGGGTCGGCCGGGACGCGTCGACGGTGCCGAGCCAGGTGTGTGCCGCCTCGCCCGCCGTGCGCGGCTGCTCCAGGCGGGAGATGACGGCCTTCTCACCGGCCCCGCATCCGGGGTTGTGGTAGGCCAGTGACACCCGTTCGGCCAGCTTGGTCACCGCGCCGGTCTTCAGGTCCACCACCGCGGCGAACCCGCCGCGCTGCATGAGCAGCTCGCGGTTGGTGAAGGTGCGCGGGGCGTACACCACGACCGCCCGGCGGCCGGACCCGGTGACACAGGCCTGGCCGATCCACTGGTCGGTGTCGAACCCGGGCTCGGCGAGGGTCGCCGCGGTCCGCCAGGAGTACGCCTGCGCCTCGTCCGCTACCAGCAGGTGCAGGCCCAGCGCGTCACCGGTCGTGGTGACCACCCGGTCCCTCGAGGTGCGCCACCCCTTACCGAGCCGGGCGTCCGGCTCGGTGACCCGGTCGGGGGCGGGCCGGCTGGCGGGTCGTTCCGCCACGCGCGAGGCGGGCGGGGTCGTCCTCCCCGGCGGGGGTTTCGCCGTCGCGGCGGCCGGAAGGACCACCGCCACGGCGCAGGTCAGTGTTGTCAGTACGGTCAGGGGTCGTCTCATCCTCGCTCCAGGGCAGACGGGGGTGTCTGCACGGGAGCTTGGTCAGGGCGGCCATCACCGCCCCATCGTCACGCCATCCCCGAACGACAGGGCCGTCCCGACACGGTGTCGGGACGGCCCTCAGGACCGGACGGGGTGGGTCAGCCCTTGATGTACGGCTTGCCGTCGGCGGCCGGCGCGCGGACCTTACCGACCAGGCCGGCCACCGCCAGCATCGTGGCCAGGTACGGCAGCATGGCCAGGAACTCGCCCGGGATCACACTGTTGATCGCGCTCAGGTAGGTACCGAGCTGGTCGGCGAAGCCGAAGAAGAGGGAGGCGAGCAGCGCCCCGGTGGGACTCCACCGGCCGAAGATCAGCGCGGCCAGCGCGATGAAGCCCTTGCCTCCGATCATGTTCTTGCTGAACGAGTAGAGGGCCAGCGTGTAGGAGGCACCGCCGATTCCGGCGACCACCCCGGCCAACAGCACGTTGCGGTACCGCACCCGAAGCACCTGCACCCCGAGGGTGTCCGCGGCGGTGGGGTGCTCGCCGACGGCTCGGGTCCGCAGGCCCCACCGGGTACGGAACAGCCCGAACTGCACCACCAGCACCAGGATCAGCGCCAGGTAGAGGAAGAAGTTGCCTTCGAACAGCGCCGGGCCGATCACCGGGATGTCGGAGAGCAGCGGGATCGACCAGGTCTTGGCCTGCGGCGGCTGGTTGTAGGTCGGCGCGTCCGGCTGCATCAGCCGTTCGTAGATGAACCCGGTCAGGCCGACCGCCAACAGGTTGAGCACGATCCCCATCACCACCTGGTCGACCAGGTAACGGATGGTGAAGACGGCCAGCAGCAGCGAGATGAAGGCACCGCCCAGCGCGGCGGCGAACAGACCCACCCAGAGGCTGCCGGAGAGGGTGCCGAACAGGGCGCCCGCGAACGCGCCCATCAGCAGTTGGCCCTCGATCGCCACGTTCACCACGCCGGAGCGTTCACAGAGCACCCCGGCGAGCGACCCGAAGATCAGCGGCAGGGCCAGCAGGAAGGTGTTCCGGACGATGTTCACCATCGGCATGAAGTTCTGCCCCGCTGGCGCGGCCGAGACCTGCCAGCAGAGGAACGAGAACACGAAACCGAGCACGCCGACGGCGAGCAGCAGCCGGAACCAGCCAGCGGCGACACCGGACAGCAGCGCCACCCCGGCCGCCACCGAGACCAGCCCGAAGACGATTGCGCCAAGAGTGCCGTTGATCTTCAACGCGGCGCCGGCCGCGTCCTCGCTGAGGGTGAACCGGGCCTGCTCCCCGGTGGCCAGTGCTCCGAAGAGCACGGTCGCCAGGACCCCGAACGCCACCAGTCCGAGGCCGACCTTACGGTCCCGGGTCCAGAACCCACGATGCACGGGGGCGACCGCGACATCCCCGACAGTCATCGTCGACATCTACCCATCTCCGTTCGCAACTGCGGAGTCCACGCGCCCTGCTCGTCGGTCCCTCGTGCCCACCACGGCTACCAGCCCTTCGCGAGGCTGGTCTGGAGGCGGGCGGCCCGTGCGGCGCGGAGCTGGAAGATCGCCTTCACCAGTGCCGGTGCGGCGATGAAGATGACAATCAGCGCCTGTAGCACGGTGACCAGTTCCAGTGAGATCCCGGAGTACGACTGCATCCGGTTGCCGCCGGCCTGCAGCGCGCCGAACAGCAGCGCGGCCAGGGCGACCCCCCAGGGGGTGACCCGGCCCAGCAGGGCGACCAGGATGCCGTCGAAGCCGATCTGGGCCACCACGAGCGGAGTGAGCGAGTTCGCCGTGGAGCCGACCACCATGTTCGCCCCGCCGAGCCCGGCCAGCCCACCGGCGATCACCATGAGCAGCACGTACGTGCGGGTCACGCTGATCCCGGCGGTCCGGGCGGCGTCCGGGTTGGCGCCGACGGCACGCAGTTCGAACCCGAAGGTCGAGCGGTTGAGCAGCCAGGCGACCGCCCCGGTGACCACGACGGCCAGCAGGATGCCGGCGTGCACCCGCAGATCGCCGCCGAGCAACCGGGGCAGTTGGGCCGACGGGTCGACTGCGCGGCTGATCGCGTCGGACCGGTCGGGCGCGTGCACGCCGTTCTGCATGATCACCCAGGACAGCAGGTAAAACGCGACGTAGTTGAGCATGATCGTGTTGATCACCTCGTGGGCGCCGGTCCGTGCCTTGAGGAAGCCCGGGACGAACCCCCAGATCGCGCCGCCGAGCGCACCGGCGGCCACCGCCACGACCAGGTGCACCACCGGCGGCAGCGGCAGCAGGAAGCCGGCCAGCGCGGCCAGGATCACACCGAGGGTCGCCTGCCCCTGCGCGCCGATGTTGAACAGCCCACCCCGGAACGCCAGGGCCACCGACAGGCCGGTGAAGACCAGCGGCGTGGTGTAGGTGAGCGTCTCGGAGATCGGCGCGAGCACCGGCTGCCAGCCGCCGGAGCCGTCGATCCACGCGGAGACCGCGGCGGGGTCGACCACCGCGCCCTTGAACAGGTTGGCGTACGCCTCGCTGACCACGGCCCAACTGGAGCCGAGCGCGTCGCCCGGACGGGCGGTGAAGTAGCCGTAGGCGGCCAGCACCTCCGGGTCGGAGATGATGATCAGGATGGCGCCGATCACCATCGCCAACAGGATGGCCAGCACGGTGACCGTGTAGGTGTTGGCCGCCCAGAGGTTGTGCAGGAACCGGCTGCCCAGCGAGCCGTGCCCGTCACCGGCGCCGTCCGGCGCCTTCGTCCCGGCCGGGGTACGGGTGTCCGGGTCGGCGACCGCCGCCTGACCCGCCCGTTTCTTGACCGGCGGGGCCGTCCCGCCGCCGAGCTCGCTCATCGTGGTGCCTCGATTACTGAAAGGGGGTCGGGAGTCGTGGGTGTGGCCGCCTCGCCGGTGATACCGGCCATCAACAGACCGATTTCCTCACGCGGGGTGTCCGGAGAGACGATCCCGAGGATCCGGCCCCGGTACATCACCGCGATCCGGTCGGCCAGGCCGATCACCTCGTCCAGCTCGCTGGAGACCAGCAGCACCGCCGTTCCCACGTCCCGCTCGTGCACGATGCGCCGGTGGATGAACTCGATCGAGCCGACATCCACCCCCCGGGTGGGTTGCGCGGCCACGAAGAGCTTCAGCGGGCGGGACAGTTCCCGCGCCACGATCACCTTCTGCTGGTTACCGCCGGAGAGATTGCCCACCGCGGCTTCGGCGCTGGGCGTACGGATGTCGAACTGGCTGATCCGCTCGGCGGCCGACTCGGCGATCGCGTCCGGCTTCAGCGCCAGCCCGTTGCTGAACGGCGGCCGGTGGTAGATGTCGAGAACGAGGTTCTCCGCGACCGAGAACTCCTTGACCACGCCGTCGACACTGCGGTCCTCCGGCACGTAGCCGACCCCGGCGCCGAGCACCTGTTTGGTCGACCAGCCGTCGATCCGCTCCCCGGCCAGGGCCACCGAACCGGCGAGCGCCGGCCGCAGCCCCATGATCGCCTCGATCAGCTCGGTCTGGCCGTTGCCCTGTACGCCGGCGATACCGAGCACCTCACCGGCGCGGACGGTCAGGTCCACTCCGTCCACCGCCCGGACCTGCCGTTCGTCGTCGACGACCAGGCCGCTCACCTCGAGCACCGGCGCGCCGGGCTGGGCCGGGGTCTTGTCGACGGTGAGTTGGACGTGGCGCCCGACCATCAGTGCGGCGAGTTCGTCCCGGCTCGCCTCCGGTGAGGCGGTGCCGACGGTCCGGCCCCGGCGGATCACCGTGATCCGGTCGGCGATGGCCTTGACCTCACCGAGCTTGTGGGTGATGAAGACGATCGACTTGCCGGCCGCCTTGAGCGACCGCATGACCGTGAGCAGTTCCTCGGTCTCCTGCGGGGTGAGCACCGCGGTCGGCTCGTCCAGGATGAGCAGGTCGACCTCTCGGGTCAGCGCCTTGACGATCTCGACCCGCTGCTGGACGCCGACCGGCAGGTCCTCGATCACCGCGTCCGAATCGACCCGCAGGTGGTAGCGCTCCGAGACCTCGACCACCTGACGTCGGGCGCGCCGCTGGTCGAGGAAGCCGGCGATGCCGCCGCGTACCTGCTCGGCGCCGAGCATCACGTTCTCGGTGACGGTGAAGACGGGCACCAGCATGAAGTGCTGGTGCACCATGCCGATGCCGGCCGCGATGGCGTCGCTCGGCCCCTTCAGCCGCAACGGCTCACCGTCGACCAGGATCTCGCCCTCGTCCGGCTGGTAGAGGCCGTAGAGCACGTTCATCAGGGTCGACTTACCGGCGCCGTTCTCGCCGAGCAGCGCGTGGATTTCGCCGGGCTCCACCGTCAGGTCGATGTGGTCGTTGGCGACCAGATCACCGAACCGCTTGGTGATGCCACGCAGTTCGAGTCTCAGCGGAACCTCCCGAGTCCGAGCGATGGTGCAGCCTAGCCGCCGGCAGGCCCGGCGAGGAATGGGTTCGTCGATCCGCAGCGGTGTCGCCGCAGGCGTTCCGAGCTGGCTCGGAACGCCTGCGGCGACCGCGTGCTCATCCCGCGATGACGGCCGGCCACCGGATCGGCGGTCGCGCCGCCGACGGCCGGTCCGGGGTCACTTCGGCTGGGCCGCGGAGGTGACGGTCACGGTGCCGGCGACGATGTCGGCCTTGAGCTTGTCGATCTCGGTCTTCAGCTCGGCCGGGACCTTGCTGTCGAACTCGTGGTACGAGGCGAGGCCGACACCGTTGTTCTGCAGGGTGCCGAGGAAGCCCTTGGCCTGCTCCAGCTTCTCGCCGTCGGCGGCGCGGGTCACCGCGTCGGTCACCGCGTCCTTGACGTTCTTGATCACGGTGGTGACGATGGCCGCGCAGTGCGGGGTGCTCTCGCAGCCGTCGCTGTCCACCCAGATCGTCGAGAACTTGCCGCCGGAGGCCAGCGCCGCGGCGGTGGTGCCCACGCCGGCGCCACCGGCGGCCGGCATGATGATGTCCGCGCCCTGGGCGACCAGGGTGTCGCCGACCTTCTTGCCCTCGTCCTGCTTGACGAAGTCGTTGGTGAACGAGCCGTTCTGGGTGGCCTTGTTCCAGCCGAGCGCCTGGACGTTCTTGCCCTTGACCTTGTTGTAGTGGGCGACCCCGTCGACGAAGCCGTCCATGAAGATGGTCACCGGCGGGATCTTCATGCCGCCGTAGGTGCCCACCTTGCCGGTCTTGGTCATGCCCGCCGCAACGTAGCCGGCCAGGAAGGCGGCCTGGGCGGTGTCGAACTGCATGGGGAAGACGTTGGTCTCCGGCAGCTTCGCGTCCACGATGCCGAACTGCTGGTTCGGGTTCGCCTTGGCGACCGCCGTGGTGGCGTCGGCCATCAGGCCACCGACGGCCAGGATGAAGTTGCACTTCTGGTTCACGTACTGGGTCAGGTTCGGCACGTAGTCGGCCTCGGCCTTGGACGCCACGTACTTGACCTCGATGTTGCTGTTCTTGGCCTCGGCGGCCTTCAGGCCCGCCCAGGCCGAGGTGTTGAACGACTTGTCGTCGATACCGCCGACGTCGGTCACCATGCAGGCGGTGTACTTCTCGCCACCGTCGCCGGCACCGTTGTTCTCCTCCGGAGCCTCACCGCACGCGGCGGCACCGAGTACCAGCCCACCGGCCGCAAGGGCCGAGACGACCCGCATCCCACGCACAGAGCGCAAGACGACTCCCTCCCCATCGCCACCGCGCTACGACGGTGACAGTCATCAAGCCGGCCTGCGCCTTGCCGCCGGCGTCTCACGTTACGGACGCGAAGCGTAGCCGCACGCCCTCCCGCCAGCCGACAATCGTGCAGGACTGTTGGGCGGCTGTTACCGCTACGTAACCGTGTCGTGCGGCAGGTCACTCGCCGGGTTCACGGCAACGCGCTGGGCCGCTGTCGGACGCCGTCTTCCAACGGGCGCCCGACCGCACCGGGCGTCACCGCCAGAAGACCGCCACCGCCGCGTTGACCAGGGTCAACCCGACGATTGCCAGGAAGTGCCCCCGGTTGACCGCGTCCCGCTTCCGGGAGAAGAAAACCATGACGAAGATGAGCAGCGCGAGCACCAACTTGGTAACAAGCTTCGCCGGCGCCGGTTCGTCACCGTCCCGCAACGGGGCGGAGAGGCCCAGCCCGGTCACCAGTTGGATGATCGATCCCCAGAGCATCGCAGGATTGATCCTGATCTTCCCGGAGACGAGCTGGGCGATGCTGCCGCCGAGCAGCAGCGCGAACCCGATCAGGTGGACATAGAGCAGTACGAGCCGGATAGCTTCCACGCCGTACATCCTCCCCCATCAACGACACGCCGTAGTAGGGGGTCCCGGGCGGGGTCAGCCGCTGACCGCCACCGGCCTGTCGACGCGACGTGCGGGGCCGGGCAGCGTCCGGGCGGCGTCCGCCGGAGCCCGGCGGCCGACCAGGGTCAGACCGACTCCGATCACCGCGTAGCCGACCAGCACGGCGAGCGCGTGACCGGCACCGGCACCGTCGAAGAACGCGGCCGAGCGGAGCAGGCTGCTCCCGGCACCGGCCGGCAGCCACTGCCCGACCGCGCCCCACGGCTGCGGCAGCAGTTCAGGCGCGGCACTGACCGCCGAGAGCGGGTTGCCGACCAGGAACACCAGCAGCGCGCCGAGTCCGATCCCGGCGGGGCCGAGCAGCGCGCTCAGGCCGGCGACGGTGGCCGACGCGGCCAGCGCAAACAACCCCATGGCCCCCGCCTCGGCGAGCGGGTTGCCGTCGAGGACCCCCAGCCAGCCGTGCAGCACGAGCACGCCGCCCGTCCCGGCCAGCACCCCGTAGGCGAGCAGACCGACCAGCCGGGCGACGCGACCGGCGACCAGCAGGGCGAGCGCCGCACCGGCGATCAGGCTGGTCAGTGTGAGCGGCAGGAACCCGGCGGCCAGGCCGGTGCCGCGCGGGTCGTCCGGGTCGGTGGGGACCACCTCCACCACGGACACCGGTCGGCCGCCGGCCAGGCCGCCGACGGCCTCGGTGAGCAGTGCGGCGGCCGTGGGGCTGGCTCCGGGCGCGGTGTGCAGCGCCAGCCCGTCCGGACCGACGACCAGGGCGGCGTACGCCTCGCGGTCGCGCAGGGCCTCGTCGGCGGCTGCCGCGTCCGGGCGGGTGGTGACCGCGAACCCGCCGGGCCGGGCGGCGGCCAGTCGGTCGACCAGGTCGTCCACGGCGGGCGCCGGGCCGGCGACGACGACCGGCAGGTCACGCGGGGCCAGGTTCGCCGCCGGCGCCGCGAACAGGGGTACGAGCAACGCCTGCACGCCGACCACCAGGGCGGCGACCAGCAGGGCGAGCATCAGGGGCGACCGGGCACGGGCCATCTCCCGCTCCTTCCAAAACGAACGCTCATTCTATTTAGACCCGAGAATCCCTTCTCCGCGATGGAAAATCAAGAACGAACGTTCGCTCTACAATTCGTGCCGTGCCCCGCGTCTCGGAGGAACACCTTGCCGCCCGTCGCCAGCAGATCCTCGACGCGGCCCGGCGCTGCTTCCTGCGCAACGGCTTCCACCAGACCACGATGCAGGACGTGATCGCCGAGGCGGGGCTCTCGGTGGGCGCGGTCTACCGCTACTTCCGCAGCAAGAACGACCTGATCGCGGCGATCGCCGAGTCGGTCGTCGGCGGCGCCGGCCGGATCTTCGCCGAGCTGGCCGAGGTGGAACCGCCGCTGCCGGTGATCGAGGTGCTGGACCGGGCGCTGGACTACGTCGACACCCACACCGGCGCCGACGGCCAGCTCCGGATCGCCCTCCAGGTGTGGGCGGAGTCGCTGCGTGACCCGGCGCTGGCCGAGTTGGTCGCGTCGAAGTACACCGGCGTCCGGGGGCACCTCGCGGTGGTCGTCCAGCGTGCCCAGCGCAGCGGCGAACTGCCTCCCGACGCCGACGTGGAGGGCGTCGCCGCCGCGCTGTTCAGCACGATCCTCGGGTACCTGATGCAGCGGATCCTCACCGGTCGTCCGGACCGGGCGACCTACCTCGCCGGCGTCCGGGCCCTCCTCGCCGGGGCCTGACCACGGCGGGCCAGCCTCAGGCGAACCGCCAGCCCTGGAAGGTGGGGCCGTCGCCGGGGAGGGTGACCGTACCGTCGGCGGCCGGGCGCAGGGCCGGCGCGCCGCCGTACACGTTCTCGGCGGGCGGCAGGCCGGTGAGACGGACCGGGCTGCCGGGCGCGCGGCGGGCCAGCACCAGGACGGTGCCCTCGACCGCCTCCCGGGCGAACACCAGGGTGTCGGCGTCGGCGTACAGCCAGCGCAGGCCGCCGTGGCGCAGCGCCGGCTCGGTCCGGCGCAGCGCGATCAACGCCCGGTACGTCTCGAACGTCCGGCTGTCCCACGTCTCCGGCCGGTGCCAGGGCATCGGGGTACGCGACCCCTCCCCGTTGGTCCCGGTCAGTCCCAGTTCGTCCCCGGCGAAGACCATCGGGGTGCCGGGCATGGTGGCGAGCAGCCCGGCGGCGACCTCCTGCCGGGCCGCGTCCCCGACCACGGTGCGGATCCGGGCCGAGTCGTGCGAGCCGAGCAGCTGCCACGAGTGGGTGTACGACCGCCAGGAGACCAGCGACCGGTAGGTGTTCATGGTGGCCAGCACCGCGTCCGCGTCCCGCCGGACGACCCCGCCCGGGGTGCCGAGGAAGTTCGGCACCGGGTCGTCCCCGGCGCGCAGCCAGCTCCACACCGGGTCGGTGAAGCCGACGTAGTTCATCGTCCCGTGCCAGCCGTTCCGGTCCAGGTCGCCGGTGTGGTCGTGACCGTGTTCGGCCATCACCAGGGCGTCCGGGCGGGTGTCGGTGGCCACCGCCCGCAGCAGCGCCGCCACCTCGTAGGTGTACGCGTCAGCGCCCCGCCGGCCGGTCATGTTCGCCACGTCCACCCGCCAGCCGTCCAGCCCGTACGGCGGGCGCAGCCAGCGGCGCAGCAGCGAGTCCGGGTCGGTGGCGAACCGGCGGCGCAGCTCGGCGCTGCCCCAGTTCAGCTTCGGCAGCGACCGGACCCCGTTCCAGGACTCGTAGTCGCCGTCCGCGTCGAAGTAGTACAGCTCCCGCTCGGGGGCGTGCGGGTCGGCGCGGGCGCTGGTGAACCACTCGTGCCCCTCGCCGGTGTGGTTGCTGGTGATGTCGCCGAGCAGCCGCCAGCCCCGGGCGTGCACCGCGTCGGCGAGCCGGGCCAGGGCGGCGTCCCCGCCGAGCAGCGGGTCGACGTGGTCAAAGCTGGCCGCGTCGTACCGGTGGTTGGAGCGGGCCGGGAAGACCGGGGTGAGGTAGACGGTGTTGACCCCGAGCCGGTCCAGGTGGTCCAGGTGCGCGGTGATCCCGTCCAGGTCGCCGCCGTAGAGCTGGTAGGGGGTCTCCGGACCGCGCCCGACGACCGGGGTGTCCCAGTCACAGGGGATCGCCCAGTCGGGGGCCGGCCGCGAGGCCGCCGCCGCCGAACGGGCGAACCGGTCCGGGAAGATCTGGTAGATCACCGCGTCCCGGGCCCAGGCCGGCGGCGGGTCGTGGGCGACCAGCCGGAAGTCGGCGTTGTCGGGCACGTCGTGGTCGACCGGCCCGGCGGCGTTGAGCCACCGGCGGCCACGTCGGCCGGTCAGCATGAAGCGGTAGTTGGTGACCGGGTTGCGCACCTCCACCCGGGCCCGCCACCAGACGGTGTCGCCGTCGGTGCAGTCGACGGTGGCCTCGGCGAACCGCGGCTCGCCGTCCGGGGTGGTACGCACGTGCACCTGCCGGATGTCGGCGCCGGCCGGCACCCGGACGAGGACCGGGACGGTGTCACCGATCTCCGGCGCCTGCTCGGGCACGTAGCGGGCGGATCCGTCGTGGTGCGGGGCGGGACGGTACGTGGACATGCTCGGCCCTTTCCGGGTCGGGTACGGGGAAGAGGCGAACTGCCCGCCGGGTCGGGTAACCCGACGGGCAGCTCTCGACTGCTCCGGTGTACGCCGTCGCCGACGCCCTTGCCGGTGGGGCTGCGATCAGCCCTTGACCGCTCCGGCGGTGAGGCCGGAGACGATGTAGCGCTGGACGAGCTGGAAGACCAGCACCGTCGGGATCGCGGTGAGCAGGGTGCCCGCCGCGAAGATGCCGAAGTTGTTGTTCCGCTCCCCGGCCACCAGGCCGAACATGCCGACCGCGAGGGTCTTCGACTCGGCACTGGTGAGGAACACGTTCGCCATCAGGAACTCGTTGATCGTGCCGATGAAGGCGAGCAGGCCGGTCACCGCCAGGATCGGCGCCACCAGCGGCAGCATGATCCGGAAGAAGACCTGGGCGTGCGTGGCGCCGTCCATGGTGGCTGACTCGTCCAGCTCCCGGGGGAGCGTGTCGAAGAAGCCCTTCATCAGCCAGGTGTTCACCCCGAGCGCTCCACCGAGGTAGAGCAGGAGCAGGCCCCACGGGGTGTTGAAGCCGATCGCCGGCCACAGGTCGGTGACCGTGGTGAAGATCAGGAAGATCGCCACGATCGCCAGGAACTGCGGGAACATCTGGATCAGCAGCAGGGCGAGCAGCCCCGGCCGCCGGCCGGCGAACCGCATCCGGGAGAACGCGTACGCGGCCAGCGCGGAGAGGAAGACCGAGGTGAAGCTGGCCACCCCCGCCACCAGCAGCGAGTTGAGGAACCACCGCTCGAAGGCGGTCCGCTCGAACAGGCCGGTGAAGTTCTCGAAGGACACGCCCTCGGTGGGCACCAGGCCGGTGGAGCTGAGGGTGCCGAGCGGGTTGAGCGCGGCGGAGAGGACGAACAGGATCGGGAAGAGGCTGAACGCCACCGCGAGCACCCCGACCAGGTGCCGCCAGCCGACCTGGGCGAACCAGCGTCCCCGGCGTGCGCCGGCGTTCCGGTTCGCGACCGGTGCCTGTGCGACCGTCACGAGTACACCTCCTCCTGCTGCCGGGTGCGCCGGAAGCTGATCGCCGAGACCACCGCCACGATGGTGAAGATGAAGATCGACACCGCGGCGGCCAGGCCGTACTCGGCGCCCTGCGCGCCGAAGGCCAGCCGGTAGGTGTAGGTGATCAGCAGGTCGGTGGCGCCGCTGGTCGGGTTGTCCGCCGGGAACGGCCCGCCCTCGGTGGTCAGGTAGATCGCGTTGAAGTTGTTGAAGTTGTACGCGAACGACGCGATCAGCAGCGGGGAGAGCGCGACCAGCAGCAGCGGCAGGGTGACCGACCGGAACGACTGCCAGGGCGAGGCCCCGTCGACCGAGGTCGCCTCGGTCAGTTCCCGGGGGATGGCCTGCAACGCGCCGGTGGCGACCAGGAACATGTACGGGTAGCCGAGCCAGAGCTGCACCAGGATCACCGCCACCCGGGCCGACCAGTCCTGCCCGAACCAGTCCACGCCGAGGCCGAACAGGTTGTTGATCAGGCCGAAGTCGGTGTTGAACATGTCCCGCCAGACCAGCAGCATCGCGAACGACGGCATGGCGTACGGCAGGATCAGCAGGACCCGGTAGATGTTGGTGCCGCGCATCCGGGGCGAGTGCAGCGCCAGCGCGATGGCCATGCCGAGCAGGAAGGTGAGCCCGGTGGAGCCGAGCGCGAAGGCGAAGTTCCAGAGCAGCGTGCCGAAGAACGGCCCCGAGATGTTGGGGTCGGTGAGCACCCGGCTGAAGTTGCGCAGCCCGACGCCGACCTTCCAGCCCTGGGCGAGCCGCTCGCCGTCGGCGGCGACGAACGCGCCGTTCTTCTCGTCGGCCGCCCAGGTCCGACCGTTCTCGGTGTCCCGGATGCAGTCGCAGCCCTTGTCGTACGCCCGGACCGCCTTGCCCTCGTAGGCGCGGGAGAGGCCGGACGAGCGCAGCGCGCCGGCCTCGGTCGGCACCACCAGTGCGGTGATCTCCGCACTGCGCGCGCTGGCCTGGCCGAAGGTGAGCACGGTGTAGCCCTCGGCCGCGGTGACCTTGCCGCCGGGGGCGACGGTGACGTCCGCCGCGTCGAGTTCCCGCAGGCCGTCCGGGTCCCCCGCGGAGACCTTCCCGGTCTGCGGGTCGCTGACCAGGAAGACCAGCGGCGCGGTGGCCGGGTCGCCCTCGGTGGCGACGGAGAGGGCGTACTCGGTGGAGCCGGGGACCTGCTTGACCGAGGCGGTCTGGATGGCGACGATCGCGTCGTCCTTGGTGCCCCGGTGGCCGTCGCCGAAGTTGGTGAACGCGGTGCTCGCCGTGTAGAGCACCGGGAAGACCTGGAACGCGATCAGGAAGAGCGTGCCGGGGGCCAGGTACTTGGCCGGGACGTGCCGGCGGCTGAGGTAGAGGTAGAACAGGCCGGCGGTGGTCGCCAGCAGCAGGGCCAGTCCGGCCCACTTCTCGGCCTCGATGAGCGGGAAGGCCGCCCAGACCGCGATTCCGGCGGTCAGCCCGAGCAGGATCACCTTCACCGCGAGGCCGGTGGCGGTGATCGGGGTGTCGTTGCGCGCGGCGCGGCGCGTGCGCGCGGGCCGGGAGCCGGAGGGCTCCCGGCCCGGGGTCTGTGTGCCAGACCCCGAGCCGGACAGCGACGTGGTCATTACTTGATCTGCTCGGAGATCGTCTTACCGGCGGCGGTGATGGTCTTCGCCGGGTCGGCGCCACCGATGATGGCGGCCTCGGCCTTGCCGAACGGGTCCCAGATCGCGGCCATGGCCGGGATCGCCGGGAGCACTTGGCCGTTCTTGCCGGCCTCCTGGAACTTGGTCAGGTCCGGGTCGTTCCCCTTGACCTGGTCGAGAGCGGCGGTCAGCGCCGGCGGGCGCGGCTCGGCGTTGTAGAGCGCCACGGCCAGCTCGGAGGTGCTGACGTGGTTCGCGACGAACTCCTGGGCCAGGGCCTTGTTCTTGCCCTTGGCGGCGACGTAGAACGCCTGGACGCCCACGAACGGCTGGGCCTCCTTGCCACCGGCGAAGCCGGGGACCGGGGAGATGTCGTACTTGATGCCGGCCTTCTTGGCGTCGGTGATCGCCCACGGCCCGGAGACCAGGAAGGCGCACTTCTTGCCGGTGAAGGTGGCGATCGAGTTCTCGCCGGTGATCGAGCGCTTGAGGGCGCCCTCGCCCTTCTCACCCAGCTTGGCGATCTTCTGGAACGCCGCGATCGACTCGGGCTTGCCGACGCCCAGGTCCTTGGGGTCGTAGTCGCCGTTGGCGCCGGTGCCGAAGAGGTAGCCGCCGGCCGAGGTGTAGAGCGGGTAGATGTGGTACGCGTCGCCGTTCTGCCCGGACTGGAGACAGAGGATCTCGGTGGCCTTCTTCTCGGCCTTGAGCTTCTTGCCGGCGGCCACCAGGTCCTCGATGGTCTTCGGCGCCTCGGGGGCCAGCTCGGTGTTTCGGATCAGCGCCAGGTTCTCCATGGCGTAGGGGACGCCGTAGACCTGACCGTTGAAGGTGACCGCCTTGACCGCGGTCTCGTTGAAGCCGCTCTTCTGCTCGGCGGCGAGCTGCACCGGCTCGATGGCGCCGTTCTGCACCAGGTTGCCGATCCAGTCGTGTGCGCCGACCACGACGTCCGGACCGCTGCCCTGCTGGGAGGCGGTCACGAAGTTGGTCTGGAGGTCCTTGGAGACGGCCTGCACCTCGACGGTGACGCCGTTCTCGGTGCCGAACTTCTCGGCGAAGGGCTTGAGGGCCTCGGTCCGCTTGTCGTCGGCCCAGATCACCAGCTTGCCACCGGACGCCTTGGCGCTCTCCTTGGCGGCCGGCTCGTCACTGTTGTCGCTGCCACCACAGCCGGACGCGGCGAGCGCCAGGGCGACGGCGGCGACCACACCCGCGGTACGGATGCGCATCGGTACTCCTGTCGTCATGGCAGGCCCGCCGGGGGAAGGGCGGCCCGCCAGGGGAAACGTCGGTAGAATTTGGTGCTGACCGGCGCGGTGCCGCGCCGCTGCTCACGCATGTTGCGGGGACGTTAGCAAGAGGTTGCAGATAATGGAAGGGCTTGCAGGAGTGTTCGCAAGAAGTTGCGGTTGAGCTAAAGTGCGGCTTATGCGCGCTCGACTGTCCGACATCGCCCAACAGGCCGAAGTCAGCGAGGCCACGGTGTCGCGGGTGCTCAACGACCGCCCCGGCGTGGCCCCCGAGACCCGGCAGGCCGTGCTGACCGCCCTCGACGTGCTCGGTTACGAACGCCCCGCCCGGCTGCGCAAACGCAGCGCCGGGCTGGTCGGGTTGGTCGTGCCCGAGCTGGACAACCCCATCTTCCCCGCCTTCGCCCAGACCATCGAGTCCACCCTGGCGCAGAGCGGGTTCACCCCGGTGCTCTGCACCCAGACCCCCGGCGGCGTCACCGAGGACGAGTACGTCGAGATGCTGCTGGACCGGCAGGTCTCCGGGATCGTCTTCGTCTCCGGCCTGCACGCCGACACCGCCGCCAACCACGACCGGTACCGCGCGCTGATCGGGCGGCCCCTGCCGATCGTGATGATCAACGGCTTCGCGCCCGGCATCGCGGCGCCCTTCGTCTCCTGCGACGACCGCGAGGCCACCGAGCTGGCCGTCGCCCACCTGGTCGCCCTCGGGCACCGGCGGATCGGCCTGATCACCGGCCCGGACCGGTTCGTGCCCGTGCAGCGCCGGGTCGCCGGTTACAAGGCCGCCATCCGCCGCCTGGTCGACCTGGACGAGACCGAGCTGGAGGCGCTGGCCGAACTCTCCCTGTTCGGGGTGGAGGGCGGCGAGGCCGCCGCCGCCCGCCTGCTCGACCGGGGCGTGACCGGCATCGTCTGCGGCTCCGACCTGATGGCGCTGGGCGCGATCCGGGCCGCCCGGCAGCGCGGCCTCTCCGTCCCGGCGGACCTCTCCGTGGTCGGGTACGACGACAGCCCGCTGATGGCCTTCACCGACCCGCCGCTGACCACGATGCGGCAGCCGGTGGTGGCGATGTCGGTGGCCGCCGTCCGGGCCCTGGTCGACGAGATCAACGGACACGGCGCCCCGCACTCGGAGTACCTCTTCCGCCCGGAACTGGTGGTCCGGGGCTCCACCGCGGTCGCCCCGACCGGCACCACCCCGCCCGGCCCGCCCCCGAGCCGGCAGCGACCGGCGCCGCCCGCGCTGGCCGTACCGGCCTGAGGGGGATGGCCAGCACCCCGCCGCCGGTGCCACCGGGCAGCGACCGGGGAGCGGTCCGCTCGGGTGACGGAACCGACGACATTTCTTGCGCAAGTCCTGCTTGACTCTTGCAGCGCCGGGCCGGCATTCTGCACCCACCACCGCGCCCGCACCGACTCCGTGCGGGTGCGTCGCCGTCCCGCGCCACAGAACGGGGTACGCCCACCGTGACCGCCACCCACCCGACGCCGTCCGCCACCGACCTCGACTGGTGGCGCTCCGCGGTCGTCTACCAGGTCTACGTCCGCAGCTTCGCCGACTCCGACGCCGACGGCGTGGGTGACCTCCAGGGCATCCGGGAACGCCTGCCCTACCTGCGGGACCTGGGTGTGGACGCGCTCTGGCTGACCCCCTTCTACACCTCGCCGATGGTCGACGGCGGTTACGACGTGGCCGACTACCGCGACGTCGACCCGTCGTTCGGCAACCTGACCGACTTCGACAACATGATCACCGACGCGCACGCCCTCGGCCTGCGGATCATCGTGGACCTGGTGCCGAACCACACCTCCGACGCGCACGCCTGGTTCCAGGCGGCCCTCGCCGCCGGCCCCGGCTCCCCGGAACGGGAGCGGTACCTCTTCGCCGACGGCCGGGGGGCGGGCGGTGCGGAGCCCCCGAACGACTGGGAGAGCATCTTCGGCGGCCCGGCCTGGACCCGGGTCCCCGACGGCCAGTGGTACCTGCACCTGTTCGACCCGGCCCAGCCCGACCTGAACTGGCGGCACCCCGAGGTCCGGGCCGAGTTCGAGGACATCCTGCGGTTCTGGCTCGACCGGGGCGTGGACGGGTTCCGGATCGACGTGGCGCACGGGATGATCAAGGAGGAGGGGCTGCCGGACGTCGGGTTCAGCACGATGACCACCGGCCAACGGCAGGTCGAGCTGCTCGGCAAGGGCCGGCTCCCCTACTTCGACCAGGACGAGGTGCACGACATCTACCGGTCCTGGCGGCCCATCCTGGACAGCTACCCGGGCGGTCGGATGGCGGTGGCCGAGGCCTGGGCGGAGACCCCGCAGCGGCTCGCCCGCTACATCGGTCCGGACGAGCTGCACCAGGCGTTCAGCTTCGACTTCCTCGACGCGACCTGGTCGGCCGACTCGTTCCGGAAGGTCGTCGACACCGCCCTGGCCGAGTCGACCATCGTCGGCGCACCGACCACCTGGGTGCTCTCCAACCACGACAAGAAGCGGCACGTCACCCGCTACGGCGACGGTGAGGTCGGCCTGCGCCGGGCCCGTGCCGCCACCCTGCTGATGCTCGCCCTGCCCGGCTGCGCGTACATCTACCAGGGCGAGGAACTGGGCCTGCCCGAGGTGCTCGACCTCCCGGACGAGCTGCGGCAGGACCCGTCGTTCCTGCGGACCGGGGAGAGCCGGGACGGCTGCCGGGTGCCGATCCCGTGGAGCGGGCAGCTCGCCCCGTACGGCTTCGGCCCGGAGGGCAGCGAGCTGAGCTGGCTGCCGGCCCCCGCCACCTGGGCCGCCCTCTCGGTCGCCGCCCAGACCGGCGTGCCCGACTCGACCCTGGAGCTCTACCGCACCGCGCTGCGGATCCGGCGCACCCACCCGGCGCTGGCCCTCGGCGACGGCGGGATCACCTGGCGGGAGACCGACCCCGGAGTGCTGGCGTTCAGTCGCGCGGCCGGCGACGTCGAACTGACCTGCGTGGTCAACCTCACCGGCGCCCCGGCCCGGATCAGCGGCCACGGTACGCCGCTCGTCGCCAGCGCGCCGCTCGCCGACGAGGGTGACGGGCATCTCCTGCCGATCGACGCCGCAGGGTGGTTCGAGCGGCGCCCGGTCGGGTAGACCTGATTCACCTGGTCGTTCGCCGTGCCCCGCGCCGGCGGGCGACTGGGGCAGACGACCCCTTGTGGTGGGGGGTGAGGGCACCGGCGCCCCGGGACATCCTCCCGGGGCGCCGGTGTCCGTACCGGGCCCGTCGGGGCGGCTTCAGTCGGCCGGACCGGTCAGCCGGGAGGCGATCCGCCGAAACCCGGCCCGCAACTGCTCCTCGGTCGGCGGGGTACGCGGCTCGCCGTGCGGTTCCCGGGCCGCCGCCTCCTCCAGTTCCTCGTCGATGGTGTCCTCGAAGTCGCCGTACAGGTCGGCCTCCTCGACCTCGGCGATCTCGTCCTCGGCGGCGATCCGCGCCGAGGTGATCTCGCCCCGGATCTCGTCGGCGGAGACCGCCGGCAGCAGCGGTTCGACCACCGCCATCAACTGCTCGTCGGCGACCACCGACTCGGCCAGGGCGAGCGCGTGCGGGCGCTCGTACGGCCCGCAGACCACCGGCTCCCACTCCTCGGCGTCGCCCAGCGGGCCGAAGGTGATGATCCACGGCAGGCCGAGCATCGGCGAGTCGTCCGGCAGGTCCAACGTCACGAGTGCGCCCACGCGCCCATCATGGCTCCCCGGCGCGGGATGCCGAGGACGATTCGCCCTAATTGCCGCTTATGACGGATCCAGTTCGCCGTCCGGCACGGTGTCCCGCCACCGGCGCGTCCACTCCGTGCGCAACCGCTCCAGACCGGCGTCGTCCAGCCCGTACGCGCTGACCACCAGGCTGACCGGCCCGACCTCGTCGTCGGCCAGCGGGATCTCCGCGGTGGCGGCCAGCAACCGGCCCTCGGCGTCCACCACGATCCGCTGGTACCGGCTGTCGTGCCACTCCTGCGTCGGTCCGACCCCGTCCAGTACGGCGAGCACCTGCTTCCCGGTGGCCCGACCGGTCAGCCGCACGGTGCGCCGCTCTCCCGCCGGACGCCGCTCCAGCAGATACCGCAGTTGCTCGAAGAAGGTCCGCCAGCCCTCCTCCAGGGAGTCGTACCCGTCGGCCGCCTCGCCGTCCAGCGCACCCGGCATCACCGCCCGCACCCGGGTCCGCTTCCCGTCGGCCTCCGCCTGGAGCTCCTGGCCGACCTCCAGCGCGATCCGGTCCGGCGGGTACGCCTCGGCGTGGTCGACGAAGATGTGCCGGATCTCCTCGGCCAGTCCCGCGTACTCCCAGCCGAACCACTGCCGGATCACCTCCGGCTCGGTCAGCGCCGACCAGACCCTCTCCCGGTCGGCCGCCACGACCACCTCGACGCGGAACGGCTGCGGCTCGGTCATCTGCGACGACTCGGTCATCTGCGGCGCCTTTCGGGGGTCAACTGCGGGCAGGGGGGTCGGGAAAGTCCGGAGCGCGGGCAGGGGGATCCGGACGCTCCGGGGCGCCGGGCCTGACGCCACCGACCGGAGCGACGACCTTACCCCCGTCGGCCAGATCCAACACCCGTCCCTGCTCACTGGTCGCGGCGAGCGCCGCGCCGAAGAGCACCAACTGGTTGAGCAGGTAGAGGTAGAGCAGCAGCCCGACCGCGCCGGCCACCACCGCGTACGCCGGGCTCCGCTCGGTGCGGACCACGTAGTACCGGCCGAGCGTGTTGAGCAGGGTGACACCGACGGCGACCACCAGCACCACCGGCCGCAGCCGGCGGCGGCTCATCCGCAGCCGGGGCACCAGCACCAGCAGGGCACTGGCCAGCACCATGTTGACCACGACGCTGAGCACGGCACTCACCGTGGTCAGCGCGACCGAACCGGTGCTGCGCAGCAGCCACCGCAGCAGGGACTCCAGCGCGTCGACGGCGGCCACCGACAACCCGAGCAGCACGAAGAGCGCGACCAGGACGCCGAGGTCCACCAGGCGGCGGACCAAGAAGTTGCCCGGCTGCTGGTTGAGGCCGTAGATCAGCCGCTGTGACGAGCGGATCGACTCCACCCAGCCGATCCCGGTGAAGGCCAGGAGGACCAGGCCGATCACGCCGGCCCGGCCGCTGCTGTCGGCGATCTGCGCCGGGTCGAGGAAGGGCAGGTTCTCCCGGAAGAAGTCGTCCGCCGCCTCGCTCACCTCGGCGTTGTCCTCGATGACCGCCCCGAAGATCGCGTACCCGATCAGGGCGAGGGCGAAGGCCGCGAAGAACCCGTAGTAGGCGATGGCCGCCGCGAGCCGTCCGGCGAGCACGTCGTTGTAGCGCACCCCGGCCCGCCAGACGTGGTCGAACACCCGCGACCGCCGGCGCAGCCCGGTGATCCACCGGTTGGCCCCGGCCTCGATCCGACCGAACAGGTTCACACGATCATCCTCGCCGATCCGCGTCCCCGTCGCCGGCCGGTACGGTCAGCGGGTTCAGCCGCCGAGGCGGAAGTCGCGGCGGGGCTGCCAGCGGATCTGGCCCGAGTGCGAGAAGAGGGTGAACGCCTCCACCTCGAAGATGGCGGAGAAGTCGGCCAGGTCCTCGTAGACCCGGTCCAGCGCGTCCGGCGCGACGTCCTGGGCGACCGTCACGTGCGGGTGGTACGGGAACCGGGTCTCCCGGCGCAGTTCGGGGGCGGCACTGATCGCCTCGGCGAGCAGTTCGCACTCGCTGATCCCGGCCGCCACCGCGACGAAGACCACCTGGGTCACCGGACGGAAGGTGCCGGTGCCCCGCAGGTGCAGGCTGAACGGCAGGTGCGCGGCGGCCACCGCGGCCAGGTGCGCCTCGACGACCGGCATGGCGTCGACCGGGATCTCGGTGGGCCCGAGCAGTGTCACGTGCGCGGGGATGTGGGCCGCCAGCGGGTCACCCGACTCCGCCCGCCGGCGGGTGAGCAGGGAACCCCACGGCTCCGGAATGTCCACCGCCACGCCGATCTGGGTGGTCGCGGCCGTACCCGCCGTCGCGCCCCTACGATCCACGCCCCGCGCCACCTCTCCGGTCGCTGACCCGTCCACCGTTGACGTCATGGCACCGACGTCACCCGACGCGTACCGGCGGGAAGAACCCGACCCGCTCGTACGTGGTCGCCAGGGTCCGGGCCGCGACCGCGCGGGCCTTCTCGGCCCCCTGGGCGAGCAGCTTGTCGAGCTGGGCGGGGTCGTCCAGGTAGCCGCGGGTGCGCTCCTGCACCGGCCGGACGAACTCCACCACCACCTCGCCGAGGTCCTTCTTGAGGTCGCCGTAGCCCCGGCCGGCGTACGCGGCGACCAGGTCGTCGATGCTCCGGCCGGTCAGCGCCGAGTAGATGGTCAGCAGGTTGGAGATGCCCGGCTTGGCCTCGGCGTCGAAGACGATCTCGCGCCCGGTGTCGGTGACCGCCGAGCGGATCTTCTTGGCCGAGCGGGCCGGCTCCTCCAGGAGGTTGATGATGCCGGCCGGCGAGGACGAGGACTTCGACATCTTCGCGGTCGGATCCTGAAGGTCGGTGATCTTCGCGGTGTCCCGGACGATGTGCGCCGCCGGCACGGTGAACGTCCGGCCGAAGCTGGTGTTGAAGCGCTGCGCCAGGTCCCGGGTGAGTTCCAGGTGCTGACGCTGGTCCTCGCCGACCGGCACCGCATCCGCCTGGTAGAGCAGGATGTCGGCGGCCTGGAGGATCGGGTACGTGAAGAGGCCCACGCTGGCCCGGTCGCTGCCCTGCTTCTGCGACTTGTCCTTGAACTGGGTCATCCGGCTGGCCTCGCCGAACCCGGTGACACAGGAGAGGATCCAGGCCAGCTGGGCGTGCTCGGGCACCTGGGACTGGACGAACAGCGCACAGCGCTCCGGGTCCAGCCCGACGGCGAGCAGCTGCGCGGCGGCCGTCCGGCTGCGCTGGCGCAGCGTCTTCGCGTCGTGCCCGGCGGTGATGGCGTGCAGGTCGACGACGCAGTAGAACGCGTCGTGGGTGTCCTGGAGGGCCACCCAGTGCCGCACCGCGCCCAGGTAGTTGCCGAGGTGGAACGAGTCGGCCGTCGGCTGGATGCCGGAGAGGACACGGGGGCGGGCAGGCACGTCGGACATGCCGGCAATTCTGTCAGCAACACCCGGCTTACGTCATGACGGGCCGGCGGTCGACTTACCCGCCATGGTGGCCGGTGATCGACCCTCGACCGTCACCGGTCCGGCCCCGGCCGCCGTCCGGCCGGCAGCCGGGGCACCCGTGGTCACGGACGTGGCGACGACGGGTCGCCCGCCCTGGGTGGCCGGTTGGCCGGGGGTGGACGGGAGCGGGGCCCGTGGTTCGACGGGACGGGCCACCGCGACCGCGACCCGCGCCACCCGGCGTCCCTCCAGTGCGAGCACCCGCAGCGACCAGCCGTTCCCGGGCGCCGGTTCCGGGGCGGGACCGCCAGCCGGCCCACCGACCGGGGTGCGGTTCGCGGCACCGGCGGAGCGCTGGCCGGGCTCGGCCACCACCGGCACCTCGTCACCGACGACCGCCAGTCGACCCAGGCCCGCCATCACGTACCCGCCGACCGTCTCGTACGGGCCCGGCGGCAACGCCACCCCGGTGCGCTCGGCGAAGTCGGCGAGGTTCAGCCGGCCGTCCACCACGGCGGGAAGTCCGGCGTGCACCGGGTCGGGGTCGGTGTCGTACTCGTCGTGGATCTCCCCGATCAGCTCCTCGATCAGGTCCTCCAGGGTGACGATGCCGGCGGTGCCGCCGTACTCGTCGACCACCACCGCCAGGTGGTGCCGTTCCCGGCGCATCTCGGTCAGCGCCGCCAGCACCCGCTTGCTGCCGGGCAGGCGCTTCACCTCGCGGGTCAACTCCGCGACGGTGGCCCGGGGGGTCGGGTCCGGGTCGGGCCGGAGCAGCAGGTCACGCAGGTGCACGAAGCCGACCACGTCGTCGTGGGTGCCGTCGACCACCGGGTAGCGGGTGTGCGTCGCGGTGCGGGCCAGCTCGGCGGCCTCGGCGACGGTGAGCCGGGCCGACAGGAAGACCACCTCGGTGCGGGGCATCATCACCTCGCGGACCAGGCTGGCGCCGGCCACCAGTACCTCGTCGATGATCCGGCGCTCGTCCGGGTCGAGGACGGTGTTCGCGGCCACCAGGTCGCGCAGGTCCGCCTCGCTGATCCGTTCCCGGCCGGCGGCGGGGCCGGCGCGCAGCAGGTGGGTCACCAGTCGGGTCGCCCCGTCGGCGGCGCGCACCACGACGCCCGCCACCACCCGTGCCACCGGGCCCGGTTCGGGTCGCGGCAGCCCCGGTCGTCGTGGCCGCCCCGGCCGGGGCCGCCGGGGCCGGGAACCGCCCGTCTCCCGCATACCAGAGATGGTAGACACCCGAACCTCCGACAGATCACCCATGTTCAACTCTGTTCGGCCCTGGTAGTTCATGATGGAATAGCTCGGGCCACGGACCGCCGGAAACGCGGCCGTAGGGTGAGCTACGGGACGGCCACCGCGCACGGTGGTCGGGCAGGAGGGGACCGACGTGAAACTGCTCGTCACCGGCGGGGCCGGCTACATCGGCAGCGTGGTGACCCGGATGCTGCTGGACGCCGGACACGAGGTCGTCGTCCTCGACGACCTGCGTACCGGCCACCGCGAGGCGCTCGCCCCCGAGGCGACCCACGTCGAGGTGCCGGTGCACGACGCCGGCCGTGTGCTCACCCGGCAGGCCGGCTTCGACGGGGTGCTGCACTTCGCCGCGTTGATCGCCGCCGGGGAGTCGATGGTGCGGCCGGAGCTGTACTGGCACACCAACACCGTCGGCTCGCTGGCACTGATCGACGCGGTCCGCGCCGCCGGGGTGCCGCGCCTGGTCTTCTCCTCCACCGCCGCGGTCTACGGCAACCCGGTCGAGCTGCCCATTCCGGAGACGGCGGTCAAGGCCCCCACCAACACGTACGGCGCGACCAAGCTCGCCGTCGACATGGCCCTCACCTCCGAGGCGATCGGACACGACCTGGCGGCGGTCTCGCTGCGCTACTTCAACGTCGCCGGGGCGTACCTGCGCGGCGAGGAGGCCATCGGTGAGCGGCACGACCCGGAGACCCACCTGATCCCGATCGCGCTGGAGGTCGCCGCCGGTCGACGCGAGAAACTCCAGCTCTTCGGGGACGACTACCCCACCGTCGACGGCACCTGCGTCCGCGACTACATCCACGTCGCGGACCTCGCCCGCGCCCACCTGCTCGCGTTGGACGCGGCCACCCCCGGCCAGCACCGGATCTACAACCTCGGCAACGGCAACGGCTTCACCAACCGGCAGGTCGTCGAGGTGGTCCGCGAGGTCACCGGCCACCCCGTCCCGGTCGAGATCGCCCCGCGCCGCGAGGGCGACCCGGCCGAGCTCGTCGCCTCCGCCCGACTCGCCCACGCCGAACTCGGCTGGGTGCCGGAGAAGCCCACCCTGCACGACATGGTCGGGGACGCCTGGGCGTTCTACCGCACGCACATCCTGGAGCAGTCGTGACCGGACACCCCACCGCAGCGCCCCCCGCCGGTGGGGTCGCCGACCGCCCCACCCCCGGTCGGGCCACCCCCGGTGACGTCGCCGGCCGCGCGGACGCGAGCTTCCGGCAGCGGTACGCCGCCGAGCCGGCCGGCTGCTGGGCGGCCCCCGGCCGGGCCAACCTGATCGGCGAGCACACCGACTACAACGACGGTTTCGTGCTCCCCTTCGCCCTCTCCCTGCGCACGGTGGTGGCCGCCGCCCCGGCACCGGACGGGACCTGGACGGTCTGCTCGGAACATGCCGACGAGCCGGTACGGTTCACCGTCGACGACCTCGTCCCGGGTCGGGTCACCGGCTGGGGGGCGTACGTCGCCGGGGTGGTCTGGGCGCTGCGCGAGGCCGGACACGCCGTACCGGGCGCGCGGCTCGCCGTCGCCAGTGACGTACCACTCGGCTCCGGCCTGTCCTCCTCGGCCGCGTTGGAGGCCGCGGTGCTGGCCGCGCTGGTCGACCTCGGCGGGCTGGACCTGCCCACCGGCCGACGCCCCCGGCTGGCTCAACGGGCCGAGAACGCCTACGTGGGCGCGCCGACCGGGATCATGGACCAGTCCGCCGTGATCCGCTGCCGGGACGGGCACGCCCTCTTCCTCGACTGCCGCACCGAGGAGGTCGAGCACATCCCGTTCGACCTCGACACCACCGGCCTGACCCTGCTCGTCGTGGACAGCCGGGCCCCGCACCGGCACGCCGACGGCGAGTACGCGGCCCGTCGGAGGTCCTGCGAGCAGGCGGCGGACCTGCTCGGGGTGGCCGCCCTGCGGGACGTCCCCACCGACGGGCTGGTGACCGCGCTCACGCGGCTCCCCGACGACGCGACCCGGCGACGGGTACGCCACGTGGTCACCGAGAACCAGCGGGTCCTCGACACCGTCGCGCTGCTCCGCGCCGGCCGGGTCCGCGAGATCGGCCCCCTGCTGACCGCCTCGCACGCCTCGATGCGGGACGACTTCGAGATCACCGTGCCGGAGATCGACACGGCGGTCGAGGCGGCGCTGGCCGCCGGGGCGCTCGGTGCGCGGATGACCGGCGGCGGCTTCGGCGGCTGTGTGCTGGCGCTGGTGGAGGCGGCCTCGGCCGACGCGGTCACCGCCGCCGTCACCGCCGCGTACGCCGAGCGCGGCTTCGCCGTCCCCGGTCTGGTCAGGGTGCGGCCCGCTCCCGGCGCCAACCGGCTCACCTGAGAACCGCGCCGCCCCGAACGCGCGTGTGACGGGGCTGGGGTGGTTGCCGGGCCCTTCCTGGCGTTGTCCGGTGGGGAAGGGCCCCGGGAACCGGTGGGGTCAGGTGGTCTCGACGATCATGGCGGCGGCGACGGTACGGTTGGTGGCCTCGTCGATCACGATGAACCCA
>NZ_JBEZZN010000028.1:0-14367 GCF_040639195.1 Micromonospora sp. NPDC023956
CGCCCCGGCGTACCCGTACGCGATCACCTACGACTCGACCGAGACGCCGACCGGTGCGTCCGCCGACATCGGCCCGGACAAGGAGCGCCGCCAGGGCCCGTTGGGCAACATCCTGGAGTACGGCACGGTGAAGAACGCGCCGATCCCGCACATGGGTCCGGCCGGCGCGGCCGAGCTGCCGCGCTTCGAGAAGGCGCTCGACGACTTGGGCGTGCGGCTGCTGGAGAAGCCATGACCGCGAAGGCGCACGCGGACGCGATCCTCAACCTGCTCCGCACCGCGCCGGGCACACCGCTGACCGTGCTCGACGGGTCGGTGCCGAACGGCACGGTCGCGCCGTACGTGCTGGTGTACTTCGCCGACGAGGACCCGGAACTGCCCGACTCCCGCCCGCTGGACGGCCAGTCGCAGCGGTACGTGGTCCGGGCGTACGTGCACAGCGTCGCCGGTAACGGGGCGATGGCGCGGGCGGTCGGGGACCGGGTTCGGTCGGCGCTGCTCGACGCGGTGCCGACGGTGGCCGGCCGGGTGTGCTGGCCGATCCGCCGCGAGGAGGGCCGCCCACCGGAGCGCGACGAGTCGACCGGCACGGTGGTGATGGACCGGGTCGACGTGTACCGGCTGGAGTCCGTTCCGGCCTAACGCCGCGTTCGGTGGAGCAGGGTGACCAGCGCGTACGTCACTCCGCCCACGCCCAGCAGGATGACGAGCTGCGTCGCGACGGGCAGGTCGGTGCCTCCGCACAGGCAGGCGATGAGCGCTCCGGCGATGACGGCCAGGAGGATCCGGTTGCCGGTGTGGGCGAGGCTCCACCGCGATTCGTGCTGACTCATGCCGCGCACCGTACCGAGTGCGCGTATCCAACTACCGCCCCGCGTGGGCGGACCACCACGAACCACAACGGAAGGGGTGCCGCATGGCCCTGCTCACCGCAACCTCGGTCACCGCCGCGGCGACCACCGTCAGCGCGGCACCGGTGACGTCCTCCGACACCGTCTCGTCATCGGACATTGGCAGCCTCGGAGCGCTGCTGAACGTGATCAACGGCTCGGGGGGGTCGATCAACGTGACGATCACCGACCCGGGCACCACGGCGGTCGGGAACGCCGGCACGGCGGTCGCCCAGGCGGTCCCGGCGGGCGCGGACCGCTGGTTCCGGCTGTCCCCGGCCCACGTCAACCCGGCGACCGGGGTGGCCACGGTGGCGTTCTCCGGCACCACCTCCGTCACCTACAAGCTGATCCGCTGCTGAGAGGGCGTCATGGCGAAGACCGACTACTGGATGGCCGACGGGTACGGCAATAAGGCGCTCGTCGAGGGCGCGGCCGAGCGGGACCGGTGGAAGCCGCTCGGCTGGGCGGAAACGACCGAGCCGGAACCCGGCGACATGGTGTGGATGGAACACCCGGAGACGGGTGGGCGGCAGCGGTTCGCCGCCGCCGTGATCGAGCAGTGGCAGGGCCTGGGCTGGCATCCGGCCGCCCCGCCGGAGCCGGTGGACGTGCTCCACGACTCGCAGCTCGTCGACCAAGCCGCGCCGGTGGCGTCCGCTGTCGTCCCGAAGAGCACCGACCGGACCGCCGCCAGCGGCACCACCCCGAAGGAGAGCTGATCGATGCCCGACATCACCGCTGATGGCAGGACCCGGGTCGCCTGGGTGCCCAGCATCGCGAACATCAACGCGCCGACCACCACCGAGCTGAACGCCGGCATGCTGCTCCAGTCGACGATGACGGCGGACGGTCTGGTCGGGTTCCGTCCGGAGACCGCCGACGTCGACACGAGCAGCCTGGACTCGACGTTCTCCACCTCGGTGAACGGCCGCACCAGCTTCAGCGGGGTCATGCTGCGGCTGAAGAAGCAGACCGGCACCGACACCATCTTCGACACCCTGGTGCGGGACGCGGCCGGGTACGTGGTGATCCGCCGGTCCGTCACCGCGTCCACGGCGTGGGCGTCCGCACAGAAGGTCGAGGTGTACCCGGCGCTGTGCGGCGAGGTGGCCCGCCTGGACCCGGAGCCGAACACGGTGGAGCGGTACGAGATCCCGCTGAAGATCACCAGCTCGCCGGCTCTGCGCGCGGCTGTCGCCTGATCCCTGATCGCAGGGGCGGACCATCTGGCCCGGTCCGCCCCTGCCCCGTGCCCTGGGCCAGGATGAAGGGCCAGAGCATGAGCAGCATCAAGGACCGAATCAGTCGAGCCAGGGACAGCCGTGGCACCGTCACCAAGCCGATCACGGTGTGGCTCGCACCCGACATGGGTCTGGTCGAGCAGTACCAGCGGGCGGTCGCGGACCTGGAGAACGCCGCCGAGCCGTCAGATGTACCGCCCCCCGGCGCGTCGCTCGAGGAACCGGGCCCGAACCGTACCGTCCTGCGGGAGCGTGTCGACCAGCTGCGGGACCGGCTCGACGAGTACGCGTTGAAGCTGACCGTGCGGGCGCTGTCGGACGACGAGTGGCAGCGCTTGGTTGACGCGCACCCGCCGCGCCGGAAGACCGACAACACCGATGGTGACCCGCGCGACGCCGAATCCGGCTGGAACACCACCACCTTCCCGGGTGCGCTGCTGCGGGCGGGCACGGTCGCGCCAGAGCTGGACGAGGAGGACTGGGCGAACCTGCTCGGCGCGGACGGCCATCCGGGCGTGCTCACGCACCCGCAGGTTCAGGCCGCCGCCGCCGAGGTGCTCGCCCTGTCGCGGTACCCGCTCGACATCCCTTTCTCGTAGGCCGCATCCGCCGCAACCCGGTGCTACGCGACCGGTTGGAGGCGGCGGAGCGGCTGGGCATCAGCCTGCGCCGGTTCGGCGGGTGGGAGCCGGTCACGGTCACCGAGCACGAGTACGACAGCGACGGGCGGCTGATCCGGTCGTGGTCCCAGCCGGAGTCCGAGTGGGACCAGCAGCAGCAGGCATGGATGGAGGCCCTGGCCGCGTACCGAGGCGAGCGGTGCCCGTGCGGCTGCGGCCAGCGGTACGCCGACACGACCAGCCCCGAAGAGGGCGGTCCGCAGTTCGTGGCGGGCCGGGTCGTCTGTCGGGCTCGGCTGGCGCTGCTGGAGGCGCAGAGGGCCCACGAGACGCAGGACATCATCGGCGGCGCCCGGTTGTGGCACGTCACCAAGGTGGGGAGGTAGCCGGATGGCGCTGCGTACCGTCGGGGTGAAACTCCAGGCCGAGGTGTCGGGCTACATCGCGGGCATGCGGCAGGCGAAGGGCGCGACCCGGGACCTGCTCGGCGAGATGGACAAGGCGGCCCAGGCGGGCCGGCTCGACCAGGTCGCCGACCAGGCGGCACTGATGGGTGTCGGCCTGCTCGGGGCGGCGGCCATGGCATCGAAGTTCGCGATGGACTTCGAGAAGCAGATGTCGGCCGTACAGGCGGCGACGAAGGCCTCCACCGCCGACCTGGAGCGGCTCCGGCAGGCAGCCCTCCAGGCCGGTAAGGACACCTCGTTCTCGGCGACCGAGGCGGCGCAGGGAATCGAGGAGCTGGCCAAGGCTGGTGTCAGCACGACGGCGATCCTGACCGGTGGTCTGCGGGGTGCCCTGGACCTGGCCGCCGCAGGCGGGTTGAGCGTGGCCGAGTCGGCGGAGACGGCAGCATCGGCCCTGACCCAGTTCAAACTGCGCGGCTCCGACGTCCCGCACGTCGCCGACCTGCTCGCCGCCGCGGCCGGCAAGGCCCAGGGCAGCGTCCACGACATGGGCATGGCCCTCAACCAGGCTGGCCTGGTCGCCGCCGGCACTGGCCTGACGATCGAGGACACCACGGGCACCCTGGCCGCGTTCGCCAGCGCAGGCCTGCTCGGCTCCGACGCTGGCACCAGCTTCAAGACGATGCTCCAGATGCTCCAGGCCCCGGCCGGCTCGACCAAGGAGCTGATGAACGAGCTCGGCATCTCGGCGTACGACGCGCAGGGCAACTTCATCGGCATCACCGCCCTGGCGGGGCAGCTCAAGAAGCAGCTCAGCGGCCTGACGCCGGAGCTGCGGGCCAACGCGATGGCGACCATCTTCGGCTCGGACGCCGTCCGGGCGTCCACCATCCTGTACGAGCAGGGCGCCGAGGGCATCCAGGCGTGGATCGACAAGACCAACGACGCCGGGTATGCGGCCGAAACCGCCGCGATGCGGACCGACAACCTGGCCGGGGACATCGAACGGCTGAAGGGCAGCCTGGAGACCCTGGCGATCGAGTCGGCGTCCGGCCCCAACTCAGGGCTGCGGCTGCTGACGCAGGGCCTCGACGGGGTCGTCAACGAACTGTCGCAGCTTCCCCCGGCTGTCGGCGGCACGCTCACCGTGCTGGCCGCGCTGGGCGGGGCAACGACCCTGCTCGGCGCGGGCTGGGTGCGGGCCCGCCGGGCCAACGCCGACTTCCGGGAGGAGCTGGCCGCAACCGGCCCGGCTGGCACCCGGGCCGCCCGCGGCCTGGAGGCCACCACGAAATGGGCGGGCCGGGCCACGGTGGCGTTCGCCGCCCTTCAGGTCACCGGCGCGATCGTCAACAAGATGGTCGGGGACCTCAACCCGCAGATCGATGCCATGGCCAAGGGCCTCGACGCATGGGGAACGTCGGGGAAGCTCGCCGGCGAGTCCGCCCGCGTCCTCGGCTCCGACATGAAAGACCTGAACGTCGGCCTGAAGTTCCTGGCGGACACCGATAACTCGCGGCGGAAGTTCGCCCGCTGGGGTCAGGATCTCCTTGAGGGCGTCGTGCCGGGCCTTGACTCGACGAATACCAGCCTGACCCGCACCCGGGAGCGGGTAACCGCAATGGACCAGGCGTTCGCGCAGATGGTGTCCAGCGGGAACGCGGATTCGGCGAAGGGCGCCTTCGACCGGTTGGCCGCCGAGGCCGCCAGGAGCGGCGTTGAGGTCGACGAGCTGAAGAAGCTGTTCCCCCAGTACGCGGCGGCGCTGGAGACCACCGGCAGGGCTGCGGCTGAGGCGGTGGCACCGACCAGCTCACTGACCGGTGTGACGAAGGAGTACAAGACGGTCGCCGAAGCGGCGACCGCCGCGTCTCAGGGGCAGCGTGACGCACTGATCGCGCTCGCCGACATGATGAAGGCGGAGACGGACCCGGTGTTCGGGTTCCTCGACGCCCAGCAGAAGCTGACGGAGAAGCAGAAGGAGGCGGCCGAGGCGGTCAAGGAGCACGGCCGTAACTCGGTGGAGGCGAAAGACGCCACCCGGAACCTGGCGTTGGCGGCGATCGAGTTGCAGAGCCGCGCCGGCGAGCTGTCCGGCACCTTCAACGGCTCGATGACGCCTGCCCTGCGGGGCACCCTGCTCGCCGCTGGCCTGACCGAACGGCAGGTCGGCGACGTCGCCGCGCAGTTCCGGGTCGCCAAAGCCGAGGCGGAGAAGTACGACGGGAGCTACAAGGCGAACGTGTCGGTGGTCGGTGCCCCGGCCGCCGAGGATCGACTGAAGCGGCTGTCGATCTACCAGCAGGCGCTCAAGAAGGGCACCATCCCTGCCGGCTTCCAGGGTCCGGTCCAGGGTCGGGACTACCACTCGGGTGGGTGGACCGGTCCGGGTAGCAAGTACGAGCCGGCCGGTGTCGTACACGCCGACGAGTTCGTCATCAAGAAGGAGTCGCGGCAGCAGATCGAGCGCCGCCACCCGGGCCTGCTGGAGGAGATGAACGCCACCGGGCAGCTGCGCAGCGGGTACGCCGACGGTGGGCTGGTGCTGCTGCCGTACCGAACGTCGGCGACGATGACCCGCATCCCGTCGCGGGCGGAGGCCGCCGCCGCGGTGATGCCGGCGTTCGGTCCGTGGCCGTCGAGTCCGGCGGCTCAGCGTGGGGACTCTGGGTTGTGGCGGGGGATCGCGGCGATGATCCGTGGCACCGGACCCCTGTCCGGCGAATTCGGTAACGGCTACCGGCCGGGCGATCCCAAGTGGCACGGCTCCGGCCGGGCCGTGGACTGGATGGGTTACAACCAGGACGCCTTGGCGAGGTTCCTGGCCGCACGCCGTCCGCTGGAGCTGATCCACCGCACGAACAGCCGCGACTACGCCTACACCCGCGGTCGGAACATGGGCAGCTTCAACAACGCGTTGATGGAGGCGCACCGCAACCACATTCACATCGCCATGGCGGGCGGCGGGGTCATCGCCGAACCGGTGGTGGGGGTCGGTCTCAGCAGCGGCAACAGCTACTCGTTCGGCGAGCGGGGCCCGGAAACGGTGGTGCCCGGCGTGGGCGCGGCGGCGGGCGGGACCACCGTGGTGGTGAACCGCACTATCCAACTCACGGTCAACGTCCCGCCGACGGCGAACCTGGCTGAGGTAGGCCGGGTGTCCGTTGAGGCGATCCAGGCGTACGAACGCCGATCCGGCACAAAGTGGAGAGCACCGTGACCAACCTGGCGCGGATCATCGTCGAGGTTGGCTTCACCGGGTCGCCAAGCACCGGAGCGTACTGGCACATCGGCGACCCGGTGCGCGGTCGGATCGGCACCGCCGCAGTCGGCCCGGAAGAACTGTGGACCGACATCTCCCCGTGGGTGGTGTCGGTGTCGACCCGCCGCCCCGCGACCCGCGCCGACGGGCCGACCCTGCGGTACGAGGCCGGCACCGCCACCATCCTGCTGAAGAACCACGACCGCCGATTCGACCCCACCAACCTGTCCGGCCCGTACGTGGTGGCCGGGGTGAGTCAGGTCGAGCCGATGCGGGCGGTGCGGGTCCGTGCCGAGTGGGACGGGGTGGCCTACCCGATCCTGCGCGGCTACGTCGACGACTGGCAGGTCGACTACCAGGGCCCGACGGGCAGCACCGTCACCCTCACCGTCTCCGACGGCTTCTCGGTGCTCACCAGCTACGACCGTCCCGCGTCCGCGCCCGTTGGCGGCAGCGAGCGGTCCGGGGCGCGGATCCACCGGATCCTCACCTCGGCGGGCTGGCCGACAGTCGATCGGATGGTGGACGTCGGCGACTCCACGATGCAGGCCACCGAACTGGAGGGCAACGCCCTGTCTGAGTTGCAGTTGACGGCCGAGTCGGAGCTGGGCGAGTTCTACATCAACGCCGCCGGGCTTGCCCGGTTCCGGCGCCGCCGGGCCGTGCTGACGGAGGCGCAGTCGACGACGCCGCAGGCAACGTTCAGCGGAGACGGCGGAGCCGTCCAGGTGGCAGACAGCTTCTCCCGGGCCGTTGTCGGCGGGTGGGGCGTGGCGGACACCGGCCAGACGTGGACCACGGCGGGCGGCGCGGTCGGCGACTACTCGGTGGCCGCCGGGGTGGGCGTGCAGTCGCTGGGCAGCCTCAACGTGTCCCGGCGGGCGGTACTCGCCGGAGTCGCCGACGCCGAGGACGTCGCGGCGACGTTCGCCGCGTCCGCCGTGGCCACCGGCGCACCCATCCGGGCAGCGCTGATGCTGCGCGCGGTCGACCCGGCGAACGACCACTACCGCGCCCAGCTCGGATTCGAGATCGGCGGGCTGCTGACGCTGTCACTGGTCCGCCGGACCGGCGGCACCGACACCACCCTCACCGGCGTGGCCGTGCCCGACACGTACACCGCCGGGACCCGAGTGCGGGTCCGCGCCCAGGCCGACGGGACCACACTGCGGGCGATGGCGTGGCTGGAATCCGGAACCCCGCCGACCAGCTGGCAGACCACCGCCATCGACACCACCTTCGACGCCGGCCCGCCGGGCATCCGCACCCTGCTGCCCACCAGCAACACCAACACGCTGCCGGTGGCCGTGTCCGTCGACGACATCACAGCCGGTCCCCTGGACGGGCTGCCGGAGCTTCCGTACGCCGACGTGGCCATCACCTACGACGCCCAGTCCATCTACAACCTGGCCACCGTCTCCCGGGCCGGCGGTACCCCTCAGGTGGTCGAAGACCCGGCGTCGCGGGCCCGCTACCTGACCCGCACCTACCAACGGTCGGACCTGCTGCTGGAAACCGACGCCGAGGTGCTCAGCTACGGCCGGTACGTCCTGCACCAGGCGTCGGAACCGGAACTGCGGTTCTCACAGATGACTCTCCTGCCTCGGGGGGACGCCCGGTTGTGGGCGCAGGCCCTGGGCCGGGAGTTCGGCGACCGGATCAGGGTGATCCGCCGGCCGCCCGGCGGAGGAGTGATCCGGCGGGACGTGTTCGTGCGAGGCGTCGAGCACGACGTTGTCCGCGACTTGCAGTGGACGACCCGGCTGACGCTCCAGTCGGCCAGCAGCTTCCAGTTCTGGACGATCGGCCACGTGGAGTTGGGCCGCATCGGCGTCAACGCGATCGGATTCTGAGGAGGCCCTGTGCCCGCTCCCGTGTACGCGACGGGCGATGTCCCGTCCGCGACCGAGGTCAACAACTGGTTCGTGAACGTCACCTACGCCCGTAAGACAGCGACGGAGTCGGTGACCAACTCCATCACGCTGCAGGGCGACGACCACCTCACGGTCACGGTCGACGCGAACACCGCCTACGAGATGACCTGCGTGATCCGCTACGACGGCGACACCACCGGCGACATCCAGACCGGCTGGACCCTGCCGTCGGGCACCAGCTGGGACTACATCGCCGTCGGCCAACACACCAGCGCCGTGAACTACGCCGACGACCAGACCGCCGCGTTCGGCGCCACCGACACCCCCGCGTTCGGGGCGATCGGTGCCGGCACCACCTGCGCGGCGATGGTGCACGGACTCCTCGTGGTGGGCGGCACCGGCGGCGGCGTGCAGCTCCGCTGGGCGCAGCGCGCGTCCTCGGCCACCCCGACCCGGGTGTTCGCCGGCTCGTACCTGCTGCTGCGGAGGGTATCGTGACGGCCCGCGGCGACGCATGGCGGCTGCGGGCCGTCACCGCCGTCAACCGGTTCCGGGCGCTCGACGGCGGGGCTGAAGGGGCGTACGCGTACGCGTCGATGGCGGAGGCGTGCGGACGGCTGTACGGGTGGACGCACTCCTACGTCACGGCCTACCTGGCCAAGGTCTACGCCCTGCAGAACCCTGACGGCGGGTGGGGCATCAACCGCAGCTACGACGCGTTCGCGGACGGCTCGGTCAACGACGAGGACACCACCTACACGGTGACCCTCGCCGACCACGTCGGCATCCCGTTCCTGAACGGCTTCCAGGCCGGGGCGGTTCCCCGCGACCGGGTACAGGGCATCGTCGACCGGCTCCTCGCGATGCCCCGGGTGCTGGTGGAGCGCGGCCAGTGCGTCGCCTACTCGACGAGGCCGGTGGACTGCCAGCCCGGCTACGAGGTCCACAACGTCAGCGCGGGTGTCGCCTACTTCCTGCACCGGGCGAACGCAGCCGGGTTCGGTGGGACGGGCATGCACCGACTCATCACCGACATCACCATCCACCAGAGCAACGCCTACCGCACCGGCGACATCTGGTGGCCGTACATCGACGACGGCCCGAACCAGGATCCCGACCACCAGTCGTACTCCGCCCAGTCGATGTACCCGCTGGAGTACTGGGTGGGTCGGGAGGCCATCTACAAGCTGATGACGAACTCGTGGCCGGATGATCCGCTGTCGCCGCTGGCGCACATGCGGCTCGTGTCCACCCCCGGCGGGGTGGGGTCGTGGTCCCGCCGGTACGGGTCGCCGATCACCCTGTGGGGCGAGCTGGGCGACCAGTGGCTGCCGGAGGCCGATCAGTTCATCGCCAACCCGCCGGCTGACGTGCAGACCCGGCTGGCCCAGGCGGCGCTGTTCTGCGCCAGGAATGCGAGCGTCCAATGACCCGCGCCCCGGAAACCCTGCTGGCCGCCCGCCGGCTGCTCCTCGACCACCTCGACGTCCAGCCCGGCCGGACCGTGCACACCGACCTGGACCCCGCCGAGGTGGGCATCGTCGGCGACCCCGCCCACGTGGGCGGCTACCACTGCGGCACCGACCGGGTCCGCCGGGAGGGTGGGCAGATCCGCGACTACTCGGTAACCGAGTCCAACCGCGACCGGTCCGGGCTCGCCGAGTGGGCGTGCGCCCTCGACGTGGGCGAGTTCCGGGTCTGGCGGGACGGCCGGGTGTACGACCTGCCGCACCTGTCCGCGTGGATCGTCGGCCAGTGCCGCGCGGACGCACCCGACACCCGGGACATCCGGGAGGTCATCTGGTCTCCGGACGGCCGCACCGTCAAGCGGTGGGACCGGCTCGGCAAGAGGTCGACCGGTGACAGCTCGCACCGCTGGCACACGCACATCTCCTACCACCGCGACGCGATCCGGGCGGGCCGCGACCAAGCCGGTCTGTTCCGCCGCTACCTGACGAGCATCGGCCTGCTGGCCGGAGACCTGGAGGACGACATGACACCTCAGCAGTTCGCGGCCATCCTGCGTGACCCGACCGTGGTGAAGGAACTGCGCCGTCTGCCGTGGCAGTACGCCGACGAGGGGCACCCGTCGGCCCACGGCATCCTGATCGCCAAGGGCGGCCGGGTCGACGCGAAGCTCGACGCGATCCTCACCGCACAGCAGGGCGCGGACGCCCGGACGATCCTGGCCCGGATCGAGCAGCTCGCCCAGGAGGAGCGGGCCCGGGACGAGGCCGCCGCCGCGCGGGACGCCGAGCTGGCCGATCTGGTGCGGCAGGGCCAGGACGGCACGCTCGACGCGGCCGAGGTGCTCCGACGGATGGGCGAGCTCCTCGCCGCCGCCCCCCGGGATTAGCCGGTGCCGGACATCCCCGCCGCACTGCTCGGCACGGGCGGGCCGGTCGGCATCCTGCTCTTCGTCATCGGGCTGGTCCTCACCGGCCGCCTGGTGCCCCGGACGGTGCACGAGGACCGGGTTCGCGACAAGGCCGAGCAGGTGGTCTATCTCCAGCAGACTCTGGCGGTCCGCGACGAGCAGGTGAGGGTCCGCGACGAACAGGTGCAGAAGCTCCTCCCGAACTCTGACCTGACGATCCAACTCCTACAGGGGCTGGCCAGGGAGGCGGGCCGCGATGACCTGGTGGCGTAGACGCAAGCGCGAGCCGGCCTCCCCGGAGACGGTGGAGGCCCGGCAAGGGCTGGAGCAGGCGCATCAGGATCTGGCGGCGGCCCTCGCCGACGACGACCAGGTCGAGCGGGTCGCCGACCGGCTGAATGAGCTGCGTCGACGCAACCACTTCGGCCCGATGATCACCCGAGCCCTGAAGGGAACGAGATGAACAACCTGACCGCCGCGCTCGCGGTGGTTGGTGCCGGCGTCTGCTGGTACTTCGTGGGCGCGTACCACGTCCTCACGGGCGGGGACTGGCGGCGCAACCCGGGCGGGATGCACGTCATGGTGTTCACCGCCAACTTGGGGGTGCTGCTGACGCTCGCTGCTGCTGGCCGGGTGTGGCCGGACTACCCGGGCCGCGAGTTCGTGGTGACGCTCGTGTTCGCCGCCTTGGTCGGCCAGCTCGTGTGGCGGTGCGTGCTGCTGCACCGTGAGCAGCACGACGACCAGCCCACCCGCCGGTAACTACACGACGCCCGGCCGGTGGTGGACCTGCCACTTGCCGCGTTCCCGGCCGGCCGCGTAGATCCGGTCCAGTGCGGCCCGCGCTTCGGCCTCGTCGCCGTAGCGGGCGTGCTCGCTCGGCGCAGACGCCGGGTCGGACAGGTACAGATCCCAGCCGGTCCCGTCGACCCGTTCCTCGAGGCGCACGTGCGCGACCGGCACGTAGTCGTCGCCAGGCGCGTACAGCCAGCCGGCCTCTCTGAGCTGCGGAATTCCAGCCACACCCACACCCTAGGAGCATCATGCGCATCTTCGGCCGTGAGCCGGCGCTGATCATCGGCGCCATCGGCTCCCTCATCACCGTGCTCGCCGCCCTCAACCTGCCGTGGCTGTCCGCCAGCCAGGCCGCCGCGCTCACCGCGCTGCTCGCCGCCGGCATCACCGCCTGGACGACCCGCCCGGCTGCCCCCGCCCTGTACGTCGGTGTGGTGGCCGCCGGGGCGGTGCTGCTCGCCGAGTACCACCTTCACGTGTCGGACGAGGCGGTCGCGGCGATCGGCGGCGCGATCGTGGCGGGGTTCGCCCTGTTCGGGATCCGCCCGCAGGTGTCCCCGGCGGCGGAGCAGAGCGGTAAGGCTCCGGTCGCACTGCCCCGGTAGGATCGCTTCCGCGGTGCTCCCGGTGATGTCCCGGGCAGCGCCGACCAAACGACTCAGCGCCCCCACCTCTGGCCTCACGGCCGGGGTGGGGGCGTTTCGTCGCGTCTCGGGTCAGCCGAGCCTGAGCCGGACACGGCCGAGGTCGCCCTCGGACACCTGCACGCGCTCCTCACCGACGACCTCGATGGAGTAGAACTTCCGGCCAGCCGGCACGTCACCGACCTCGAAGGCGAACGTGCAGTTCTGTGCCTTCTCGCCGTCTGGCTGCATCGTCACGGTGCCCTCTGCGAGCTTTCCCATGCCGACGGTGGTGCCAGTGTTGTCGTGGACGGTGACGGTCGCTCCGGCACGGAGTTGCTCGTGGTCCTCGCGTCCCCAGCATCCCTCGCCGGGGTTCCATGCGAAGTGGGGCAGGTCGACGGTGATGGTGCCGGCGGCCTTGATCGTGGGGGGTGCGGCGGCCGGCTCGGTGTCCTTGGGGCCGCATCCGGTCAGCACGGTGCAGAGCAGGGCGGCGGCGATGGTGGCGGGAAGGGCTCGGGTCACGGGCCGCACCGTAGCCGCTGCGGTCCACTGTGGGTGTCGGCTACGTGACAGCGCCGTGTCCCCTGGGTGGGGGTCACGGCGCTGTCGTGTGTCCGGGCCCGGACGTCGGTGGCCTGCCGACCGGTGCCGCCCCACCGCCCGCAGGTGTGGCCGGCGGCCCGGAGGGTGACCGCGCCGACCCGGTGAGCGTGCCGGGCGGGGGGCTGGACGTGCAACCGCCGCCGGTCCGGCTGTGGACAACGGCGGCGGCTGTGGACAACGCCCCGATCATGCGGGTGCTGTGGTACGGGAGCGGGAGAGGGAAAGCGCGTTCCGGGGTGGGTGCTGGTGGGGCCGGCTGCCCGGCCCCGTCCCGGTCAGCGGAGGGCACACTCGGCGTCGAGCAGGGCCTGCCGCTCCTCGATGTCGAGGCACTCCTCGCACATCTCGGCGAGGCCTCCGTTGGGGGTGATGACCAGCTGGGCTCCGGCGGCTCCGCATGCCTCGCAGTCGGTGGTGTAGGTGGTGGCCATGTCCGTCTCCCCTGATCGATCCCGCTTGCTGTACGTACAGTCTAAGCCGGACTGTACGTACACCGCAAGCCTTGAGGCGGGAGAAATGTACGTACATCTACGTTGGATTCTGTACGTACACTGCGGTACGCTGGCGGCATGGCAAACACCCAGCACCGGTCGATCCGAATCCCTGACGACACCTGGAAGCCGGCCATGGAGCAGGCCAAGGAGCAGGGCACCTCAGCCGGCGAACTGTGCCGCGAGTTCCTCGACTGGTGGCTCCGCAAGCCGGGTGCCAAGCTTCCCAAGCGGCCGGAGCCGGGCGCATGACGCCGGCCTGGCACCGCACCCATAACCACCGCTTCTACCGGCTGACCTGCGAAGATTATGACGAGCGATTCGAGTCAACTGGCAACCGCTGCGAGCTCTGCGGAGTCAGCGGGCCCAGGTCGGCACACCGCCAGCTCTACGTTGACCACTGCCCGCAGATGGGGCCGTGGGCGGTCCGTGGGCTCCTCTGCGGAACCTGCAACACGCGCCTCGGCGGGTATCGGAGCCAGCTGACTGAGCAGGACCGGGCGTACCTAGCAGCCAAACCATGGATTGCAGAACTGTGCGCCAGGGAGGGCCGGCCAATCCTCATCAACGAGCCGCGCGCCGAGGCTGTGGTACTGGTTGGGCCGAGAAGACGCAGGTTTCGGAAGACCGACATCGGCTGGGCCCCGGAGCGGCTCGACGCGAAAACCAAACCTCGGTCATGGGAATCGCTCCATCAGGCGTACGGTCCACGGCAACTGGCCGTGGGGCTTAGCCGCGAGCAGGTCCGCCGGATCTGTCGCGCCGCTGGCCTCTAGTCCGAAGACCCCCGACGCAGAGCGCCCCGCCACCGTGCTGGTGGCGGGGCGCTTCTTGCTGACCAGGGGCGGGATTCCTCCGGGGCTTTCCGTCGGCCGGCTGCACTGCTCAAGCGCCGGTTCATAGCCCGTTACCCCTCCGGCTCGGAGGCCAACTCAGGCCTGTGCTCGCGGATCCACGCTTCAACGTCCTCGGCAAGCCAGACCTTGCCCATGGCCAGCACTTGGTACGGCTTGGGCCAGTCAGTCCGAACCAGGAGTTGCTGGACGCGTTGGCGGCTCACGCCCAAGCGATCCTGGATCTCGCGCGCTCCCATCAGAGTCTTCCCCATAACCAGAATCATAGTCGGAAGCCTAGTAGTGCCTTGACTAGTCGGCAAGGCACTACTAGTGTCGTCG
>NZ_JBEZZN010000028.1:14462-23366 GCF_040639195.1 Micromonospora sp. NPDC023956
GGGCCTTGAACTCCAACCCTCCTACGAAGGGCTGAAGAACCGTGACCATCATTGCGCACGCCCCCACGTCCGCGCCGTTGGTGTCCCCGCCCGACTGCCCCTCGGCCTGCCCGCCGTGGTGCGCGGATTGCTGGAAGGGCGACACCACGTGGGAGACGCCCGACCCCGGTGTGACCTTCCACCACGGTGCGCCCCGCACGATCGTCTGCACGGACGGCCCCGAGAAGTACGAGGTCGAGGTTTCGCTTGAGCGCCTCGACGACGACGGTGAGGCCGGACCGACGCAGGTCTACGTCCGCTCCGAGCGGGGCGCGTTCTCCATGTCGCTGGCGCAGGCCGAGCTGCTGGCGGCGGAGCTGTTCTCGCTGGTGGTGCGCGGTCGTCAGTAGGCCCTGACCGCCCTCCGTGGCCGCTGAGCCCATCACCTCGGCGGCACGCGGAGGCCGACCAGACCGCTGGCCAGCCAACCCCCAACGAGAGGAGCCCCGAGATGGGCGGCAAGTACGTCATCGCCACCGGCCGCAACGGCGAGCACCACGAGGAGCACGTGACCGACGGCTGGGTGGAGTCCCGCGAGAACCGCCACCGGGCGCAGGGCCGCACCCCGATCACCCTCACCGAGCAGGAGCGGCGGCAGGCCCGCGACAACGCGGCGTGGATCGCCGAGCAGCACCGGCAGGGGCGGATCTGATGCTGCGCCGGATGTCCGCCCCCGCAGCCCGGGGCTGCGGTCGCTGCTCGTGCTCCCACGTCGGCGGGTGCCTGTCGTGCGGGTGCACCTGCCCGCCGCGCAACGGCGGCCGGACCTGCTCCTGCTGCGGCGCCACCGACCGCTGATCTGACCGCCCTCCGTGGCCGCTGAGCCCATCACCTCGGCGGCACGCGGAGCCGGCCAGACCGGACCAGCCCACTCGATCGGAGAGCAGCGATGCAGGTGTCCCGCGACATCACCACCAAGGGCGGCAGCACCGCCTACGCCTACCAGACCGCCAACGGCTTCGAGGGCATGTGCCGGGGCTGCGGCTGGAACCCGTCCTTCGTCGGGTTCGCGCCGGCGCTGGTCGCGACCCAGCGCCACGCCCAGACCTGCACGTCGTGAAGCCGCCCGGATGCCGCTGCCGGTGCACGCACAGCGACGCCGACGGCGGTCGCCGCTTCTGCTACCGCTGCGCCTGCTCGTGCGGCCCGTGGACCCCCGGCAGCCCGTGCCCGTGCTGCGGCACCGCCTAACCCGACCAGCCAACCCCTAACGAGAGGAAGAGCCATGCCCACGAACTACAGCGACAGCGGATGGGTTCCGTTCCAGGTCGGCTCGATCGGCCGCCCCGACGACGAGGAGCAGACCGACCGCCCCGGGCGGGGCAGCGGCGCCGACCGGGGCTCCGCGCAGGTCACCAACATCCGCGCGGGCAACGCAACCGTAGGCCGGCAGTACGACGGCGACGTCGACGGCCCGATCCACATCCGCTTCTAGACCCCGACAGCGTGGCCCGGCCGATGCTGGCCGGCTGGCCGGGCCACGCCCTTACTCGGATCGGAGGATCCATGTCCATCATGAGGGCGATCAACCGTCTCGTCTACGGCACGGTGCTCGCCGCCGCCGCCTTGGCCGCGGTCGCCGTCCACCACAACCACGTCACCTACCCGTGCGGCGGCCACCAGGTCGGCGCGGCAGGCATGTGCGTCACCACGCAGTGGGGTGCCGCATGAGCTACCGCGCCGACATCTACGACGCCCAGGGCCGCCCCGCCGGCACCCGAACCATCAACGTCCCCACCTCCGGCGACCACCTGCGGGACATCGACGCCGCCGGCACCGCCGCCCGCCGCCTGCTCCAGCCCGGCCAGTACGCCGACCTGTACGAACGCACCGCCACCGGCGGAACCACCTACGTCAACACCGTGCAGAAGGAGGGCCGATGAACCGCGCCCGCATCACCGGCCACCTGGCCGGAGCCGTCGTTTTCTCCGGCACCTGGGTGGGTGCCGTGTCCCTGCCCGCCGGGTCGCCCGGGTGGCGGCTCCTCGCCGGTGGGCTCCTGCCGCCGGCGGTCGCGCTCGCCTCGCTGCTGTTGCAGGCGTCGGCGGACCGGCACCTGGACCGGCAGGCCCTGCCGCACGGGCCCCGACCGGCGGTGCTCACGCCGCGCCGCAGGCCCCTGCCGCGCCCCGAGCTGGCCGACCGGCCGGTGGAGGTGGCCCGGTGAAGCTACTCCGACGCCCGCCCCTCGACCCCGCCGTCATCGCCGCCCAGGCCGCAGCGCGGCAGGCCGCTGCGCACGCCGCCATCGAGCAGGCCCGCCTCCAGGCGCAGCTCGACCGGGAACTGCGCGAGGCCGCCGCCGAGGAGGCCCGCATCAAGGCCGCCGCCGACGAGCAGGAGCGCCGCCGCCGCGACGAGGCACGCCGGCAGGAGCGCGCGGCGGCCCGCGACCGTCGCCGCAAGGGCCGGGAGGAGTTCCTGGCGAAGGCCCGGCCGGTGCTGCCGCTGCTGCTCATCAACGGCGGCGCTGCCTACGCCCAGGCGGCCTACGCGTTCGAGCACATCGCCCCCGGCGAGTGGACTTGGCCGGCGAAGTTGGCCTTCGCGGTCGCCTTCGCCGCCGCCTTGGAGTCCATCGCGGTGTACGTGCAGTGGCACGCCCACGACGCGCTCATGCTGCGGGCCCACGCAACCGCTGCGTCACTGCGTCGGGCGTCGTGGGTTATCGCGGGTGTCGTCGGTGTCATCAACTACGCGCACTTCGCCGATGGGATGCAGCCCACGGCCGCGGCGGTCGCGTTCGCGTTGCTGTCGCTGCTGTCGCCGTGGCTGTGGGGTCTGCACACCCGCCGCGCCCAGCACGTCCAGTTGCTTGCCGAGGACGCCAACCTCATCGACGAGGGTGGCGTCGAGTTCTCCCCGCAGCGGCGTCGGGCGTTCCCGATCCGGTCGTGGCTGGCGAAGCGGTGGTCCATCGACCACTACGAGCGGGACCCGCGTAAGGCGTGGGAGGGGTACAACGCGGAGCGGGCCACCCGCAAGGCGGAACGTGATGCCCGTCGGGCGGAGCAGGCCACTGCGAAGACGGAAAGCGACGAGCCGGCTGAGGTGGAGCCGCCGGTGGACCCCTGGGACTACGCCGTCCCGATCGGTCCCGTTCCGGACCTGGTGACGCCACCGCCGGCCGAACCTGACGTCAAGCCTGCCGTCAGCCGGCCCCGCCCACGCTCACTCACCACTGCCGACAAGGTGGCTCGCGCCGCCGCCAAGATGCCCGGCGCGACGCCAGCGCAGATCGCCGCCAAGGCTGGCGTCAGCGAGTCCACCGCCCGCAGGTACATGCCGCCTCTCCCGCCGGCCGCCGCCGTGGCGCAACGGTTCGAGGTGCCCGAGGCCACCGTGACGGACCAGTACGCCCGCATGGGCTACGGGGCTGACGGCCGCGATCTGACGTCAGCATCCGGCCCGGCACCTGCGGAAACGGCCCCCACCAAGCGGGTCAACGGACATCCGGTCGAGCTGGTGGAGGTGGCCAGGTGAAGTGCTTCATCTGCGGCGGGCGCGCCACGGTGCTGGTGGTCGTGTCGAACCTGACCGGGCCGGACACCCGCTACGCGGCCTGCGACGACCACGAGCCCCGACACATCCCCGGCGGCAACGTCGTCTCCATCACCGTCACGCCGATCTGACGCCACCAGTAGTCCACCGGTGGGCCGCGTCCACCGCCCCGGGTCGCGGCCCGCCGAAACGCAAGGAGCAACCGCCATGACGCAGGAAGCGTTCGACACCCACTACGAGATCGAGCTGGACGAGCAGCCCGACACCCGCGCCCCGGTCTACGTCGACCTCGTCGCCGTGGACGACGAACGCCGCCCGATCATTCCGGCGCAGTGGCGCGGCCCCGACAACATCAAGGCCACCATCAAGCGCACCGGTGAGGTGGCCGCCCACCACGCCGGCTACCACGCCGTCCGCGCACCCTGGTACGCCATGCAGGCCACCGGATGGGCTGTCGTCGGCGTCGCCCGCATCGCCGGCCGGCAGGTCCGCTGGTGGTGGTTCACCGACCAGTACCCGCTACAGCAGGCCGCCGCCAGTAAAAACGACCCGGCCGCCTTCATGCAGCTGCACCGGCAGGCCCAGGCCACCCGCCTCTACCGGGGTCTGGTCCTCACCGCAGAGGCCGTCGCCCTCGGCGGAGCGGTCGTCGCGCTCGCGCTGTCACCGGGCTGGGTGGTCATGGCCGCCGCCGCTGTCGCCGTGCCCGTGCTGGCCCGGATCGGCCGGCCGTCGACGAAGCCAATCGTCCAGCCGGCCGTCGTCGCGCCGCGGTTCCGCAAGCTCAACTCCGACATCGTCCTGCGCGCCTACTACGCCGCCGGGCTCGGCCACCCGGACAAGCCGGACCTGCGGATCCAGTTCGGCGGGCCAATGTCTCGTGACGCGAAGCAGATCGGCTCGCAGGTCGTCGTTGACCTGCCGTACGGCAAGACGTTCAGCGACGCGTTGAAGGCCAAGGAGTCCATCGCCTCCGGCCTGGACGTGTCGGTCAACCAGGTGTTCATCAGCAAGGACCGCACCAGCAACCGGCGGCACGTGCTGTACGTGTCCGACCAGGACCAGCTCGCCATCCCCGCCGGCCGGACGCCGCTGCTGCGGCTCAAGCCCACCGACGTGTGGAAGCCCGCCCCGTTCGGGCTCGACGAGCGCAGCAACCTGGTCACGCTGCTGCTGATGTGGAACTCGGTGCTGGTCGGTGCGCAGCCCCGCAAGGGCAAGACGTTCTCCGCCCGAGCGTTGACCCTGTACGCGGCCTGCGACCCGTACGTGCGGGTCATCGTCGCCGACGGGAAGAACTCGCCCGACTGGAGCGCTTTCCGGCTCATCGCCCACATGGCGATCTTCGGGACGGTGCCGAACAGCCGCGACCGCGGCCCGGTCGGCCACCTGCTCACCGCCCTGCGCTACCTGAAGAAGCACGTCGAGAACGTCAACGACTTCCTGGCCAAGCTGCCCCCGTCGGAGTGCCCCGAGGGCAAACTCACCCGCGAGCTGTCCCGCAGGTACGAGCAGCTCAGAGTGCACGTGCTGGTGCTGGAGGAGTTCCAGGCGTACTACGAACTCGACGACAAGGACGACTCCGAGGAGATCGCCAGCCTGCTGTCGTTCCTGATGGCCGTCGGCCCGTCCGCCGGGGTCATCATCATCTCCAGCAGCCAGAAGCCGTCCGGCGTGGGCGCCAGCCAGAACATCCTGCGCCTGTTCACCCGGTACCGCGACAACCACGCCGTGCGGTTCGCGCTCAAGTGCGGGAACGGGAACGTCAGCGAGGCCGTGCTGGGTAGCGACGCCCGATCCGAAGGCATCGACGCCTCAACCCTGCCCGTCGGCCCCGAGTACCGCGGCGTCGGCTACCTGTACGGGGCCGCTGACGACACCCCCACCGTGCGAACGTTCCTGGCTGACGCCGAGGATGCCGAGAAGATCCTCCGGGCGGCACGCCAGTTCCGGGAGGCTCACGGCCTACTCACCGGTGAGGCCGCAGGGGAGGACATGGCGCGGGAGGCCCGCGACGTCCTGGCCGACGTGCTGAACGTGTTCTACGCCGGCAAGGCCACCATCTCGTGGCCCGCCCTGGCGGCCCGGCTCCAGGACACTTTCCCGGAGGCGTACGCCGATGTCACCCCCGACGCGATCAGCGCGATGGTCCGCAAGCTCGGCGTGAAGGGCAAGTCCGTGAAGGACGCGGAGCACTTCGAGTCGGGGGTCGGGCAGGGCTGCGACCGGGCTGCGATCGAGGCCGCGATTCAGCGCCGCGCCATCGAGCGTGGGTAGCGCCGGCGCCGCTACCGGTAGCACGGACGCTACCGACGCCTGCTACCTGCTGAGCTGCGAAAACCCATCCGGGTAGCAGGTAGCGCCGCACCTGGAGGCACCACCGAAGCGGGCCGGTGAGGGCACCGACGCCGTCTGTTCTGCTGCTACCGCTACCTCGAGGAGACGCCCGTGAAGGAGACGTTCATCGCCGTCGGTGTGCTGGCGGCGTGGGCGCTGACCTACGCCCTGTCCTGCTGGATCCGCCCGTTCCGAGACTGCTGGGTGTGTGACGGCAAGGCCCACCACCGCAGCGCCGCAAACCGAAAGCTGTCCCGCCCGTGCCGCTGGTGCAAGGCGACGGGCAAGCGGCTCCGCATCGGCCGCCGGGTGTGGAACCGGTTCGCCCGGATCCGCAACGCCGCCCTGTAGCCCGCCGACCTCGACACCACCGCCCCCTGGCCATGCTCGGTCCGGGGGCGGTGGTGTCTGTCCAGCTCGGACAGGGTGTGATCATATGGTTCACGCCCGATATCACCCTATGCGTATCGGTGTCCGTACCGTCCGACCGTGGTGATCAGGTACGGCAGCACCCGGGCGGTCTACCTCCAGCTCGCCGACCTGCTCCGCGCCGACATCACCTCCGGTCGGATCCCGCCCGGCGAGTTGCTGCCGTACGAAGGGCGCCTTGAGCAGGAGCACGGCGTCAGCCGGCCGACAGTCCGGCGCGCCCTCGCGGTGCTGCGCGGTGAGGGCCTGGTCTACACGGAGCGCGGCTACGGTACGCGCGTGGTGCAGCAGCAGACCCGGCAGCACATCAAGGTGCCGAGGGCGGCCCGGATCGTGTGTCGCATGCCGACCGAGGCGGAGCGCGAGGCACTGGGGATCGAGCTGGGCGAGGTCGTGCCGGTGGTGACGATCCACGTCGGAGCGCAGACGCGAGGGCCGTATCGCGCGGACATGTTCGACTTCACCACTGCCTGACTGATCTGCCCGGCCTGCCCGGACGTGCGGTATCCGAGCAGACAGGCACCCGCATCCTTCCCGTTGATCGCCGGTCACCCACCGTATACGGATCAGCTGGGCAAGCGGTTACAGAGATCCCCCGATCGGGCATAACGTCGCTGCCACATGGTCCTGATGCAACTTGCACGGGAGGGTTCTCGCAGCTCGTGTAACACGGAGCGCTTGCAACGTCGCACATCCGTACTAGGCTCCATGGTCTGATTCACAGGACGCCCGGCCACCTGGGGGAGGTGCTGGCCATGTCCATGATCGCCCGATGGGTTCGCCACGCCATCGTCGCCGCCGGCCTGACCGGCGGAGCGATCCTCACCCTGTCCGCCCTCGACTCCGACCCGGCTCAGGCCGCCGACCGGCCGCCGCTGCCGGCCATCGTGGACCGCGTGGAGCGGACCGTCGACCGTGTCCTGCCCGACCGGCCCGACCGGGACCGTCCGCCGCTGAAGCTGCCCCGTCCGGATGGTCCGGCGGTGTGCGAGGAGCCGCCTGCCGACCGGCCGCCGCCGCGCACGCTCCGCCCCGCCAAGCCGCCGCGGCCAGCCCGCCCGGCGCCGCCGGCCCGCGACGAGCAGCCCGAGCCGAAGCCGACCGAGCCCGCCGCCCCGGCACCGACCACGCCCGCCGAGCCGGACCCGCGGCCGGAGCCGGTCGGGCCCGAGCCGGAGCCCGAGCCCGCCGACGAGACGCCCGTCGAGCCCGTCAACCCGGACCCGGCACCGGAGCCGTCCCGGCCGCCCCGCGACCCCATCCTCGACCTGCCGCCGCTGGACCTGCCGCCCATCGTCGTGGACATCCCGGCCCTCCCGGTGCCGCCGATCGTCATCGACATACCCGCCCTGCCGGCCCTGCCCGTCCCGCCCGTCGTCGACCTGCCGGTCCTCCCGCCGGCCGCCGGCCCAAGCCAGCCACCAGCCGCCACGCCGCCGGCCACGCCCGCGCCTGTCACCCCGGCTCCCGTCACCCCGACGCCCGACGACATGCCCACGCCGGCACCCACCCCGGCCCCGGTCCAACCCACACCCGCACCGGTGCCGGTCGCGCCGGCCGCCGTGCCGGTCGACGTGGCCCACCCGACCGCCGGACCATCCGGACGCGCCCGCACCGACCGGGCCGGCGTCGAGCACCGCGCAGGACACCAGGACCACGCGGAGCCCGCAGTCGAACCCTGCGAGCGGCGCGCCGCCCGACCGGCCCCGACCCCACACAACCCTCCGGCGCCGCGCGACACGGCCCGCCGCCGCGGCGGATGCCCCGACCCGCACCAGCACGACTGGGTCGACAGCCAGCGGCCACCCGCCCTCAAGCCCTCGAGTTACTCCGCCGAACAGCTCATCGCCCGGACGCTCGGCGCGACCAGCTACCCGGCGGCCGGCCGCATCGACGTCGGCGGGTCGATCGGCCACCTCACGCCGGTGCCCACACCCGGCATCGATCCACGACCAGCCTGACCGCTCGGTCCGTGCCACCCGGGCAGAGCCCGGCGCGCTGCACTGGGAGAGGGCCGCGCGCCCTCCGAACACCTCTCATCGCCTGACGTTCGGAGCTGATCGTGTACTACCTGAAGCGGCCCACCCCCGCCGCCTGCATCGTCGCAGGGGCCCTACTCGGGGTTGGAGCCGTCGCCGCCATCGCTCGCACCGTCCACACCTTCACGTCCGCCCAGATGATCGAGCCGGTCGCCCGGCTGGCGTTCGTCGTGGCCACCATCTGCATCATCGGCGGGGGCCTCTACGCCAGCTACCTGCGCCGCCGCATCCAGCAGCAGGAGATCGCCGCCCTCAAGGTGCAGCTGACCGAGGAGAGGGCCCGCCGGGCCCAGCTCGAGGTCATCCTCGCCGCCGTCCGGGAGGTGGATGCCCGGGTCGAGGTCAACGGCGTCCGGCTGTCGAAGCTCCAGCAGGAGCTACGGGAGCACATCGCCGCCGAAACCACCCAGCCCATCGGCCACCTTCGGTCCATCACCGGTGGGGGCGGCGCGTAGTCCCCCCACCATCCCCCCACCAGCGGACAGCCCCGGTGTAAAAACCGGGGCTGAGCTGCGTTAACGGAGATCCATGAGAGGCGGAGGGTGTGGGATTCGAACCC
>NZ_JBEZZN010000029.1:0-21351 GCF_040639195.1 Micromonospora sp. NPDC023956
GCGGCGTGTCACGGCACTCCTAAGATGTGAAGGGTCGTTCCGCGGCAGTGTAGTCATTACCGCCCAGCCGTGTGAGTGCTCTCCGGGTCAGGCAGGGGTCGTGAGACGGGGTAGCACGAGATCCCAGACGTCGTCGGCCAAGTCCTCCTTGGTGCGTTCCGGGATCACCCGGGTCGAACCGTCCGCACCGATGACGGTCGCCGCGTTCGTCTCGGCACCGAAGACCTTGTCGACGCCGACCTCGTTGATCACGATGAGGTCGGCCCGCTTGCGGGCGAGCTTCGCCCGACCGTTGGCCTCCGCGTCGCCGGTTTCGGCGGCGAACACCACCAGCACCTGTCCCGGTCGACGGCGCCCACCCAGCTCTGCGGCGATGTCCGGGTTGGTCACCAGCTCGATGGTGGGCGCGCCGCCGTCCTCCGACTTCTTGATTTTGCCAGGCGCGTAGACCGCCGGACGGAAATCGGCCGGAGCCGCCGCCATCACCACCACGTCGGCCGTCTCGGCCGCCGCGAGGGTGGCCGTGCGCAGTTCCTCGGTGGTGCCGACCCGGACCAGGTCCACCCCGGCGGGGTCGGGGAGCGAGACGTTGGCGGTGATCAGGGTGACCTGGGCGCCCCGGGCGACCGCGGCGCGCGCGAAGGCGTACCCCTGTTTACCGGAGGACCGGTTGCCGAGGAAGCGCACCGGGTCGAGCGGCTCCCGGGTTCCGCCGGCGGTCACCACCACCCGACGTCCGGCCAGGTCGACGGGGGCGCCGGGGCCACGACGCAGCGCGCGCCGCGCCACGGCGAAGATCTCCGCCGGGTCGGGCAGCCGGCCCTTGCCGCTGTCCGCGCCGGTCAGCCGACCGACCGCCGGCTCGATCACCAGGACGCCCCGGGCCCGCAGGGTGGCCACGTTCGCCACGGTGGCCGGGTGTTCCCACATCTCGGTGTGCATCGCCGGGGCGAGCACCACCGGGCAGCGGGCGGTCAGCAGGGTGTTGGTGAGCAGGTCGTCGGCGAGCCCGTGGGCCGCCTTGGCGAGCAGGTCGGCGGTGGTCGGCGCGACCACGACCAGATCGGCCTGCTGACCGAGACGGACGTGCGGCACCTCGTGCACGTCCGTCCAGACGTCGTCGGCCACCGGTTGACCGGAGAGCGCCGCCCAGGTCGGCGCGCCGACGAAGCGGAGCGCCGACGCGGTCGGCACGACCCGGACCTGGTGGCCCGACTCGGTGAAGAGCCTCAGCAGCTCACATGCCTTGTAGGCGGCGATACCGCCACCGACCCCGAGAACGATCCGGGCGGACATCGGCGCGGCGGCGGGTTACGGCTGGTCGGTCGGCTCGGCGGTGAGCAGACCGGCGTTGATCTCGCGCATCGCGATCGAGAGCGGCTTTTCCTGGGGGGTGGTCTCCACGAGCGGGCCGACGTACTCCAGCAGGCCCTCACCGAGCTGGCTGTAGTAGGCGTTGACCTGACGGGCACGCTTGGCGGCGAAGATGACCAGCGCGTACTTCGAGGAGGTCTTCTCCAGCAGCTCGTCGATCGGCGGGTTGGTGATGCCCTCGGGGTTGGCGATGGTTCCCACGAATTTGAACCTCTGCGTCTGAGTGGACCGGCCGCGGCGCGGCGGGCGGTCAACCGCGCGGTCGCGGCTGGACCGGTGCCGGAAAGGACGAACCGAGCAATCCTACCAGCTCGTCCGGGACGCGCCCGAGAAGGTCGCACCGGAGGGGCAGCCCGGACCCGGCGCCGCGCGTCCGGACGGAGACGCGCCGGGCCCCTCGACCAGACTGGCCCGGCCGGCCCTCGGAGGGGCTGGCCGGGCCAGTCAGCGAGCCGCCGGACGCGTCGCGTCGGCCGTGCTCACGGCTTGTTCGTACCCGTCGTCGCGGGTCAGTTGCCGGCGAACTCTCCAAGCAGAGCCTTGCGCTGCTGGTCACCGAGGCCACGCAGCCGGCGGCTGTCGGCGATCTTGAGCTTCTCCATGATCTGGGTCGCCCGGATCTTGCCGATGCCCGGCATGGCCTGGAGGACGGCCGAAACCTTCAGCTTGCCCACGACGTCGTCGGCCTCCGCCCGCTCGAGGACGGAGGCGAGGGTGGTCTTGCCCTGCTTGAGCTGCTCCTTCAGCTCGGCACGGGCCTTGCGGATCTCCGCGGCCTTCTCCAGCGCGGCCGCGCGCTGCTCAGGGGTAAGTGACGGGAGCGGCACCAGTTCTCCTCAGGTCCCTATCGCGGCGGGCGGGACGCGCCGCCGCTTCTGTGAAACGTGGTGTCGCTGGGAACCAAAGGGGTCCGTGGTTCCCAGCGCGGGGAAAACTAGCGGTCAGCGGAGCTTTCGGCAACGTGGACGCGCGCTCGGCACCGCGTGGTGACCGACCCGTCAGTCAGTTTCCCCGCGCGGGAGGACCCGTCGACAGTCGCCGAGGACCTGCTCGGCCGCCGCCCGCAGCGCGGCCGGATCGGGGCCGGCGGAGAGCACCTGACGCGAGTACGAGGGCAGCACCGCAGAGAGTGCGGAGCCGAAGACGGTGCGCAGATCCGCCGCCGTGCCGCCCTGCGCGCCGAGCCCCGGAGCGAGCAGCGGACCACCCACCCGGGAGAGATCGTGGCCGGTGTCGCCGACCGTCGCGCCGACCACCAGACCCATGCTGCCGAGCGGTTCCGCACCGGCGTTGAGCTGCGCAATCTCGTCGATGACCGTCTGTGCGACGGTCCGTCCGTCGGCACCCCGCGCGCGTTGCACCGCACCGCCCTCGGGGTTGGAGGTCAACGCCAGCACGAAGACGCCGCCGCCGTGCCGGACGGCCGTGTCGAACATCGGGGCCAGCGAACCTACTCCCAGGTAGGGGCTCGCCGTCACCGCGTCGACATACAGCGGGCTGGATGGATCAAGGTACGCGTCGGCGTACGCGGCGACGGTCGACCCGATGTCCCCCCGCTTGACGTCGAGGAGAACGAGCGCGCCAGCTTCGCGTAACTGTCGGATAGTTGACTCAAGCACGGCGACCCCCCGGGAGCCGTACCGCTCGAAGAAGGCCGACTGCGGCTTGACCACGGCAATCCGGTCTCCGAGGGCTTCGGTGACGGTCCGGGTGAACCGCTCCAGACCCGTGACGTCGTCCGGCAGACCCCAGCGGGCCAACAGTCCGGGGTGCGGGTCGATCCCCACGCAGAGCGGCCCGCGTTCCCGCATCGCCCGGTGCAGCCGGACTCCGAAGCTCTCCATCTCTTCCCTCCGTCTCGTGTCCCGCCCTCGGCGAGGGCGGTCGTGCCGATCCACCGGCGACGTCGGGGCGCCTCCGGTCGCCGTCCGTCCCACACCCCTGCCCGAAGGTGCCGGAGCGCCTCTTCGAGCCGCCACGGGGCGACCAGACCCCCTGCCACCCACTGTGGACGGTCTGGTTCACCCCGCCTTCACCGCGGCGGCGATGCCGGTGGTGATCCGGGCCAGGTCCGCGTCGTCGGTCAGGTAGGGCGGCATCGTGTAGACCAGGTCGCGGAACGGACGCAACCAGACCCCCTCGGCCACCGCGGCGGCGGTCGCCGCCGGCAGGTCCACCTCGTGGTCGAGCTGCACCACGCCGATCGCCCCGAGCACCCGGACGTCCCGCACCCCGGGAACGCCCCGCAACGGCGTCAGACCGCTCCGTAACGCCCGCCCGACCCGGGACACCTCGGCCGCCCAGTCCCCGGCCCGCAGCAGCCCGATGGAGGCGTTCGCGACCGCGCAGGCGAGCGGGTTGCCCATGAACGTCGGGCCGTGCGCCAGCACGCCGTCGACGGAGATCCCCCGGGCGATCTCGGCGGTGCAGAGCGCGGCGGCCAGGCTCAGGTAGCCGCCGGTGAGCGCCTTGCCGACACAGAGCACGTCCGGGCTGACCCCGGCGTGCTCGGCGGCGAACATCGTCCCGGTCCGACCGAAGCCGGTGGCGATCTCGTCGAAGACGAGCAGGATCCCGTGCGCGCGGGTCACCTCGCGCAGCACCCGCAGGTAGTGCGGGTTGTGGAACCGCATCCCGCCGGCCCCCTGCACCACCGGCTCGACGATGACCGCCGCCAGCTCGTGCGCGTGCCGTTCGACCGCGTCGACCAGCGTCGCCTCGTACGCCGGGTCGACCGGGCTGTCGACGTCGCCCGGCGGGGCGGGCGCGAAGACCTGGCGGGGCAGCACCCCGGTCCAGAGGCGGTGCATGCCCCCCTCCGGGTCACAGACGCTCATCGGGTGGAAGGTGTCCCCGTGGTAGCCGCCCCGCCAGGTGCCGAGCCGGTGGCGTTCCGGCCGCCCGGTGGCGCGCTGGTACTGCAGGCACATCTTGATGGCGACCTCGACGCCGACCGACCCGGAGTCGCAGAGGAAGACCCGCTCGAGCCCGGGCGGGGCCAGTTCGACCAGGGTGCGCGCCAGCCGGACGGCCGGCTCGTGGGTCAGCCCGCCGAACATCACGTGGCTCATCCGGCCGAGCTGGTCGACCACCGCCGCGTCGAGCACCGGGTGCCGGTAGCCGTGGATCGCCGCCCACCAGGACGACATCCCGTCGACCAGCTCGCGTCCGTCGGCCAGGCGCAGCCGGACTCCGCGCGCGCTCTCCACCACGTACGGCGGCACGGCCGGTGGCAACGGCGCGTACGGGTGCCACACGTGCTCCCGGTCCCCCGCCAGGATCTCCTCAGGCGTCACGCCCTGTCCGCCTCTCCGGTTCCCCGCCGGCGTCCGCACCGGCGCGACGTCGTCCTGTCCTGCCCTAGGCCGCCGGGGCGGCGCCGCCGGCCACCGCCCGGACCGCGGCCCGCACCAGGGCCGGGCCCCGGTAGATGAAGCCCGTGTAGAGCTGCACCAGGCTCGCCCCCGCGTCGACCATCCGGGCCGCGTCGTCCGGGTCGACGATCCCGCCCACCCCGACCACCGGCAGCCGGCCGCCGGTCTCCCGGTGCACGAAGGCCACCACCTCCCGGGCCCGGTCGGCGAGGGGACGGCCGGAGAGTCCACCGGCCTCCGCCCCCCGCGCCCGGTCACCCGGGGCGAGCCCGTCGCGGGCCAGCGTGGTGTTGGTGGCGATCACCCCGGCCGCGCCCCGGGCCAGGCAGACCTCCAGCAACTCGGCGACGGCCGGCTCGGTCAGGTCCGGAGCGATCTTCACCAGCACCGGCTTCTCCCCCACCAGGGCGGCGAGCAGCGCGTCGAGGTGCGCGCGGTCCTGGAGGGCCCGCAGACCCGGGGTGTTCGGCGAGGAGACGTTGACCGCGAAGTAGTCCCCGTGGTCGCGCAGCGCCCGGTACGAGGCGAGGTAGTCGGTCACCGCCTCCTCCAGCGGGGTGACCTTGGACTTGCCGAGCGAGATGCCCAGCGGCACGCCGAGCGGACGGGGCAGCGCGGCCAGCCGCGCGGCGAGCGCCTCGGCCCCGGCGTTGTTGAAGCCCATCCGGTTGACCACGGCCTCGCTGTCCCGCAGCCGGAACAGCCGGGGCCGGGGGTTGCCCGGCTGCGGGCGCGCGGTCACCGTGCCGACCTCGACGAAGCCGAAGCCCAGCGCCGGCCACGCCGGCAGGGCCACCCCGTCCTTGTCCATGCCGGCGGCCAGTCCGACCGGGTTGGGGAAGCGGACCCCGAACACGGTGCGCGGGGCGGGCACCGCGTACCGGGCCCGCAGTGCCGCCAGCGCCGCCGGCCGCCGGGACAGGCCGGCCAGCCGGTGCAGCGTCCACTCGTGCGCCGCCTCGGCGTCCCCGCCCCCGATCCGGAACAGTCCGGGCCGCACCAACCGTTCGAAGATCACTCGGCCACCCCGCCCCGCCGCTCCGGGCCGGTCCCGGGGTTCGCGTCGCGGAACCGGCCCCGACCGGGCCCGGTGGTCGGCGGGCTCACTGCGGGGCCCGCAGCGCGGCGTGCAGCTCCTGGAGGGGACGGACCTGCATGTCGCCCCGGATCCGCGCCTCGATGCCCATCACCGCCGCCGCCGCGCCGGGGACGGTGGTGATGCAGGGGATGTCGGCGGTGACCGCCGCGCTGCGGATCTCGTACCCGTCGGAACGGGCGCTCGCCCCGGAACCCTGCGGCGTGTTGATCACCAACGCCACCTCGCCGCCGAGGATCAGCGACACCGCGTCCTCGCCCGCACCCGTCTCGTAGTGCTTGCGGATCTGCTCGCACGCGATCCCGTGCCGGCGCAGCACCTCGGCCGTGCCGGTGGTCGCCAGGATCTCGAAACCCAGGTCGGCCAGGCGCTTGATCGGGAAGATCATCCCCCGCTTGTCCCGGTTCGCCACCGAGACGAAGATCCGACCCGAGGTGGGCAGCGAGCCGTACGCGGCGGACTGGCTCTTCGCGAAGGCGTGCCCGAACGAGGTGTCGATGCCCATCACCTCACCGGTGGACTTCATCTCCGGACCGAGCAGCGAGTCCACGCCCTTGCCGGCGGGCGTGCGGAACCGCTTGAACGGCAGCACCGCCTCCTTCACCGCGATCGGGGCGTCCGGCGGCAGCGTGCCGCCGTCACCGGTGGCCGGCAGCAGTCCCTCGGCGCGCAGCTCCGCGACGGTCGCGCCGAGCGCGATCCGGGCCGCCGCCTTGGCCAGCGGCACCGCCGTGGCCTTGGAGACGAACGGCACCGTCCGCGAGGCGCGCGGGTTCGCCTCCAGCACGTAGAGCACGTCGTCCTTGAGCGCGTACTGCACGTTGAGCAGGCCCCGGACCCCGACGCCCCGGGCGATGGCCTCGGTGTACCGGCGGACCTGCGCCACGTGCGAGCCGGCCAGGGTGATCGGCGGCAGCGCGCAGGACGAGTCGCCGGAGTGGATGCCGGCCTCCTCGATGTGCTCCATCACGCCACCGAGGTAGACCTCGCCGTCGGCGTCGCAGAGCGCGTCCACGTCGATCTCGATGGCGTCGTCGAGGAAACGGTCCACCAGCACCGGGTGGTCCGGGGAGATGTCGGTGGCCCGGCCGATGTAGTCGCGCAGCGTCGGGTCGTCGTAGACGATCTCCATGCCCCGCCCGCCGAGCACGTACGAGGGCCGGACCAGCACCGGATAGCCGATCTCGTCGGCGATCGCCTTCGCCTCCTCGTACGAGGTGGCGGTGCCGTGCGCGGGCGCGGGCAGGTTCGCCCGAGCCAGCACCGCGCCGAACGCGCCCCGCTCCTCGGCGAGGTGGATCGACTCCGGCGAGGTGCCGACCACCGGCACCCCGGCGTTCTTGAGCCGCTGTGCCAGCCCGAGCGGGGTCTGCCCGCCGAGCTGGACGATCACCCCGACCACGCCCGGCCCGCCGGCCGCCCGGCCGGAGGAGTCCTCGGCGTGCCACACCTCCAGCACGTCCTCGAAGGTGAGCGGCTCGAAGTAGAGCCGGTCGGCGGTGTCGTAGTCGGTGGAGACGGTTTCCGGGTTGCAGTTGACCATGACCGTCTCGTAGCCGGCCGCCCGCAGCGCCATGACCGCGTGCACGCAGGAGTAGTCGAACTCGATGCCCTGGCCGATCCGGTTCGGCCCGGAGCCCAGGATCAGCACCTTCGGCCGGTCCGAGCCGACCACCTCGGTCTCCGAGTCGTAGCACGAGTAGTGGTACGGCGTGGTGGCGGCGAACTCGGCCGCGCAGGTGTCCACCGTCTTGTAGACGGGCCGGACGCCGAGGCGGTGCCGCAGGGTGCGTACGCCGTCCTCGGCGGCCAGTTCCGGCCGGAGCGCGGCGAGCTGCCGGTCGGAGAGCCCGGCCCGCTTGGCCCGGCGCAGCAGGTCCCCCTCCAGCACCGGGGCGTCGACGATCTCGGTACGCAGCTCGACCAGCCCGGCGATCTGGTCGACGAACCACGGGTCGATCCCGCCGGAGGCGGTGACGACCTCGCCGACCGAGGCGCCGAGGCGCAGCGCCCGCTCGACGGTGTAGAGCCGCCCGTCGTGCGGCACGCGCAGCGCCCGGAGGGTGTCCTCCTTCGTCGTGGCGGCCGGGTCCACGCCCGTCGCGGCGGCGACGACCGGATCCGGAACGGTCCAGAACCCCCCGTGGCTGGTCTCCATCGAGCGCATCGCCTTGTTCAGCGCCTCGGTGAAGTTCCGGCCCAGGCTCATCGCCTCGCCGACGGACTTCATCGTGGTGGTCAGCTCCCGGTCCGCGCCGGGGAACTTCTCGAACGCGAAGCGCGGGATCTTGACCACGACGTAGTCGAGGGTCGGTTCGAACGCCGCCGGCGTCTTCAGCGTGATGTCGTTGGGGATCTCGTCCAGGGTGTAGCCGATGGCGAGCTTCGCGGCGATCTTCGCGATCGGGAAGCCGGTCGCCTTGGAGGCCAGCGCGGACGAGCGGGACACCCGCGGGTTCATCTCGATGACCACGATCCGGCCGTCGGCCGGGTTCACCGCGAACTGGATGTTGCAGCCGCCGGTGTCCACGCCGACCTCCCGCAGCACCGCGATGCCCAGGTCACGCAGGCGCTGGTACTCCCGGTCGGTCAGGGTCATCGCCGGGGCCACGGTGACGCTGTCCCCGGTGTGCACGCCCATCGGGTCCACGTTCTCGATCGAGCAGACCACCACGACGTTGTCGTTGCGGTCGCGCATCAGCTCGAGCTCGTACTCCTTCCAGCCGAGCACGCTCTCCTCGATGAGCACCTCGTGCACCGGGCTGGCGGCCAGTCCGGCCCCGGCGATCCGCTCTAGGTCCTCCGTCGTGTGCGCCATGCCGGAGCCGAGGCCGCCCATGGTGAACGACGGCCGGATCACCACCGGCAGGCCCAGCGCGGCGGCGGTCTCCCGGACCTCGTCCATCGAGTGACACACCCGCGAGCGGGGCACCAGGGCGGTCGGGTCGTCGAAGCCCAGCCGGACGCCGGCCTTGGCGACGATGTCCTTGAACAGCTGCCGGTCCTCGCCGCGCCGGATCGCCTCGATGTTCGCGCCGATCAGCTCGACGCCGTACTTGTCCAGCACACCGGCCTCGTGCAGGGCCACCGCGGTGTTCAGCGCGGTCTGCCCGCCGAGGGTCGGCAGCAGGGCGTCGGGGCGCTCCTTGGCGATGACCAGCTCGACGAACTCCGGCGTGATCGGCTCCACGTAGGTGGCGTCGGCGAACTCCGGGTCGGTCATGATGGTCGCCGGGTTGGAGTTGACCAGGCTGACCCGGATCCCCTCGCTGCGCAGCACCCGACAGGCCTGGGTGCCGGAGTAGTCGAACTCGCAGGCCTGGCCGATCACGATCGGCCCGGAGCCGATCACCAGGATGTGCGTGAGATCGGTCCGCTTAGGCATTCTTCCCGCCTCCACTGTGGTTCCGGTCGGGGCCGCGACCCTCGATCAGTTCGGCGAAGCGGTCGAAGAGGTAGTCCGCGTCGTGCGGGCCGGCCGCCGCCTCGGGGTGGTACTGGACGGTGAACGCGGGCACGTCCCTCGCCCGCAGGCCCTCGACCACGTTGTCGTTGAGGCAGACATGACTGACCTCGACCCCGCCGAACTCGGTGTCGACGATCCGGTCCGGCACCACGGCCCCCGGCTCGGCCCCCGGGAACTGGACGGCGAAGCCGTGGTTGTGGCTGGTCACCTCGACCTTGCCGGTGGCCCGGTCGAGCACCGGCTGGTTGATGCCGCGGTGGCCGTACCCGAGCTTGTAGGTGCCGAACCCGAGAGCCCGGCCGAGGAGCTGGCTGCCGAAGCAGATCCCGAACAGCGGCACCCGGCGGCGCAGCACCTCGCGGGCCAGGGCGACCGGCACGTCGGCGCTGGCCGGGTCGCCGGGGCCGGGCGAGAGGAAGACCGCGTCCGCGCCGGTGGCCAGCACCTCGTCGATGGTCGAGGAGGCGGGCAGCACATGGGTGGAAACCCCGCGCGCGGCGAGCCGGCGCGGCACGTTGCGCTTGATGCCCAGGTCGAGCGCGGCGACGGTGAACCGGTGCTCGCCCTCGGCGGCGACCACGTACGGCTCGGCGGTGGTCACCTCGGCGGAGAGGTCCGCGCCGACCATCGGGGGTACCTCCCGGACCCGGGCCAGCAGGGCGCGCGGGTCGTCCTCGACGCTGGAGACGCCGACCCGCATCGCCCCGCGTTCGCGCAGGTGCCGGGTGAGCGCCCGGGTGTCCACCCCACTGATGCCGACCACGCCCTCGGCTTCCAGCCGCTCCTCCAGGCCGCCGGTGGCCCGCCAGTTCGAGGCCGTCCGGGCCGGGTCGCGGACCACGTACCCGGCGACCCAGATCCGGTCCGACTCGTCGTCGGCGCCGTTGACGCCGGTGTTGCCGATGTGCGGGGCGGTCTGCACCACCACCTGCCGGTGGTAGGAGGGGTCGGTCAGGGTCTCCTGGTAGCCGGTCATGCCGGTGGTGAAGACCGCCTCGCCGAACGTCTCGCCGACGCTGCCGTACGCCTCGCCGTGGAACGTGCGCCCGTCCTCCAGGACGAGGATCGCAGGCTTGCGCTTGGACATTATTTGACAGCCTTTCCGTCCAGGACCGTCGGCTCGCCGCGCAGGAAGGTCGCCACGATGCGACCCGGCAGCGTCATGCGGGCGTACGGGGTGTTGCGACTGCGGCTGGCCAGGTCCGCCGGCTCGATAACGCGCCGGGCGGCCGGGTCGACCAGGGTGAGGTTCGCCGGGACGCCGGGGGCCGGGTCACGGCCGTGGGTGTCCAGGCCGGCGATCCGGGCCGGGGCGCGCGACATCCGCTCGGCGATCAGGTCCCAGTCCGGGCCGAGCACGTCGAGCACGATCGACAGCGCCGTCTCCAGTCCGAGCATGCCCGGCCGGGCGTACGCCCACTCGCACTCCTTGTCCTCCACCGCGTGCGGGGCGTGGTCGGTGGCCACGATGTCGATCACGCCCTCGACCAGCGCGGCCCGCAGGGCGGCGATGTCGGTGGCGGTCCGCAGCGGCGGGTTCACCTTGTAGACCGGGTCGTACGTCCCGGCGCGCTCGTCGGTGAGCAGCAGGTGGTGCGGGGTGACCTCGGCGGTGACCCGGACCCCGCGCGCCTTGGCCTGGCGGAGCACCTCGACACTGCCGGCACAGGAGACGTGGCAGACGTGCAGCCGGCCGCCGACGTGCTCGGCGAGCAGCACGTCCCGGGCGATGATCGCCTCCTCGGCGACCGCCGGCCAGCCGGTCAGCCCGAGCCGGGTGGAGACCTCGCCCTCGTGCATCTGGGCGCCCTCGGTGAGCCGGGGCTCCTCGGCGTGCTGGGCGATGATCCCGTCGAACGCCTTGACGTACTCCAGCGCCCGGCGCATCAGCTTCGGATCCGCGACGCAGTGCCCGTCGTCGGAGAAGATCCGCACCCGGGCGGCCGAGTCCGCCATCGCGCCCAGTTCGGCGAGGCGCTCGCCGGCCAGGCCGACGGTGACCGCGCCGATCGGCTGGACGTCGACCAGGCCGGCCTCCCGGCCGAGCCGCCAGACCTGCTCGACCACGCCGGCGGTGTCGGCGACCGGCGAGGTGTTCGCCATCGCGCAGACCGCGGTGTAGCCGCCCAGGGCCGCCGCGCGGGAGCCGGTCTCCACGGTCTCGGCGTCCTCCCGGCCCGGCTCGCGCAGGTGGGTGTGCAGGTCGACCAGGCCGGGGAGGGCGACCAGGCCGTCGGCGTCGAGCACGGTGGCGTCCGGCGCGGTCAGGCCCCGGCCGGTCTCCGCCACGACGCCGTCGCGGACCAGCAGGTCGGTGGGGGCGCCGCCGACGACGCTGACCCCCTTGATCAGGTACGTGGTCACTGGTTGTTCCCCCCGAGCAGCAGGTAGAGGACGGCCATCCGGACGGAGACCCCGTTGGTGACCTGTTCGACGATGGTGGAGCGGGGCGAGTCGGCCACCTCGGGGGTGATCTCCATCCCCCGGTTCATCGGGCCGGGGTGCATGACGATCGCGTGCTCCGGCAGGCGGGCCATCCGGAGGCCGTCCAGTCCGTAGCGGCGGGCGTACTCGCGGGCGGAGGGGAAGTAGGAGTCGGTCATCCGCTCCCGCTGCACCCGCAGCATCATCACCACGTCCGCCTCGGGCAGCACGGCGTCGAGGTCGTAGGAGACGTCGGTGCCGGGCGCGAGGGCCGCCGCGATGTCCACCGGGATGAGGGTGGGCGGCCCGACCAGGGTGACCTTAGCCCCGAGGGTGGACAGCAGCAGCACGTTCGAGCGGGCCACCCGGCTGTGCAGCACGTCCCCGACCACGGCGACGTGCAGGCCGGCGATCCGACCGAGCCGGGAGCGCATCGTGTACGCGTCCAGCAGCGCCTGGGTGGGGTGCTCGTGGGTGCCGTCCCCGGCGTTGACCACGCTGCCGTCGACCCAGTTGGCCAGCCGGTGCGGCGCGCCGGAGGCGGGGTGGCGGACCACCACCGCGTCGGCCCCCATCGCCTGAAGGGTGAGGGCGGTGTCCTTCAGGCTCTCGCCCTTGGTGACACTGGAGCCCTTCGCCGAAAAGTTGATCACGTCGGCGCTGAGCCGCTTCGCCGCCGCCTCGAAGGAGATCCGGGTCCGGGTGGAGTCCTCGTAGAAGAGGTTCACCACGGTCCGGCCGCGCAGCGCCGGCAGCTTCTTGACCTCCCGCCCGGCGACGGTGGCCATCTGGGCGGCGGTGTCCAGCACCAGGGTCGCGGTGGGCGCGTCCAGGTCGGCGCCGGAGAGCAGGTGACGGATCATGAGGGGGTACCCCCGAAGAGCTTGACCTCGTCGGTGCCGTCCACCTCGGCGAGGGTGACCCGGACGCTCTCGGCGAACGCGGTCGGGATGTTCTTGCCGACGTAGTCGGCCCGGATGGGCAGTTCCCGGTGTCCCCGGTCGACCAGGACGGCGAGCTGCACGGAGGAGGGCCGGCCGATGTCGTTGAGGGCGTCCAGGGCGGCCCGGACGGTCCGGCCGGAGAAGAGCACGTCGTCGACGAGGACGACCCGCTTGCCATCGATGCCACCGGGCGGCACCTCGGTCGGGCCGACCGCCCGGACGGCGTGCCGGCGCAGGTCGTCGCGGTAGAGCGTGATGTCGAGCACACCGACCGGCACGGCGGTGTTCTCGAAGGCGCTGATCCGGGCGGCGAGCCGGCGGGCCAGTGGCGCGCCCCGGGTCGGGATGCCGAGCAGGACGGTGTCGGCGGCGCCCTGGGTCTTCTCCAGGATCTGGTGGGCGATGCGGTCGACCACGCGCTGAACGTCAGCGCTGGCGAGGATCACCTTTACCGAGGGTTGCCTCGGCACCGGGGATCGAGCGGCCGACGGGTAGGCCACGGCGGACCTCCTTCCCCGCCTCACGGGACGGGTCGTTAAAGGACGTCTGGCTCCCCCGGCCCGGCCGCGGACGGCTCCGACCGGGGGCTTCAGGCCACGTTACCAGTGGTCACCGCCGCCCCGTCGGGCGGTTGCTGATTGGCAAATCAGTCCCGAAATGCGGATAGATCGACCCCGCGTTCCCAACAGGTGTGTCACGAGCACTTGACCACGTGTCGCAATCCCCGTACCGTCACGCTCCGTAGCGATAGCTGGGAGAACCCCGAGCAGCACTGGGAGTGTCCGAATGCCCTCTGAATACGCCAAGTCGCTGGGCGCCCGCCTGCGCTCCATCCGCCAGCAGCAGGGCCTGTCCCTGCAGGGCGTGGAGGAGAAGTCCAACGGCCGGTGGAAGGCCGTCGTGGTCGGGTCGTACGAGCGCGGTGACCGGGCCGTCACCGTGTCCCGTCTGGCGGAGCTGGCCGATTTCTACCGCGTACCCGTCTCCGAGCTGCTGCCCGACGGCAGCGGTGTCCGGCACGAGCCGACCAGCAAGATCGTGCTGGACCTGGAGCGGCTCTACGACGAGGCGTCGGAGGAGTTGGCGTACGTGGCCCGGTACGCCCGCGCCATCCAGCAGCAGCGCGGTGACTACAACGGCCGGGTGCTCTCGATCCGCGCCGACGACCTGCGGGCCCTGGCCATCGTCTACGACGCCTCGCCCTCCGGACTGATCGAGCGGCTCAACGAGCACGGTGTGCTGGTCGCCGACCCCCGGGCGTTCTTCGCGTCCTGAGAGACTGCTGTCGCATTCGAGGGGCCCGCGCCGGTCGGCGCGGGCCCCTCGAATGCGTACGGTGTGACCGGCACCGGGTGGTGTCGCGGCGCGGGCGGGTGGATGCCGCGCTTCCCACGGGTGGACGGCCGCCGATGGCGCGGACCGGCTCAGCGGGCGGCGTAGTCGGCGATCCGGCCGAGGATGCCGTTGAGGAACCGCGGCGAGTCGTCGGTCGACATCTGTCGGGCCAGTTCGACGGCCTCGCTGATGGCCACCGCGTCGTCGATGTCGTCGTGGTAGAGCAACTCCTGGACGGCGATCCGGGCCAGGTTACGGTCGATCACCGGCATCCGCTCCAGCGTCCACCCCTCGGCGTAGCTGGCGATCAGCTCGTCGATCCGGTCGAGGTGGGCGGCCACCCCCTCGACCAGGCTGACCGCGTAGTCGAGGTGGTCCGGGTGGGGCTTCTCGATCCGCTGGAGGTAGCCGGCGAGCACCTCCACCGGCGGCCGGCTCCGCAGGTCGGCCTCGTAGAGCACGTCCAGCGCCCGCTTGCGCGCCTTACGGCGCGCCGGCATCTGCTGCTTGGGAGCCTCGGCCATCAGGCGCGGCCGAGGTAACGGCCGTCGCGGGTGTCGACCTTGATCTTCTCGCCGGTGGTGATGAAGAGCGGCACCTGCACCGTCGCGCCGGTCTCGACGGTGGCCGGCTTGTTGCCGCCGGTGGACCGGTCGCCCTGGAGGCCCGGCTCGGTGTAGGTGACCTCCAGCACGACACTGGTGGCCAACTCGACGTAGAGCGGCACACCCTCGTGGGTGGCGACGGTCGCCTCCGCCTCGGGGAGGAGGTAGTTCGCCGCGTCACCCACGGTCGCGCCGGGGACGGTGATCTGGTCGAACGTCTCCAGGTCCATGAAGACGAAGTCCTCGCCGTCGGCGTAGAGGTACTGCATGGTGCGCTTGTCGACGGTCGCGGTCTCGACCTTGGTGCCCGCGTTGAAGGTCTTGTCGACCACCTTGCCGGAGAGCACGTTCTTCAGCGTGGTGCGGACGAACGCCCCGCCCTTGCCGGGCTTGACGTGCTGGAACTCCACGACGGCCCAGAGCCCTCCGTCGAGGTTGAGTACCAGGCCGTTCTTGAGGTCGTTGGTGGTGGCCATTTCCTGCCTTGATCGTCAATTGGCGGACAGACCTTGCGAGTCTACTTGCTGCCACGCGGCGCGGCCGTCGCCGTCCGGGCGGATCCGCCGCCACCCCGGCCCACCCGCCCGGGGCGGTCACTCTCCGGCATCACCGGCGCACTCTCGACCACACCGGCGGCCCCTGGGGGTGGCCGCTCAGGTGGTCGCCGTCCGACCGTCCCGGGCGGCCAGGTGGTGCAGGGCCAGGCGGTAGCCGTCCACGCCCAGACCGCAGATGACCCCGGTCGCCACGGCGGAGACCACCGAGTGGTGCCGGAACTCCTCCCGGGCGTGGATGTTGGAGATGTGCACCTCGACCAGCGGCCCCCGGAGCAGGGCGCAGGCGTCCCGCACCGCGTACGAGTAGTGCGACCAGGCCGCCGGGTTGAGCACCACGGCCGCGCCCTCGTCGGCGGCGGTGTGCAGCCAGCCGACCAGCTCGTGTTCGGCGTCGGTCTGCCGGACCGTCACGTCCAGCCCGAGGTCACGCCCGGTGCGCTCGCAGAGCGCCACCAGGTCGGCGTAGCTGGTCACCCCGTAGACGTCGACCTGCCGGGTGCCCAGCCGCCCCAGGTTCACCCCGTTCAGCACGTACACCCTCACGCCCACCGTGACTCCCATCCGCTCGCGACTGCGGGGCTCCGCTGCGCTGCACTCCTCACACTCACCGCGACACCCATCCGCTCGCGACTGCGGGGCTCCGCTGCGCTGCGCTGCACTCCTCACACTCACCGCGACACCTCCCGGAAGGCGGCGTGCAGCAGTTCGTCGTCCGGGTCCTCCAGGATCGTCGGGCGGGCCAGCCCGTCGAGCACCACGAACCGCAGCCGGGCGCCGCGCGCCTTCTTGTCCACCCGCATGGTGGCGAGCAGGTCCGGCCAGGCCCCGGCCGGGTAGCTCGTCGGCAGGCCCAGGGCCGCCAGGACCGTACGGTGCCGCTCGGCGGTCGCCGCGTCCAACCGCCCGGCCAGCCGGGACAGGGTGCCGGCGTAGACCAGCCCGACCGCGACCGCGTGCCCGTGCCGCCAACGGTAGCCCTCCACCTTCTCGATGGCGTGGGCCAGCGTGTGGCCGTAGTTGAGCACCTCCCGGACGCCCGACTCGCGCAGGTCGGCGGAGACGACGTCGGCCTTGACCCGGATCGCCCGCTCGATCAGCTCACGGGTCACCGGGCCGGCCGGGTCGGCGGCGGCGACCGGATCCCGGGTGACCAGGTCCAGGATCACCGGATCGGCGATGAAGCCGCACTTGACCACCTCGGCGAGGCCGGCGGCCAGGTCGACGGCGGGCAGGGTGTCCAGCACCGCCAGGTCGCAGAGGACACCGACCGGCGGGTGGAACGCGCCGACCAGGTTCTTGCCGGCGGTGGTGTTGATCCCGGTCTTGCCCCCGACCGCGGCGTCGACCATGCCGAGCAGCGAGGTCGCCACCGGCACCCAGCGCACCCCGCGCAGCCAGCTCGCGGCGACGAACCCGGCCAGGTCGGTGACCGCGCCACCGCCCACCCCGACCACCGCGTCGTTGCGGGTGACGTTCGCCGCGCCGAGCCGGTCCCAACAGTGGGCGGCCACCTCGATCTGCTTGCCGGCCTCGGCGTCCGGCACCTCGATCGGCAGCGGTTCGACGCCGGCCGCGCGCAGCCGGCCGCCGAGCGCGTCGGCCAACCGCTTCAGCGGCGGGGCGTACAGCACCGCCGCGCGGGTCGCGCCGGGAAGCAGGCCCGGCAGGCTGTCCCCGAGGCCATGTCCCACGAGTACGTCGTACGGGCGCTCGCCACCGACCGGGATCCGGGTCATCTCGTCCATCGTTGCGGAGCCTAGCCGAGCGACGACCCGGTCCGGTTCCACCGTCCACCTGGTGACCGCATAGCGGACAACGGCGTTTAACCCGGCAGGGACCGGGCAGGTCCCGCACCGGCATGGATCGACGACATTGGAGGTCCCGCATGCGAACCGGCACGATCGAAGAGGCCGACATCCGGCTCCCCGCCATCCTCCTCGGCGTGGGCCTGGGCGGCTTCGCCGACGGCATCCTGCTGCACCAGGTGCTCCAGTGGCACCACCTGCTCAGCGCGACCGGCAGCGACAACGTCGGGATCCGCGAGTACCCGGTGGACACCGTCCCCGGCCTCCAGATGAACACCCTCTGGGACGGGATCTTCCACGTGGTGACCTGGGTGGCGGTGCTGGCCGGTCTCGCCCTGCTGCACGCCCGGGTGACCCGTTCCCGGAACCGGTTGTGGCGTTCCCGCACCCTCTGGGGCTGGGCGCTGGTCGGCTGGGGACTGTTCAACCTGGTGGAGGGGATCGTCGACCACCACCTGCTCGGCATCCACCACGTGCGGGAGGGCGAGCACCGGCTCTGGTGGGATCTCGGCTTCCTCGCCCTCGGCGCGGTCCTGGTCGCCGCCGGCTGGCTGCTCCAGCGCAGCGACGGCCGAGGCGCACCACCGACCGGTGACGACCCGCACGTCGCGGAGGAGCTGCCCGGTGGAGCCGGATCGTCCGGCGGGCGACGGTGAACGCCCTGGCCCACGGCGGCGGACACGCCGCACCGCCGGGCGTGGACCCGGCGCTGGTCGTACCGCTGGTGCTGGTCGGGGTCTACCTCGCCGGCGTGGTCCGCGAGCGGCGCGCCGGCCGGCCCTGGAGCCCCTGGCGGACCGCGGCGTTCGGGACCGGGACGCTGCTGCTCGGCGTCGGCCTGGCCCTGCCCGCGCACGACCTCGTCGGACACATGGGGCAGCACCTGCTGCTCGGCATGCTCGCGCCACTGGGCCTGGTGCTCGGTGCCCCCGGGACGCTGGCCCTGCGCACCCTCGACCGGTCGGCCGGACGCGCCGCGATCCGCTGGCTGGGCCACCCGGTTCCCCGGCTGCTCGCGCACCCGGTCACCGGGCTGCTGCTCACCGTCGGCGGACTCTGGGTGCTCTACCTGACCCCGCTCTACCGGGCGAGCCTCGACCAGCCGGCGGTGCACCACCTGCTCCAGCTGCACTTCCTGCTCAGCGGCTACCTCTTCACCTGGTCGATCGCCGGACCCGACCCCGGGCCGCACCGCCCCCGGGTGCCGGTACGCCTGGTCGTGGTCGGCGTGGCGGTCGTCGGACACGCCGCCCTCGCCCAGCTCCTCTACGCCGGACTGCTGGTCGACGTGCCGGCCACCGTCGGGGAGCTGCGGGCCGGAGCGACGATCATGTACTACGGGGGCGACCTGGCCGAGATCCTGCTCGCCCTCGCGCTGCTGGCCACCTGGCGACCGGAGGCGCGGCCCCGCGCCGAACAGCCGGTCAGCGTCCGAGCAGCGTCAGTACCTCGGTGACCACGGCCTCGGGGTCGCGCCCGTCGGTCACCACGGTGGCGGTCGCCACCTCCCGGTAGAACGGGCGGCGCTGGTCCAGCAGGTACCGCAGCGTCGCCCTCGGGTTGATCGACAGCAGGGGCCGGCCGACGCCCAGGTCGACGCGCTTGATCGCGTCGGTCAGCTCGACGCTCAGATGCACCACGGTGTGCCCGACCAGGGCGGCGCGGTTCTCCTCGGCCAGGACCGCGCCGCCGCCGAGGGCGAGCACGCCCGTGCAGGAGGCCAGCGCCGCCGCCACCGCCGCCCGTTCGAGGGTACGGAAGTGCGTCTCCCCCTCGTCGACGAAGATCTCCGGGATCGGCTTGCCGGCCATCCGCTCGATGTCCTCGTCGGTGTCCCGGAACTCCACGTCCAGCGCCTTGGCGAGCGCCCGGCCGACGGTGCTCTTGCCCGCCCCCGGCGCTCCCACCAGCACACAGACCGGCCGACCCGCGCTCACCGAACCTGCCCTCCGCTCGCGCCTGCGGGGCTCCGCTCCGCTGCACTCCTCGCGCTCACCGGATCACCAGGGCGTCGAGGTAGCCGGCGAGGTTACGACGGATCTCGGTCACCGAGTCGCCGCCGAACTTCTCCGTGGTGGCCTCGGCGAGCACCAGGGCGACCATCGCCTCGGCGACCACCGCCGCGGCCGGTACGGCGCAGACGTCCGACCGCTGGTTGATCGCGGTGGCCGGCTCGCCGGTGGTGATGTCGACCGTGGCGAGGGCCCGGTTCAGCGAGGAGATCGGCTTCATCGCGGCCCGCACCCGCAGCGGCTCACCGGTGGTGATGCCCCCCTCCAGGCCACCGGCCCGGTCGGTCACCCGGCGCACCCCGGTCGGCGTCGGCACCATCTCGTCGTGCGCCTCGGAGCCCCGGGAACGCGCCTGCTGCCAGCCGTCGCCGATCTCGACCCCCTTGATCGCCTGGATCGACATCAGCGCGGTGGCCAGCCGGGCGTCGAGCTTGCGGTCCCACTGCACGTGGCTGCCGAGGCCCGGCGGCACCCCGTACGCCAGCACCTCGACCACGCCGCCGAGGGTGTCGGCGGCTTTCTTCGCGGCATCGACCTCGGCGACCATCCGGGCGCTCGCCTCCGGGTCGAGGCAGCGCAGCGGGTCGGCGTCGATCCGCGCGGCGTCCTCCGGCCGGGGCCGCAGCCCCGGCTCGGCGGTGACCGGACCCAGTTCCACCACGTGCGAGACGATCTCGATGCCCAGGGTCTGCCGCACCAGGGCCTTGGCGACGGTCCCGACGGCGACCCGGGCGGCGGTCTCCCGGGCACTGGCCCGTTCCAGGATCGGCCGGGCGTCGGTGTGCCCGTACTTCTGCATGCCGGCCAGGTCGGCGTGACCGGGACGGGGGCGGGTCAGCGGCGCGTTGCGCGCCTGGCTGGCCAGCTCCTCCGCGTCGACCGGGTCGGCCGCCATCACGGTGCGCCACTTGGGCCACTCGGAGTTGCCGACCCGGATCGCCACCGGGCTGCCGATGGTCACGCCGTGCCGGAGCCCACCGATGATCTCGATCTCGTCCTGCTCGAAGGCCATCCGCGCGCCCCGGCCGTAGCCGAGTCGCCGGCGGGCCAGCTCGGCGGAGATGTCCCCGGTGGTCACCTCGACCCCGGCGGGAACCCCCTCCAGGAGCGCGACCAGGGCGGGACCGTGAGATTCACCTGCAGTCAACCAACGCAACACCGGACCAGTCTGGCACGCCCCGCAGGCGTCGCACCGCACCGGCCACCGCGTCCCGCCCTGCGGACCGGCAACGCCGGGACAACCCGCCACCGGGCGGACAGGCCCGGCTCCGCGTCGCCGGCCGAGAGCGCGGCTCGAGTCAGCCTGGAGAAGCGCTCATACCCGCACCCCTAGCGTCTGGGGCGCAACGACACCGGGTTCGGGTCCCGGGCGGTCCCGGGGAACGGGTGTGACATGACGAGCAGTGGGCACCGGACGGACGTGCTGGTGGTGGGCGCCGGCCCGGTGGGGTTGGCGATGGCGGCGGAACTGGCCCGGTACGGCGTCGCCGCCACCGTCACCGGCCCGGAGGGACGGTGGCACGACCTGTCCTGCCGGGTCGACGCGGTCCGGCCGTACGACGACCGGGTGGAGGCCCGGCTCGTCGACCTCGGCGACGGCGCGGTGACCGTGGTGGCCGCCGACTGGCTGGTCGCCTGCGACGGTGCCGCCGCACCGCTGCGCGCCGGAGCCGCCCCGCGTCCTGCCGACGGCGGTCACCCGGCCCCGGACAGCCGTTCCGGACGGGTCTTCCGCTGCGGTGACGTGCCCCCGGGCTCGGGCGGGCACGGGGGCGTCGGGGACGCGGTCAACCTCGGCTGGAAGCTCGCGGCCACGCTGCGGGGCTGGGCCGGGGCGGTGCTGCTCGACAGCTACCACGAGGAACGGCGGCCGGCACCCACGGACGGCCCCGTCGGCCACCGCTACCGCTCGTCGATCGTGGCCGACGAGGAGGCCGACTCCCCACCGGACCCGTTCGACGAGGCGTTACCCGGGATGCCCGCGCCGCCCGTCCCGCTGGCCGCCAGGTTCACCGTCCACGACCTCGTCCGGCACGGGTTCGCCCTACTACGGCTGACGGATCCGTGGTCGCCCCGCGCCGACCTCCCGCATCCGCCGGGCGTACCCGCGCTGCGGGGCGCGTTCGCCGCCGCCGGGGTGCCGTTCTCCGTGCACGACTGCCGCGATCCGGTGGTCGCCCACCGCTACCGGCGACCGTTCGTGCTGCTGCGGCCGGACGGGTACGTGGCCTGGCGGGGCTGGCGCCCGCCGGCCGACCCGGTGGCCCTGGTGGATCTGGTCCGGGGCGCGACCCGACGTCCCGCCCCCGTTCCGGTAACCGTCTGAATCGAACCCGAGAGGAACACTGTGGCACGTCGT
>NZ_JBEZZN010000030.1:0-19209 GCF_040639195.1 Micromonospora sp. NPDC023956
ACGAGCGGACGAACGCGTTGATCGACGCGACGATCGAGCAGGTCGTGAGTCGGGACCGGAGCATCAAGCCCGTCCTCATCCCCGAACAGAACTGATCAGACAGGCGGCACACGAACGGCGGCGGCCGGTGGTTCCCGGAGGAACCACCGGCCGCCGCCGTTTCGTCGCTATAGGGGACCGGTCAGCGCTGGTACGTGCTGGACGCCGCCAGTGCGATGCCGCCCCGGACGTTGAAGTCGACCGTCACCTTGAGGAAGACCGGTTCGAGGGCCGCCACCAGGTCGTCGCGCATCCTCGTCGCCAGGTGCTCGTGGAAGATCCCCTCGTCCCGGAAGGTCTCCAGGTAGAGCTTGAGGCTCTTCGTCTCCACCCCCCGGTCGCCCGGACGGTAGTCGATCCGGATGGTCGCCCAGTCCGGCTGCCCGGTGATGGGGCAGCGGCAGGTGAACTCCCGGCAGTCGATGGTGATCTCCTGCGAGCTGTCGGCGATCGGGAATGTTTCGAGGGATCGGTCGGGCGGGGTGTCCGCCCGACCGAGCTTCGTCAGAGCCATGACTCGATCATAGGCTCTTCTTCAGCGCCCCCAGATTGTCCCGGACCTTGACCACTGCATCCAGCATGTCCTGTACGTCCTCCGGCTCCACCGACAGCAGCGAGTGGTGGATCCACACCGCCTCGTCGAAGGCGACCCGCTCCGCCACCGGCAGATGGAACGCGTCCGGCTCGATCTTCTCGCCGTACCGCTCCCGGATCGCCGGCCAGTCGTCGGCGGTGATGTGGAACAGCTCGTCGCGGTGCATCGGCGGGTAGAAGGTGTTCCCCTCGAACTCCACGCCCTCGGCGAGGATCGCCTCCAGCACCTTGTCCCGGTGCAGCCCGTCCCAGGCCTCGGTGTCGAACCGGAACAGCAGCTCGTAGCGCTGCCGGCGGGTGACCCGAGGGTCCTCCGCCAACGGCTTGAAGCCGCCGATCTCGACCAGCCCCTGGGTCAGCATCTCCGCCATCGCGGTCCGCTGCTTGTCGAGGGCGTCGTACCGGTCGAGCTGCCCCAGCAGGACGGCTGCCTGCATCTCGGTGGCCCGGTGGTTCCAGCCGAAGACCCGACCCGGGAACCTGTCGTACGGGGCCTCCTTGCGGCCCACGTGCGCCAGGGACATCGCCCGGTGGAACGCCTCCTCGGTGGCGGTGACCAGGAAGCCACCCTCACCCGAGGTCATGATCTTGCTGGTCTCGAAGCTGTAGCTGCCGGCGTCACCGATGGTGCCGACGCACTTGCCCCGCCACTCGGCGAAGTGGGCGTGCGCGCAGTCCTCGATCAGCAGCAGGTTGTGCCGGCGGCAGATGTCCAGCAGCGCGTCCATGTCGGCGACCTGGTTGCCCAGGTGTACCACCATGATCGCCCTGGTCCGGTCGGTGATCGCCTCCTCGACCTTCACCGGGTCGATGCACCAGTTGTCGTCGGAGATGTCCGCCAGCACCGGCACGGCGTTGACGTGCACGATGCCGGCGACCGTCCCGACCCAGGTGAAGGCGGTGGTGATCACCTCGTCACCGGCGTGGATCCCGAGCGCGCGCAGCGCCATCGAGAGGGTCACCGTGCCGTTGGTCGCCAGGAGGCCGTACTTCGCCCCGAGCTTGGCGGTGAACCGCTCCGCGAACTGCTGGTGCATGGTGTTCGGGAAGGGGATGCCACCGAGGTTGCGGGACTCGATGACGGTCCGCAGCCGATCCACGTCCTCCGGGCCGACGTGCGGCCACTCCGGCCAGGGCCGGGTGCGGAGCGGGTCGCCACCGAGGATCGCCAGTTTCTCCGTCATCAGCGGCTACCTGCCCCGGCGAGGGCCCCGAGGGCGATGTCCGGGTCGATCTCGAAGACCGTGCCCTTGTCGGTCATGTCGGTCCACTGCTGCTGGACCTTGTAGCCGATGGGCACCAGGCCCTCGAACGGCAGGTTGTTGTGCTTCACCCAGTAGTTCTCCAATGCGAAGGAGCCGGCCCGCAGGCTCAGTCGGTAGACCGAGTCGTCCGGGGCCACCCGGCTCCGCTCCTGCTCCACGTCGACCTCGCGGGCGCCCTTGAACCGCTGCATGGTGCGGACCAGGATGTCCCGGTACACCTCCTGCGCCTCCTCGTCGCTGTAGCCGGCGCGACGGGTGAAGTGCAGGTTGTGGTGGAAGCTCTCCTGCTCGTCGTCCTCGATGTGGATGCCGTACTCGTTCGGCCGCAGCTGGATCGGCGAGTTCCGCTCGACGATGAAGTCGGCGATCTGGTACGTCACCGTGTCGTGGTAGTCGCTGAGGAACTGGTAGAGCTCCTCGGCCTCGTTCCGCTCCTCGGTGGGCAGGCCGACGATGGTCATCAGGAACGGCTTGTAGCCCAGTTCCCGGCTGTCCTGGAGCAGTCGGTGGACGACGTCCATCCGGTTGCCCTTGCGGACCAGGTCGAGCAGGCGCTCGTTCGCCGTCTCCAGGCCGAAGCGCAGGGTGCCCTGCGAGTCGCGCATCTTGGTCAGGACGGCCTTGTCGATGTTGCCCTCGAACCGGACGTCGACCTCCCAGAACAGCTCCGGGCGCTTCTTCTCGATGAAGAAGTCGGCGAGCTCGACCAGCCGCTTCGCCGGGAAGACCGCGTCGGCGAAGTCGAAGTGCACGACCCCGGGGTACTGCTCCAGGAAGGTGTCGATGTCCTTGCGGAGGTTCTCGGTGCTGCGCTCCCGGTAGCTCCACGGCGCGAAGTTGGTGATCGCGTTGCAGAACGAGCACTTCATGTAGTAGCAGGAGCGCGAGCCCTGGAGGACGAGGCTGCCCTGTCCCTCCCGGAAGGTGGTGTACAGCGACAGGTCGAAGTCGCTGTAGTCCGGGGTCGGGAGCTGGTTCATGTCGGCGACCCAGGAGATGTCACCGCTGCGCTCGTAGGTGCCGTCCTCGATGCGCCAGTGGGTGTTGGGCATGTTCTCCCGCGGCTTGGACATCTCCAGCAGCAGCTTGCGGCCGACCGGCTTGGTGTCGAGCACGCTCTGCTCCGACATCGGCTTGCAGCCGCCGGGGATACCGACCGGCCGCTCGCCCCGGGACAGCGCCTCGGCCATCTTCAGCAGCGGCTCCTCGCCCTCCCGGACGACCAGCGCGTCGATCAGGTTGCCCAGTTCGGGGCAGGCCTCCAGGCGCGGGATGAGCATGTCCGCGAAGGAGGTCACCCAGGGACCGCCCCAGCAGATGTAGAGGTCCGGGTTCTCCTGCTTCATCAGGTAGCCCAGGGTCAGCGCGGGGATGACCTGGTTGTACCCCATGATCGAGAAGCCCATCAGGCCCAGCTCGGAGGCCTGACCGGCGACCTTGTCGTGGTAGAAGGCGTGGTAGATGTTCGCGTTCGGGTCCCGGACCAGCTTGGCGACGCGCTCCGGGTCGTCCCGCAGGATCGAGAGGAACTCGCAGTACGAGAACGGGAAGGGCGGGTCCCAGATGGAGAGGCTCTCCGGGGCCACCTGGCACTGCTGCTGCAGTTCCCACTCCTCGAAGTTCATCTCGGTGAAGTAGTTGCCGGTGATGTGGTTCAGGAAGAACTGCTTGATGAAGGGCTGGGTGAACTCGTGGCTGTTCTCCGGGCCCTGCACCTGCTCGATCTCGACCCGGCTGAGCAGGTACTCGTTGAAGTCCGCGTTCAGGTCCAGGCCACGGGCGGGCATGCCCTTGTCGCGAAGATAGGCCGTGAGCGTCGCCACCGAGATCGGCGGAGTCTCCGCCAACAACGACGGTGGGAAGGCGACACCGGTGACGATCTTGTTAGTGACGGTCATCTCAGGACTCCTCCATGAGGGATAGGTAGATCGCCTGTAGGCGTTCACCCGCCGAGGCCAGCGAGTACTCCTGCTGGGGGATCGGCTCGGCGTTCTCCGCCAGGCGACGGGCCAGGTCCGGATCGTCGAGAACCATCTCGATGGCGTCGGCGAGCTTCGGAGGGTCGAAGGGCGGTACCAGCACGCCGGTCTTCATGTGCTCGACCAGCTTGTGGACACCGCTGACGTCGTGCGCCACGACCGGGCGCTTCATCATCATGTACTCGAGCACCACGACGCCCAGCTCCTCGTACTGCGAGGGCAGGACGGCCAGCGTCGAGAGCGAGATGATGGACGGGATGTACTCCGGGAGCAGGAAGCCGGTGATGACCAGCTTGTCGGCGACCCCGAGCTGCCGGGCCAGCGCCTCGATGTCACCGCGCTGCGGGCCGTCCCCGGCGATGAGGAACCGGCAGTCCCGTCGCTTGTTCACCTCGGCGGCGGCCTTGACGAACCAGTCGACGCCCTTTTCGGACGATATCCGCCCCACGTAGAGGACGGTCGGCTTGTCGTCGGTCAGACCGAAGCGTTGCCGCAGTTCCTCCCGGCGTTCGGGAGTGTCGTGACCGACGAAGTCGTCGGTCACCAGGTGCGCCAGCCGGTGTACCCGGTCGTCCGGCACGTGCAGTTCGTCGCGGATCCGCTCGCGGACCTTGTCGCTCAGCGTCAGGACCGCTCCGGAGTTCTGGATGACGTACTTCTCCGCCGACTTGGCCACCGGGTCGGCCACCCGCTCGAACACGGTCGTCGGGTGCTGGGTGAGCGACCGGCAGGAGTAGATGTGCGACACGATCGGCACGTCGAGCACCTTCGCTGCGGCGTACGCGTACGCCGGGGCGGAACCGGAACCGTCGCAGTGCGCGTGCACGATCCCGATCTCGCGCTTGAGTTGCTCCTTGTTGCGCATCACGTAGAGCAGGCTGGCCTTCGCCCATGCCCCGACCAGGCCGAAGTACCCCTCCAGCTTGGACGGGATCGGCAGCACCGGCAGACGCCGGGCGTGCACGGTGATGTTCGGCGCGATCTGGAGGTCCTTCGGGATGCCGGGCGGGGCCATGGTGAGGACCCGCTGCGGGAAGCCCCGCCGGCCCATCTCCGTCACGATCGCGTGGCCCAGCACGTGCATGCCGCCCATCGGGTCGAACCGTGGCTTCCACAGCTTCTGGTGGTCGGCGTAGAGGAAGAACGGTGTCATCGAGAGGACGCCCCGTGGGGCACTGTTGTCAGGCATTCGTCTCCACTTTCCGTCCGTCCGCAGCGCTGCGGTAGGCCGCCTCGAGGGCCTCGACGACCGCGACCGCGTCGTCCGCGGTGTGCGCCATCGGCCGGCCCTCGAGCACCGCGTCCACGACCTGACGGTCCTGGTGCACGTATCCGCTGTTGCGGATCCATTCCCACTCGGGACGCAGCCACCCCTGGTTGGGCTCCCACACCGCGCCGAACTTGGTGTTGGTGTAGGCCTCGACGCCCATGCCCTGCCAGAGGTCGGCGGTGACCAGGCCCTCCGTGCCGATCACCTCGACGGTGAGCTGTTCACCACCGGGGCAGGCCCAGGAGACGTCGCACTGCCCGATCGCGCCGTCGGCGAACTCGATCAGGACGACGCCCTGGTCCTCGACGTCCCCGACGGCACTGAGCTGTCGGGTGCAGGCGGTGACGGAGCGGATGGCCGGCTTGCCGAGCATCCAGCGGCACAACTCCACCGCGTGCCAGCCGAGGTCGGTCAGGGCGCCGCCGCCGGCGGTCGCCTTCGAGCGGAACCAGTCGGTGTCCGGTCCGGACGTCCGGAAGGCTACCCGGACCGAGTGAACGGTGCCCAGTGCGTCCCGGTCCGCAGCCAGTTCGTGGGCCCGGACGAACTTCGGTGCGTAGACGAAGTTGCCACCGTGGGCGAGGATCACCCCGCGCTCGCGCGCCGCGGCCGCCAACCGACGGGCATCCCCGGTGGAGAGCACGAGCGGCTTCTCCACCAGGACGTGCCGGCCCGCCGCGATCGCCTGCGCCGCGATCGGCTCGTGGGTGGCGGCGGGGGTGGCCACCACCACGAGCCGGACCGTGTCGTCAGCCAGCGCCTCGTCGAGGGTCGTCGTGACGCGCGCGCCGAACCGGGTGGCCAGGTCCGTGCCGACGCGCTCGTCCCGGTCCACCACCCACCGCAGATCCACCCGGGGATCGGCGGTCAGGACCTCGGCGTGCACGCCACCCATGAACCCGCCGCCGACGACGGCGACGCCCAGGCGCTCAACCATCGGCAGCACCCACCGTGTCCGGCACCCTTTCCCCCTCGGTCGGCGGAACCAGCTCGAAGTTCGGCATCTCCGGACAGGCGATCTCGTTGACGACCTCACCGACCAGGGCCATCGGGACCGAGACCAGCGGTCGGCCGTCGTGCCAGAGCGGTTGGCCCAACCCACCGAGGAGGACCATCGCGCTGCTCTCGGCCGGATCGGCGAGGTAGCCACGCTTGTTGTCGAAGCGCAGCCGGTGCATCACCTCGTCGAGGTCGACCTCCTCGGGGATGGCCACCATCGCACCCGCCCGGGTCAACAGCTCCCGGTGCAGGGCGACCGCCTCCTGGTCGAGGTGGCCGAGCCGGTGGGACACCTCGGCGGCGACCACCATGCCGAGGCCGATGGACTGGCCGTGGGAGAGCCCGCCGGCGGCGGTGTACTCGATGGCGTGCCCGACCGTGTGGCCGTACTCGAGCACCAGCCCGGCCCGGCACTCGTGCATGTCGTCCTCGGTCACCGAGGCCTTGGCCAGGATGCTCTCGGAGATGATCTGGTACATCGTCTCGTCGTCGTAGCAGGCGTCCTGCCGCAGCGACGTCCGGAGCATCTCGACCATGGTCGGCCGGATGGCCAGCGAGTTCTTGACGACCTCGCAGAGGCCGGAGACCGTCTCCCGGAACGGCAGGCTCCGCAGCATGGCGGTGTCGGCCAGGACGGACTCCGGTGCGTAGAAGGTGCCGACCAGGTTCTTGCCCACGCAGGCGTTGACCGCCTGCTTGAGGGAGAGGACCGAGTCGGACATCGCGATGAGCGACGTCGGGATGTGCACGAGGCGGATCCCGCGGAAGAGCAGTGCGGCCATCAACCCCGCTATGTTGCCGATCACGCCACCGCCGACGGCGACCACCACCGAGGCGCGGTCCGCGCCGAGTTGCAGCGCCGACTCGGCGAGCGTGCCGACGGCCTGGAGGTCCTTGTACGGCTCACCGGCTCGATGGATGAGCAGGTTCGCCGGGACCCGTGGAGAGAGCCGTTCGACCAGTTCCGCGCCGAACAGTGGACCGGTGTTGCTGTCGCAGACGATCAGGAGCCGGCTGGCCGACATGGCGACCAGGTCTTCCACGATGGCACCGAGACAGTCGGTGCCGAGCCGGAACGGATACCGCACCGTGCCCAGGCGTATCTCGACCTCCATACGCAAACCCTTCGTCACGGGTCCTTACCACCCTTGGATGGGGCCCTTGCCAATCGGATGTCCCGGGTCCGGGACATCCGGTCGCAGCGACCAGCACCGGGCCGACGGGGTGTCCCGACCGGCCCGGTGGTCAGCCGTGCAGCTCTCGGTGATTCGTGAACACCTTCTCGAAGGCGCGAACGATGTCCTTCATGTCCGACTCGTTGCCCAGCAGCGCCGAGTGGTGGATCGTGACGACCCGCTGGCCGGCGTCCTCGGCGACCGGCAGTGCGTAGCCGGTCAGGTCGAGCCCGGTGACACCGGTGAACCGGGTCCGGGTGGCGGGCCGGTAGAGCCGGTTGTGGTTCATGGGCGGGTAGCTGGCGTAGATGGCCGCTCCGGAGAGTTCGGCCGCGACCGCGGGGGCGATCCGTTCCACGCCGATCTGCCCGATCTCGTCGTCGGAGATCCGCCCCGCCCACTCGTAGTAGGTGCGCTCGGTGGTGCCGGGCGAGGAGACCTGGGGCTGGATGCCGAGCGCCCCGAGACCCTCGTCGAGCAGGGCCGCGTTCGCCCGCCGCCGCTCGTTCTGCTCGTCGAGCAGTTCGAGCTGGCCGAGCAGGAGCGCCGCCTGGAACTCCGACAGGCAACGGTTGCTGCCCATCAGCTCCGCGGTCTGGGCCAGCTCCATCTCGCCCACGGCGGGCTCGTCCGGCGTGTAGGTACGGCCGTCCGCCCGCAGGTGCTCGGCCCGCCGGGAGAGCGCCGGGTCCCCGGTGATCACGGCACCGCCCTCACCACTGGTGAGCACCTTGCTGTGCTGCATGCTGAAGGTGCCGAAGGCGCCGAACGTGCCGACCCGACGGTCGCGGTAGCGCGCGCCGTGCGCCTGTGCGCAGTCCTCGATCAGCGGGATGTCGTGCCGTGCGGCGACCGCGGTCAACGCGTCCAGGTCGGCCACGGCGGAGTAGAGGTGGACCACGACGATGGCCGCGGTCCGCGGGGTGATCGCCCGCTCGACGGCCGCCGGGTCGAGACAGAGGGTCTGCGGGTCCACGTCGACCGGGACGGGGACCGCGTTGACTCCGGCGACGGTGGATGCGTTGGCGACCCAGGTCAGACCGGGGATGATAACCTCGTCACCGGCACCGACCCCGCACGCCTCGAGCGCGACCATGAGGCTGGCCGTTCCGCTGGAGGTCGGCACGCAGTGCCCGATGCCGTGGAACTCGGCGAACGCCGTCGCGAAACGCCGCTCGAAGCTCTGCTTCCCCTGATACGGCCCGCTGATGGCCCATCGGCCGGAATGGAGAACCTCGTTCAGTGCGTCGAGGGCGCCGGGCGCAGGAGCGGGCCACAACGGCCACTGCTGCGAACGTATAGGGGAACCGCCATTGACGGCAAGAAGGGTCACTTTCACGTCCTCCCCAAGCCAGACTGTGGCAACCGTTAGATCGCGGCCCCGGCCAAGTGTGCCAGACGCAATCACCAGTGTCGACGTGCAAAAACCGGCCAAGCCGGGCTTGCGGGACAGGGCGGCCATCATGGACGTGACCGGGTGCGGGGTGCGAGCGCTCCCAGGTGCGGCCGGTAATACTCGCGTAACAACTTTCGGTACACCGACCAATAACTCTTGGTGTGCGGGCGGCCATATTGGTGGGGGAATTTTTCCGCTTCGCTACCGGTTCAGGATCTTTCGGAGGAATCGATGACGACATCTGCGGCCGACGACCGTATCGACCAGATCGAGCAGGCCATCACCAAGAGCCGGCGCTACCAGACGGTGGCCCCGGCGACCGTGCGCCGCCTGGCCCAGGCCGCCCTCGTCGCGGCCCGCGGTGACGTACCCGACGCGGTCAAGCGCACCAAGCGCGGGCTGCACGAGATCTACGGCGCCTTCCTGCCGCCCAGTCCACCCAACTACGCAGCGTTGCTGCGGCAGCTGGAATCCGCTGTGGCGGCCGGTGCCGACGAGGAGGTCCGGGCCGCTCTGCGTCGCGCGATGTCGGTGCATGTGTCCACCCGCGAGCGGTTGCCGCAGCTCGAGGAGTTCTATCGGGAGATCTTCCGCCATGTGCCGCAGCCGAATACGCTGCGTGACCTCGCCTGTGGCCTCAACCCGTTGGCCGCCCCCTGGATGGGGCTGTCCGACCAGACCGTCTACGTCGCGTCCGACATCGACGCCCGCCTGGTGGGCTTCGTGGACGCCGCCCTGACCAGGCTGGGTGTCGCCCACCGCACGAGCGTGGCCGACCTCCTGGCCGACCGTCTTGACGAGCCGGCCGACGTCACGCTATTGCTGAAGACGCTGCCCTGTCTGGAGACTCAGCGACGAGGATCCGGCTGGGAAGTGATTGACATTGTCAACTCGCCGATTATCGTGGTAACCTTCCCGACCAAGTCTCTCGGTCAGCGATCGAAAGGGATGTTTCAGAACTATTCACAGAGTTTTGAGTCCCAGGCCAGAGAACGGTCGTGTGGCATTCAGCGACTGGAGATCGGCAGCGAGCTGATTTACGTCATTCAGAAATAGCTTTCCGCCACATATTCCGGGAGAATCGGATGGCGTCGTGCGTGTACTTCGGCTGACTCCCTTTTTCCACCACGACTACGTCGACCACTGGCCGGCCGAGTTCGATCCGGTGGGCGGTATGCAGGTGCAGATCCTGGCGTTGTCCCGCAGCCTGGCCAGGGCGGGCGTCGACCAGCTGGTGCTGACCCTGGGCTTTCCCGGGCTGCCGCCGTCGAAGCAGATCGAGCCGGGACTGACCGTCCGGATCGCCCGGGTGTCCCTGCCCCAGATCCGCTCCGAGATCACCGGTCTGGTCGGACTGGGACAGGCGTGGTTGGTCGGCACCATTCGGGAGTGCCTCCGGCTGCGTCGCGGCGACTGGCGGCCCGATCTCGTCCACGTGCACGCCGACGGCCAGATCTGGCCGCTGGTCGCGGGTCGGATCGCCGCCCGGATCCTCGGCGTGCCGTACGTGCTCACCCTGCACTGTTCCCGGCTCTCCGTATACCAGCCGATGTCGGCGGTGGACGCCATGGCGCACCGCCTGGTCACCCAGGCGGAACGGCAGGCGCTGCGCTCCGCGGCCCGGGTCAGCACCCTCACCGCCCGGACCGCCGACGTGGTGAGCGCCGCGACCGGGTTGGACCGCTCCAGCATCGTGGTCAACCCGGACGCGGTCGACATCACCCCGGCGACGGAGGCCGAGGCGACGGCGTTCGCCGAGCGGTACGGCCTGACCGGCCGCCGGCCGCTCATCGGCTACATCGGCCGGGTCGCCCACGAGAAGGGCTGGCCCGACCTGCTCAAGTTGGCCGAACATCTGGACGACCTCTCCCCGACCTTCCTCGTCGTCGGCGACGGCCCGCAGCGGGAACGGATGGAGAAGGAGATCGCCGAGGCGGGCCGCGCGCACCAGTTCGTGGTGACCGGCTTCCTCCCGCACGACCAGGTGCCGGCCGCCCTCGCCCTGGTCGACACCCTGGTCATGCCCTCGATCCACGAGGAACTCGGCGGCAGCGCGATCGAGGCGATCATGGCGGGCACCCCGGTCGCCGCCTACGCGGTCGGGGGCCTGCGCAGCACCATCGGCTCGGCCTGTCCCGACCTGCTCAGCGAGCCCGGCGACGTGCGCGGCCTCGCCGGGGTCGTCCGGCGCGTGCTGGCCGACCGGGACGCGGTGGTCGCCCGGATCCACGCGGCGCAGACCGACACCGCCAGCACCTTCGACATGTCCGCCACCCGGGACCGGATGCTGGACTGCTACCGCGCCGCCCTCGCCGGGTCCGGGGCGGCGAGCGGGACGTGACCGGGCAGCGGAACGTGGACACCGCCCCCGCGGACCCGGACACCAGCCCGGCCCGGGGTCACGTCCTGGTCACCGGCGGGAACCGGGGACTCGGCCTGGCCACCGCCACCCTCCTGGTCGACGACGGCTGGTCCGTCCTGCTCGGCTGCCGCGACGACCGGCGCGGCGCGGAGGCGGCCGCGGCGCTGCGTCGTCGGGGCGGCCGGGCCAGCCACGTACCCCTGGACGTGACCTCCCCGGTGAGCATCGCGGTCGCGGCCGACCTGGTCGCCGACCGCACCGACGGGCGCCTCGCCGGCCTGGTCAACAACGCCGGGGTCTTCCTCGACGAACGCGACGCCGGCCTGGAGAGCGTCACCGCCGAGGCGGTCCACGAACTGCTCGCCGTCAACGCCGTCGGCCCCCTGCTGGTGACCCGCGCCATGCTGCCGTTGCTGACCGCCGCGGCGGGGGCCGCCGTGGTCAACGTGACCGCCGACGACGCCGACCCGGCCACCGCCGACGGGGAGGCCACCGGCTACCGGATGTCCAAGGCCGCGCTGAACATCATGACCGTCAACCTGGCGGTCGCCCTGCGCGGACAGGACGTCGTCGTCAACGCGGTCGACCCGGGCTGGATCCCCACCGACATGGGCGGTCCGGAGGCACCCGACGACACCACGGCCGCCGCGCGCCTGGTGGCCTGGGCCGTCACGGCCGCTCCGGGAGAGGGGACCACCGGGCAGGTGCTCACCGTCCGGTGTCCACCCGACGCGCTCCGGGCCGGTCCGGTGACCGTCGGCGCACCCCCGACAGCCGTACCTCCGCACGGACAACCCCAGTGACCGGTCGGCCCCGTCGCGACCTGAGGCGGCCGGCCGGCACGCAGACCCAACCCGGGAGGTTCTCATCAGCGTTTCCGTCGACCTCAATGCCGGTCACGAGGACGTCAGGGCCCGGCTGCGGTACGGCCCGGAGCCGACCGCCGACGACACCGCCCGCGTCGCCGACGTCTGTGTGATCGGCAGCGGCGCCTCCGGTGCGATCACCGCCTGGGCCCTGCAACGCGCCGGTCTGGACGTCGTGGTCGTCGAACAGGGCCCCTTCGTGGACCCCTGGGTGAGCTACGACGACGTCGAGACGATCGCCGAGACCGCCTGGATCCGTCAGGACAGCGGCCTCTGGGAGAAGACCGGCAACCCCTGGTCCACCTGCAACGTCGGTGGGGGAACCGTCTTCTTCGGCGGCGCGGCCTTCCGCTACCGTCCGGTCGACTTCGACGCGGAGAGCCGGCTGGGCCGCTCCGACCTGCCACTGCGCTGGCCGTGGACGGTGGACGAACTGGACCCCTACTACGAGTTCGTGGAGATGGCGCTCGGCATCTCCGGTGGCGGGCACGACCCGAGCCTGCCGACCAACCCGGCGTACCCGATGCGGCCGGTCGAGACCACCGCGGAGGGCGCGGTCATCCGGGCGGCGGCCCGCTCGCTCGGCCTGAACCCCTTCCCGACGCCGCTGGCCATCGCCACCGAGTCGTACCACGGGCGCCTGGCCTGCGCCGGCGAGCGCCCGTGCATCTCCAACCGGTGCGACCGTGGGGCCAAGGGGGACGCGCTCACCGTCTTCCTCGAACCGGCCCGCAAGGCCGGGCTGCGGCTCTTCGCCGGCCTGAAGGCCGTCCGGCTGCTCCGGCGGGACGCCACCAGCGTGGACGGTGTCGAGTGTGTCCGGGTGGACAACGGCAACCGGCACGTCCTGCGGGCCCGGCACGTGGTCGTCGCCGGCAACGCCGTGCAGAGCGCCTCCCTGCTGCTGCGCTCGGCCGACGAGCTGAGCCCGCAGGGCCTGGGCAACGAGCACGACATGGTCGGCCGGGGCCTGTGCTTCAAGATGAGCGGGTACGTCCTCGGCTACCGGCGCACCGACACCCCGGGCGGCGACCGGATCACCGGTCCGGGGCCGTTCTCCACCGCCGCCATCACCGACTACTACACCGCCGACGACGCGCCCGGCGGACTCGGCGGGGTGATCTTCGAGTCCCAACCGGAGGAGTCCCTCCGGCTGCGTCCCGACGAGCAGATCATCCGGCTGGAGTGCCTGGTGCCCGACCAGCCCCGCGCCGAGAACCGGGTTTCCCTCGGCCGGAGCGTCGACGAGTTCGGCGTGCCGGACGTGGTGATGGACTACTCGCCCCACCCCCGGGACCGGGCCCGCCTGGAGTACCTCCAACGGCGGGCCGAGGAGATCCTGCGGGCTGCCGGCTGTGAGCTGACCTGGCGCGAGTCGTCGTACTTCTGGATGGGCAGCACCCACCTGCACGGCACCTGCCGTTCCGGCACCGACCCCCGCACCTCGGTCACCGACCCGGACGGTCGGGTGCACGGCCTGACGAACCTGATGGTGGTCGACGGGGGCGTGATGCCCTACCCGGGTGGCGTCAACCCCACCCTGACCATCCAGGCCCTCGCCCTGCGGATGGCCCGCGAGCTCCTGGTCCGGGAGTTCGGCGTCGACCCCGATTTCTCGCTGTGACCTGTCGGAACGGAACGAATCGAGCGACACGATGACCATCGACATCGGCGCCGGCAAGCTGCTGGCCCAGGAACCCACCTGCCCCCGGGACGCCGACGGCCGTCCCCGGGTCTTCGTCGAGGGCTCGGGAGCGTACCTGACCGACCCGGACGGCCGGCGGTGGGTGGACTTCGACAACGCCCGTGGCTCGGTCATCCTCGGCCACGGTGACGAGGAGGTCGCCGAGGCGATCGCCCGCGCCGCCCGGGGCCGTTCGGGGGTGGGCACCGCATGGAGTCCGGTCCTGGACGACCTGCTCGGCCAGTTGCAGGAAGTGTGCGGCGGCGACGTGGTCGGCCTCTACCGCACCGGCACCGCCGCGCTCCGCTCGGTGACCTGCGCCGTCCGGGACGCCCGGGACCGGTCGATCGTGCTCAGCTCCGGCTACCACGGATACGACCCGATGTGGCACTGCGACGAGGCCTTCACCCCCAACCAGCACGGCGTGGTCGAGTTCCTCTTCGACCTGGACGTGCTCGCCGAGTGGCTCAGCCGCCCGGAGCAGGTGGCCGCGGTGGTCATCTCCCCGGACCACATGCATCTGGGCGAGCGCTGGTACACCGAGTTCACCCGGCTGACGAAGGAGGCGGACGTCCCGGTCATCGCCGACGAGGTCAAGGTGGGTCTCCGATACCGGGGTGGGCTTTCCACCCCCCTCCTCGACCCGGCCGTCTGGATCGTGGCGAAGTGCCTGGCCAACGGCTCCCCGGTCGCGGCGGTGGGCGGGGACGCCCACCTGCTCGCCGCGCTGGAGGACGTCTCGTTCACCTCGTACTTCGAGCCGACCGCGCTGGCCGCCGCGACCACCACGCTGCGCCGGATGGCGACCGGCGAGACGCAGCGGGCCATCCGGGCGGCCGGCGACCGTTTCATCGCCCACACCCGGGCGGCGTTCGCCGGTGCCGGCGTCCCGATCGACCTCGCCGGCAACGGCAACCTCTTCCAGTTCGTCTGCGCCGACGACGAGGTGCAGGACGCCTTCCACGCCGCCGCGGCGGCCGAGGGGCTGCTCTTCTTCGAGGGCGACAACCAGACCCCCTCGGCGGCGTTCACCGACGAGGTGGTCGAGGACGCGTGCGGGCGGATCGACCGGGTCTGCGCCGCGCTCACCGGCCGCTTCACCGACCGGGAACTCACCGAGGAGTCCTGGTACGCCAGCGCCTGGGGCGCGATGGACGGTCTGCCGGACCGGCCGCGCACCCGGGAGGAGACCACCGCGATCGTCGAGCGCCTCTGGGAGGACTGAGGCCGCCGGCGGTCACTCCTTGTGGATCGCCACCAGGTCCTCCGACGGCAGAGTGGCCCGCGACCAGCGCCAACCCCGGTCGCGGGCCAGCTCGGCCAGCTCCTCGACGTGGCGGGGCACGAAGACCGCCGCCCGGCCGTTCATGGCCCGGGTGGGGAACGACACCACCACGTGCCGGCAGGCCAGCCGGTCGACCAGCGCCAGCCCCGCGCCGGGCCGGCGTCCCTCCATGCAGTGGTACGTCTTGAGCAGCAGGGCGAGATCCGCGCTCACCTGGTGGCCGTCGGTGAGCACCTCCTCGTGCCGGATCTCGCACTCCGGATGGGTCCGGGCGAGGAACGCGTTGCCCAGCGCCACGAAGGTCGCGTTGAAGTCGTAGCCGACGTACCGCGCGTCGCTCACCTCCCGCAGCCAGGGCAGGGTGAACGGGTTCAGCGCGCAGGCGACGTCGGCCACCGTCGCCGGCGGCGGCACCAGCCCGAACAGGGTCGGATAGAAGGCGTCCAGGTCGGTCAGGCGCTCGGCGGTGGAGAAGTGGCCGGCCAGCACCTGCCGGCACCAGTCCCGTCGGGCCTGCGGGTCGTCGAGATCGGCCCGGTCCAGCGCCCGGCGCAGCGCCGCCGGCCGGGCGGTGAGCAGGTGCAGGGCGGCCACCTTGTGCAGCCGGGCGCGGACAAGCCGTTCCAGTTCGGCCGCGTCGCCGGTGGTTCGCCCCTCCCGCCGGACCAGGTCGGCGATGGTCTCCGGGTGGACGTCCCGGTACTTGGCGGCGGTGGTGAGCCGGACGATCACCCTCGCCACGGCGGGTGAGTCCGTCCGCGGCGACGGCACGGCGGTGGCCGGCTCCGGCAGCGTGGCCGGCGTCGGCTCACCGGCCGGCGCCAGGCCCGGCGGGGGCGACGTCACCGGCCGGTCACCCGAGCCGGGCCGGCTCGCGCACACCGGGCCGGGCCATCCGTCCGGCCCGGATCATCTCCAACAGCCGGGTGTAGAAGCGCAGGTTGTGCAGGGTGGCGAGCCGGTCCGCCAGGCCGTCCTTCACCCGGAAGAGGTGGTGCAGGTAACTGCGGCTGTACCGCCGGCAGGTCGGGCAGTCGCAGGTGGCGCAGATCGGCTCGTCCTTGCGGGAGTTCTCCTCGTCCAGGATGTAGACGTTCTGGTAGAAGCTCCGGTCCGGGGTGAGCAGCCGGTCGGCGATCTCCGGCACGAACGCGTAGAGCCGGCCGTGCCGGGCGTCCCGGGTCGGGATCGTGCAGTCGAAGACCCAGCGCATGTCCAGCTCGCAGAGGGAGACCAGGTGCTCGGGCCGCCCGACCCCGAGGGCGAACAACGGCGCGTCCTGCGGGGTGATCCGGGAGAGCAGGGCGAACATGTCGCGCTCCAGCTCACCCTCGGCGCTGAGCGGCCAGCCCCCGAACCCGAACCCCTGCGCCCCGGACTCGACGAGGGCGTCGAAGCAGCGCTGGCGCAGCTCCGGATCGGTACCGCCCTGCACCACCCCGACCAGCAGCGGCGACTCCGCCATCCGCCGCTGCCGGCACTGGAGGTCGTACGCCTGGCGGGCCTGCCGGAACCAGCGGATCGTCCGCTCGGTCGAGGCGAGCTGCTCGGCCGGGGAGTCCTCCGGGCCGGTGCAGTCGTCCAGAGCGACCACCACGTCGGAGCGGAGTCCGAACTGCCACTCGATGACCTTTTCCGGGGTCAGCACGATCTTCTTCGCCGTGGGCGACTCCTGGAAGGTCACCCCGCTGGCCCGGATCGAGCCCTTCTTGCCCTGCTTGCGGAGCAGGGAGAGCACCTGGAACCCGCCCGAGTCGGAGACGATCACGCCGTCCCACGCCATGAAGCGGTGCAGCCCGCCGGCCCGCTTGATGCTCTGCAGACCGGGACGCTGGGCCAGGTGCATCGCGTTGACCATCACCGCCTGGATCCCCACCGTGGCCAGGTCGAGGGTGTCGACCGCCCGGACCGAGGCCCGGGTGCCGTCGGGCAGGAAGGTGGGCAGGACGACCGACCCGTGGGCGGTGTCCAGCGTGGGGCCCGCCGGGGCGGCAGGGTCCGCGGAGGTCATCAGGTCGCAGCTCCTCGGCAGCGGGCAGACGGATTCTCCAGGATACGTGCCCCGGCGGGCCGAACCTCAGGCGCCGCCCGTGCCGGCGGCGGCCGGCGTGCCCGCCCGGCGCCGGGACCGCTCGGCCCGGCGTCGGATCTGCTGGTACGCGCCGGTCAGCCCCATCGCCCGACGTACCTCGACGAGGGTCTGCCGGACCTCCTGGCGGGTCCGTTCCGTGCCGTCGGCGATCAACTGGTCGACGAGCCCCCGCTCGGCCGCGAAGCCGGCCCGGCGTTCGCGCATCGGGTCGAGGAACCGGTTGAGCGCCACCGCGAGCCGCTCCTTGACCTCGACGTCACCGACCCGGCCGGCCCGGTAACGGTCCTTCAACTCGTCGACCTCGGCCCGGTCCGGGTTGAACACGTCGTGGTAGGCGAAGACCGGGTTCCCCACCACCGTCCCCGGCACGTCGGCCCGGACCCGGTTCGGGTCGGTGTACATCCCCAGCACCTTGCGGCGCACCACCGCCGGTTCGTCGGCGAGCGCGATGGCGTTGCCGAGACTCTTGCTCATCTTGGCGCGACCGTCCGTACCGACCAGCACCGGCGTCTCGGCGTGGATCATCTCCGGTACCGGGAGCACCTCCCCGTAGAGGTGGTTGAACCGGCGGGCCACCTCCCGGGTCACCTCCACGTGCGCGGCGTTGTCCCGGCCCACCGGTACCACGTCGGCCCGGACGCAGAGGATGTCCGCCGCCTGGAGGACGGGATAGCCGAGCAGCCCGTACGGCATCTCCTCCTTGCCGGCGGCCCGGGCCATCTCCTTCAACGACGGCACCCGCTCCAGCCTCGGCACCGTGACCAGGTTCTGGAGGAGCGTGTTCAGGTCGCCGACCTCGGGTACGGCGGACTGGAGGTAGAACGTGGCCCGGTCCGGCTCCACCCCGGCGGCGAGGACGTCGAGCACCATCTCCCGGGCGTTGCCGGCGACGCGGGAGATGTCCTCGCGGGTGTTCTTCGTGGTGAGCATGTGCAGGTCGGCGATGATGAAGAAGCTCTCGTAGCGTTGGTGCAACCGCACCCGGTTGGCGATGCTGCCGACGTAGTGGCCGAGGTGCAGCCGCCCGGTCGGGCGGTCGCCGGTGAGCATCCGTGCAGCGGACATGGTGGTACGCCTCTCGTGTCGTACGGGTGGTGGTTTTCGCGTGCGCGCGTCGACGCGGGACGGGGCGTCCCGGTCGGTGATCAGCAGGGTCGACTCAGCGGGTCGGTTGCCATCGCGCGCCGTCGCGGAACCGCAGCCCGCGGGCACGAAGGACGTCCAGGAGGCGGTCACGCCCATCGCCGGACCTGGTGGTCGCCGCCGGATACGACGCGGCGTCGGCCGGCAGCTCGTCGCTCAGGTCGACGCCCGCCGGCGGGAGGTTGCTCGTCCGGACCACGCGTCCACGGTAACCCCGTCAGCCCCGGTGGGGGGTCCCGGTCCGGCGCGACCAGGCCCGACGTGACCAGGCCCGACGTGTGCCGGCGCTGGCATACTCGTCGGCCATGGTGCTGTCACGTGGCTGGGCGCTCTTCCTCACCGGCGTCGGGATCTGGACCTGGTTCATCTGGCCGAGGTTCGCGGTCGCCATCTGGAACGACCCCCGGTCGTGGACGACCGGGACGGTCGCCGAGGGTGGCGGGACCGGCTTCCTCTGGATCCACGCGCTGCTCATCGCCGCCTCCCTGACCATCGGTACGGCGGTCGGCGTACTCGGTGTCCGGGCCCTGCTCGCCCAGCGGCGCGCCCGCAACCGCGGTGCCAACCCGAACGACCAGGCGATATAGCCCGGCGTCGACGATGTGACGCGGGCCGCTACCCCCCCGATTTGACGTCCAAACCCCGGGACGCGTAACTTTCTCTCTGCCAGCGCGGAACGGACGAAACAGGCGAAACACCTGAGAGTCCGGACCGAGGACGGCAACGGGTCCGGCGGGGTTCACTCCTCCGGGGCCGGATCCGGGTGGTGCTCCACCGGATCGACCGCGGGGTCGATTTGGCGGGGCGGAACCGGCCGGGTAAGGTTCACGACCGGCAGGGAACCGGGCGAGCGAGCGGGAAACCGCAGCGGCCGGCCTGCTGAATCCGATGATCAAGCGCAGTGGTTCGCCGCTGCCTGCGGTCAGCGGTGCCAAACCGTACCAAGCACGACAGACCGGGACACACGGTTTGACACGGCGGAAACGGTGAGGTAACGTAGTAGAAGTGCTCGCCGCGAGAGTGGCGGGGGCAGGGAAAGCCCCGGATGGTTCCCGGTGAG
>NZ_JBEZZN010000031.1:0-14626 GCF_040639195.1 Micromonospora sp. NPDC023956
GGGTGTGGACGCGTCCTTGGTGGGCGATGTGGATGGGGCGGGCGAGTTGGTGTAGTTCGGCGGTGAGGTGGCCGGTGCGGGTGGCGATGGTCATGGTGGTCCCCCGGGTCTAGGCTGGCCGGTGTTGATGCGGCAGGCGCTCTCTGGGGGCGTTTGCGGGGCCCGGCAGGTGGGGATCTGCCGGGCCCTTCGTCCTCTACGGGTTCAGGTCGTTGTCGTGGCCGTTGGCGCATCCGGTGAGCAGGTGCACGGTGCGGGTGATGCCGGGCCCTGGGGTGGGTCCGGGGCGGGTGGCGACGAGGCGGGCGCAGCCGCAGCCGAGCTGGTCGACGTGCCGCACGGTGAGGTGCGCGGTGACGGTCTGGCCGGTGGTGTCGTCGAGGGTGGCGGTGACCTGGCCACCGGGGCGGTGGGCGCTCATGCCGCTGCCTTCCGCCGGGATGCCTTGTACGTCTCGGCGGCGGCTTCGCAGGCTGGGTCGACGGGTTCGCCGTGGTACTGGTGGCGCTGCCAGGCGGCGTACGTGCCGCACGGCTTGAGTTGCTTCTTCTGGTGGGTGCCGGCCCTCCGTGCGGCTTCCCGTTCGCGGTGGCAGCGCTTGCAGCGCAGTGCCCCGTTACGGGCGTGGGAGGTGTTCTGCTCGTCGTACGGGTGGTTCTGCGGGCAGTGGGTGGGGCGGACGGCGGTGCGGGGGCCGATCCGCTTGTCGGTGCGCCACCGGCCGAGGGGCGTCTCGTGTTCGTGCCAGAGGGCGAACGCGCGGCGGCGGGCCCGGTTGACGGTGTTGCAGAACTGGTCGTAGCCCATGCCGAGGAGGTCGGCGCCTGCCTGGTAGTCGCCGGTGGCGGCGAGCGCGGTGATGGCCTGCTTCTCACGCGGGGTGAGCTGGGGCAGAACCTGCTCGACGGCGACCCGCTCGACGATCCGATTCTCGGGTGACGGGGTGACCATCGGCATCCCGGTCCAGAATGCGGCGAAGCGGGGCGATGATCCGGCGCCGGAGTACCCGGACTGGTCGCGGTAGCCGCGCAGGTGCAGGGTTTGCCGGACGAGGTCGTGGACGGCGCGGGCTCCGGCGTCCATGAGCGTGTAGCGGGTGGGCCAGTGGGGTGCCTCGTAGAGGGCGATGACGATTCCGCCGTGGGCGGCGTCGAGGCGGTCTAGGTAGTCGGAGGCGTACTGGCCGGCCATGTTGACGGCGGCACGGGCGAGGTGTTCGACCTGAGCGAGGGTGTAGCCGTGGGCGAGTTCGACGTCGGTGGTGCGCATCAGAGGACTCCGGGCGGGGTGGTGATGGTGGTGACGGGCCGTCCCCGGTAGGTGGGCTGCTCGTCGGGTTCGTCGTCGGGGTTGGCGTCGAGCAGTGACGGTCGGGCGGCGACGTGGGCGTCGGCGTCGAGGCACTGCTGGTGGTCGACGCACCAGTGCCGGCCGAACGCGGTGACGCCGCCGGGCTGGTGAGCGAGGGCGGTGAGGCCCTTGGCGAGGTGGTTGAACACCTCGGCGGACTCGCCGGCCTTCTTCGACCGGAACTGGAGGATGTCGCCCTTCGACGCGACCTGGTCGGCGGCGTCGGCGGCCCACCGGGCGAGGATCCGGTCCCGCACCTTGGGGTTCATGGGGGCGAGGGTGAGCATGTGGAGTTGTACGGCGGCTTCGAGGCCGATGACGAGGTTGTGGTCGAGGGTGGTCGCCGTGTCCACCGGTCAGCCCTCCACCGGTGCCGGGCAGTCGCCCTTGTGCTGCCAGAGGCCGATGCCGGTCAGCGGCGGGTCGTAGGAGTCGTCGACGGCGATCTGCTGCCCGCACCGCTCGCAGTGGGGTCGGCCGCCGACGGCGAGGACGCGGAGGACGGCGCGGGTGGACCAGGCGGTGACGGTCTCGATGTGCTCGGCCCAGCCTTCGTGTCCGTCGGGCCAGTGGGGGCCGCGGCGGGGGCCGGCGATGCTGCCGGGGTCGGAGATGGCGCGGCGGATCCACGGGGCGAGGTCGGCGTCCTGGTGGAGCCGGTCGGCGGGGACCAGGACGGCCTCGACGGTGGGGCCGTGGACACGCTCCAGGGTGTCGGTGTTGACGTTCAGGTGGCAGGGTCCGGCGCCACGCCAGCGGTTGTCGCCGTCGGGGAACCATACCCAGCCGGTGCGGTCGATGCGGGCGGTGTGACGGGGGTCCGGCTCGTCCTGCGCGCGGGCCGGCGCGCCCGCCGGGCGCTCGGACCATGCGGAGCTGATGGCCTCGGCCTGGCACTGTCCCTGGCCGGCCTGGCACAGCCACGACCAGTGCGTGGGGCAGAACCGGCCGGGGCCGGGGCCCTGCGCGCGGGGGGCAGGGGAACCGAGGGCGGCGCGGGTCTGCTCGGCTTCGTGAAGGACGCGCTTCCACCGGTCGAGGTTGCTGTGCAGGATCCAGACGCTGCGGACGCCGGGGGTGCCGTGGTCGGTGATGGTGCCGAGGATCTCGGCGAGGGTGAGGGCGAGGCTGTCGTTGGTGTCGCGGAGGCGGTCCCGTTCGGCGGTGAGGTCGTCTCGCTCGTTCCGGACCCGGGTGAGGTGGCCGCGGAGTTCGTCGGTCTCGGTGACGAGGCGCTGCTTCCACGTGGTGGCTTCGCGGTCGAGGCGCTCGATGGTGCGGGCTGAGCTGGCGAGGCGCTGGTGCGCCTGGTCCCGCTCGGCGGTGACCCGCGGGAGGTCGTCGTGCACGGGTAGGGGCCGCGTGGTGGCGGTGGGGGCGTCTCCGGCGTCGTACGGGGCCGCGGCGGCGGCGGGCTGGGTCGCCTTGACCTCGGCGTGGGTGCGGGCGTGTGCCCAGGGGTGCACGCACTCGTTCGGGTAGTCGGGGCATGCGGGATCGGGAGTGCTCACGGTGTCCTCCGGGTCAGGTGGGCTGGTGGGTGGTGGGCCAGGTGACGGCGTTGAGGGCGGCCCGGTGGGTGGCGGGCATCGACGCGAGGGGGTGGCCGAGGTGGTCGGCGGCCATGGCGGCGAGGATCACGGCGTCGGCGAGGTTGTCGTCGCCGCGGGTTTCGAACGCGGGTAGGCGGCGGGCTACCGCGTCGATGACGGCGCCCTTGTGGGCGGAGCCTCGGCCGGTGGCGTAGCGCATGCGTGCCTGGATGGGGATTTCGGCGACGGGGATGTCGCGGCGGTGGAGGTGGCGGACGACCTGCCACCACAGTCCGGAGCGTTCGTGGTTGCCGGCTCCGCTGCGGCTGTAGGCGGGGATTTCGATGGCGACGAGGGCGGGCCAGCGTCCGCTGCCGCCGCCGATGGCGATGAGGATGTCGCGGGTGAGGCGGTCGATGGCGTCGAGGCGTTCGTCGAGGGGGCGGGTGGTGATGCCGGTTTCGCCGATGCGTTGGCACCAGCCGAGGTTGGAGGCGATGCCGGTGCCGGTGAGGGAAAGATCCACCCCCACGACCTTGGGGGTGGTCACGGGGTCACCTCGGCCAGGGTCCAGGCGCCGACGAGGACGCTGCCGTCAGGCCAGCGCCGCAGCTCGCGGCGGACCAGTTCGTAGGTGATCGGGTAGCGGGGGCGGTGCTCTTCGCGGAGGCGGATGGTGGCTTCGGCTTCGGCCCGGGTGGCGTGCGGCAGACCGACCCCGTCGCCGTCGGGCACCGAGGAGACCCGGACCGCCCACTGTTCGGTGGCGGAACTGGGTGCGGGGTGGAGGCGACCGGCGGAGGAGAGGGCGTCGAGGACGGCGCGGGCGTCGTCGTAGCAAACCGACGTCGGTTTGCTGGCCGGCGGGCCGCACTGGTCCCAGAGGGTCTGGGCGACCAGCTCGACGTCGGCGTCGGTGTTGGGCGGGGTGGGCTGGGTCATCGGGTCACCTGCCGGGCGAGGCGCTGCCGCAGGTTCCAGGTGGCGTCGTAGGCGGTGTGCCCGTAGCTGTACTGCTGGTCGGGGTGGAACGTGAGTGCCTGGGGGCCGTCGGTGGTGGTGATGACGGGGGTGAGGTGGGGCCAGCCTTCGCCGGGGTTGCCCCAGCCGGTGACGGGCCAGGTGATGACGGTGCCGCTGTCGGGGGTGGCGAGGGCGATGTGCTGGGCGCCGTAGTCGTCGTTGGGCTCGTAGGTGGTCATCGGGTCTGGTCCTTTCGGGTGCGGATGGCGGGGGTCTGGCGGAGGAGGCGGTCCATGGCTTCGCGGCGGTGGGCGGCGAGGTCTGCGTCGGCTTGTTGCGCGGCGAGCCGGTCGAGGACCTCTTCGGCGATGGGGCCGATGGGCTCGGGCTCCGAGGGGTGTACATCCGGGCCGGGGGGGTGGACAGGTGGACATGTCCACCCCCCGCCCCTCGCGGGGTTGCCTCGCGCGCGTCACGTAGTCAGGGGATTTTTTGTTAGTTGATCTTTCTTTTATAAGGTCAGGGCCGTTATGACTTTCTGTAGTCATTTCGTCACTCATTCGTCGGACCCCCGTTTTCGGCTCCCAGGGGTGGACACGTGTCCACCTGTCCACCCCCCCTGTCCACGCGGGCCGGACCCGGATACAGGTAGCGGTCGTCATCGATGCGGACCCACCGCAACGCCTCGGCGTGAGCCAGACCCGGCTCGAACCAGTCCCGGTCCCGGGCGGCGAGCAGCTTGCGCAACTTCCCCTTGGCGATGCGCTCCTTGTCGCGGACCTTGTCGCAGATCCACGCCGCCACCCGCTCGGTCGCCGAGTCGACGCCGCGCTCCGCAAGCCGGATCGCCACCGCCTCCTGCCGACGGCGCTCGATCTGCGCCAGCCGGTTCTGCTCCGCCTCCTGCCGGCCGAACTCGATGAGTCGATCCCGCACGGCGCACGACGTGGCCCAGATCAGCCCGCCGAGTTCCCAGTCCTCCCACGTGACCTCGAACCGCTCATCGAGCAGAGCCAGGAGAGCGGCGAGCTTGCACCGCATCAGCGGCACGTGGGAGTCGAGCTCGTCGATCACGATCTCCCCGCGCTGGCGGGCGAGCTGCTCACGTCGAAGCTGGGCGCGGAGGTCCGCGGGGAACGTCACCACCGGGGCGGTTTCGCCGATGCGGTCCGCGCCGATGGTGAGCCGGGTCGGGTCGGGCAGCGGCACCGGCTCGTCGGGGATGTTCGGGTCGATCGCCGACAACCACAGGAACCGCTGCGGTGTACCAGGCCCGCCGTCGGCCAGCAGATGCTGGGCGATCTTCGGCTGGTAACCGATGATCAGGCCCATCGAGTACGACCCGTCCGGCAGGAAACGGGTGTTCTCCTCGCGGGCGTTGGCCTGACCGAGAGCGCCACCGGTCCAGGCGGTACGGATGGCCATCCCGACGGTGGAGCCCTGCCGTTCCTGCATCATCTTCGCGAGGGTCTGGCCCTCGTCGACGTAGAAGAACGTGTTGTGCCGCACCTGGGCGCGGACCTTCTCCGTCTTCGGTTCGCCCTTGCGGTCGAGCTCACCGGTTTCCCGCTGCACCCAACCCATGTACGCCTCGGCCATGCCTTCGCCGGTGCCGAGGCCGATGCCGTCGCGGTAGAGCTCCGGGTCGACGGTGCCGTCGAGGCGGGACAGGTATCGGGGCGGCAGCAGGAGGCGGGTGGCGGTGCGCATCGCTTCGGTCTTGCCGGCGCCGGAGGGGCCGATGAGGTTGACGAACGTGTTGAGCGAACCGGTGGGGCCGCGGCCGGAGTCGAACTTGATGCGGTGGTCGACCATGCCGGCGGCGCGGGCAAGTACCGATCCGAGGACGGCGTCGGCGGAGGTGACCGACGCCCAGGCGGCTTCGCGGATGTGCTTGAACAGGGGCCGGGAGCTCCAGAACGCGTCGGGCAGGTTGACCAGCGGCACGGTGGTGGCGCCGGCGTTGAGGGCCTGCTGGGCGACTTCGGCGGCCGGCTCGTACTGTTCCCAGCCTTCGGCCCACAGTTCGGCGTCGTAGGCGGCGCCGACGATGCTCTCCGCCTGCTCGGCGGCGGCGAATGAGGCGTGGTGCGGGTCGCCGGGCGGGAACACGTTGAAGGGTTCAGCCGTCATGGTCACGCCACCGCTCCGAGGTGCCGGACGGGACGCCCGGTGTCCCAGTCGACGGGTCCGCCGCGGTACTCGTAGCCGGGTGGCCGGCCCATGTCCGCGTGGAGTCGTTCGGCGCGGGCGGTCATGTCGGCGATCTCGTCGGCGACGCGCTGCTCGTGGGTGCGGCGCAGGAACGCGTTGTCGATGCCGGTGCAGTGCAGGCGGGCCACGTCTTCGAGGTGATGGGCGGTGCGGCCGGAGTCGTAGGCGAGGTGCATCAGGTAGGCGACCTGGTCGCGGGTGAATGTCTGCTGGGGGCTGTGGAGGGCGTCGGCGGCGGCGAGGATGCCGCCCGCGCTCGGGGTGGTGCTCATCAGGTCCCCCTCGGTGGTCGTGTGCGTGGTCGGGTGGGTGGCGCCCCGTCGCGCGCTCGATGCGCGGTGCCGGCCTGGTCCGGGCGGGGCTGGGTGACTCAGAAAGGCGGAATGTCGTCGCGGGACGCGGCTCCCGCCGGCGCGGCGACCGCCCACGGGTCGTCCGTGGCGGGAGCCGGACGGGTACCGGTCGTCCCGCCGGAACGCTGCATCTTGTTGACCTTGGCGGTGGCGAATTTGAGGGCCGGGCCGATGCCGTCGACCATCAGCTCCACGACGGACCGCTTCTCGCCTTCCTTGGTTTCGTACCGGCGGGTCTTGAGCCGGCCGGTGACGACGACCTCCAGGCCGCGCTGCAAGCTCTCGGCGACGTGTTCGGCTTCCTGGTTGAAGACGGTGCCGTCGACGAAGAACGTGTCGCCGTCTTCCCACTGGCCGGTGGAGTCGTTCTTCTTGCGGGAGTTGAAGGCGAGCCGGACTTTGCACACCGCGGTGCCGGAGGCGGCGTACCGCAGTTCGGGGTCGTCGGTGAGTCGGGCAACACCGGTGATGACGGGCAGGCTCATGCCGGCACCTCCGCCCGCTTCTCGCCGGTGATGTCGGCGGCGGTGACCATGGCGGGCGGGAACGCCTCGTCGCGGGTGATCTCCCGGCGCTTCAGCGATTGGAACAGCACACCCAGGTCGGCGACGTCCTCGCCGTTCCATAGGGCCCGCGGCTGGCCGACCTTCTCCTCGAGCTGCTGCTGGGTGATGTCCATGCGGCCGAACTGCTCGACGGCGGTGGCGATGCGCTGTTCCAGGTCCCTGCCGCTGGCCGAGGTGAGGGTCTTGCGGCACAGCTCCTGCGCTTCTTCGGTGAACCACTGCGGCAGCACGGCGAAGATGGCCTCGCGGACCCGCCGGGCACCCTGGTTGGCGTTGTTCTCGTAGATGTCGCGCAGGTCGGTGATGTCCTTGACGCCACGCTTGGTGTCCTTGCGGTGCGGGACGATGAAGATCGACGCGCTGCGGGTGTTGGTTTCGACGTCCCACGCGAAGGCCTGCATCTCGCTGATGCCGGCGGCGTCGTCGCGGCGCAGCTCGGCGATGCCGTACTGGATGTTGCCCCAGCAGCGGGCCAGCTCCCGGGCGAGGTGGATCGACGGCCCGGACACGGCCTCTCCGGAGCGGGGAAAGCTGAAGAACGCCCGGCTGGCCAGGGCGGGTTCGCCGCAGGATCGGCGCATGTCGGCCTGCGCCCGGTCGGTGTCGCGGGGCATCTGCTTGGCCGCGACGACGGCGGCCTGCACCTCGGCGACGGCCCGGGACTGTTCGATGGCGGTGGCCTGGCCGAGATGCGCCGGGATGGGCACCTGCGGCGTGGTCAGTCGGTCGATGGCGTTGGTCACCAGATCTCCTTGGTGTGCTGGCGCTCCACCCAGGCGGGCAGGGCGATGGGTTCGATGTCGTCGCTGTACGCGGGCCACGTGTCGGTGCGCCGGCAGCCGGCGTAGATCTCGCGGGCCTGTCGGGCGAGGTCCCGGCCGATACGCAGCGCGACCGGGTCGAGCTGGACGACGGTGATGAGGTGCGGCGGGTCGATCTCCTGGAACACCAGGACGAACGCCGGGTCGTCGTCGACGCCGAGCTGCACGGCGCCGTCGAGGTAGTGGCCGCCTTGGAGGGCGTAGCCGAACCGGTTGACGGCCCGCTGGATGTGTTCGGGGCTGGCGTCGGGGGTGGTCTTGTAGTCGACGACGATGCGTCGCCGGCCGGGCGTCGGGTGGCGGAGGAAGTCGTAGCGGGCGCGGCACCACACGCCGGTGGTCGGGTCGATCCAGAACGCCGACGCCTCGGGCTGTCCGCTGTCGGGGTCGAGGAGCGGGCCGGCGATGGGGTGCCGGTGGATGGCGGCGGCCATGGCGTCGACTCGGTGGTGGTCGGCGGCGAGGAGTGGCACTTTCCCGGCGGCGTGGGCGTCGGCCTTCGCCTCCCGGGCGTCCTTGGTGCGCCAGTCGGGGGCGTCGACGACGACCAGGTCGAGGCCCCGACCGAGCACTTTGAGGTGGGCGGCGTGGCCGAAGTCGAAGGCGTCTTTCGGTGCGCTGCCGTGGTCGAGCCAGTGCCGGAACTTCGCCGGGCACGACGGGGGTAGGAGTTTCCGGGCGCCGGTGGACGACAGGCTGCCGCCGGGCACCGGATCCCGGTGGTAGTCCTCGTCGGTGATGTCCGGGTAGAGGCCCGGCTCGGTCACGGTCAGCGCGGTCACGCCGTCCTGCCTCCTTCGATGAGCTGTAGGTGCGGTCGGGTTGGTGTGGCGGGCCGCTCGTTGGCGGTTTCGGCGCACACCTTGTGGCAGGGGATGCCGTTGGCGTCGCGCATGAGCGCGGGCCGGCGGCAGATGCGACAGGGGCGGGGGTCGCCGACCTTGTGGCGGGACCAGTCGAGGCCCACTGCGGTGGGCTTGGCGTTCATGCCGGCACCTGGGTTCGGTCGACGCCCCGGTCGGCCCGGTTGGACACGGACCGCCGGTTGAGGGTGGGCAGGCCGGCCTTGGCTCGGGCGCGTTGGACGCGCTGCCAGTAGGCCTTGACGGCGTCACCGGTGGATCCGATGGCGTGGGCGACTTCGTGGTAGGTGTGGGCGGCGTCGAGGTCGGTGAGCATGGCTTCGACGTGGTCGTGCCAGTCGCGGGGCTTGTTGGTGGTGCACCCGTCGGGGACGCCGGGGAGCCGGCCGACGCGCATGACGCGTTTGCCGTTGCTGTTGAGGTGCAGCGTCCAGTAGCGGCTGACGCTGCCGTGGTGGAGTCCGATGGCGGCACCGATGTCGCGCATGCTGGCCCCGTCGGCGATCATGCGGGCGATGGTGTGGTGGTGGTCTGCGGCGGTGCCGCCGTGGCCGTTGACGCAGCGTGGGGTGGGGCCGGCTTCGAGGATCAGGCCGCCGCAGACGGTGCATCCGGCGGCGGGTTTGCCGTAGTCGTCGTAGGCGGTGCCGGCGCGGATGGTGCCGGCGGCGTCGCGTCCGTCGACGGGAGCGCAGTGGTCCTGCCAGGGGCAGGTGCCGCACAGCTTGATGGCCTGGTGGTTGTGCGGGTTGCCGGTGTCCCACCACAGCGGGTTGTGGGTGACGCAGGGCCGCAGGTCGAGGCCGGCGGGCAGGAGGGCGCCGGGCCGGGGTCCGGGCTGGGGCAGCAGGGTGAGGGTCATGGGGTCACCTCCAGGTCGGCGCGCATCTCGGCGAGCACGTCGCCACGGCTGTCGGGGCCGGGCGGCATGAGGGCGGTGTCGACGTCGCGGCGTCGCGGCGTGTGGGCGGGCCACCAGCCGGGGTGGACGGGGTTGGTGATGAGGTGCCGGGTGTGGCGGGCTTCGTGCTTGTTGGCCCGGTGCCGGCCGATGTACGGGGTGTGCCCGGCCGGGGCCGGCCCCACGACGGGGGCCGGCACGGCGGTGTGCTGCTGGGTGGGGGCGTCGACGGTCACCGGGACGCCCCGGGCGCGTAGGACCACTCGAAGTCGCGGCGGTTCACTGGCCCTCACCGGCCTCGACGCGGCGGATCTTGCCGCAGTAGCAGGCCCCGCAGCGGGCGGCGTCGGCGCGGCACATGCTGTCCATCGGCTGCCAGGGGCTACGGCGGTCCCGGAGCGCGAAGCTGACGAGGTTGGCCCAGCACTGGCCGGGGAGCCGGTTGATGAGGTGGGCGATGCGCCAGCGGAGGCGCTGGGTGAGCGGCTGGGTGGCGTAGCTCATCGGGCCGCCGCCTCGGTGGTCGGGGCCTGCGCGGCGGCGAGGAGTTCGTGGAGGTCGGGGATGTGCAGGGCCTGCCGGATGCGCTGAGCCGTCTCCGTGTCGCCCGCGACCTCGTAGTCGTCGGCGAGGTTGTGGGCCCGGCGCATGGCGTTACGGGTCTCGTCCCAGGTGATGACGTGCGGGGGCCGGCGGTTGGCGTTCCGCCACGTCTGGTCGGCCCAGTTGGTGCAGGGGTGGCAGGACCCGCACGGGCCGTCGAGCTTGGCCTTGGCCTCGGCGACCTCGGCGCGGAGCCGGTCGACCTCGGCGAGCAGGGCGGGGATGTCGGTCCGGGCGTGGGCGATGAACTCGGCGTCGTCCTCGGGGTCGACCTCGACGAACTCGGCGTGCCCCCAGCCCTCGCGGTCGTACTCGTCGACCATCTCGGCGACGGACTGGATGCAGGTGTACGAACCGCGTCCGGTGACCTCGAGGCCGCGGACGACGTTGGTGCCGTTGCCGACACCCCAAGGGCCGGGGGTGGCGGCCTGGGCGCGGCGGCGGATGGCGTTGAGGTCGAGGGCGTTGCTGGTGTCGGTCATGAGTCGCTCCCGGAGAAGAGGGCCAGCCAGACGGCGGCGAAGACGAGGACGGTCAGGAGGTGTCTCACGGGGTGGTCCCGGCGGTGATCCGGATGACGGGGGCCCGGCGGAGCTGCCGGCGCATGGCCGGGCAGTCGCAGCGCTCCCGGACCAGCCGGTAGGCGCAGCACCGTTTGACGGGGACGGTGATCACCGGGACACCCCGGCCAGCTCGACGGTGTGCACCTCGCGGCGGGCGGGCAGCGTCACCGGCAGGTTCTCGGCGGCGCAGTCGGAGCAGCCAGCCACGCACACCTCGACGAAGTGGGTGCGCCGGTAGCAGAGGTGGCAGAGCCGCTTGCTGTGCGACGAGCAGCAGGTACCGGCGGTGGCCGGCTTGGTCTTGCAGAGGACGCAGCCGAACGGGCCGTTGGCCACCTCCAGCAAGATGTCCGCGTGGCAGGGCTGGTCGAGCGGGCACCAGCAGGCCAGGTTCTTGCCGGCCAGCACGCGGCCGAGCAGCGCCGACTTCAGCGCGACGTGGGCGTCGATCAGCTCGCGGTCCCAGAACAGGGGGTGCAGCTCGTTGAGGGCGAGCCAGGCGCGGAACTGCTCGACCAGCTCGGTGGGCGTGTAGAGGCAGCGGATGGTCGGGCCGCAGAACTCGACCCCGGCGCGGAACGGGTTACCGAAGCGGCCGGGCCGGCCGACGTAGACGGTGTTCTCCGGCAAGCGCCAGCCCTTCGTGCGGCGGCGTTGGATGCGCTGCGGGGTGCTCATCGGGTCCTCCGGGGGTGGATGTGCAGCAGGCGGGCGTAGTGGGCGACCACCTGCGCCCAGTGGTCGGGGTCGCCGATCGCCGTGTGAGCGGCGTCCAACCGGGCGAGGTGGGCGGCGGTGTGCATGCGGTGTCCCTGCCAGCCGGCGGCCAGGCCGAGGAGCAGGGCGGCGGTGAGGGCGACGACGATGGCCATCACGCGGCCTCGTCCTGCTGGTGGTGGGTGGGCTGCCACGGGCCGGGCTGCGGGCGGTACGGGCCGTCGCTGTCGTCGTCGGCGAGGGCGGGGTCGGTGCGGGGGCGGCCGGGCGGGATGTGCGGGGCCGGCGGCAGCGGCTCGTCCGGGTCGAACGGCCGGAACCCGCGGTGGCTGGCGATGGTGCCGAGGTCGCGGATCATCGGGTGCCGTCCTGCGCGGCCTCGGCGAGCGCCCGGGTGAGCCGCTGCAACGCCGCGAACTGGCGGGTCGCGGCCCGGTCGGCCTTCGCGTACTGCTCGTTGTCCGACCGGGCCATGCCCTGCTTCATGCACGACGTGCCGTACCGGGTGGCCATGGTGATGACGGCGTCCCGCAGCAGTGCCACCGGCCCGGTCAGGGGGACGTAGGCCGTGAGATCGGGGGTGGTGTCCGGCTTGGCCGGGGTGCTCTCGGCGGTCACGGTGACCGTGAAGTCCGCCTCGGTGATCGCCTCGGCGATGTACGCCGGGGTGTTCAAGCCCAGGTAGTCCGGCAGGACGCCCTCGGCGTCGTCGTCCGGGTCGACCGGCAGCAGGTACCAGCCCTGCCCGTCGGGCCGCCACGACAGGGCGGTGGCCGCGTAGTCGGGGTGGGAGCGGTGGTCGAGGTGGATGTCGATGCTGTCGGCCTCGATCTGCTGGCCGGTCACGGTGAGTCCGGCGGCGTCGAGGGCGGCGAGGATGGCGTCGGTGTCCGGCTCGGCGGGGGTGTTGGTGCTGGTGGTCACGTACGATCTCCTTCGTTGTCGGCGGTCCCGCGGCTCTTGGTCGGGTGGCGGGGCCGCTGTCGTGTCCGGGCCCGGTCGGGCGCCGGAAAGGTCAGGCGGCGGCGCGGCGAGCGGCGCGGCGTACGCGGGTGACGGTCCGCGACGGCGTCTCGGTGATGGCCGGCTCGAAGAACATCTGCTCGATCTCGGCGACGTCGGCCGGCGTGAACCGGACGTGGCGGCCGACGCGACGGTGGGGGATCGCGCGGGCGGTCACCTTGTCGCGCACCCACGTAGCCGGGACGTTCAGAAGCTCGGTGAGCTGCTTCTGGTCCAGCCACTGCTTCGTGTCCATCGGGGGACTCCCTCCTCTCCTTGATCAGTCCTGCTCCGGGTTGCTCCGGTTAGGGCACGCACAGAACATAGCTTGTGTGTGCGCACGCGCACAAGAAGGCTGAGCGGGTGGTCTGGCATCATCTGAATGCACGAGGCGCAGCCGCGCACACGGGGATCTGCCGGAAGGGCTGGCGATGAGGCCAACGATCAGCGACAACGACGAATCTGGCATCGATGTGTGTAAGCGCACGCACGTGACAGGGCGCGCAGCCGTCCCTAATCTCGTGCGTGTGCGCACAGTCGAGTGGCCGGAGCGTGAGGCGTTCGTTGCCCACCTCGACCGGCTCAAGGAGCAACGTGGCTACCGATACGACGTAGCCCTGGCGGAGGCAGCCGAGATCAGCCACTCCGCGATCAGCAACTGGCGCAGCGGAAAGCAGAAGCCGAGCCTGACCGCCATCACCAAGCTGGCCGGTGCTCTCGACGTCAGCGCGCACGACTTGGCCGCTCGGGCTGGCGTGGCCGAGGGGTTCGCCCAGGCGTCCACTCCGACGCAGCTGCCCGCCGAGATCGAGACGCTCATCGACTACGTCACCACCGCCGACGGCAACCGGCGCGCAGAACTCCTCTCCCGGGTCGCGTGGGTCATCGAGTGGTTCGAGGCCACCACGCCACGGTCAGGCGACGAGCGCTCCAGGCGGGCAAGCTAACCCCCGTGTGGGTCGAGCGGCACGGACCCGGCTGGCGAATCCGAGAGCAGGTCGCCGGCAAGAAGGTGACCATCGAGTCCGGCTATCCGACCAAGACAGCGGCGAAGGCCGCGATCACTCGGATGAGCGCCGACCGGATGCGCGGCGAGTACATCGACCCGAAGGCCGGGCGGATCACCCTCGGGTCGTGGATCGACGCGTGGTGGCCGTCGTACGCGGCCACCCTGAAACCCACGACTCAGCGCACTGAGAGCTCTCGGGTGCGCAACCACATCCGCCCGCTGCTCGGTCACCTGCCACTCGACGAGGTCGACACTCTCGCCATTCAGCAGTTCGTGTCCACGCTCGCCGCTGGCGGTGAGGGGCGGCGGCCGATCAGCCCGAAGACGATCCGGAACGTCCACGCGATCCTGCACAAGCTGCTCGATGCTGCGGTCGGCCAGCGGCTCATCCGAGTCAACCCATCCGGGTCGACGGGCCTGCCGCGGGTCCGTCGCGTGGAGATGCGGTTCTTGACCACGCCGGAGATCGGCCGCCTGCTGGCGGCGACGCCGGAGCACTGGAAGCCGCTGGTGACGCTGCTGGTCGCCACCGGGCTGCGGTACGGGGAGGCGACCGCGCTGCGGGTCGGTCGGGTGGACGTGCTCGCCGGGAGGCTGGAGGTGCTGGAGGCGATGCACGACGGCATCGGCGGCGTGCCGATCTTCACCGACCCGAAGAGCGAGCGGTCGCGACGTACCGTGACCTTCCCGCCAGCGGTCGGGCATGTCCTCGCGCCGCTGCTGGTCGGCCGGGACCGCAACGACCTGGTGTTCACCGACCTGGACGGCAAGCGGGCAGTCACCCGGAACTTCCGGCAGCGGGTGTGGCCCCGCATCCTCGAGGACGCCGGCCTCGGCCGGGTGCGACTACACGACCTCCGGCACACCCACGTCGCCCACCTGATCAGCGCCGGCCGCCCGCTCACGGCGATCTCTCGGCGGATGGGCCACGCGTCGATCGCGGTGACCTCCGACGTCTACGGGCACCTGCTCACCGAGGTCGACGAGGGCATCATGACGGCCGTCGCTGGCATGCTCCCGCCACCCCCCGATGGGGGGAATCTGGGGGGAACCGGTTCGGAACAGCCCGGAGCAGGCCGGAACGTGAATGAGGTACGAGCAGGTCAGATGCTCTGACGGGTGCCTGACCTGGAAGGCGAACCGGGTTCGAATCCCACACCCTCCGCCTC
>NZ_JBEZZN010000032.1:0-12519 GCF_040639195.1 Micromonospora sp. NPDC023956
CGGCGCTGGCGAGCACGCCGACCGCGGCGAAGGTACGCCGGTGAGTGCGGGGGAGTGTCATCTCCCGGTCCTCCTACTGTGGTGGCCTCTCGTGGGACCCGAAGCCCACTCGAGAGGCGCTGGACGATGGGAGAATCCTAGCGTCGATATTTACAAACCTGGATTTCTGCAATGTTCACGATCTGAGGATGATATTGATTAACTTCTACGCGTGAAACGTTGCTTCACGAGTCGTAGACGCGATAGACACGACAGTTGGCCTGCGGTGCGGACGCCGGCGACGACGTCGCCCCTCGGCCACGTGCTGCCCCCGGACCGGTCGCACCTGGCCCGCGCAGCCCACGACCGACATGATCGGTCCCATGGTCCTGCGACTCCCGCGTCTCCCGCGGCGCCACGCCCACCGTCCCGCCAGCGCGGCAGCGCAGCCGGATCCGTTGCCGTCGGAGGTGGCCGTCGCGGTGTCCCGCGCTGCCGGTGGTCGCGGGGACGACCTCGCCCACCTCGTCGAGGTGCTGGCGGCCGTCGACGCCACCGGTGCCCCGGAGTCCGCGCGGGCCGCGCTCGCACTGCTGGCCCGCGCGCCGAGAACCGTGGCCCGGCTCGACGAACACGTCCGCGAGGACCGGTGGTCCGCACCGCGCCGGACGCCGGGCCCCGCGCACCTCGCCGCCCGGCTCGACCGGCCCGCGCCCGGGGCGGTCGCCGTCGCCCTGGCCGGCGCGCACCCCGACGGACGGATCCGGGAGCGCGCGGTACGGGCCATGCTCGCCGCACCCGCCCCGGAGCTGGCGCCGTTCCTGGTCCTGCGGACCGGGGACTGGGTCGAGCAGGTGCGAACCCCGGCCCGCGCGGCCCTGGTGACACTGCTGGCCGACGACCCGGCCGGCTACCTGCCGGCGACGCTGCCCACGGCGCTGCTGGTCGGGGCCCGCTCCCGGGGCGGCTTCGCGGTCACCCAGGTCACCGCCGCGCTGCTCACCGCACCCCCGCCGGTACGCCGGGCGCTCGGCCGGTCCGGCCCCGCCGGGCAGCGCCGGTTCGTCCTCACCATCGGCCTGGCACACGGTTGGCTGGACCGCGACGACCTGGTCGAGGCGGCGGAGTCCGACCCCGACCCGCTGGTCCGGGTCCGGGCCGCCGAGACCGCCTGCCGGGACGCCGTGTGGACCGGCCGGATCCCGACCCTGCGACGCCTCGCCGGCAGCCGCCGCCCGGCGGTACGGGCGACCGCGCTCACCGGCCTGCTGCGTCTCGGCCACCTCGCCGAGGTGTCGGCCCGCCTCGACGACCCCGCCGACCTGGTCCGGGCCATCGCCCGGGAGGCCGCCCGACGCGACGGCACCGACGCTCGGGCGCACTACCGGCGGGTCGTCACCGGCGACGCGCCGACCCCCGGGGCGATCGCCGGACTCACCGAGACCGCCCCGTCGACCGACGCGGCGCTGCTGCACCCGCTGCTCGCCCACCCGGCCGCGCCGGTCCGCGCCGCCGCCGTACGCGGACTGCGGCTCCTCGACGCCGTGGGTCTTCCCCTGGTGACCCCGCTGCTGCGTGACCCCGCACCGGCCGTCGTCCGGGAGGCCGCCACCGCGCTACGTCCCCTCGCCGGTGCCCTGCCGCCCGCACTGCCCTGGGACCTGCTCGCCGACCCGCGGGCGGAGCTGCGCCGCGCCGGCTACCGCCTGCTGGGCACGGGGGACGTGCGGGCGAGGCTGCGCGCCGGGCTGCTGCTGGCCGTCGACCCCGACCCGGGGCTGGCCCGACGCGGTCGCGCGGACGTCGTCCGGTTGGCCCGCGACGCCGTCCGTCCGACCGGGCGGCACCCGACGCCACCCGCCCTCGCGGTCACCGCCGCCGAGCGCGACGACCTCCGCCGGCTCGCCCGGGACGCCGCCCCCGTCCTCGGCGACGAGTGTGTCGACCTGCTCACCGGGTGGCTCCGCAGCTGACCGTTCCCCACTCGTCGCCGACCACGGCGGGCGCGCGTACCGGCACCGTCAGAAGTTGACCTCGACTCCCGCCTTCTTGCAGGCGGCGGTGAGGTCCGTGCCGGCCTTCTCGAAGGCCGGGTTGTCGGCGGCCGTCGCCGGGTCCGCGGCCTTCGCCGCCTTGGCGGCCTCCGTGGTGAACGCCCGGATGGCGGTGGTCACCGCAGTGTCGCCCCCGGTCGCGGCCAGCGCCGTCAACTTGCCCTCCAGATCGGTGAGGACCTTCCGGAACGCGGCCGGTGCCGCCGCCTGGTCGGCCTGGAGAGCGGTGACGAGCGAAGCCTTCATGTCGTTGCCGATCTCCTTGACGGAGGTGCAGATCTCCTTGTCACCCGTGCCGCCCACCGAGGTCGACGGTGCGGGTGCGGAGGAGGTGGTCGGCGAGGAGGGCGTCGAGGTGGCGGAGGACGTGGGTCCGGCGGAGGGCGCGGGACCGGCCGTGGTGTCGTCCGCACCGCCGCAACCGGCGAGCGTCAGGGCGGCACAGACCAGCACGGCGGAGAGAACACGGAGTGGTTTCACGGACGCGGACGCTAGCCCAGGCGTAACCGGTGATCAATCTCGGGCCGATGGGTCCCGGCGTGGCCACAGCCGTAGACTCCCCGGTCCGTGAGCACCCGAACGCACGGTGGCCGGGCGTGGCGCGCCGCCGCTGTCGCCCTGATCGCGTCGACACTCGCCCTGATCGGCTGCGGGCGGACCGACGCGGCTCCGGAGTCCACGCCGGACGCTGCGGCACCGCCCGCCACGACACCGGTGGCGGTGGCGGCGGCCCGCATCGGTGCCCCGGGCAGTGCCTGCGAACTGCCCGTCACCTTCGCCCTGGCGGAGTCGTGGAAACCCGAGGCGGTCACCGTCGCGCCGGACAACCCGCTGGCGGAACTCGCGCGCCGGGGTCCACTGACGATGGTGTGCGAGATCGACGCGAAACCCGCCGGCAACCTCGGCTTCCTCCGGGTGTGGACAGGAGCCGGGGACGAGCTGCGGCCGAGCCTGCAAGCCTTCATCGGTACCGACGCACACGAGCCGACCTACACCGAGTCGCGAATCGGCGACCGCCCTGCGCTGGAGGTCGTCTACCAGGAAAAGAGCCAGCTCGACGACGCGATGGAGCAGGAACGGGTGTTCGCCGTCCAGACCCCCCGGGGCATCGTCGCAGTCTCGCTCGAGAGCTTCGACAGCGAGGAGCACACCGAGATACTGCCCGCCTACGAGCTCGCCAAGAGGAGTCTCACCATGACCCGGTGAACGCGCCGGGGCGGTGCGCCAGCACGCCGCCGATCCTGCCTCTCGTCCGGACGGTCCGAGGCTTGCGGTCACACGGCGGCGAGCAGCGCGTCGAGCGGCCGAGGCACGACATCCCGGACCACCGCCGCCTCGACCAGCAGCCGTGCGTAACGCAGCTTGCGGCGCGCGCCGCTGCCCAGGAACCGTCGCAGCTGCGCTCCGGGCTCCCGGCCGCGCCAGGCGGGCTGGCTCTGCAACGAACGGAACGACCCCAGGTCCCCCTGCGAGTCGAAGAGCGCCTCGACCGCTGCCGGGCCCACGGCCCGGATCAGCTCGTCCTCCAGGTCGTCCACGCAGACGTGGAAGCCGAGGTCCTCCAGGTCCGCACGGTTGCCGGGTGAGCCGACCCGCGCGGTGACCAGGCCCCGCCGGAAGATCTCCTCCTCGTGCAGGTCGCACAGACCGGCGAGGCGCACCCCGGTGCCCAGCGGGCCCAGACTCGTCAGGAAACGGCCGATCGCGTGCGCGCCGCCGATCGGCACGACCACCACCCGCTCCGCCTCGAGATCCCGGCCACGGCCCACCGCGAGCGTCTCCAGCGCGATCTGGTCGCTGATGCCCTCGACCAGCACCACGGCCAGCGCGGTGTCGACCTTCGCCAGGGCGCGGGCCGTCGCCTGGATCGGCGCGGCGGGACCGCTCACGTAGCCGTCGAGCGCCCTACGGGCCAGCTCACGGCGATCGGTGGCATCCATGGTGGGTTCCCGGTCCGGTGGTGGTGGCGGGAAGCGCCCGCCCTCCGCACGTCTGGTCGGCCAGCCGGTCGGCTGGGGCTACTGGCCGATGCGTCCGTCGACCCGCTCGCGCAACAGGTCCGCGTGACCCATGTGGCGGCCGTACTCCCAGATCATCCCGACCAGCACGTCACGCAGGGACAGTTGCCCGCCCCCACTGCCGTGCTGGTTCAGCGGGTCGTCGCCGGTGATGTCGAGACTGGGCGCCTCGGCCACGAAGCGCGTCGCGAAGTCCACCTCCGCGCGCCAGGCGTCCCACGCCTCCGCCACCACCCGGGGGTCGGCCACGGCACCGTCGAAATCACCGTCCCGGTCGGTCTCGGAGCAGAACAGCCGGGGCACGTCCTGACCCGCCATCATCGTCCGGAACGTCCCACGCTCGATCTCGGCCAGGTGGCGTACCAGCCCCAGGAGCGACATCGTCGACGGCTCGACGGCGCGCCGCGCCATGGCCTCCGCATCGAGGCCGGAGCACTTCAGCTCCAGGGTGAGACGGGCGGTGCGCAGGGCTTCGACCAGCGTGGTGCGCTCGTCGCCCACCGTCGGTCCGTTCTCCCGCGGGTCGTCGCGGAGATCGATGAACATGTCGGCGCGCCGGGTCGTGGCCATGGCCGCCATCCTCGGCGACACCCGGGGAACCGACAAGCCATTAACCACGTGTACGGGTGCTTCCCGTCGTCGTACGCGCAGCGGGTCAATCGGACCGGAGGTCGGGTTGACGACCGGTCGTGGGGTGCTCGTCGGGTCGGGGCGGCCGAACGTGCTTCAGGTCCTTCGGGTCGCTGGCCCCGTACCGGGCGTAGTTGCGGCGGGCATCGAGCAGGCTCAGCCGGTTCGGTCCACCCCGTACGCGTGCGGCGTCGTGGTCGTCCTGTCCGTCGTCCTCCCAGAAGCACACGTCGCAGATCTCGTAGCCACCGCGTTCGCCCAGTGTCAGGTAGCCACAGCACGGGCACGGGTACGGGCTGTCCTCTGGCGTTCCGTCGACGAACGGTCTTCCGCCTGCCGGGGTCATGCCGAGGGAGCCTGCCACATCGATCGTCACGGCATGGCGTGGTCCGGCCTGCTGACGGGGGTAGAGGATCAGGACGAGGACCCGGGAGCTACACGTTCGGGGTGCCGCTCGGCAACGGACCGTGGGCTTCGACCGCCGGGGCGGCCGTCGGCTCGACGTCCTCGGTCACGAACGGGCTGTATCCGGGCGGCAGTTCGCTGACCTGCAGGTCGGAGAAGATCAACGTGAGGGCGTGAGCATTGGTCTCGATCCGCACCTCGTGGAACTCGATGCCGACCGCTCCGGCCCACCTCTGGGCCCCGGGCGATCCGTCCACCACCTGCGCGCCCGGGTACAGGCAGTGCCACTTCACGCCCCATACGTAGCCGTCCAGGTCGACGCCGGTCTCATGGTCGACGAGGCGGTCGTCCAAGGACTCGCGCCAGGTGGGCGGCGCCACAGTCGTTCGGCAGGTCGCCTCGACGCAGTACCGGAACAGGTAACGGAGGTAGGCAGGCGGGATGCCGGTGCGAGGGTCCGCAGTGGCATACACGATGACCTCGTAGTCCCGCATGTAGTCGGTAAACCCGTGGTACACCAGCGCCTGATCGAAAACGTCGTCCAGCGCCTGCCTGAGCACCGTGGCATCCACGGCGCAGTTGTACACCACGATGAGGATGCCCGCCGCGCTGGCGGTGACCGTCTCCGAGACGACCCTGCCACCGGACTCACCGACGGCGACGTCACGGTCGTCCGAGGTTCTCCAGACCACCCGACGCACCCGGTCGATGCGCCAGGACGAGAACGGCCCAGGTGCGGCGATCGTGCCGCTGACCTGGGCCGGAACTGGTGGAGCGGGCGACGAGAATCGAACTCGCACCGTCAGTTTGGAAGACTGAAGCTCTGCCATTGAGCTACGCCCGCGTGTTCCCGGTTCCCCGGGGACGCCCGACAGCTTACCGCGTGCCCCGGTGCGCCGCGCAGCCGCATTCCGTCCCGGTGGACGCCGCACCCGGGTCGACCCCGGGGGAGAGGTGCGGCCACCGCGGTGACGGGGTCCCGGGGCGCGACCGCCCGGACGGGTCGTGGCCGCCGTGGCCACCGTCACCGAGCGGTCGCGCCCTTCCGGGTGGCGTACCTGCGCCGACCCGGCCCGCCGGCCCGCGTCTGCTGGTGGGGCCCGATCGCCCGGACCGGTCGGGGTGGAATTTGTCGGAATCTGTCGCCGAGTGCCCCGCCCGGACGTCCCTGCCCCGCGCCGACGGCATACACTTCTGGTCGCCACGGGGTGTGGCGCAGCTTGGTAGCGCACTCGCTTTGGGAGCGAGGGGCCGTGGGTTCAAATCCCGCCACCCCGACTGTCGTCCGCAGCCGGGCCGCCGGAGTGCCGCCGTCGCGGTACCTGGGCGGCTGCCGGAGCGTCCGGCCGGCTCGCCTACACTCGATGGGCTGAATCCCGCCCAGACTCAAAACCGAGATCCGTTCAAGGAGTACGCCTGTGAAGAGCACCGTCGAGACTCTGAGCCCGACGCGCGTGCGGCTCGCCATCGAGGTGCCGTTCGTCGAGCTCGAGCCGAGCCTCAGGAAGGCGTACCGGGAGATCGGCCAGCAGGTCCAGGTTCCCGGCTTCCGTAAGGGCAAGGTCCCGGCCGCGGTGATCGACCAGCGGGTCGGCCGGGGCGCCGTCCTCAACGAGGCGGTGCAGGAGGCCATCCCGCAGAACATCCTCGCCGCCGTCCGTGAGCACGACCTGAAGACGCTGGGTCGCCCGGACGTGGAGATCACCGAGTTCAACGACGGGGACAGCCTCAACTTCACCGCCGAGGTCGACGTCCGTCCGGAGCTCACCCTGCCCGACCCGGCGACCGTCGAGGTCACCGTGGACGAGCTCCAGATCGACGACAGCGAGATCGACGAGCAGGTCAAGAGCCTGCGCGAGCGGTTCGCCACGCTCAAGACCGTCGAGCGCGCCGCCCAGGAGGGCGACTTCGTCCAGATCGACCTGAACGCCACCGTCGACGGCGAGGACGTGCCGGGCGGCTCGGCGACCAACCTCTCCCACGAGGTCGGCAGCAAGCAGCTCCTCCCGGGGCTGGACGAGGCCGTCGTCGGCCTCGCCGCCGGTGAGAACGCCACCTTCACCACCCAGCTGGTCGGCGGCGACTTCGCCGGCAAGGACGCCGAGGTGGCGGTGACGGTCCGCACCGTCAAGGAGAAGGAACTGCCCGAGCTGAACGACGAGTTCGCCCAGATGGCGAGCGAGTTCGACACGCTCGAGGAGCTCCGGGGCGACGTGCGCGAGCGGATCGCCAAGGGCAAGCGGGTCGAGCAGATCTACGCCGCCCGGGACAAGGCCCTCGAGCAGCTCGTGGCGGCGGCCGAGGTGCCGGCGCCCGAGGGTGTCGTCAGCGACGAGGTCGCCAGCCGCAAGCAGGCGATGGTCGACCAGCTCGAGCGGATCGGCGCCTCGCTGGAGGAGTACCTCGCGGCCGAGGAGAAGACCGAGGAGCAGCTCGACGAGGAGCTGAAGACGGCCGCGACCGAGGGTGTCAAGATCCAGCTCCTGCTGGACACCCTGGCCGACGCCGACGACGTCCAGGTCTCCGACGACGAGTTCGGCCACGAGATCGTCCACCGGGCGCAGCGCGCCGGGATGCCGCCCCAGCAGTACTACGACCAGCTGGTCCGGTCCGGCGCGGCGGCGGCCGTCTTCGGCGACGTCCGGCGCGGCAAGGCACTGGCCTCGGTGATGGAGCGCATCACGATCAAGGACGCGGCCGGGAACGTCGTCACCCTGGACGCCCTCAAGGCCGAGGGTGACGAGGCGCACGACCACGACCACGAGCACTGATCGCGGGGTCGGCCGCCGTCCGCCGTTCGCGGCGTTCGGCGGCCGAAACCCTTTTCCGGGTACGGATCCCGGGCAACTGCGCTGAGAGCGAACAGTGCCCTGACCGGGGGTCTGTCACCCGGTGGAGCGGTTAGTGTCGGGTAAGACGGTACGGAGAGCGAAGGGCTGCCATGACCGACAAGCACATCCCAGCGATGCCGCTCCGGGCGATCGAGGCCCGCGGTGGCGATCCCCTTGGCAACCTCGACGACTCGGTCTACAACCGGTTGCTCAAGGAGCGCATCATCTTCCTGGGCAGCGAGGTGACCGACCAGGTCGCCAACCGCATCTGCGCCCAGCTGCTCCTGCTCGCGGCGGAGGACCCGCACCGCGACATCAACCTCTGGATCAACTCGCCGGGTGGCTCGGTCTACTCCGGCATGGCGATCTACGACACCATGCAGTTCATCGACAACGACGTGTCGACCGTGGCGATGGGCATGGCCGCCTCCATGGGCCAGCTGCTGCTCTGCGCCGGCACCAAGGGCAAGCGGTACGCTCTTCCCCACGCCCGGATCATGATGCACCAGCCGTCCGGCGGCATGGGCGGTACGGCCTCCGACATCGCCATCCAGGCGGAGCAGATGCTCTACACGAAGCGCATGTTCCAGGAGCGGGTGGCCTTCCACACCGGGCAGGAGCACGCGCAGATCGAGGCCGACTCGGACCGCGACCGTTGGTTCACCGCCCAGGAGGCCCTGGACTACGGCTTCATCGACAAGGTGATCACCGGAGCCACCCAGGTTCCGGAAGGCGCCGGGACCCTGAGCTGATCGAGGAGCTGACGATGACCGACCTGAGCCTGCCGCCGCGTTTCGCGCCGGTGCACAACCGCTACGTCCTGCCGTCGTTCGTCGAGCGCACCTCGTACGGGGTGAAGGAGTCGAACCCGTACAACAAGCTCTTCGAGGACCGGATCATCTTCCTCGGCGTCCAGGTCGACGACGCGTCGGCCAACGACGTGATGGCGCAGCTGCTGACGCTCGAGGGCACCGACCCGGACCGCGACATCATCATGTACATCAACTCGCCAGGTGGCTCGTTCACCGCCATGACGGCGATCTACGACACCATGCAGTACGTCCGGCCGGACATCCAGACGGTCTGCCTCGGCCAGGCGGCCAGCGCCGCCTCGGTGCTGCTCGCGGCGGGTACGCCGGGCAAGCGGATGGCCCTGCCGAACTCGCGGATCATCATGCACCAGCCGGCCACCGAGGGCGGCTACGGGCAGGGCTCGGACATCGAGATCCAGGCGCGGGAGATCCTCCGGATGCGCACGCAGCTGGAGGAGATGTACGCCAAGCACTGCAACCAGCCGGCGGACAAGGTCCGTAAGGACATCGACCGCGACAAGATCATGACGGCGGAGGAGGCCCGCGAGTACGGCGTGGTCGACACCATCCTCACCAGCCGTAAGAAGGGTCTGCTGGCAGCCAACGCCGCCAGCTGAACAGTTGGGGGTCGGGGGTCGGCCCGGGGGTGTGCTCCCGGCCGGCCTCTGACACACCCGTTTTGGGGGTCGGAGAAACCCCCGGCAGCGGGTAACGTCGGGTCTGTGCCCCTTCGCCGGGTCGGACCGGCGGGTAAGACACGGACACGGGGACCGAGGTCCCCAAGCCAGGGCCGGCGTACCGGCCGACGAGTGCAGGGAGAACGTAGGTGGCACGGATCGGTGACGGCGGCGACCTACTGAAGTGCTCCTTCTGTGGCAAGTCGCAGAAACAGGTCAAGAAGCTCATCGCGGGCCCTGGGGTCTACATCTGCGACGAGTGCATCGACCTCTGCAACGAGATCATCGAGGAGGAGTTGGCCGAGTCCGGTGAGGTGAAGTGGGAAGAGCTTCCCAAGCCGATGGAGATCTGCCAGTTCCTCGACAACTATGTCGTCGGTCAGGACCAGGCCAAGAAGGCCCTGGCGGTAGCGGTCTACAACCACTACAAGCGGATCCAGGCCGAGGCGGCCGGCGCGCCGGGCTCCGGTAGCGACGCCGTCGAGCTGGCCAAGTCCAACATCCTGCTCATCGGGCCGACCGGCTGCGGCAAGACCCACCTCGCGCAGACCCTCGCCCGGATGCTCAACGTCCCGTTCGCCATCGCCGACGCCACCGCGCTGACCGAGGCCGGGTACGTCGGCGAGGACGTGGAGAACATTCTCCTCAAGCTGATCCAGGCCGCGGACTACGACATCAAGCGCGCCGAGACGGGCATCATCTACATCGACGAGGTCGACAAGATCGCCCGGAAGTCCGAGAACCCCTCGATCACCCGGGACGTCTCCGGCGAGGGTGTCCAGCAGGCGCTGCTCAAGATCCTGGAGGGCACGGTGGCCAACGTGCCACCGCAGGGCGGTCGGAAACACCCCCACCAGGAGTTCATCCAGATCGACACCACCAACGTGCTCTTCATCTGCGGTGGTGCCTTCGCCGGTCTCGACCAGATCATCGAGGCCCGCACCGGCCAGGGCGGGACCGGCTTCGGCGCCCGGCTCCGGGCGATCTCCGAGCGGTCGACCGACGACATCTTCAGCCAGGTCATGCCGGAGGACATGCTCAAGTTCGGGCTGATCCCCGAGTTCATCGGCCGGCTTCCGGTGATCACCAACGTCCGCAGCCTGGACCGTCAGGCCCTCGTGCAGATCCTCACCGCGCCGCGCAACGCCCTGGTCCGGCAGTACCAGCGCCTCTTCGAACTCGACGGCGTCGAGCTGGAGTTCGAGCCGCCCGCGCTGGAGGCCATCGCGGACCAGGCGATGCTCCGCGGCACGGGGGCCCGGGGCCTCCGCGCGATCATGGAAGAGGTTCTCCTCTCGGTGATGTACGAGGTCCCGAGCAACCCGGACGCCGCGCGGGTGCTGATCACCCGTGAGGTGGTCCTGGAGAACGTGAACCCGACCATCGTGCCGCGCGAGTTCACCGGCCGGCGGGCCCGCCGGGACCGCGAGGAGAAGTCCGCCTGAGGGCGGTGCGCCGTCCGGAACGTGGTCCGAATCGGGGACAGCGCGGATCCGGACGGCGCGCCTAGGCTGGTGCGCATGCGTGTCGCCGTCTGCCAACTGAACGCCCGCGAGGACCGTACCGCCAACCTCGCGACCGCCGAGCGTCTCCTGGTCCGCGCCGCCGAAGCCGGCGCGGACCTCGCCGTCCTACCGGAGTACGTCGACTACCTCGGCCCGGGCGACGGGTTGCCCGAGCCGGAGTCGGTGGACGGCGAGGTGGGCAGCTTCTTCGCCGGGGTCGCCGGCCGGCTGGGCATGTGGGTGATCGCGGGCTCGTTCCACGAGCGGGGGCCCGACCCGGAGCACACGTACAACACGTCCCTGGTGTTCGACCGGTCCGGTGCGCTGGCCGCCAGCTATCGCAAGATCCACCTGTACGACGTGGAGATCCCCGGCCGGGTCTCGTACCTGGAGTCCGCCACCGTCGCGCCCGGCACGGAGCCGGTGGTGGTCGCGGTGGACGGCCTGCGGGTCGGGCTGTCCATCTGCTACGACCTGCGGTTCCCCGAGCTGTACCGGCAGCTGGCCACCGAGGGGGGTGCGGAACTGCTGGTGGTGCCGGCCGCCTTCATGATGCACACCGGTCGGGACCACTGGGAGGTCTTGCTGCGGGCTCGGGCCATCGAGAACCAGTGCTTCGTGGCGGCGGCCGGGCAGACCGGTGACCACGAGCCGGGCCGGACGTGTTTCGGGCGCAGCATGGTGATCGACCCCTGGGGCACGGTCCTCACCCAGCTCCCGGACGGCACCGGTGTCACCGTCGCCGACCTCGACCTCGAACGGCTCCGGACGATCCGCGCCGAGCTGCCCAGTCTGGCGAACCGTCGACTCTGAGCGGGGTCAGGTCTCCTGGAGCAGCACACCGATCACGGCAAGGCCGGCGATGGCCGCGGCGGTGACCAGGAGAGCGGTACTCATCCGGGACGGTCCCCGTCTGGCCAGCCGGCGTACCGAGGCCACGACGGCGAAGAGCACGAGGACCGCGATGACCAGCTGCCAGATCGGGAGCAGGAGTCCCAGCAGCGCGTCTTCGGCGAGCACCGTCGTCGGGGACCGTGGAAGGTCAGCCATGTCAGACACTCTGGCACGCGGAACCGTCTCCTGTCGGTACACCGGTGGTGGGACCTTCCGGTACCCCGGTCGACGGGTCCTCGGAAACACAGTGATGAACGTTGATTTGCGCAGTGGCGACCGGACGCGTAACTTTCTCTCTGCAAGCGGGAGGCCGAACAAACCGGCCGAAGCGGGCACCGGGACTGAAGCGGAAACGCCGAGTGACCTGGTTACCGGGCGGTGCGAAGTTCCCCGAAAGTTGGGGTTGCGATCGCGAAGCCGACCGGGTACAGTACCAAAGCCGGCAGGAGCCGGGCGGAACGCCGCAGAGCGGCGATCGGCCGGTCTGCGGGAATCCCACCTCAGCAACGACCCCCGGTAACCGGGGTGCGTCGGAGTGGGTCTGACGGAAAGCCAGCCCGAAAGAATCTTGAAAGAGACTCTTGCGGCCCGGAACGAAGTCGGGTAAGTTAGAGGGGTTGCCCCGGATGGTTCCCGGTGAGGGTTCCGGATGGTGTGTGGTTGTTCTTTGAGAACTCAACAGGGTGCTTGATAAGCCAGTGCCAATTAAGTTAT
>NZ_JBEZZN010000033.1:0-10638 GCF_040639195.1 Micromonospora sp. NPDC023956
CCTGGCGGCGCTCCTTGTCCGGGCCGATGTCGGCGGACGCACCGGTCGGCGTCTCGGTCGAGTCGTAGGTGATCGCGTACGGGTACGCCGGGGCGTGCCGCAGGCCCTGCACCCGACGACGCGCGTCGTTCTTGATGTTCAGCGCCCCACGCTGGACCACCTTGCGCACCTCGACCGGCGCAGCAGCCGCCGCCTGATCCAGACCGACCGCCAGACGCTTCAACTCACCCGACTCGAACGTCTCGCCCATCAGCTCGTCCGCTCCTCCACCTGCATCCGCCGCGCGGTCGCGTGGGTCTTGTGAGCCAGACCGCGCACCACGAACCGCCGGCCCACCAGGTCCGGGTCGTGGACCGACGCAGTCACCTGCACCTCGTCGTCAGCGGCGACCCCAACCACGCTCATCGGCACCTGAAGCTCGAACCGGACCAGCAGCAGCGCCGCCTGCCCCGACTCCTGCTCCTGCGCCGTCGCGGTCGGCTGCTGGATCCGGCACTTGCCCCCGTACACCTGCTCGTAGTCGGGTGTGACCACCCCAGACTCGTCGTCGTTCGTCTCACCGGTACGGCGGCGGATCACGCACTCGTCGACCATCAGCGTCTCGGCCATCGCCCGGCCGCGCGCCAGCACCGCCGCGGCGTCCATCAGCACCGCCTCCACGCGGGCACCGACCGGCACCGCCGGTCCACCGTCGGCGCGCCCGGCCGGATGGTGAACGCCCCCGCCGGGCTCAGGCCGACCGCGCGGCGGATCCGGTCGATCTCGCTGTCAGTCAACTCCGCCGGAACCAGAGACTCCGACGCGTACGTGTCCGTCTCCGAGTAGTCGTCGAGCTGCCGGGCCCTCGACCGCACACCACCCGGGTTGTCCACCATCCGCCTGGCCAGCGCCAACGCGACCGGTTTCAACGCCGACACGTCGGTCAGCGCGTCGTACCGGTCGTCGCCGACCACGCCCCGGATCTCAGCAGTAACCAGGGCCAGCACCAGGGCGGCAGTCTCCTCCGGCACGTCCACCGGCGGCGGGTACGCCGCCAGCTCGGCGGGGGTGAACAGGTCAGCAGGCACGGTCGCCTCCTCGCGGTGGTGGTCCGGCCGGACCGGGCCCGTGTCTTCCCGGCCCGGCCGGAGTCCTACTCGGTGCGGACGCCCGCCGCTTCCAGGGCGGCGATGATCGCCGGCCGCTTGGCGCCGGCCGGCACCTCGACACCCTTGCTGGCCGCGTACTCGCGCCAGGCGTCGGCGTCGGAGCCCGGACCGCCCTTCGGCGGCGGGCCGTCGCCGGCACGTCCACCGCCCGGCGCCGGGTCGTCGCCACCAGCCGACGGCCGCGGCGGGCCAGGCTCGGCGGCCGGGCCGTCCTCCCACACGTCCGGGTTGGTGATCCCCGCCTGCGCCCATCCCGGCAGAGAGTCGTCCGGGCCGAACGTGCCCGACCGGCCGGTCGGGTTGCCGTCACCGTCGCGCTCGTGAACGGTGACGAACATCCGCAGCTTCTTCGCCATGTCCGTCCCTCCTCTCAGGCGACGTCGGCGGCGAGGGTGAGGTCCGGGTTCGCGAGGACCGGCAAGCCGATCGTCGCGGCCTTCGTCCACACCGCCACCGGGTCCTTCGTCGAGTACGAGCCGGCCACGATGCCCGGCTCGTCGCCGGTCAGCCCAAACTCCGGCTCCAGCGACTCCGCAGTGGTGCCGTGCAGCGTCGCCCCCAGCTGGGTGGAGCCCGGCACGTCCGGGTCACCCGGGGCGGGCAGCAGGATCAGCCGGTCCGCCGGGATCACCCGGGTCGCCGAACCGTTGACCCGCACCTGCGCGTCGTAGATGTAGATCGGCGGCAGCCCGTACGCGGCGAACACCGCGTTCACGGTCTGCTGCGACACGATCGACGGGGTGCCCGCCGTGGTGGCGGCCAGGGCGCGGATCTCCGCGTTGCGCAGCAGGTAGCCCAGCACGGTGGTGGAGGTGAGGATCGCCTCGGGTGCCTCACCGTTGGTGTTGATGTAGGTGTCCCGCCAGGTCAGCAGGTCCGCCAGCGGCGTCGCCGTCGCCACCGTCGACCAGAGCGTGCCCGGGGCGACCGTGTGGCCACCGGCGCGGCCGAAGTCGACGGTCGCGACCACGCCGTTCTCGGCGATCTGAAGCTGGCCCCGGTAGAGGGCCTCACCGCGGGCCATCTCCAGCCGCGCGGCGACCGCCCGGGTCATGCGCTCCGTGTCGGTGAGGATCGCGTCCCGGATCGCGCCGATGTCGCGGCGCTGCCGCAGCCGGTCGTACTCGCCGAGCCGCACCTTGCGGGAGATGGGCGGCAGTTCGCCGGTTATGCGGGTGACACCCGGCCGGGCGCCGATCGGCGACTCCGCGTCGTACGCGCGGAACGTCGCCGCGTCGACGAGGCCCTCACCGCCGCGGGTGAACCGGTACTGGAGGTCGTCGACGACCTGCCGGGGCAGCCAGCGCGACAGCGTGAACTGGTTGCGGTCCTGGTCGGCCAGCGCGGCCCGCGAGTACCCGGTCAGTTCCGCCGGGGTGATGTAGTCCTGGTTGAGCAGCATCAGTCAGTCACCCCGTCTCAGGCGTCGAAGCGGATCTGCGGAAGGTCGGTCTTGTAGGCGCCGCCAGCGTCGGGACCACCGTTGGTGGCCTGGGCGATGGGCAGCTTCGACACCAGCACCCGTCCGTGCCACAGCAGCGCGCCCTGCACGTCGGTGGTCGTCGCGGCCGGGGCGTCCACCGCGCACAGCAGCAGACCGGCGGCGACCTCGGTGCCGTCGGACGCCGCGTTGTTGTACGGCCCGTACAGGCCCGTCGCGGTGATGCGGCCCAGGATGATGCCGGACTTGAAGTAGCCGTCCGGGTAGTGGGTGCCGGCCACGAACGCGCTGGTGTCCAGCGTGATCGACATGGCCCGGTCGGTGCCCTCGGCCGAACCCAGCCAGGACTGGTCGTCCTGGCCGAAGGACTCGGTGACAGGCGCAAGGTTCATCGTGCTCTCCTTCGCGAGCGAAACCGCGCCACCCTGGCGCGGGTCTCAGCGCGGTACTCCGCCCGCGCGGTCAGCTCTTCTTGCCGTGCTTCTGCTCGTAGAGGCTCGCCCCGGCGGCCACCGACCCGGCCGGCTCGCCGGAGCGAGAGCCCTGCGACGGGTCCGGCTTCGGCACCTTCCGCTCGGTTACGGTCGGTGCGACCGGGAACGTCGACAGAAGCTCGTCGGCGTCGGCCTCCAGCTCTTCACGGCTCGACCCGACGAGGCGTTTCGCCTGAGCCGGGGTGAGGCCCTTCTCGGCCGCGACCTCCAGACGCAGAGCACGCAGCTCCGCAGCGGCGGCCTTCGTCTCCGCCTCGGACAGCCGCTCGGCGGTCTTCTCCGCCTCCGTCTTGTCCCGGTCCTCGTACTCCTTCAGCCGCAGCCGCAGCGTCTCGGCCTCCTTGTTGGCCTTCCGCAGCGCCTGCTTGACCTCCGGCGGTACGTCCTGCGGCCTCTCGCCGCTGGTCTCCGGGCTGGTCGTGGCAGTGGTGTCCTCAGCGGCCCTCTCGGTCGCCTCGGTAGTGGTGTCCGCCATGCCGGCAGCACTCCTTGCAACTCGCCCGCCCTCACGGCGGGGACGTCATCAGCGCAGGTAGCGGTGCAGCCTGAGCAGCCGCAGCGCCTCCTCGCGGTTCCCGGCGGCCTCCCGCAGGATCTGCTCCGGCATCAACCTGGGGCGCCGGCCAGCGTTGACGGTCGTGAACTGACGGCCGGCCGCTTCGTACATGCCGCTTCGGACGTTCACGACCTGGGCGATGTCGGCGCCCGCCCGGATCGCCTCAGCGCCGGACTTCGTGAACAGCCGTTCCTGCTCAACGGTGGTCAGGCTGCCGAAGTACGCCTTCGGGTCGGTGCGCAGGTCATCGGCCGTGTCCTCCCGGGCCGGGATGTGCACGCAGTCGCACCGGTAATCGGGGGTGGCGCTGGAAACCAGCCGACCACCCGTACCTCCTCCCGGCGAGGATCGCGCATCGGGAGCACGATCGCCCCACCAGCATCCGCACATACCCGGTCGCCTGCGGTCGGGCCACCATCGCCACCTGGTCGGCCACCCGGCCCGCATCGGCGACCTGCGTGCGCGTGATCATGTCCAGCGACGCCCCGCCACCGGCCAGCGCCTGCCCGACGGCCATGCCCGACCGGATGCCGACCAGGGTGCTGATCACCGGCTGGTACAGCAGGTCCGCCAGGTCCCGGCCATCCGACGCGACCCCGGCCAGCGCCGCCGGATCCACCCGGGCTACCGCCGTCGGATCGACGCCCTGCACGTCGAGCACCTCATCCAGGTAGGCGTCCGCGCGGCCGGCCGCTGCCTGCTGCGCGCCGGTGAGCACCACCAGTAGCCGCAGCAGCAGCACCCGCCACGACCCGGCGATGTTCGCCGCATCGACCTGCCCCCACAGCCGGACCGCCTCGTCGGCGACGATCCGCGCGTAACGGCGGCGCACAGCGGCATGTTCCTCGGCGACCTCAGCCAGCGACATCGATGGTCACCGGCTCGGTGGCTTCTGCACCGCCAGGCTGCCCAGGAGGTAACGCACGTGCGATCTCCAGCATCGGGTCCCGTGCCCGGTCGGCCTCGTCTTCCTCCTCCATCCGCGCGATCTGCACCTGAGAGAAGCCGAGAGTCTCGCGGGTCTGCCGCAGCGGCACGATCGGGCGCTGCCCGGGAGGCGCGGTGTACAGCTTGACGGCGGCGTCGGCGGCTTGGGCGCGGGTCGGCGTGGCCGGGTCCCGCCACAGCGTCTCCATCTGCGCCAGAGCCGGATCCCACTCCCCGTCGATGATCCGGCGCACGATCCGCATCGTCAGCTCCCACGAGCCCCCAGCGGTGCGCTCGAACCGCTCGCAGGTCTTGATGAGCCGGGACTCGTCGGCGCGGATCCCCTCCGCGCTGGGCGGGTTCGTCGTCGACTGCCCCAGGTAGCGCATCGGCAACCCGGTCACCCCCGCGACAAGGGACGCGTAGTGGTCGACGATCGTCTTGAAGTTCGTCAGGTCAGCCGCGGAGAACTGGCCGACCTTCGCGTCCTTGTTCGCCATCCCCCAGATCGCGCCGAAGTACGACTCCCACGTCGTCAGCACGTTGCCGTCCCGGTCAACGAAGTCGCCCTTCGTCGCGCCGAGCACGTACCGCTGCGGCACCGCGAGCACCTCGGTGGCGATCTGCGCGTTCGTCAACGCGCGGGCTGCCGCGTCGGTCAGGCCGATCACCCGCTCGAACTGGCTGCGGCCCTCCCGGCGTGCCAGCCGGGGGCGGTTGGTCAGCGGCACCACCGGCACCACCCCGAGGTCGTGGACGTCGCGGTCCACCTCCACCCAGCGGGCGTCGCGCCGCTCCACCCACACCGTCCGGTCCGGCAGGTACAGCGTCGCCCGGCGGGCCGGACCGTCCTGGTAGACCTTCGCCGCAGCCACCACCCGGCGGGTACGCGGGTCCAACTCGACCGTGACCTCGTTCGACGACTCGACCGTCACCAACGGCACCGCCGGATCCCGGTCCCCGTCACCGTCGGCAGGCGACGGGGCGTCCGGGGTGTCGTCGCCGGAGCCGACCACGATGAACGACCGGCCGAGCACCAAAGCGTCGAGGTGGGCGAGCTGGGACTCCTCGTCCAAGCTGTTGGCCTGCCAGATCCGCCACAAGTCGGCGTCGGCTCCCGATGCGCCCGGAAGCCGGAACCCCTCCAGGTCGACACGCTCCTCGATCGCGTCCGCGTACGTGCCCGGCCACGCCACGATCGTCAGGAACCGGGCCAGCTCCGGCGGCACCGCCAGCCCGAGCTGCTCCAAGCGCTGCTCACCGTTGTAGTAGGCGTCCAACCGCAGGTTACGGCGCTGCGTACGCAGCAGTTTCAGCTCCAGCCGGCCGAGGATGGTCCGCTCGTCATCGGTCAGCGCCACGAACCACTCCTTCCGATCAGCGGAACACGATCACGCGGTTGTCCTCGGGCTCCGCGGACCAGCCGGCAGTGAGGGCGTCGGCGCGGGCCTCGTACGCCAGCGCGGCACCCACCACGCTGTCGATCTTTCGGTTGGACTGGTCGTGTTCCTTGCGGACCAGCCGGTGCCCGCCCTTGCGGCGCACGTACGCGTTACCGAAGTGCTCCACCAGCACCGGGTCCCCGGAATGCCACACCGAACCGTTCACCAGGTCCGTACGCAGCCGATCCAGCGCGGCGGCCATCGGCACGTCCCGGCGGGTCTCCCACGAGACCACCCGCTCCGGGCCCAGGTCCTCGGCCAGCGAATCGATGTCCGAGCGCCACTCGTGCGGGTCGGCGTACAGCCGCGACACCTCGTACCGGGCGAACGCCTCCCGGACCGCCGCCAGCACGTCCGAGCGGGGAACCTCCCACCAGTTGCCCTCCGGGCCGGCCGGCTTCGCCCAGATCCCCACCGGAAACAGGAACCCGTCCGACATCCGCGAGGCGATCAGCACCGTCGCGTCGTCCCGCAGCGACCCGTCGAAGCCCAACGCGATCGCCTCACCGGAGGCCACCGGATCCGGTCGGGCCTGCCGCTCCACCACGTCCAGCGGAATCCAGGCGTCCCTCGTCGACAGCGGCCGGTTCAGGTAGTAGCGGGCCGCCTCCGCCTCGTCCCGGCAGATCCGCGGATCCCGCATGTTCCGGTAGACCCGGTCCAGGTCCATCCATCCCGCCGCCGCGCCGTACACCTGCCGCAACTGCGCCTTGGTGTGCGCCTCGTCGTCCAGGTCGATGCGCCCCTTCGCCTCCCGGTGGTCCATCAGCACCGACGACGACAGTTCCCCCTTGCGCCACGCGGTCAGGGTGTCCTCGAACACCGACTGCTCGCCCGGCCGGTACGCCGTCGACGTCTGCATCAGCCACGGCTGGTCCCGCTTGCCCAGGTTCCGCGACACCGTGCCGTACATCGACTTCAGCTCGCGCAGCACGTACAGGTGCGTCTCGTCCGCGCACACCCACGTCTCCTTGCCGCCGTCCTTCGACGCCGACCCTGACGTGCACGCCCGGATCTCACCGCCGTGCGGCAAGTACAGCGCCGTCGCGGACTGGTAGTTCCTCGCCCCCGAGATGCCCTCGTAGACCTCCGGGTGAGTGTCCTTGCCCCACTCGCCGCAGATGAACGCGATGTTCTCGAACGTGTTCCCGGCCTGCGACTCCTCCGTGGCCAGGCACTTCAGCAGCGGGCTTCGCACCGGACGGCCCACCGGCTGCCCGTAGGCATCCCAACCGTCGAAACGCACCTCACCAAGGGCCTCGGCGACCCCCACCCAGCCGGCCAACTCCGACTTCGCCCGACCCTTCGGACGGGACAGCACCGCCTCGTCGTACACACGCCGGCCCGTCACCGGGCCCAGGCGGTAGGCGTGGCAGAGAAACCGCAGGAACTCGGTGTCCCGGTGGAACTCGACCGGCGCACCGACGACGTCCCCCGGGCCGTGGCAGCAGTACGTCTCGATCCACGCCGCGACGTCGTAGCCGAGCGTCGGGAACCCCAGGTTCAGCGGGTCGTCGGCCCGCTCCGGATCCCACGGCATCAGCCGGAATCTCGCAGCCGGTCACGCAGGTTCGTCACCGTGCCCGCCTTCCGGCCGCCCGGCACCGACGGTGCCTGAGCGCCCCGCGGTCCCCGGTACTGCGGACGCTTCCCCGTCTTCGGATCCGGCAGCCGCAACGCCGCGAGGAGCTGCTTCATCAGGTTCGCCGTCGCGTTCGCCTGCGTCAGCGCCGCATCGATCTTCAGCTCGTAGTCGTCGGTCTGAAGCCGGTGCGTCAGCCGCGCCCAGACGCTCACATCACCCCGCAGCAGCCCGTCGAGCTTGTCGAGACGGTCCTTCGCCCGGCACGCCTCCAGAAGCTGCACCTTCTGCGTGGGGTCCAGCTCGTAGTCGTCGGCGATCGCAGTCCACAGCTCCCGGCCTCCGGAACCCAACCCGAGCGGTACGGCAGTCACGTTGAGTCACCTCCTCGGGGCATCTCAGGGGTCTGGACAGCGAGCCACCTTCCCGGCGGTCTTACCTGCTCACCGGCTCGGGGGCCGGCCCCCACCCCTGGTCACGCTGCGTGATCCGACTTCGAAGAGTTACACCCGAGATGACTGCACTGGGTGTTCGCGAGCGTGTGCTCGCCGCCCTTCGACAGCGGCACGACGTGGTCGACGGTCGGGCTGGCCGGGTCGAACGGTGACGCCGTCACGTCGGTCGGCAGGCCGCAGATCTGACAGGTCCACTGGTCGCGAACGAACACGTCGCTGCGGTCGAACATCTCGATGACCGTCGCCCCCGCCGCTCGGGCACGCGCCGCTGCATCTCGCGCCCAGTCGTACCCGCCGCTGGTGCTGCGGCTCGCACCGTGTTGGAGCAGCGTCCGGCAGGTGACCGAGCACGCCGGTCGGTGCTTCGTCCTGGTGGTGCGTTGGATCTGCGCGCCGCAGACGGTGCACGGCACCGTGTGGGTGGCGTGCCGGTTGGGCTGGTGGAGCTGGTTGTAGTGGGTGGAGCAGAGACCTCGGGCGCGCAGGGCATTCGGACAACCGGGCTGAGTGCATGTCTTGGTGGGCGAGTCGGCTCGGGTGCGCATGACTTCCTCCCGGATATGCGGAAGCCCCAAGCCGGGAGACTTGGGGCTTCCTGCCTGCGGTGATCAGCCGCAGGGGTCTTCGGTTCAGGTGGTGACGGTCAGGCTTCGTCGTCTTCGGCTGCTCGCTTGCGGAGGCGGGTGGAGGCGTACTCGACGAGGCCGAGCATGCGGTGTAGGGGTACGTCGCTGTCTCGGCTGAAGCATCCGATGGCGGTGAGGCTGTCGCCGTCGTCGTCGAAGCGGTGCTGCGCGGTGATGACGACGTACTCGCTGAGCACGGATGGGACACCGTCGCCGTACGCGGCCAGTGCTTGTTCGATGGCGGCGGTGAGGGCGTCGTCGGCGGCGATCTGTTCGGGGGTTCGGCTGCTCACGTGGGCTCCGGTCCGGCGATGATGTCGCGTTCGAGGAGTTCGACCACGGCGGCGATCCGGGCGTTCTGGGTGGGACGTGGCAGCCGCTCCCAGGCGAGCATGTCGGGCAGGAGCCGCCGGTCGAGGATGATGCGCCGCTGTGCTTCGTGGAGTTCGTGCGCGATGCGTTCGGCGTCGGCCCAGAGCTGCACGGTGGCCGGGTCGGGAAGGTCGGCGAGGATCGCTCCGGCCATCGTCGCCATGCGGGTCACGCTCCCTTCAGCGGGCGTTGAAGCCGCCTGGCTGGTGCTCGGCGGTCTGGCGCCCGTGGCATGGGGCGCACAGTGGGCGGAGCCGGTGGTCGGCGTCCGGGTCGGTGACGCCTTGGGCGACGAGGTCGCGGCGACTGACGGGCCAGTGGTCGGCGACGGTGGCGCGCTCGCCGTCCAGCGCGCAGGTGGGGTTCCGTCGCAGGTAGTCGGCTCTGCGTCGTGCCCACCGGCTGCCGTAGCCCCGCTGGCTGCTGGTGCCGCGGGCCTGCTCTGCCTGCCGCCGGTGGTCGGTGCAGCGGCCGGTGTCGGTGAGGTCGGGGCAGCCGGGCTGTGAGCAGACCTTGAGTGCCCGGCGCATCAGGAGTGCCTGACGGCGTGGACAGCGACGATGGCGCCGGCCGAGAGGACCCCGGTGCAGCGAACCTGCACGGTCACGGTGGTCGCCGTCTGGGCGGTGATGCCGACGACGGTGAGGGCGGAGAGAAGGTTGACGCCGCCGGCGAGGGTCGCGGTGGCGCTGTACGCGTCGTCGGGCATGGCGTTCTTGAGGTTGACGGTGACTGACTGGGTGCCGGGTAGTGCCATGGCGGGGACCGGTGCCTGTCCAGAGGTGATGGTGACGCGGGCGAGGCGTTCGACGGTGGCGGCCATCTGGGTGAAGGCGGTGGCGTTCTCGTTGATGCGCTGCCAGATGGCTTTGAGTTCGGCGTTGATCTGGGAAACGAGTTGGCCGCGGCCGGGGACGTTGGGGTTGATCTGGTGTTCGGGCACCGGTTCACCTCCCTGCGTGGCGGGTGTGCGGGCAGGCCTCCGCCACAGTCGACCTGCCCGCGTCCCCCTCGCGCCCTGCACCTGGACGCACGACAGCCCGGCGGCGCTGAGCGCTCGGCCGGGCTGTGAGTGCGGTGCCCACTGCGTAGGTGGGTAGACCGCCGATGGCGGGACCTTAGCACATTTCGAACTGGGTGTGCATTTCGGACATCACTGGAGTCTGCGGAGTTGGGTGGGGGTCCAGCCGGTGTGGAGGGCGGCGGTGCGCCACCAGTCGTGGACTTCGAGGGTGAGCCAGTCGGCGAGCTGCGGCGTGAGGTCGTGTGCCCGTTCGGCCATGAGTGCCAGGACGCCTTTCTGCCAGTCGACGTTGCGGGGTGGGCTGGGCAGGTTGAGGCGGCCGTGGCAGATGGAGATGCCGACGGTGATGGCGCTGAGGGCGTCTACGGCGTTGACGCGGATGGGTGGGCGGCTGCCGGGTGCGGTGCGGGTGCTGCCGGTGGGTGTGCCGCTGGGTGGGGTGCAGGCGTCGCGGAGTTGGTCGAGGAGGGGCGGGAGGGTGTGGACGCGTCCTTGGTGGGCGATGTGGATGGGGCGGGCGAGTTGGTGTAGTTCGGCGGTGAGGTGGCCGGTGCGGGTGGCGATGGTCATG
>NZ_JBEZZN010000034.1:0-5340 GCF_040639195.1 Micromonospora sp. NPDC023956
CCGGATGGTGTGTGGTTGTTCTTTGAGAACTCAACAGGGTGCTTGATAAGCCAGTGCCAATTAAGTTATACCCCGTGCTGGTTGGGCCTTCGGGTCTGGCTGGTGGGGATTCCTTTGGCAACACTTTTTGTTGCCGGGACGATTGTTCAACAAGTTTTTGTTGGAGAGTTTGATCCTGGCTCAGGACGAACGCTGGCGGCGTGCTTAACACATGCAAGTCGAGCGGAAAGGCCCTTCGGGGTACTCGAGCGGCGAACGGGTGAGTAACACGTGAGCAACCTGCCCTAGGCTTTGGGATAACCCCGGGAAACCGGGGCTAATACCGAATATGACCTGCGGTCGCATGACTGTTGGTGGAAAGTTTTTCGGCCTGGGATGGGCTCGCGGCCTATCAGCTTGTTGGTGGGGTGATGGCCTACCAAGGCGACGACGGGTAGCCGGCCTGAGAGGGCGACCGGCCACACTGGGACTGAGACACGGCCCAGACTCCTACGGGAGGCAGCAGTGGGGAATATTGCACAATGGGCGGAAGCCTGATGCAGCGACGCCGCGTGAGGGATGACGGCCTTCGGGTTGTAAACCTCTTTCAGCAGGGACGAAGCGTAAGTGACGGTACCTGCAGAAGAAGCGCCGGCCAACTACGTGCCAGCAGCCGCGGTAAGACGTAGGGCGCGAGCGTTGTCCGGATTTATTGGGCGTAAAGAGCTCGTAGGCGGCTTGTCGCGTCGACTGTGAAAACCCGCAGCTCAACTGCGGGCCTGCAGTCGATACGGGCAGGCTAGAGTTCGGTAGGGGAGACTGGAATTCCTGGTGTAGCGGTGAAATGCGCAGATATCAGGAGGAACACCGGTGGCGAAGGCGGGTCTCTGGGCCGATACTGACGCTGAGGAGCGAAAGCGTGGGGAGCGAACAGGATTAGATACCCTGGTAGTCCACGCTGTAAACGTTGGGCGCTAGGTGTGGGGAGCCTCTCCGGTTCTCTGTGCCGCAGCTAACGCATTAAGCGCCCCGCCTGGGGAGTACGGCCGCAAGGCTAAAACTCAAAGGAATTGACGGGGGCCCGCACAAGCGGCGGAGCATGCGGATTAATTCGATGCAACGCGAAGAACCTTACCTGGGTTTGACATGGCCGCAAAACCGGCAGAGATGTCGGGTCCTTCGGGGGCGGTCACAGGTGGTGCATGGCTGTCGTCAGCTCGTGTCGTGAGATGTTGGGTTAAGTCCCGCAACGAGCGCAACCCTCGTTCGATGTTGCCAGCGCGTTATGGCGGGGACTCATCGAAGACTGCCGGGGTCAACTCGGAGGAAGGTGGGGATGACGTCAAGTCATCATGCCCCTTATGTCCAGGGCTTCACGCATGCTACAATGGCCGGTACAATGGGCTGCGATACCGTAAGGTGGAGCGAATCCCAAAAAGCCGGTCTCAGTTCGGATCGGGGTCTGCAACTCGACCCCGTGAAGTCGGAGTCGCTAGTAATCGCAGATCAGCAACGCTGCGGTGAATACGTTCCCGGGCCTTGTACACACCGCCCGTCACGTCACGAAAGTCGGCAACACCCGAAGCCGGTGGCCCAACCCTTGTGGAGGGAGCCGTCGAAGGTGGGGCTGGCGATTGGGACGAAGTCGTAACAAGGTAGCCGTACCGGAAGGTGCGGCTGGATCACCTCCTTTCTAAGGAGCACCTTCCACCGAAAGGTGGCAAGGAGCCCGCGGCCTACGAATGTTGGGTCGGGGTGCTCGATGGCGGAGACACTGGTGAGTTTTCTCCTGGCAACGGCCGGAATCTTCTAGTACACGCTCTCTTCGGGGGGTGCAGGAACGGGGGTTGTGGTGCGGCTGGTGGAGAGCGGATGGCACCCTGTTGAGTCCTGAAGGAACAACCCTGTGTGGTTGGTTTCTTTAGGCGAAAGCTGCCAGGCATGGCCTGGTGTGGCATACCGCCGGTGGTTACCGGGTTTGGTGTCGCACTTTGTGGGTTGTGGGTTGGTCGTTGGTTGAGAATTGCACAGTGGACGCGAGCATCTTTGTGGTCAAGTTGTCAAGGGCGAACGGTGAATGCCTTGGCACCAGGAGCCGATGAAGGACGTGGGAGGCCGCGATAGGCCTGGGGGAGCTGTCAACCAAGCTGTGATCCCAGGGTGTCCGAATGGGGAAACCTGGCATCAGTCATGTGATGTCACCTGCACCTGAACACATAGGGTGTATGGGGGGAACGCGGGGAAGTGAAACATCTCAGTACCCGTAGGAAGAGAAAACAAATAGTGATTCCGTGAGTAGTGGCGAGCGAAAGCGGATTGAGGCTAAACCGGCTGCGTGTGATACCTGTCAGGGGTTGCGTGGTCGGGGTTGTGGGACCCTGCTACATGAGCTGACACTCGTGTGAGGAGTTATAAAACCAGTTGCTAGCCGAACAGTCTGGAATGGCTGACCGTAGGCGGTGAAAGTCCGGTAGGTGAAAGTGGCTGGTCTTCTGTGGGTGTTCCCGAGTAGCGGCGGACTCCTGAAATCTGCCGTGAATCTGCCAGGACCACCTGGTAAGCCTAAATACTTCCTGGTGACCGATAGCGGACAAGTACCGTGAGGGAATGGTGAAAAGTACCCCGGGAGGGGAGTGAAATAGTACCTGAAACCGTTCGCCTACAATCCGTCGGAGCCTTACGGGGTGACGGCGTGCCTTTTGAAGAATGAGCCTGCGAGTTAGTGGCATGTGGCGAGGTTAACCCGTGTGGGGGAGCCGTAGCGAAAGCGAGTCTGAATAGGGCGTTTTTAGTCGCATGCTCTAGACCCGAAGCGGAGTGATCTAGCCATGGGCAGGCTGAAGCGCGGGTAAGACCGCGTGGAGGGCCGAACCCACCAACGTTGAAAAGTTGGGGGATGACCTGTGGTTAGGGGTGAAAGGCCAATCAAACTCCGTGATAGCTGGTTCTCCCCGAAATGCATTTAGGTGCAGCGTCGCGTGTTTCTTGCCGGAGGTAGAGCACTGGATGGTCTAGGGGGCCCACAAGCTTACCGAAATCAGCCAAACTCCGAATGCCGGTAAGTGAGAGCGCGGCAGTGAGACTGCGGGGGATAAGCTTCGTAGTCGAGAGGGAAACAGCCCAGATCACCAGCTAAGGCCCCTAAGCGTGTGCTAAGTGGAAAAGGATGTGGGGTCGCATAGACAACCAGGAGGTTGGCTTAGAAGCAGCCACCCTTTAAAGAGTGCGTAATAGCTCACTGGTCAAGTGGTTCCGCGCCGACAATGTAGCGGGGCTCAAGCACACCGCCGAAGCTGTGGCATTCACATTTTTACTTCGCCAGGCCTTGATGTCTGGTGCAGGTGTGTGGATGGGTAGGGGAGCGTCGTGCCGGGGGTGAAGCATCCGAGTGATCGAGGTGTGGACGCGGCACGAGTGAGAATGCAGGCATGAGTAGCGAAAGAAGGGTGAGAAACCCTTCCGCCGGATGACCAAGGGTTCCAGGGCCAGGCTAATCCGCCCTGGGTGAGTCGGGACCTAAGGCGAGGCCGAGAGGCGTAGTCGATGGACAACGGGTTGATATTCCCGTACCCGCGAAAGAGCGTCCCTGATGAACCTCGTTGTGCTAACCATCCGAACTGGCGGCGGTCTTCGGACCAATGTTGGGGAGCATGGGAACCTGGCGGGTAGTAGTCAAGCGATGGGGTGACGCAGGAAGGTAGCTGAGCCCGGCCGGTGGTTGTGCCGGGGTAAGCGTGTAGGCCGTACCATAGGCAAATCCGTGGTGCACAGGGCTGAGACGTGATGCCGAGCCGATTCAGGTGAAGTCAGTGATCCTATGCTGCCGAGAAAAGCCTCTAGCGAGTTCTTAGCGGCCCGTACCCCAAACCGACACAGGTGGTCAGGTAGAGAATACCGAGGCGATCGGGCGAACTGTGGTTAAGGAACTCGGCAAATTGCCCCCGTAACTTAGGGAGAAGGGGGGCCGGAGACGTGAAGCCCCGCGCGGGTGGAGCGTTGTATGGCCGCAGAGAGCAGGGGGAAGCGACTGTTTACTAAAAACACAGGTCCATGCGAAGAAGTAATTCGATGTATATGGACTGACGCCTGCCCGGTGCTGGAACGTTAAGGGGACCTGTTAGCTCTTCGGGGCGAAGCGGAGAACTTAAGCGCCAGTAAACGGCGGTGGTAACTATAACCATCCTAAGGTAGCGAAATTCCTTGTCGGGTAAGTTCCGACCTGCACGAATGGCGTAACGACTTCCCCACTGTCTCAACCACAGGCCCGGCGAAATTGCAGTACGAGTAAAGATGCTCGTTACGCGCGGCAGGACGGAAAGACCCCGGGACCTTTACTATAGCTTGACATTGGTATCCGAATTAGCTTGTGTAGGATAGGTGGGAGCCGGTGAAGTCCGTACGCCAGTACGGGTGGAGGCAATCTTGAAATACCACTCTGGTTGATTTGGGTATCTAACTTCGGACCGTTATCCGGTTCAGGGACAGTGTCTGGTGGGTAGTTTAACTGGGGCGGTTGCCTCCTAAAAGGTAACGGAGGCGCCCAAAGGTTCCCTCAGCCTGGTTGGCAATCAGGTGTTGAGTGCAAGTACACAAGGGAGCTTGACTGTGAGACTGACAGGTCGAGCAGGGACGAAAGTCGGGACTAGTGATCCGGCACTTGCGAGTGGAAGCGGTGTCGCTCAACGGATAAAAGGTACCCCGGGGATAACAGGCTGATCTTCCCCAAGAGTCCATATCGACGGGATGGTTTGGCACCTCGATGTCGGCTCGTCGCATCCTGGGGCTGTAGCAGGTCCCAAGGGTTGGGCTGTTCGCCCATTAAAGCGGTACGCGAGCTGGGTTTAGAACGTCGTGAGACAGTTCGGTCCCTATCCGCCGTGCGCGTAGGATACTTGAGAAGGGCTGTCCCTAGTACGAGAGGACCGGGACGGACGAACCTCTGGTGTGCCAGTTGTCCTGCCAAGGGCACGGCTGGTTAGCTACGTTCGGAAGGGATAACCGCTGAAAGCATCTAAGCGGGAAGCTCGCTTCAAGATGAGGTATCCCACCATCTTCGGATGGGTAAGGCCCCCAGCTAGACGACTGGGTTGATAGGCCGGAAATGTAAGCCCGGTAACGGGTTCAGTTGACCGGTACTAATAGGCCGAGGACTTGACTACATTCTTGCTGTTTCGCGTCCACTGTGTGATTCACGGCTAACGAACAACCTGACCCGGTTGTTTGATATGTCGATAGTGTTACGGCGGTCATGGCGGAGGGGAAACGCCCGGTCACATTCCGAACCCGGAAGCTAAGCCCTCCAGCGCCGATGGTACTGCACTCGTGAGGGTGTGGGAGAGTAGGACACCGCCGGACTTCTTT
>NZ_JBEZZN010000035.1:0-5120 GCF_040639195.1 Micromonospora sp. NPDC023956
TCCAACTCCCCATACGACACCTCAACCCCACCCACCCGCACCGCCACCGCACCCGGCACCCGCCGCACCTGCTCCTCAAACAACCCATGCAACAACCGACCGGACCAGCTGTCCGCCGGTGGCGCGGACCGCCGCCGGACCATCTCCACCAGGTCGAACGAGGAGAGCAGCGGCAGGTCGGCCACCCGGCGCCCCGGCTGTCCGACCGCGCCCTCCAGCAGCGCGACGAAGCTGGCCGCCAGCCGCTGTACCGTCTCCGGCCGGAAGAGGTCACGGGCGTACTCGAACCCCGCCCGCGCCGCCTGCCCCGGCTCGGGACGGGTGACCCAGAGCGTCAGGTCGAACTTGGCCGTCAGCTCCTCCGCCGGCACGGTGGTGACCCGCAGGTCGCCCAGCTTCGTGCCGGACGGGCCGAGGTAGGCGAACATCACCTGGAACAGCGGGTGACGACCGAGGCTGCGATCCGGGGCCAGGTCCGCCACCACCCGGTCGAACGGCACGTCCCGGTGCTCGTAGTCGGCGGCCAGGCCGTCCCGTACCAGGTCGACGAGGTTGGCGAAGGTGGCCTGCCGCTGCACCACGGAACGGAGCACGACGGTGTTGACGAAGTACCCGACGAGCCGCTCGGCGTCCCGGTGCCCACGCGAGTCGACCGGCAGCCCCACGCTCACGTCCTCCTGGCGCGCCCACCGTGACAGCAACGCCTGGAAGCCGGCGAGCAGCACGGTGAACAGGGTCGCGGAGTGGGTGCGGGCGAGGCCGTCGAGGCCGTCGACCACCGGGGCGGGAACGGTGAACTCCACCATCGCCCCGGCCGAGGTGCCGACCGCCGGGCGGGGGAAGTCCGTCGGCAGGTTCAGGCTGCCGGCCGCGCCGGCCAACCGGGACCGCCAGTACGCCAGCTGACGATCGAGCTCGTCCCCCTGGAGCCAGGCCCGCTGCCAGAGCGTGTAGTCGGCGTACTGGGCCACCGGCGGCGGCAGGGGTGACTCCCCGCCCCGGGCGAAGGCCGCGTACAGGGCGTCGAGTTCCTCGAAGAGGATGCCGGTCGAGGGTCCGTCCACGACGATGTGGTGGGCGTTGACCACCAGGACGTGCTCCCGCCCGGTGAGCCGGACCAGCTCGGTCAGGAACAGCGGGCCGGTGGCCAGGGCGAAGGCCCGTCCGTGGTGCTCGCGGATCAGCGCCGACAGCCGGGCCGCCCGCTCCCGCTCCGACCGGCCGGACAGGTCGGTCACCGTGAGGTCCGTCGCCTCCCCCACCACCTGCACCCCGACGCCGTCCACCGTGGGGAAGGTGGTGCGCAGCGACTCGTGCCGGCACGACAGTTCCCGCACCGCCCGCCGCAGCGCCGCCACGTCCAGCGCCCCTTCCAGGCGCAGCACCGTGGTCACGTTGTAGGTGGCCGGTCGGTCGTCGAGCTGGCCGATGAACCACATCCCGCCCTGTCCCAACGACAGCGGGATCCGCTCGGGCCGGGGCCAGTCGGCCAGCGGGGTCTCCCGGGTCGGCCGTTCCCGCTCGAGCAGCGTCACCACCTCCGTGCGGAACCGTCGCAGGGTGTCGAGCATCTCCGGGGCGAGCGGACGCGACGCCGTGTAGCGCAGCCGCCCCTGGTGCACCCACAACCGCACGCCGTCGGCGCGGAGCGTGCCCAGAAGCTGGTTCAGGTCATTCATGGCGGGAAATCCTCACTGACTCGTCTGGTACCGGAATACGTCGGCGGCGAACGGTCGCGTCGACCGCCCGGGAATGGCACACTGAGCGCCCGGCCGCCGGGGTCGTGACCCATGGCGGAACAATTTGTCGGAACCGGAACGGGGGACGGAACAATGGTGGTCGACGAACTACTCGGTGAGCTTCGCCGAATGGGGGTGACGCTCTGGGAGGAGGACGGCCGGATCCGCTACGACGCCCCGCGCTCGGTGCTGACCCCGGAGGTCCTGGACCGGGTCCGCGCCCATCGCACCGCGATCCTTCAGCGGATCCGCACCGGCCCGGACCGGCCGGCCGCGACGGGGCGCCCCGGGCGGCTCCGGCTGCGTCCGCTGACCCCGCCCGGTGCCGACCCGGTGCTGATCGTGATCCCCGGAGCCGGAGTCGGCCCCCGTGCCTTCGGCTCCTGGGAGCGGCAGGCTCCCGGCGGGGTCGAGGTGGTGGCGGTCCACCTGCCGGGCCGGGAGGAACTGCTCGGCGAGGTGCCGTACACGCGGGTCGAACCGCTCGCCGACCGGCTCGCCGACGAGATCACCTCCGGGTACGCCGACCGGCGGTGCGTCCTGGTCGGCCACAGCGGCGGTGCGCTGATCGCCGCCGAGGTGGCCCGCCGGCTGCCGGCGGACCGGTTGGCGCTGCTGGTCGCCGCGGCGGCCGTACCACCGGACCTCATCGATCCCGACATCCTCACCGCCAGCGACGAGGACCTCGTCGCCGGAATGCGGGAGCACGGCGGCATCCCGGCCGAGTGGGCGACCGATCCCGGCGCCCTGGCGGCGTTCCTGCCGGCCGTCCGGGCCGACCTCGCCGTGGCCGTCTCCTGCCGACGGGAGTGGACCGAGGCGGACCGCCTCGAGGTTCCCCTCCTGGCCCTGCACGGCCGGGCGGACGAGTCGGTGACCGGGGTGCACTGCGACCGGTGGCGGCGCTGGACGCGGGCGGCGGTCCGGGTACGCGAACTCGACGGCGACCACTTCTTCCCGGCCCGCGCGGGCGGGGCGGTCATGGCGGAGGTACGGGACTTCCTGGGGCACGGCCACTGACCTCCCGGGTCAGGCGGACGCCGGAGCCGACGCCAGCTCCGGCGCGGAGATCCGGGTGTCCGGCCGCTCGACCACGGAGGCGAGGATGCCCAGCAGGTCGTCGACCAGGTCGACGACGGTCGTCCGGTCGAGGATGTCGGTGGCGAAGCTGACGGATCCGGTGATCCCGCCGGGTGCGTCGTCGGCGTCGACCTGCTCGACCACCTGGAAGCAGAGGTCGAACTGGGTGAGCCCGGTGTCGACCGGCTCGAACGACGTCTCCAGTCCGGGCAACGCCGGTGGCCGGACCGGCCGCACCTGGAAGGCGAGCATCACCTGCACCAACGGCGAGTACGCGAACGTCCGCGTGGGGTTGACCAGCTCGACGACCCGCTCGAACGGCAGGTCCTGGTTCGCCAGCGCGGCGAGTCCGGTCTCCTTCGCCCGCTCCAGCAGTCGGAGGAAGGTCGGGTCACCGCCGGCGTCGACGCGGAGCACCACCGTGTTGGCGAAGAAGCCGACCAGGTCGTCGAGGGCCGGATCGACCCGGCCGGAGACGACAGCCCCGACGACCACGTCCGGTCCGGCCCCCCGCCGGGCGAGCAGGGCGGTGAGAGCGGCGTGCACGACGGTGAAGACGGTGGCCCGGTGCGCCCGGGCCAGCGCGGCCAGCCCGAGGTGCAGGGACCGGGGCACCCGCAGCGGGACGGCCGCACCGGTGGCGGTGCGGTGCGTCGTGCGCGGCCGGTCGGTGGGCAGCCCGATCAGTTCCGGCATCCCGGCGAGCGCGGTCGACCAGAACCGGGACTGCCGCCGGACGAGGTCGTGCCGGTCCCGGTCCGGGTGCAGCAGGTCGCGCTGCCAGAGGGCGAAGTCGGCGTACTGGACGGGCGGTGCGGGTGGCAGGGCGGACGGCGTGTCGTAGGCGGCGGCGAGGTCCCGCCAGAACGGGGCAGCCGAGGAGCCGTCGCAGGCGACGTGGTGGACGACCACGAGCAGGACGTGCGTGTCGACCGGTCCGGCACCGTCGACCAGCCGGAACAGCCCGGCCCGGACGGGCAGGTCCCGGGCGAGGTCGAAGGTCCGCCCGACGGCGTCGCGCAGGGCGGCGGGCAGGTCGGCCCCGGTCACCTCGACGACCGGGCAGGGCAGGTCGACCCGGTCGGCGGGGACGATCCGCTGGACCACGACGTCGTCCGCGAGTTCCAGCACCGTGCGGAGGGCCTCGTGCCGGGCCACCACCGCGGTCAGGGCCGCCCGCAGCGCGGCCACGTCGAGCGGGCCGCGCAGCCGTAGCGCGAACGGCTCGTTGTAGCGGGGGCTCGGCCCCTCCAACTGGTCGACGAGCCAGAGGTTCTGCTGCGCGTACGAGGCGGGCAGCGGCGTCGGGCGGGGCAGCGGGCCGACCGGGGGGCGCGTGTGGCCCCGGAAGTCGAGGCGGGCCGCCCAGCCGGCGGGGGTGGGATGGCGCAGGATGTCGTCGACCCGAAGTTCCGCACCCAGTTCGGCCCGGACCGCTGCGGCCAGTTCGGCGGCGGAGAGCGAGTTGCCGCCGAGCGCGTAGAAGTCGTCGTCGGGGTCGACCCGGGCGTGGTGCAGCACCCGGGCGGCGAGCCGGCAGAGCCCGGCCTGACGCGCCGTCACGTCGGCGGCGGGAAGCGCCGCGACCGGGTCGGGTTCGGCCGGTTCGGGGGCGACGGGGGGCAGCGCGTTGCGGTCGATCTTGCCGGTCGGCGTCAGGGGGAGGGCGTCGAGGAAGACGAAGGCCGAGGGGATCATGAAGTGCGGTAGTTCGGCCGCCAGCCGCCGGCGGATGCCCTCCTCCTCGGCAGCCTCTCCGACCACGTACGCCACCAGCCGGGGATCGGCCTCCGCGCCGTGCCGTACCGCCGTCACCACCGCATCCGACACCCCCGTGCACCCGAGCAGCGCCGCCTCCACCTCCCCCAGCTCCACCCGGAAACCGCGCACCTTCACCTGGAAGTCCATCCGACCGTGGAACTCCACCTCACCCGAGGAGAGAAACCTCCCCAGGTCGCCGGTCCGGTACATCCGGGAACCCGCCGCACCGAACGGATTCGGCACGAACCGCTCCGCCGTCAACCCCGGCCGATTGAGGTAACCGCGCGCCAGGCCGGCACCCGCCAGACAGATCTCGCCGATCTCGCCGGGCGGCACCGGCCGCAGCCGGTCGTCCACGATCATGAGTTCGGTGCCGGTGATGGGCCGGCCGATGGTGATCGCGTCCGGGTCGGTGACCTCGCAGCCGGTGGCGTACGTGGTGGATTCGGTGGGGCCGTAGAGGTTGAACACCCGCGCCCCCGGCGCCACCCGACGCAACCCCCGCACCAACTCCCCCCGCAACGGCTCACCCGCCAAACT
>NZ_JBEZZN010000036.1:0-1707 GCF_040639195.1 Micromonospora sp. NPDC023956
ACGAGCGGACGAACGCGTTGATCGACGCGACGATCGAGCAGGTCGTGAGTCGGGACCGGAGCATCAAGCCCGTCCTCATCCCCGAACAGAACTGACCCGGGCCGGGGATCGACAGGGCCGGTGACAATGGCTGCAGCACCGATACCGGTGGCTGGCTGGGGTGACAAGGACGACCCGTGGGAGTGTCTGGGCGAGCGTTCGTCCGGTGCGACGGTCTACCGCGTGGGGGAGGGGCCCTCCTTCTACGTGAAGACCACGCCACCCAGGCACCCCGACGACCACCGGTTCAACCCGGCCAGGGAGGCCGAACGGCTCCGTTGGCTGGCTGGCCAGGGACTACCCGTCCCGGAGGTGGTGGCACAGGGCGCCAACGACGAACTGGAGTGGGTGGTCACCAGGACGCTGCCTGGGCGGCCCGCCGCCCGGCACTGGAAGCCGGAGGAACGGTGGCGCGTGATCGACGTCGTCGCCGACGTCGCGCGTACGATGCACGCGCTTCCGGTGGAGGAGTGTCCGTTCGAGCGGCGGCTGGCCGACCTGATCCACCAGGCCGGTTCCTCGATGGCGCTGGGCGCGCTCGACCTGGACGACGTGGACCCGTCGCACGAGGGCTGGACGGCGCAGCAGCTCTGGGAGGAGCTGAGCCGGATGACGCCCCCGGCCGAGGACGACCTCGTCGTCTGCCACGGTGACTTCTGCCTCGACAACGTGCTGATCGATCCGGAGACGCTGACCCTGGCCGGCATCCTCGACGTCGACCGGGCCGGCGTCTCGGACCGGTGGATGGATCTCGCCCTGGCGATGTACAACATCGGCCAGGACGATGTCTGGGGCTACGGGCCGCCGCACGCCGAGCACTTCCTCCGGCGGTACGGCACCACCGTGGACCAGCACAAGCTGACCTACATCCAACTGCTGGACGAATTTCTCTGAGCTGAGCCGGGCGGGCCGGCGTCCGACGGACGCCGGCCCGCCACGACGTGAATGGCGTGGTGGGCACATGAACTACCGTGACTTGATCGAGCGGGCCCGGCGGACGACCGCGGCCGAGGAGTACGACATCTCGGGGCGCTACCCGTCGGTGATCGCGCACGCCGAGGGCGCGTGGATGACGGACGTGTCCGGCAACCGTTACGTCGACCTGACGGGCGCCGACGCCGCGGTGATCGTCGGCTACCGTCATCCGGCGGTGATCGAGGCGATCGTGCGGCAGATTCAGGATTACGGTACGGCGTTCGCGTCGACGTTGTCGGTGCCGCGGGTGGAGTTGGCGGAGCGGTTGTGTGAGCGGTACGAGTGTGCCGAGAAGGTGGTGTTCCACAAGACCGGTACCGAGGGCACGGCGATGGCGGCCCGGTTGGCGCGGGCGGCGACGGGTCGTGAGTTGATCCTGTCGTGTGGGTATCACGGGTGGCACGAGTGGCAGCTGGCTGGGGAGTCGTTCGGGTACCAGCAGACCACTGGTGTGGTGGGTTTCGGGTACAACGAGAAGGCTCTGGCGAAGATGCTGGAGGCTTTCGGCGGTGAGGTCGCCGGGGTGCTGGTCTCGCCGGAGATGCTGTTTTTCGATCTCGACTACTACCGCCGGATGTATGCGTTGTGTGCGCGGTACGACGTGCCGTTCATGATGGATGAGGTGTACACGGGGTTCCGGGCGGGGCCGAAGGGTGTGCATGGTTTGGGTGTGCCGGCTGACGTGGTGGTGGT
>NZ_JBEZZN010000037.1:0-1209 GCF_040639195.1 Micromonospora sp. NPDC023956
GGAAGGGCCCCGGGAACCGGTGGGGTCAGGTGGTCTCGACGATCATGGCGGCGGCGACGGTACGGTTGGTGGCCTCGTCGATCACGATGAACCCACCCGTGGTCCGATTACGGCGATACTCGTCCGCCAACAACGGAATCGTGGTCCGCAGCCGCACCCGGCCGATCTCGTTGAGTTTCAGTTCCGTCGCCGTGTCGTCACGGTGCAACGTGTTCACATCCAGCCGGTAGTGCAACCCCCGCACGATCGCCCGCGCGGTACGAGTCGTGTGCTTGATCGTGTACCGGCCACCGATCTGCAACGGCCGAGTCTCGTCCATCCAACAGATCATCGCCTCCACGTCCTGCGTGGCAGTCGGGGCGTTGTTCGGCCGACAGATCATGTCACCACGAGAAATATCGATCTCATCGGTCAGCCGCACCGTCACCGACATCGGCGGGAACGCCTCCGCGACCGGCCCGTCAGCGGTCTCCACCGCCGCCACCCGCGACGTGAACCCCGACGGCAACACCATCACCTCGTCACCCGGCTTGATCACACCCGAAGCGACCTGCCCCGCATACCCCCGATAATCCGTCACCGTCGTCGACTGCGGACGAATCACATACTGCACCGGAAACCGCACATCCACCAGATTCCGATCCGACGCGATATGCACATGCTCCAGATGATGCAACAACGACGGACCCTCATACCACGGCGTGTTCTCCGACCGCGTCACGATGTTGTCACCCCGCAACGCCGAGATCGGCACCACCGCCAGATCCGGCACATCCAACTTCGCCGCGAACGCGGTGAACTCGTCAGCGATCCGCTCGAACACCTCCTGCGACCAGTCCACCAGATCCATCTTGTTCACACACAACACCAGATGCGGCACCCGCAACAGACTGCACAGGAACGCATGCCGCCGCGACTGCTCCACCAAACCCTTCCGCGCATCCACCAAAATCAGAGCCAGATCAGCCGTCGACGCACCCGTCACCATGTTCCGCGTGTACTGCGTATGCCCCGGCGTGTCGGCGATGATGAACTTCCGCCGCGGCGTCGCGAAGTACCGGTACGCCACATCGATCGTGATGCCCTGCTCCCGCTCCGCCCGCAACCCATCCGTCAACAACGCCAGATTCGTGTACTCATCCCCCCGCGCCGCGGAGACCGCCTCCACCGCCTCCAACTGATCCGTGAACAACGACTTCGTGTCATACA